>JADGAR010000021.1 GCA_015231915.1 Magnetococcales bacterium
CTCATGCGGTCCTTGGTGGGGCCGGGGACTTCGGCCTTCATCAACTGGGTCCCCCCGACGCCCAGTAAGGGCAGGATGGCGATGGCCATCAGCACCATGCCCATCCCTCCCAGCCATTGGGTGGTGCTGCGCCACAGGAGGATGCTCTGCGGCCAGACTTCGATGTCGGTCATGGCCGAGGAGCCGGTGGTGGTGAACCCGGAGGCGGTTTCGAAAAAGGCTGCGGGGAGATCCAGCCCGCCATGGAAGACATAGGGCAGTCCGCCGAAGAAGGAGGCGAAAAACCAACCCAGGCTGGTGACCAGGAAGCCGTCCCTGGGTTCCATGACCGGTCGCGCCTTGCGGGTCAGGAACAGCCCCAGTCCGCTCACCAGCGAGGTGACGCCGATGGACTTGGCCAGCGGCAGGGTATCCTCGCCCAGGCCGTAGGCGAGCAGCAGCGGAAAGAGCTGAAAGGTTGAGATCAGCACCAGCAGCAGCGACAGGACGCGCAAATCGAAGATCAGATTCATTTTCGGCTCATGAACTCATCGACGTGCTTGAAGTGACCCGGATAGGTGATCAGCAGGACCATATCCCCCGGTTGCAGGACCATGTTGCCGTTGGGAACCAGCATTTGATCTTTTTTGACCACGCCGGCGACGATCAGGGTTTTCGGCAACCCCAGGGACTTGATGGGAGTGCCCACCATCCGGGAGCCTTCCTGGATCTCCATGTACAGGGCGTCCAGGTTGCCATGCAGCATGGTGGCGGCGTCCACGATTTTTCCGGTGCTCAGGAAGCGCAGGATCTTGCCGACGGCAGCCTGTTTCGGGCTGACCACCGCGTCGATGCCCAACGAGGGGGCCATGGTGATGTAGGCCTCGTTGTCCATCAGGGCGATGGCGCGGCGTGCTCCCGCCTTGCGCGCCAGCAGGCAGAGCACCAGGTTCACCTCCTGATGACCGGTCACGGCGATGAAGGTGGAGGCGCTCGGGGCGTGTTTTTTGAGGATTTCCGGGTCTGTGGCGTCGCAATGGATGACATTGGTTTCGTCCAGCACGGCGGCCAACTCCTGGCAGCGCTCCAGGGAATTTTCCAGGAGATAGACCGGCACCCCCTGTTTTTCGAGCCGGGCGGCGACATGTTCTCCCTTCCATCCCCCGCCGGCGATGACGATCTTGCGGTGTTGCACCGGACGCCGGCCCAGCAGGGTCAGGATTTGCGGCAGTTCGGTGCGGGTCCCGGCGGTGATGAAGACCCGATCCGTGACGCTGAGGATGGTCTGCCCGTTGGGGATCACCACCTCGCCCCCCTTGTCCACGGCCACGATCAGGGCGCCCACCCTGGCCAGATCCGGAATCTGGCTCAAGGGGCGGCCAAGCAGGACGCTCTCCTCGCCCAGACGAAACCCGGCCAGGCTGATGGAGCCGTTTTCGAACGGGACCACCTCGAAGGCCTGATCGATGCGCAGCAGGTCCATGATCATATCGACTGCGGCGTGTTCCGGGCTGAAGACGATGGTCCCTCCCAGGGCATTGGCGTCAAGCAGTTTCGGGTTGTCCAGGAACTGTTTTTTGCGCACCCTGGCGATGATCCTGGCGCGCGGGTTGAGGGTACGCGACATCAGGGTGATGATGATGTTGCTTTCGTCCGAGTTGGTGACGGCCAACACCAGATCGGCCTTTTCCAGTCCGCCGGAGATGAGGAATCCGCTGTCCGAGGTGTCACCGTGCAGGGCCTGCAGATCCATGGTTTCCTGCAAATGCCGGATCACTGCAGCGTTGTTGTCGATGACCACGACATTGTGGCCTTCTCCGGAGAGATGTTTTGCAAGCGAGATTCCGACCACGCCTGCTCCAATTATAAGTATTTCCATATATTTTTAAGTTTTACCCTGTGTTGATTAAACCAACCCCCCATAGTTAAAGCATAAAGGAAAATCGAATCCGGTGCAAGTGTTCACGTCAACACCACGCGGGCGCCCATTTCCACCACCCGGTGGGGGGGGAGGTGAAACCATGTGGCGGCGCTGCTGGCATTGCGCTGCAACCACAAAAACAGCCGAATGCGCCACAACGGCATGCCGGCATGGGCCTTTGTCGCGAAAAATACGGCACGGCCCAGGAAGAAAGAGGTTTCGTCCGGGTTGGACCAGTCGGCCAGCAGACGGCTCTGACGCAAGGCGCGGGGCAGGTCCGGGGTCTCGGAAAAACCGAAATGGACGGTCAGGCGGTAAAAGCCGTTGCCCAGGTCTTCTTCCGTGACCCGTTCCCGGCTGCCGAGCTGCGGGGTATCGAGAAAACGGATCGTGGCGATGATCACGGTTTCGTGGATGATCCAGTGGTGCTGGAGATTCTGCACCAGGGGAATGGGGGCGATGCGGGCGGAGGTGGCCAGATAGAGGCCGATCCCCTGGGCGCGGGGGACCGGATTTTCCGCGAACTGGCGCAGGAACGGCTCGAGGGGGATTTCGTCGCGGGCAAGGGCCTCCCGCGTCAGCACGCGGCCTTTCTGCCAGGTGGACATCAGCAGGAAATTGACTGCGCCCAACAGGAGGGGCAGCCAGCCCCCTTCCGGGATTTTGAGGGAGTTGGCGGCGAAGAAGGCCAGGTCGAAGGCCAAAAAGAAAAATGTTGCCGCCAAGGTCATCGCCACGTTCCAGCCGAGCATGGTCCGCAACACCAGGCCGAATGCCAGGGTGGTGTCGATGGCCATGGCCCCGGTCACGGCGATGCCGTAGGCGGCTGCGAGATTGCCGCTGGAACGAAATCCCAGCACCAGCACCAGAACCGCAGCCAGCAGAATCCAGTTGACGGTGGGGACATAGATCTGGCCCTCTTCGCGCGGGGAGGTGTGGATCACCTCCATGCGGGGCAGGAAGCCGAGCTGCATGGCCTGGCGGGAGGCGGAAAAGGCCCCGGAGATCACCGCCTGGGAGGCGATCACGGTCGCGGCGGTGGAGAGCAGCACCAAAGGCGCCACTCCCCAGGAGGGGGCCAGCAGGTAGAAGGGATTCTTGAGGGTCTCCACATCTTGCAGAATCAAGGCGCCCTGTCCCAGATAGTTGATGGTAAGCGCCGGAAAGACCAGTGCCAGCCAGGCCATGCGGATGGGACGACGACCGAAGTGGCCCATGTCGGCGTAGAGGGCCTCGGCCCCGGTCACCGACAGAAAGACCGCCCCCATCACCACGAAGGCTTCTCCCCGGTGGGCGATGAAGAATCGCACGGCGTAGGTCGGATCGAATGCCACCAGGACATGGGGATTCATTGAAATGCCACGCACCCCCAGGCCCGCCAGCACCAGAAACCAAAGGATCATCACCGGCCCGAACAAGGCGCCCACCCCTTCGGTTCCCTTGCGCTGGAACAAAAACAATCCCATCAGAATCCCCACGGTGACGGGCACCACCACCGGTTGCAGCACCGGGGTCACCAGCTCCAGCCCCTCCACGGCGGAGAGCACCGAAATCGCCGGCGTGATCACCCCGTCCCCGAAGAAGAGCGCCAGGCCGCAGATTCCCAGGATATTGATGAAGATCCGCCAGCGGGGCGTGGCATGGGGCGAGCGCAGGGCGAGGGCGGTCAATGCCATGATCCCTCCTTCTCCCTTGTTGTCGGCGCGCATGATGAACAGCACGTATTTGACGGTGATCACCACCACCAGGGACCAGAAGATCATGGAGAGAACCCCCAGAACCTCGGCCTGACCCGGCGGAACGCCATGGCCGGCGGCGGTCAGCGACTCCTTGATCGCATAGAGAGGACTGGTGCCGATATCCCCGAATACGACGCCAAGTGCGCCTATGATCAAACCACGCAGATGATCTTTTCCGGATTCCGGATGCTGTGCCGTCACGTACCAGGCTCCTGCCACCTCTGGGTTGCTGGGAAAGCCCACACTGTACATCGCTTCGTATCAATTGCGGATCAATTCATGGATGAGGAAACTCAAAAATTTGTCAATTTTTGGCGAGTATCCGTGCAATTCCATCGCTTCTCGTGATAGGTTCAAAAAATTGCACTCGCCTCCATTCCTAACGGACGAACCGCTCATGCCGAAATTGCTTCGCATCCTGGCGCCGTTCGCATGTCTCCTTGTGCTCCTGTTGGCGCCGCGCCCGGTTCTGGCCCTGGAAGGAACCCTGCGCAAGATCCAGGAGAGCGGCGCCATCACCCTGGGGCACCGGGAATCTTCCTTGCCGTTTTCCTATTATGGCGACAATCAGCAGGTGATCGGCTACTCCCACACCCTGATGTTGCGTGTGGTGCGGGCCATCAAGGCGCAACTGGCCATGCCCGATCTGCGGGTGCGACTGATGCCGGTCAACTCCTCCAACCGGATCACGCTGGTGCAAAACGGCACCGTGGATCTGGAGTGCGGCTCCACCACCAACAACGCCGAACGCCGCAAACAGGTGGCCTTTTCCAACACCATCTTCATCGTCGGCACCCGCCTGCTCACCCATGTCTCCTCCGGGGTGAAGGATTTTCCCGATCTGGCGGGCAAGACCGTCGTCACCACCGCCGGCACCACCTCGGAACGGTTGCTGCGCAGGATGAACGACGACAACCGGATGTCCATGAGCCTGATCAGCGCCAAGGATCACGGCGAGTCCTTCATGATCCTGACCACCGGTCGGGCGGTCGCCTTCATGATGGATGACGCCCTGCTCTTCGGCGAACGGGCCAAGGCCAAAAATCCCCGCGAATGGATCGTCACCGGCACACCCCTCTCCCAGGAGGCCTACGGCTGCATGATGCGCAAGGACGATCCCGCCTTTCGCGCCCTGGTCAACGAGACCCTGGCCTGGCTCATGACCTCCGGCGAGGCGGAGCGGATCTATGCCCAATGGTTCACCAGTCCCATTCCCCCCAGGGGGCTGAATCTCCATTTCCCCATTTCCGAGGCGATGAAAAATCTCTTCCGGGAGCCGAACGACCTCTCCTTCGACCAGGACGAACCCCGGCAAACCGCCGCCACCACGCCAGCGCGCCCCACGGGCTATCACTGGAACTGGGGCATCCTGACCAGCGCCACGCCCAGCGGCGGGACCTATCTGCACTGGCTGATTACGGGACTCTTCTGGACCGTGCTGCTTTCCGTGAGCGCCTGGCTGCTGGCCCTGGCGCTGGGCATCCCCCTGGGCATCGCCCGCGCCTCGACCCACCGGCTGGTCTGGCGCAACCTGGCCATGGCCTATGTGGAGCTGTTCCGCGACATCCCCTTGCTGGTGCAACTCTTTCTTTGGTATTTCGTCCTGCCGGAACTCATGCCCGGCCCCTGGGGGGAGGCCATCAAGGGGTGGAGGCCGGAAGCCCAGCAGTTTCTCGCGGCATGGCTTTGCCTGGGCATGTTTACTGCGGCGCGGGTCGCCGAACAGGTGCGCGCCGCGCTCCAGGCCATCCCCCCCGGACAGAAGGAGGCGGCCCTGGCCCTGGGATTGACCTCGGTACAAGCCTACCGTTGGGTGCTGCTCCCGGTGGCCCTGCGGATCACCCTGCCGCCATTGACCAGTGAATTCCTGAATGTTTTCAAAAATTCTTCTGTGGCCACCACCATCGGTCTGCTGGAACTCTCCCGCCAGGCCCAGCAACTGGTGGATTACACCGCCCAGCCGTACGAGGCCTTCATCGCCGTCACCCTGCTCTATCTGCTGATCAACCTGACGGTCCTGTTCGGCATGCGTCGTCTGGAGCAGGGCGTGCGCGTTCCCGGCCTTGCTCTGGAGGGACGGGAATGATCGGCCTGGATTTTTCCTCGGCGCTCGCGGCCTGGCCCCTGCTGTTGGAGGGGGCCATCGTCACCGCCCGGATCACCTTGACCGCCATGCTGGTCGGCCTGGTCTGGGGAACCGTGCTGGCCGTGGCGCGATTGTCCCCCGTGCGACCCCTGGCGTGGCTTGCCACCCTGTATATCAATCTCTTTCGCTCCGTGCCTTTGGTGATGGTGATTCTGTGGTTTTTTCTCATCGTCCCGGAGGTGCTGCATGGCCTGTTCGGTCGCGCGGTCGGCGACATCCGCCTCGCCTCGGCCATGGTGGCCTTCGCCCTGTTCGAGGCCGCCTATTACGCCGAAATCCTGCGCGCCGGCATCCTCTCGGTGCCGCATGGTCAGATGGAGGCCGGTCTGGCCCTGGGGTTCACCCGTGGGGCGACCCTGAGGAGCATCATTTTGCCGCAGGCCTTTCGCAACATGCTGCCCCTGCTGCTCACCCAGGCGGTGATCCTCTTCCAGGACACCTCGCTGGTCTACGTCATCGGTCTGGCGGACTTCTTCGGCATGTCCTACAAGATCGGCGACCGGGATGGCCGTCTGACGGAGATGCTGATCATGGCCGGGGCGGTTTATCTGTGCATTGGGTTGCTGTTCTCCAGGTTGGTGGCCCGGTTACAAAAGAGGTTTTCCAAATGATCTCCATTCGCAATGTATCGAAACATTTCGGGGCGTTTCAGGTCCTCAACGGGTGCAGCGCGGAAATCGCCCGTGGCGAGGTGGTGGTGGTGTGCGGCCCGTCGGGTTCCGGCAAGTCGACGTTGATCCGCTGCATCAACGCCCTGGAGCCGATCCAGGCAGGGGAGATCGTCGTGGACGGCGTCTCGCTGACCGATCCCGCCACCGACCTGACCCGCCTGCGCGCCAGGGTGGGCATGGTGTTTCAGCACTTCGAGCTGTTCAACCACATGAGCATCATGGACAACCTATGCCTGGCGCAGGTCAAGGTGCTCAAACGCCCCCGCGCCGAGGCCGAGGCCAACGGGATGCGCCTGCTGGAACGGGTGGGCCTGGCCGATCAGGCCGCCAAGCACCCGGCCCAGCTCTCCGGGGGACAGCGGCAAAGGGCCGCCATCGCCCGCGCCTTGTGCATGGATCCGGTCTGCATGCTCTTCGACGAACCCACCTCCTCCCTGGACCCGGAAATGGTCGGCGAGGTGCTGGAGGTGATGGTGGAATTGGCCAGGGAGGGGATGACCATGATGTGCGTCACCCACGAAATGGGTTTTGCCAGAAAAGTGGCCAACCGGGTGATCTTCATGGACCAGGGGGCCATCCTGGAGGATGCCCCCAGCCGGACCTTTTTCGAGCAGCCGGGCACGGAACGGGCCGCGCGGTTTCTCTCCCGGTTGCTGGACCGTTGATGCCGCATCAGGCTTCGTCCCTGCCCCATACCGCGAACCACAGCGTCCCGGCCAGGCCGAAGGCGGCGGCGGTCAGGAGGTTGACCTGCGGACCCAACTGCCACAACAGGGCACCCGCGAAGGCGCCCACCGCCACCACCGTGTCCCGAACCAGATAATAGGCCCCGAAGGCGGCGGCCCGGTGATCCGGAGGGGCGAGGTCGAGGATCAGCGCCTTGCGCGCCGGCTCGCCGAACTCTTTCAATCCGCGCACGACAAAGGCCGCCACCAGCCACGGGAAGGAGTCGGACCATAACAATACGAGCGGGAATGCGGTAAAAAACAAAAACGTAATGATTACAAACGGCTTTTTGCCGCTCCGATCCGCCATCCAGGCCACCGGGAGGTAGATCAGGACCGCCGTGGTCATCTCGATCATGGTGAGCACACCGAATTCGGCAGCGGAAACCGGGTTGGCGATTACCTTCATGCACCACACCACCACAAAGGCATAGGGCATCTGTTCGCAGAAGCGCACCAGGATGTCCGAGACCAGCAGCCGCCGCATGGCGGGAGTGATCAGGGCGAACGGCCCGCCGGGGGGATGCGCCCTCCTTGCGGGCCGGTCGTCCGGGATCAGCCGCTGCTGGGCGAACAGCCCCACCGTCGCCATCCCCAGGGCAATGACGAAGGCAAAGCGGATCCCCTCCACCTCTCCCAGCCGGTCGATGCAGATGCCGCCGATCACCGGCCCCAGGGCCATGGGCAGGCGTTTGATCAGCGAGTGCATGGTCACGCCCATGGTGCGCTTGTTGGCCGGCAACACCGAGGCGATCAGGCCCATGCTGGCCGGCAGCGACAAAGCGCTCCAGGCCAGAAACAGGATCGCCCCGCCCAGCACCGCCTCCCAGCGCGGCAGCAGAATCACGATCAGATAGCCGGTCATGGCCAGCAGGTTGATGTAGAGCAGACTGCGCCGGATCCCCAGGCGTTCGGCCAGATAGCCCCCCGGCAGGGAGTAGAGGGCGTCCAGCAGGTTGTTGAGCGCCCCCAGCATGCCGATCACCAGGGGTCCACCGCCCAAAGCGAGCAGATAGATGGGCAGAAACCGTTCCGCGAGCCGTTCTCCAAGCCCCACCAGGATCACCAGCAGCAGCAAACCCACTGTCTCGCGTCGCAAGGCGAGAAATTCCATCAAGCGGGCCGTTTGTCTCATGTCCATTCCCTGGTCAGGGTTGCCTGGCCACCTCCAGCGTGCACCAGGCGTAGAGGGAGTCGTACAGTTCGAACTGTCGCTGGATGTTGTCCCGGTCGTCGGGAAAACGCACGCCATACCCGGTGGCAATGGCTTCCAGTCCGCGCGCCAGGGGGTCCTGGTCGTAGCGGCGGGTGTCGGCGCCGTTGACGATGCGTGCCAGCCGCAGCAGGGGCTTGTCGGTCAGTTCATGAGCGCGGATCAAGACATCGAAGGTGCACAGGTCGCCATCATGGTCGTACTGCGCGCCGGGGCTGTCGAAGGAGATCGCCCCTTCTTGCGCCGCCACCTCCAGGACCCGGCTTTTCGGCACGAAGAGAAATTCGGCCTTGGCGTCGATGAAGCGGGAGATCAGCCAGGGGCAGGCGACACGATCGACATGCACATGGGAGCGGGTGATCCATTTCATTTTTTTGCACCAGGATTGGCAGTGGTCAAACAACCGAAATAGGCCAGATTGTCGTTGAGGCTCTTTTGCATGTCCTCCACAAGGTGATTGAAGCGGGCCTCCACATCGTCCTGCAAGTGCCGCAGATACTCCTGCGCCCCCTCCTCGCCGTACTTGTCGCTCCACATGCGGGCGAACTCCAGCACCCTGCCCAGGTCGTGGCGTTCGTATTTCGCTCCGGGTTCGTCGATCCACTCGTGGATTTCCCGGTACTCCTTGCCGGTTCTGGCCAGGCTGCTTTGATAGTGCAATTCCAGTTTTGGCATGTTTTTCTCCAAGTTTATACGGTTGACAAAAGGCCGATCAGCAGGCAGACCGCGATGACGCGGGTGACCTCCTGGTCGAAGCGCCACATGGCGATGAAGGCCCCGCATGCCACCAGGAGTTGGAACCAGGCGATCCCTCCCAGGAAGGGGTGCTCCGGGGTTGCGGCGGGCCAGAAGACGTGCCATGCGAAAAAAAGCGCCAGATCGAGGATCACCCCGACCACGGCGGCGGTGATGGCGGTCAGTGGGGCGGTGAAGCGGATTTGCCCATGGGTGGATTCAATCAGGGGCGCTCCCGCCAGGATAAAGAAATACGAAGGCAGAAAGGTGAAGAAAGTCGCTGTGGCCGCGCCGGCCACCCCGGCCTGCCACAAGGCGTCCGGGCCGAGGATGGCCTTGCTCCATCCCCCCACGTAGCCCACGAAGGCCACCACCATGATCAAAGGGCCGGGGGTGGTTTCGCCCAGGGCCAGGCCATCCACCATCTGCGCCCCGGTCAGCCAGCCGAACTGCTCCACCCCGCCCTGATAGACATACGGCAGCACCGCGTAGGCCCCGCCGAAGGTGACCAGGGCCGCCTTGGAAAAGAAACTCCCCATCTCCCGCAGGACCGGATGGCCCATGATGGCCATGCCGATCCCCCAGATGCCCGCGAATACCAGCAGTTGCACCACCAGACGGCTGGCCTTGAAACGGGTATGTTCCGGTCTGACGGCGCTTTCCTCCATCTGCTCCGGACCGGATCCATGGCCGGACGCCATGGCGAACCGGTGGGGGGCCAGTCGTCCGCCGAGCATGCCAGCCACCCCCGCACCCAGCACCACAACGGGAAAGGGGACGCGCCACCAGAACAGCGCCAGAAACGCGGTCCCGGCAATGGCCCACAGCCAGCCGTTCACCAGGGTCCGCCTGCCGATGCGCCAGGCGGCAAACATCACGATGGCCACCACCGCCGGCTTGATCCCGTTGAACATCCCCTTGACCAGCGGCAACTCGCCATACGCCAGATAGAGATGGGTCAGCAACATGAGGATCAGCAGGGAAGGGAGGATGAACAGGGTTCCGGCCACCACCCCGCCCAGGGTGCGATGTGTCAACCAGCCCAAATAGATCGTCAACTGCTGCGCCTCTGGGCCGGGCAGGAGCATGCAGTAGTTCAGGGCGTGGAGAAAACGGGCTTCCGAGATCCAGCGGCGTTTTTCCACCAGTTCCCGGTGCATCATGGCAATCTGCCCCGCCGGTCCCCCGAAACTGATGAACCCCAGCTTCAGCCAGTACCAGAACATTTCCCGGAAGGTGGGTTGGGGAGGGGGGTCAGCCATCGGTTCGCTCCTGGGCGACAAAGAAATTATAAAAATCATCAAAAATGGGCAGGCAGGCGAACAGGAAAGCGTCGTCATCCCTGGCGCGTCGCTTGATGGCGGTCAACAGGGCCTCCAGGCCGGGGGCTTCCGGGGTGGTTCCGCCCACATCCAGGGCATGGACCATCCTGGCGATTGCGGTCAGGCCTGTGTTGCGTTCCAGGCCGAAGGCGGCCAGCAGGGTTTCGAAGGTGACCCGATCCCCCATATGGGTAAACTCCCCTCCGTCCTGGTCGAAGCCGATGCCTTCTTGCGGGGGGGATTGACCGTGGGGCAGCCAGAGGAAGCTGGCGTTCGGATCGATCCATGTCCGGATGAGCCAGGCCGACGCCACGCGGTCCACCCACAAATCGGCGCGGGTGTACCACAGTCGTCCCTGGTAGTGTTGCGGATTCCGGAGTTGGATTGGATCCTCGCGCGGGGTGGGTTCATCTGGGCGGATGCGGTTGGCGATGGTTTTTTCCAGGGTGAGCAGGGCATTGTTTGCGATGGTCTGGTGATCGGTGGGAAAGAAATCCGTGGCGGCAAGCTCCGCAAATCGGCGCCGCAGGTTGCGCGCCAGGCGTTTCAGGAGGGTGAGGTCCTGCATGCCGGGATCGATTTTTGCCAATTCTTCCAGCAGGTTGGCATATTCCCCGGTGCGGTCGAACAGGGTGCGCAAACCTTCTGCCTGTTGCCCATCCAGGGGTTGGATGCCGACCACCTCGGCGGTTCCGCCGTTGCGGCGGATCTCTCCGGCCAGATCGAGCAGGGGAGTGGCCAACTGTGCCTTTTCCGGCAGCAGATAGACTCCGTCCCGCAGCATGGCTCCCCCCATGACCTTGAGTGCGCGCCATGCCCGCATTCGCTCCGTGGCATTGCGCGCCGGCAGGCTGAAGATGAGCATCAGGAATGGTGCAGGGGTTGCCACGGCGCAAGGGATCTCCGGTTGGGATTTTTTCTGTAATGATCATTACTGGTTTGTAGTGACCATTTCAAGAAAAAAAACACAAGCCAGGCAATCGTTGCCTTCGGCAGTGGCTCCGAGGCCAGGATTGCCGCCGCGAGGGATGTGTTTGTCGCAACCTTTGGGGTCGGATGGTCCAGCAAAAAATCGCCAGGTTGCTAACCGGCAAGTTGTTTTGCTTGTATCAAAAAGATTCGGATGATGTCGGAACGGGTGATCACGCCTTGCAGTTGACCTGCCTTGTCCACCACCATCAGCCGTTTGATGCGTTTTTTGCTCATCAAGTCCACAGCTTGTTCCAGGATGGTGCCGAGTTCCACGCCAATCACCGGCGCCGTCATGTGTTCCTGCACGACGCCCTGGAAGCCTTGCAGACTGGTGCGGTGCAAAAACAGACTTTCCAGGGTCTCCCACAGGTTGCGCGTCGGATGATGGCAGGGAATCCCCACCGCTTTGAGCAGATCCGCCTCGGCCAGCACCCCGACCAGGCGGGACGTTTCATCCACCACCGGCAACCCGCTGATCCGGTGCTGCAACATCAATTCCGCCGCCTCGACCAGCGAGGTTGTCGGGGAGACGGTGACGATCTCCCGGCTCATGACCCGCTCTACTGGAACCTGCTCTATGCAGCGAATTTGGGCGTGGGTCTTGGCGGATTGGTAGAGGGACATGAGATCCTCCACGGAGATGATATTGATGAATGTTGGCCGTTCCATCATGGCGTGTTTGAAATCGTCGATGATCAATTGATGGCGGCATTCGTCCTCGTCAAACAGATGATTCATTCTGGACTCCCCGGTTGGTGCTCAAGAGGTTTCTGATCGATCATGATCAGGAATGATCCCATTTTTCCATCCGTCTTTTGTGGTTTGATGGTGTTATTCATGGGAGTGCTCCTTCTGGTCGATGCCCAGTGCCGCTTCCGGCAGCAGCGTTTCTGCCCGAAACGTTGTTTGCAGTTGTGCGTGCAGGGCTTGCACGATCTGTATGGATGCCTGCGTTTCCATGCGGTCAAGACGGTATTGCAGTTCAATCAGGTCTTCGGAAAATTCCGGGAAACCTGACAGCATCTCCTGGATCGTCTTGAAATGGGAATAGCACTGAAAATCTCTTTTTTCCAACAGGAGGCCCAGCTCCTTCAACAGGGCCGACAGGTGTTCCCTGTCGAGGGTTGCCGGAGGCTTGTCTGTCGACGGTGCTGGCTGCTGCTCCGGATCACTCCTGTCTGCAACCGTCTCCTGCCCTTGGGGTGCGGCACCGCCGGTCCACTGGATCAGTTTGCCCAGCAGGGTGGCGACATGAATGGGTTTGGCGATGTGGTCGTTCATCCCGTTGGCCAGACACGCCTTCACATCCTGCACCATGGCGCTGGCGCTCAGGGCAATGATGGGCAACGCCTGTGTCCCGGGCAGGAGGCGAATGGCACGGGTGGCTTCGAGTCCATCCATGACCGGCATTTGCACATCCATCAGGACGACATCGAACGGGATGGCCGCCTGGGCCACCGCCTCCACCGCCGCGCGTCCATCGTGGGCCATGGTGATGCTCACTTCCTGTTTTTCCAACAGTGCCTGGAGCAAATCCAGATTGTCCTGCAGATCGTCCACCAACAGAATCCGCTTGCCACGCAGTCCGGCTTTTCCCGAAACATCGGTTTGCCAGGGGCGTACTTTGCTGGTGCCGTTCCGGTTGACGAACAGTTTCACGAGGAGATCAAACAGGTCGGCAGGAGTGACCGGCTTTTGGAGAAACGCCTTGATCCCCATTCTGTCTGCCTGCTCCAGGATCATTTCCTGGGCAAAGGCGACCATCATGACGATCGCCGGTGCAACCGGAATGGCCGGTTCGTTCAGAATACGCCGGGCGGTTTCGCTGCCGTCCATCTCCGGCATGGACCAGTCCAGCAACACCAGATGATAAGGTGCCCCGGTCGCTGTGGCGCGTTTCAGTTCCGCGATGGCCTCCTGTCCCGACGGCACCCCTGTGCTGTCCAACTGCCAAAAGGTCAACAGGGTTAGGACGATCTCCCGGGCCGTGGCATTGTCATCCACCACCAGCACCCGTTTGTGTTGCAACCCGGCGGGCATGCGCAACGTTTCGCGCCTTTTCTGGTGTGGATCCAGCGCAAAACGCACGGTGAAAAAAAATTGGCTGCCTTGCCCTGGTGTGCTCTTCACCGTCATGCGACCGCCCATCATTTCCACCAGATTGCGGCAAATGGCCAGCCCCAGGCCGGTCCCGCCATAGCGGCGTGTGGTGGAGGCGTCGGCCTGCTGGAAGGGTTGCAACAAACGTTCGATCTGCCCGGACTGGATGCCGATTCCGGTATCGCGCACCGCGAAATTCAGGGTGACCTGATGGGAGATGATCAAGTGCAATTCAACCGTCAGGACGATCTCCCCCTGTTCGGTGAATTTCAGGGCGTTGTCGCACAAATTGGTCAGGATCTGTCCCAGACGACCGGCATCTCCCAGCATGTGACGGGGAACATCGACTGGAATGGACAACAGAATCTCGACTCCGGGTTTGTTTTGCGCTTTGATCAGCAGTCCGTTGATCACCTGATGCAAAACCTGGTACAGATCAAAGGGGGCCTGTTCCAACTCCAGTTTGCCGGCGTCGATTTTGGAGAAATCCAGAATGTCGTTGATGATGCGCAGCAGCGAGTTGGACGAGGCGTGAATTTTTTCCAGGTAGCCACGCTGTTGCAGGGAGAGACTGGTCTGCAGGGCCAAATACCCCATGCCGATGATGGTATTCATGGGGGTGCGGATTTCGTGGCTCATGTTGGCCAGGAATTCACTCTTGGAACGATTGGCGACTTCCGCCTCTTCCTTGGCCTGTTGCAGGGCCTGGGTGCGTTCCTGTACCCGCTCCTCCAGCAGGGTGCGTTCCTTGGCGAGGTGATCGGCCATGCTGTTGAAGTTTGCCACCAGCAGGCGGTACTCTTTGACCCCCTGTGGCAGGACGCGCTGTTGCAGATCGCCGGCGGCGATTCTGCGGGCAGTGTCCACGAAATTCAGCAGTGGGGTGGTCAGGCTGCGGCCCAGAAAAAAGGCCGTCACGCCGGCAGCCAGCAGCAGCAGAAACAGGGTGACCATGATGAAAGAACGCAACCGGTGCGTGGGTTGGAGCGCCTCGACGGTCTCCATCTTGACGACCATGCCCCAGCGCAGTGCCGGCAGATAGCGCCACGCCGCCACGACCGGAATGTCGGCATAATCCTGGGCCAGACCCTGGCCATTGCCACCCTTCAAGGCAGCCAGCATGGGTTGAGCGATGCTGTTCTGGTTGAAGGGAACGCGGAACTGGAACGCTCCCTCCTGTTTGTGGCGCAGCGGGCTGACAAAAATCACATCATGGTCAACCAGATGGGCCAGCACGGTCTCCCCGGTTATGCCCATCCCCGTGGAGTCGGCGGTCACTCTGGTCAGACGCTCCATGTTCAGTTGCAGCACCACCGCGCCGAGCAGACGCCTGTCATGCAGGAGCGGCGTGACAATGAAAATCGCCACCTGATTGGCGGACGGTGCATAATGTTCCGCCCGGCTGATTTGGGGAGTGAACAGGGTCTGTGATTCCCGGAAGGCCTGCGCCAGGCTGGTGTTCCGCAAAGAGCCGGAATTCAGGTTGGCGCCGAAGTCGGTTTCCTGCAATACGGAGAAGACCACATTGCCGGACACGTCCACCAGCAGCAGGTCATAGTAATCCATGATGGAAATCTGATGACTGAAATATTGATGGAACGCTTTGAATGCTTTCTCTTTGCTCAGCGCGCGGACATCCTGTCCGGCGAACAGGGTGGAGAGGGTCACCAACGCATTGCCGGTCAACGGCAGGGTTGCCAGTAATTGGCCATCGGTCAGGCGTTCGTTCAGGTAGTCATCGATTTGATCGGCTTTTTTGTTGGCAATGGAGGCCAAATTGATGACTTCGGTTTCCAGGATGGTCTTTTCAAAGGCCTGCATATACAGCCATGCCAGTCCCGCCAGCGGCACAGGGGAAAGCAGCAGGAAGCCCAGCAACAGGCGTGGCACGATCTGGTTGAAGATCATGGGTGTTTCAACTTGTCTGGGGCGGCAATCATGGTTTGCCACTCCTGACGGCTGTGATTGATAGGCCAGGGCAGGGGACGCAACGGTGCCAGGGAGGAAAACACCTGCTGAAATTGCCCATCCGGCTGGACATGACCGATCCGAACCGTTTGCCACATGTAATGGCTGATGCTGTCCAGGGCGGAGATGCCGGACGGGCCGGGCACGGATTGGCGGTTGATGGAATACTTGAGCAGCTTTGGATTCCATGAGTTTTCATTGCGCACGGCATTGGCCCACAAAAGCACACTGACATAGGCCGCCTCGATCGGCGCGCTGGTGACCCGATCGTTGCCGTAACGCGCCTTGAAGGCGGACACGAATTTCCGGTTGTCCTCTCCCGGCAGGGATTGGAAGTAACTCCATATGCCGTAATGTTGGTGCAGGCGGGTACCGCCCCAGGCCTGCAACTCGACTTCCGCGATGTCCAGCGAGACTACCGGCAAGTCCGCCAGTCCGTTTTGTTCCAGCGTGGCGAAAAACAGGGCATTGACCGGTCCGACGAGAGAGTTGAGGACCAGATCCGCCTGGTGTCGTTTCAATTCGTTTGTCAGTTGTGCAGCATCGAAGGTGTCCTGTGCCAGTGTGTGTTCGGCCAGGATTTCTCCGCCATCCAGGGTGATCACATCCTGCAGGATCATGTGGGCGGTTTGTGAAAAGAGATGGTTGGACTGCACGAGACAGATCCGTTTGCCGAACATTTTCATGGCCCAGCGGGCGCCTGGAATCAGTTGCTGATTGGGTGTGTCGCCGGTGTAGAAGATGTTGTTGGACTCTTCCATGCCTTCATGGCGCGCGGAATAGAACATCAATTGATCGAGTCGTTCCACCACCGGCTTCACCGCCTTGCGGCAGGAGGAGGTCCAACAACCAAACAGGACGCGGATCTGTTCCTGGACAAAGAGTCGTTCGGCATCGGCGGCCACCCGGCTGTCATCCGAACGGCTGTCCACCACCACCAGTTCCAATGGATGTCCCAGCAGGCCCCCCTGGGCGTTGATCTCTTCTGCGGCCAGACGGATCGCATCCACCAGGGGCGCTTCGCTGACCGCCATATCTCCAGTGAGGGCGTGCAGCACCCCCAGGCGCAAGGGTTTGTTGGCGGGGGCAGCCAGCATGAAATGCCACGCCAGCAGCCCCAACAGTGAACCAGGAAGGAGAATCCAAAAGAGGGCTTTTTTCATGGAATGCCTGCCTGGATACCGTTGGGGCATGGGGTTGCCAGGATGAATACGATCCGCCCTGGAGAAGGCGATGTTGGCTCATCCTCTCATCCAGTCAATCCTCAACCAAACACGATGTTGGGATTGCGTTGCGTTTCCAGGGAGCTGTGTTCCAGTTCCCCGATTAACATTTCCGACAATTCGTGGGCTACGCTCAGATCCTGAATGCCCTCGAAGTGGCAATCACCTTCCCCGGCATCGGTTGGCAGGCACACGCTGAAACCGTTTGCGCCGATGGCGATGTGGGCGCTGTTTTGCACACCCTGGCACAATTTGGTCATGTCCGGGTCTTCAATTTTGTGTTCGATGTTCAATGTTCGTCTCCTGTGAATGCTCGTACCATGTCCCTGTGCCATCCGGCCAGACCATCGACGCAATGGATGATTCAGCCGGATGGGTATCACTTCCCGGGCCTATCCCTCATCCACCCATTCGTCCGTGGAGTTGGACAGATCCAGGGAAGACGGCTCCAGTGGAATGGCCAGATAGGCCTGCCGGTTGGCTTCAGACTCGAAATGAACGGTCAGGAACGAGTCTCCCTGGCCATCCACATAACAGGGGAGTCCTTCCGTGCGTCCGTGGAGATCCGTTCCGCTGATCGGGTCGGTTGTCGAAAAAATGTCCATGTTGTTTCTCCAGTTATTCTGGTTGTCGTAAGTTTCGTTGATGGAATGGAATCATTGGCCTCCTGCCAGAGGCCAATCTTGCCGTTTGCCAAACTGGCATCCCAGCCGTCTTTTTGCATGAACAGCGTCAGGAAATCCAGAAGGCTCGGGAGATCATCGCAGGTGTCCAACCCGCTGATGCTTAAAGTGAAAGTACCTGCAGGCCCAGGTGACGCCTGTTTTCTATCCTGGGCGGATGCCGGGGTAGGATCTGGCGCAGACTGGCCCTGCATTCGCTCCAGAGGGGCAACCCAGCTCCCCTGTTTCATGAACAGGGTCAGAAATTCCAGACAACCTTCAGGGTCCGCGCATGGATTCAGCCCGCTGATGTTGAAGGTGAAAGAACCAAAGGAGCGAAGTGGCACGCGTTTTCTCCCAAATCGGAAGCTAGGGGAGCATCTGGTGCAAGCTGGCCATGATCCGTGGAGCATGATGGCCTCTGCCTTGCGACTGGAGCAGGTTTTCCAGGCTGGCTGTCTCCACCACCAGCAGGTTGCACTCCCCGATCGAAACCGCAGTCAGGGAGTGACACGCCTCGCGGGTCAGCGGGAGACCACCCAGACAATTGCTCGCCGTGCAGAGTCGATAGCCATTCCACACCGGCTCCTCGTCATCGGACATGTTGATCATGCCGTAAGGCCCCATATCGAGCCACTTGGGCCTGCGGGCACTCTTTCCCAGTTTGACCTGGCCGTCCAGGATCACGAAGATCCTGTCATTGCACTCGCCCTCGCAAAACAACTGCTGGCCATTCTGGGTATGCATCATCCGACCCGCCTGCAGCAGCAGATTCAGATCCTGTTTCTGCAGACCGAAAAATTGCGCCTTGGCGCAAAAGGCCAGCCACGACGGATAGTGGTTGGCCATGGCATGGGGGATACCGGATTTCCTGTCCTGCCTGTCGGTCCTGGCTGTCGGATTGCTGTGGACCTTTTTGTCCACAATGCGTGTATCAGTCCTGAAGAGACAATTGTCGATGGCTCCGGTATCGGTCGTTTCGACGATCTGTTTCATGAGACTCACTCCTTGCAGTTGCCTCTCCTCGTGGTCTTCCGAAAACCAATATGGTGTTCTCGCGGAGAGTATTCGTATTTAGTTAATGTTATCTGGCAATATTTATTGCAACCAGGATGCCAAGGTGGCAAACCGCGTCAAGACATGCAACAAGGGGGAATCCGGCAGAGGAAGGGAGGAAAGAAAATTTGTCAACCAGGATTGAAATGGACGCTTATTAACCTGCAACTATTGAATAATGATAGTGAAATAAGCAGATGGCAACTTTCCTGACGTATTGTCCCTTTTTTTACAGGGTAGGGCTGATCGCGTTCGGTTCCTCTGGTGCGACCATGGCCGCCCCCAGACGACGCACCACGGTTGCGGCCAGGACCAGATTGCCATCGTACAAGAGTTCCATGAGATGTTCGACCTCCTGCATCAACGGGGTGTGCCGCACCTGCTGCTGCAACAGGGTGATCGTGTGCATGGCCTCGATGATATCGCCTCTTTGCACGAGATCTTCCAGAATCTCCACCTGGTGCCTGGCCACGTCCAGTCTCTCTCCGTCCAGGCGCAAAGTCCTGCTCTCTTCACTCTTCAGCAGCGGCTGAACGGAGGTCATAACCTGTGAGAAACTGGCGAAAAACTGCTGCAGATGTTCCGCCAGAAGTGGATCATCCAGGGGAGATCCGGGCTGGCAAATACGCTCCACCGCCCTGGCAGCGGTCATCAGTTCCTGCGCCCCCAGGTTGCCTGCCACCCCCCCCAGGGCATGGATTCTATGCCGGGCCTGTTCGTGCTCCCCCTCCTGCAGCAACTGACGAATCTCATCGTCGCACCGGGCATAGGTTTGAGCGAATTTGCGCAGCAGCACACGATACAGCAAGACATTGCCGAGCACCCTTCCCAGTCCCTTGTTTTGATCGATTCCCGGCAATTGCGTCGGCAAAAGCGGGTCTGTCACCGGTTCGGCGAGGGCAGGGGCGGGGGAGGAGAACGCCGACCTGACCGCTGGTGGGATCCAGCGTCGGAGGGCGGCATACAGCAGGGTCCGGTCGATGGGTTTGGCCAGATGATCGTTCATGCCGACCTCCAGGCAGCGCTGACGATCGCTGCTGAAGGCATAGGCGGTCATGGCGATGATCGGCAGTGCCTCCAGGCGGGGTATGGCCCGTATGCGTCGCGCCACCTCGAAACCATCCATATCCGGCATTTTCAAATCCAGCAGCACCAGATCGCAGTTCTGGCTGTCCAGCAGTTCCAGGGCTTGTTGCCCGCTGCCGGTCACCACCACCCGCAGTCCCACCCGCTGCAACAGTTCCGTGATGATCAGTTGATTGATTTCCACATCCTCGACCACCAGCACGCTCGCGCCAGACAGGTGCTCCAGGGAGGTCTGGAGATCCTCGGACAAAACGGACAGCCCGTTGGCTTTGTCCGCCATGCACAGAGAGTGATCCACCACGCCGAAACGCGCGGTGAAGGAAAATGTGCTCCCCACGTCGGGTTGGCTGACAATCTTGAACTCCCCACCCATCAGGGTCACCAGATGCCGGCAGATGGCCAACCCCAGTCCGGCGCCTCCCTGGCGGTGTGCCAAGCCATGCTCTCCCTGATAGAACGGTTGAAAGATCTGTTTTCGCTGGTTTTCTTCGATTCCGCAACCGGTATCCGTCACCGTGAAACACAACACGACCTCCTGATCGCCAGGCTCCGTCACCTCCACCCGCAACCCCACCTCCCCCTGATCGGTAAACTTGATGGCGTTGCTCATCAGGTTCAGAAGCACCTGACTCAGACGCTGGGGATCGCCCTGCAGCGTCATGGGGGTCGTCGGATCCACCTCGCAGCGCAACGCCAACTGTTTGTGGTTCAAGGTATTGACCAGCGTCATCAGGTTGTTCAGTACGTCCTGCAGGATGAACGGAACCTGCTCCATCACCAGGGCGCCGGCCTCCACCTTGGAGAGGTCCAGCAAATCATCGATGATCCGGGAGAGCGTCTTGCCCGCCTCCTGGATCTTGTCCAGATAGTGGATGATCACCGTGTCTGCGGTGTGCAGGGAGGCCAGGAAACCCAGGTTGATCACGGCATGCAGCGGGGTTCTGATCTCATGACTGATGCTGGCGAGAAAGATGTTCTTGCTCTTGTTGGCCTGGACCGCCTCATCCTTGGCCTGTTGCAGGGCCGTTTCCGCCGCCTTGCGTTCGGTGCTGTCGGTGATGATGGCGATCACGCTGTTTTCCATGTCGGGCAGATCCGGCATGCGCCTCCCCATCAGATGTCCCCAGAAGGGGGAACCGTCCCGGCGCACATAGAGTCGCTCCGCATCCACATGGTCCAAGGTGGCCAGACCGCACTTGGCCACCTCGTGCTGACTGGCATGGAGCAGGTCAAAGTAGGTGATCGTTGGCAACTCCTCGCGGGTATAGCCGAACATTTCCATCATGCTGCGGTTGGCCAGCAGAATGCGCCCGGCAAGATCCATCTGCAGGATGGCGGCGATGGAGGCATCGAAGATCCCTTCCAGCTGGGTTCGGTGACGCCGTACCGCCGCTTCGTCTTGTTGCTGCCGATGCCGCAACCGCAACAGATGGAGGCTGTGAGCCATGTTGGCGGCGATTTCGCTGAGCAGTTGCACCTCCTCGTCGGCGAAGGCGAACGGTTTGTCGGCGTAGACATTGAGCACCCCAGAACAATGATTCGCGTAACAGAGAGGAAAAGCGGCGGAACTGGCATAGCCTCGCTCTTCCGCCTGCTGCTGCCAGGGGGAGAACCTCGGGTTGGCGTTGACATCCTGGTTCAACACCGGTTGACAGGTGCGGATCGCCTGGCCGGTCGGTCCCTGTCCGTGTTCCGAATCATCCCAGGAGATGACCAGATGATCCAGATACCCCTCTTCGAATCCGGCATGGGCGACCGGACGCACCCGTCGACCGGGTTCCGTTTCCGCCACACCGATCCAAACCAGACGATATCCGCAACACTCCTGAATGATGGAACAGATGTCCCGGAACAGTTGGCTCTCGGTCTGGGCATAATAGCCAATGGCATTGCAGCGGCCCAGCGCACGATAGGCGCGATTGGACTTTTCGAGCTGCTGGATGTAATATTTTTCCTGTTTTTCGGCGATTTTGCGTTCGGTCACATCCAGCAGGATCCCGATCACCCGGATGATTTTTCCAGACCTGGCACGGAACACCGCCCCTTTTTCCAACATGAAACGCTGCTGGCCATCGGGTCGCACGATCCGATAGGAACGGATGAAATTTTCTTCCGTTTCCAGTTGCTGATACAGATCCCACACCACCTGTGCCCGGTCATCCGGATGAATGCGTTCCTGGAACGCGACGCGGTTGGGTTCCACGGACCCCATCGGCAGCCCCAGCAGGGAATACAGCGTCTCGGACCACACCTCCTTGTCTGGATAGGGGTCCCAGTCCCAGCTGCCCACCTGTGCCAGTTGTTGGGAGAGGTTGAGACGGTCCATGCTTTTGCGCAGCAGGGCCTGGGTGCTGTTGACCCACCACAATCGCAGCCCGATGGCCGCCATGGCCAGCACAAACAGGATCACCACGACAAAAAACTGGGTCTGCAGCCGCAGCGGGGCGTACACCTCCTCCTGATCGATCTTGGCCACCATCACCCACGGCATGCGCTGCATGGGAATGGTGGCGGCCAACACCGGTTCTTGCCGATAATCCCGTCCTTCCATGATGCCGCGTTCGCCCATCACGCCGCGCACACCGGGAATGTCGCTGCCCTGGACGAGGGGCAGACGGAATTTCAACGCAGTATTCTTGAGATGGCGCAGATTGTTGAGGAACAGCACGTCGTTGCCATCCTGCATCACCAGCAAGGTTTCGGCGGTGCGGCTGGGGGTCGGCCATGCGTTCAGCAGGGGATAGAGGAATTGATGCAGATCGATGGCAAACAGCAGAACGGCGATTTTCTCGTTTCCCGTCGGCCCCTCCCATTCCAGCGGGGCGATCATATGCAGGCGGATGCTGTCGGCTGGTGACGCATACTGGCGTATTGGTGAAAACCGGATCTGGCCATCCGTCATGGATTGCCGGACCAGGGGTCGGAGTTCCTCATCCAACCCCGCTTCAGACTCGGCTGAGGTCGTCAGCAGCACGTCACCGGAGTCCGAAAGCAGCTTGATCTCCTGGTAGTGCAACAGGGACTTTCTGGAGTTCAATTGGCTGGTGAGCAGGCGGGACCGTTCATCCGGCTTGTGACCCTGGCGCAACCACCTGACCACCTCATTGGAGAACAGGTGGTTCTTTCTCAACAACGATGCGTCCCGATAATACTGCTCCACCCAATCGTCGATCTGACGCGCCTTCAGGGTGCCGATCGCCAACATTTTTTCCTGGAATTCCCTGGTCAGGCTCTCCTTTTGCGATTGCGCGAATCCGACGACAGTCCCGACACTCGCCACCAGCAACACGAAGAAGACCACCGAGGGCAGCAGCCCAAAGACCGGACGATCCAGAGAGCGGAGCATCCGCACCGGATTCTTGGCTTCCAGCGTCGACATCATCTCGTATCCCCTGGTTCTTCGCCGTCACGCATCCTTTTTCTCGAGAAAGGCATTGTGAAGTGCAACCATTCGCCTCGTGGCCGGTCCACCATCTGATCGTCTTTTTTTGTTGAAATCGGTTGATGCTACCGCAACGCTTTCGGTTTTGCAAGATTTTGGCAGATTACAACCGAATGAAAAACAAAAGAATCCATGTGATGATTGCACCTGCCAGAGGATTTTGATGGACTGCTGCGCGGATCTGCTGGTCATCTCCCTTGGATTGAGATAGCATCGTATGGTCAGATCTTGACAGGATCCGTTGCATGGGGCGCACAAACCGCGACGATTTTGCGCTCTTTGCTGCGGGTGGGACTGATCCTTCTGCAACAGGATGACAGGCATGACAGCTTGCTGCACCCCTGCCACGATTCTTCTGGTGGATGACGAGGAGTCGATCCTGAACGCCACGCGCCTTTGGCTGCTGAATGCCGGGTTCACCTCGATCGTCGTGCTGAACGACAACCGCAAGCTCCTGCCCCTGCTGAACGACCAGCCGGTTGGCGTGGTGGTGCTGGACCTGATGATGCCCCACTGTTCGGGACAGGACCTCCTCCCGGAGATCACCCGTCAGTATCCCGAAGTGCAGGTGATCGTGATGACCGGCTCTCAGGATGTCGAGGCCGCCGTCACCTGCATGAAACGTGGCGCCATCGATTATCTGCTCAAACCCACCGAACCCGATCGGCTGGTCACCAGCGTACAGAATGCCCTGCAGATTTACAATCTGCGCAGCGAGCTAAGCGCGATCCGTCGTCACCTGAACACCACGACGCCCGCTAACGCTGCGGCCTTTTCCCCCATTTTGACCCGCAGCCGGTTGATGCACCAGTTGTTCAATTATATCGAAGCCGTCGCGGTCTCTCCCGAACCTCTGCTGATCACCGGGGAGACCGGCGTGGGCAAGGAGATGTTCGTGCGCGCCTGCCATGCGGCGAGCGGTCGCACCGGCACTCTGGTCGCCGAAAATGTCGCCGGTCTGGACGAGCACATTTTTTCCGACACCCTGTTCGGTCATCGTCGCGGAGCCTTCACCGGTGCCGATCAGGACCGGAAAGGGCTGGTGGCCCAGGCGGCGGGGGGCACCCTGTTTCTGGATGAGATCGGGGACATCGGCCCGGCGTCCCAGATCAAACTGCTGCGATTTCTCCAGGAGAAGCAGTACACGCCCCTGGGCGCGGACCATCCAGTGCGCACCGAAGTCCGCATCGTCGCCGCCACCCATCGGGATCCCAACGAGCTGCTCGCCAAGGGTCTGCTGCGGCGTGATCTGTTTTATCGTCTTTCATTTCACCAGTTGCACATTCCCCCGTTGCGGGAACGCAAGGAGGACATCCCCCTGCTGACGATCCACTTTCTGGAAGAGGCCGCCGCCGCCCTCAATCGATCCACCCCCGCCCCGCCACCGAATCTGTTCGACCATCTGGCGGTCTATCCCTTTCCAGGCAATGTGCGCGAACTCAAGGCCATGGTCTTTGATGCGGTTTCCCGCCATCAGGGCCATGTGATGTCGTTGGACTGTTTCCCCGCCCTGCAGCCGGGACGGGCCGGAAACACCGCTGCCTCGATCCGCACCGACGCGGAGGATCCCTCCATCCGGTTTTCCCAAACCAGCTTTCCCACTCTCAAGGAAGCGGAAGAGTTGCTCATTCGTGAAGCGCTCCACCGCGCCGATGGCAAAAAGAGTGTGGCCGCCGCCCTGCTGGGCATTACCCGGCAGGCCCTGTACAGCCGTCTGTCCGGCAACAAGCAGGCCCCAACCTGAAATTAATGCGGCTCGGCAGACGATATCTCCCGCCCCGGTAAACCCGGGCAAGTTCTGTTGACTTGTGCAGAAAGCTTGTCATGCCTGCTTTTTCCCTGCAATGACCGGACGTTCCGCGTGGAAATTCGATCGTTTTCATGAATGATTCGTCATGTTTTTGTCAAATTTTCTTTCCTGGTTGATCCAACCTGTGGCGGCTGGAGCACCCTTTGATTCAATAATCCATTGTGGCTTTCAAATTGCTAGAGATGTTTCATCAGGTGTCTGTACGATTTTCTTTTTTTTGTCAGGAGTATCGTCCCATGCAAGCCCAGGCAGATTTGATGGCGGACGCACCAAAATCCACCCTCTTGATCATCGACGATCAGCCCTCCAGCATTTTCATGCTGGGTCAAATGCTGCGTAAGGAGTATCGCGTCGATTTCGCGACCGGAGGCATGGAAGGGTTACAAAAAGCCCGCGAGGGGCAACCGGACTTGATTTTGCTGGACATCTCCATGCCCGACATGGATGGCTACACCGTCTGTCAACAGTTGAAAAACGAGGCGACCACCCGGGACATTCCCGTGCTGTTCATCAGCCTGTTGAACGATGCCGAAAACGAACGCATCGGTCTGCAGCTTGGCGCGTTGGATTATATCACCAAGCCATTCAATGAAACGGTCATCACCAGTAAAATCAAAAATCATCTGAACACGCGTCGTCAACTGTGTGCCCTGACAGCCGCAAACCGGGAAATGGTCCGTCAGGCCCAGTCACGCGAGAGGATGGAGAAGTTCACCCTGCACGATCTGAAAAATCACCTGGGCTTTATCATCAATCTTCCAGGTTTGCTGGAAAACCTCGAGGGGACGACCACCGCGCATATGGAATTGGCGGCCCTGGCAGAACAGGAGGGCATGCGCATGCTGGAAATGATCAATCAGGCCATGGATCTGTACAAACTGGAAAGCCAGGACTTGACCCTGCCCAACGATCCGGTGGATCTGGTCGCCCTGATCCATAAACTCTGCCAGGACA
This sequence comes from Magnetococcales bacterium, assembly GCA_015231915.1. Lineage (GTDB taxonomy): Bacteria > Pseudomonadota > Magnetococcia > Magnetococcales > Magnetaquicoccaceae > Magnetaquiglobus. Next base: position 25,725 of record JADGAR010000021.1, read on the forward strand.
TGCAAACGGTGGCGGGCTTGCACAAGATCAACCTGCGCATTGTGGGTGATGCGGATGCCCACTACTGGGTGCGGGGGGGATCCAGGCTGCTGTATTCGCTTTTCGGCAATCTGCTCAAGAATGCCATCGAGGCCTCTCCTGACCGGCATGATGTCACCATTCGGTTCGATCCGGGGCGTGCCATCCACATCCACAACCACGGTGCCGTACCGGAGGCGATTCGGGAGAATTTTTTCGGCAAGTTCGTGACACACGGCAAGCGGTTCGGGTCCGGGCTGGGGGCCTATTCCGCCGCGATGATCACCGGGTTGCATCATGGCGAGATCTTCCTGTGCGCCGGCATGGAAGAGACTGAAATCGTCGTTGCGCTGCCTCCGATGACCATGCCGATGCAGGATGCAGAGGCTGCGGAAAACGCTGTGCCACAATGTGGCATGGGCTGACAGGGAACACCAGGACGCACAATCGCACGCGAGGGAGTGGCTCAACATGGACACAATCACTTCAGCCATTCTGGAGCGGATCGAACGACTGAACGATATCGGTATCGCCCTCTCTTCTGAGCCGGATTTCAATCGGTTGATGGAGATCATCCTCATGGGCGCCACGGAACTGACCAATGCCGACGCCGGCACCCTGTACAGCGTCACGGACAGGCAGAGCCTGAAATTTGAGATTCTCCGCAACGATTCTCTGGGCGTCGTCATGGGGGGCACCACCGGCATTCCGATCCGTTTTCAGGAGTTGCCCCTGTACAAGAATGGGGAACCCAATCTGCAAATGATCGCCGCGTTCGCGGCTCTGAACGGGACCACGGTCAACATCCCGGACGCTTACCAGGCGCAGGGGTTTGATTTTTCCGGAACGCGCAAGTTTGACCGCAAGACCCGCTATCGCTCCCGTTCCTTTCTGACGGTGCCGTTGAAGAATCATCTCAATGAGATCATTGGCGTCATGCAACTCATCAACGCCCAGGATCTCACCACCAGACGCGTGGTTCCGTTCTCCCAGGAACAGCAGAAACTGGTCGAATCCCTGGCTTCCCAGGCCGGCATGGCCCTGACCAATCAAAAACTGATCGCGGATCTCAAGGCGCTGTTCGAGTCGTTCATTCAGGCCATCGCGTCGGCCATCGACGAGAAATCCCCGTACACCGGCGGCCATTGTCACCGGGTGCCGGTCTTGGCGGAAATGCTGGGAAAAGCCGCCAGCGCCACCCGGAACGGTCCGCTGCAAGCGTTTCACCTCTCCGACGAGGAGATGTATGAGTTGAAAATCGCCGCCTGGCTGCACGATTGCGGCAAGGTGGTGACCCCGACGGAAGTGGTGGACAAGGGAACCAAACTGGAGACCATTTTCGACCGCATTCACCTGATCGACACCCGTTTCGAGGTGATCAAACGGGATGTGCGGCTCGATTATCTCACCAGGAAACTCGCCGCGCTGGAAACCGGCGCCACTGCCGATATCGCCCAGATCGAGGAGGCGTTGCGGCAGGAACTGGCCGGCATCGACCAGGATCAGGCCTTTCTGCGGGCCACCAACATCGGGGGAGAGTTCATGTCGGTCGCCAGCCAGGATCGGGTTCGCGCCATCGCCAGACGACGTTGGGTGGACAGCAGCGGCCAGGAACGACCGTTTCTTACCGACAACGAGATCTACAATCTCAACATTCCCAAAGGGACCATCAACCCGGAAGAACGGACCATCATCAACAATCATATTGTTGCCACCATCAAGATGCTGGATGCCATTCCTTTTCCCAAACATCTCCGGCATGTGCCTGAAATCGCGGGGGGGCATCACGAGCAGATGAACGGCAAAGGATATCCCAAGGGCCTCACCGGGGATCAGATGTCCCTGCAGGCCCGCATGATGGCCATTGCCGACGTGTTCGAAGCCCTCACGGCCCGGGATCGTCCTTACAAATCCGGCAAGACCCTCTCCGAATCGTTGCGGATCCTGGGCTTCATGAAACAGGATGGGCATATCGATCCTGATCTGTTCCAGTTGTTCATCGATGAGCGCATCTATCTGGACTATGCCCAGGAGTATCTCGCGCCCGAGCAGATTGACGACGTGGATCTGGCCACCATTCCCGGTTATCAAAAGGAGCTGGTTCATGTATAACGCGACCGTATTGCACACGACGTTGTTGACTCCCCTGATCATGATCCTGCAGGTCAGGCTGGACCGGGATGATTTCGAGTTCATTCCCGGTCAATTCACGGTGCTGGGGCTGAAGCGGTCGGCCCCCAGAGTGCCGGAGGCCGACCCGGAAGAGGTGTCTGTGGACAAACCGGACCGACTGATCCGGCGCGCCTACTCCATCGCGAGTGGTTCCGGGTCGAAGGATTGTCTGGAATTCTACATTTCTATGGTTACCAGCGGTGAGTTGACGCCCCGTTTGTTCGCCCTGGCACCTGGAGACCGGTTGTATGTCGGTGACGGTTCCAAGGGGATGTTCACCCTGACGGATGTGCCGCCTGACAAGAACATTCTGCTGGTGGGGACCGGGACCGGATTGGCCCCTTACATCAGCATGATCCGCAGCATGGCGCTGGAGGTGCGTGCGCCGTTGGTCTCTCTGGCGGTGATTCATGGCGCCTCTTATTCCTGGGATCTGGGATACCGGTCTGAACTGGAATCCCTGGATCGGCAATGTCCCCGTTTTCGTTATCTGCCCGTCATCGTGCGTCCCAACATTGACAAAAGCTGGCAGGGGCATACCGGCATGCTGCAACCATTGCTGATGCGGCCTGATATCGGCGCTTTGTGTGGCATGCCGATCGATCCGCAGCACACGCACATTTTTTTGTGTGGCAATCCGGTCATGGTGGAGTCGCTCATGCAGATTCTGACGCCACTGGGTTATCTTCACGGCACCCGGCAGACAGCGGGTACACTGCATCTCGAGAAATACTGACGTGGAGCGCATTGGCGACCGGACCTGCGCACTGCCGTCACGGTGGTGCCTGAAGCGATGGTGGTGACTATAGAGGTGTTGCTGGTTACAAAAAACATTTCGTGATCATGCAAGGCAGGTCGTGTGTCATCATCATCGCGTTATTTTCTTTAAACACCGGCGATCATTTGTGCCGCGCAAAATCGCAGGGCCACATGGCCAAATGCCTATTTTTTATACAGGCAAGAGATAACGGCCAATCTCCATGATTAATAAATAGGCATACCCTCGGCTGCAGTCTGGCGTCTGCACGCTATTTGTCGGCGCAAGCCGATGTTTTTGTTTGTATATTTATCTATTTAAACATTTCAGTAATTTGTGGATTATTGGTGCATTTTTTGCAAATTGTATATTTTGTATGCAATCGGTCTCATCAATAGCCAAAACGGTTCGGTTGTTTTTCTCCACCGTCTCGTCAACAGCCGTGGAGGGCGTTCGATATGGAAATTCTGGAACCTTTTACCGAAGATGCCGTTTTCACAGGCAATGCGGTCACCACCACGGATCTGCGCGCCCTGTTTCACGTTGGCCAGGCGTTGCATCTGTCTGCAGACCCCCGGCGCACCATGCAAAGCGTGGCAGAAGCACTGCATCAGTACGCCGACATGAAAATTGCCACCATCACCCTGGTGGATTCCTCGTCCGGGGCGCTGGTCATCAATGCGGTGGCCCCCCTGGGACCGAACGCCTTGTGCGACGATGTCTGTTACCGCTCGGGGGAGGGGGTGCTGGGCACGGTGCTGGCTGCCGGGCGTACCATTCTGGTGCCGCGCGCCGGAGATGAACCCCGTTTCCTGAACAAATGCGGTCTGCTGGAACGCAATCTGCCGTTCATTGGCGTGCCCATACGGATCGGCGCCCAGGAACTGGTCGGCGTGCTGGCGACCCAGCCCCGCCTGATGAACCAGGAACGCCTGATGCAACAGGCATGGTTTCTGGAGATGGTCAGCCATTTGCTTGTGCAAAGCATCCTGTTGGCCCGCAAGGTGGAAGAGGAAAAAAGACACCTCGCCGCCCACCGGGATCAACTGCTCATGGAGGTACGCAACCGGTATGGGTTCGACAACGTGGTGGGACGGTCGGCGGCCATGCGCCAGGTGTTTGATCATGTGCGCATGGTCTCGCGCTGGAATACCACCGTGCTGCTGCGCGGCGAGTCCGGGACCGGCAAGGAGTTGATCGCCCATGCCATTCACTTCAATTCCCCCCGGGCCAAGGCGCCCTTCGTCAAGCTCAACTGTGCCGCCCTGCCCGACAACCTGCTGGAATCGGAACTGTTCGGTCACGAAAAAGGGGCCTTCACCGGCGCGGTGGGTACCCGACGCGGACGGTTTGAGCTTGCTCATGGCGGTACACTGTTTCTGGATGAACTGGGAGAGATCTCCCCCGCGTTTCAGGCCAAGCTCCTGCGCGTGTTGCAGGAAGGGGAGTTCGAACGGGTGGGCGGGGAGCAGACCCTGCGCGTGGATGTGCGCATCATCGCCGCCACCAATCGCAACCTGGAAGAGGCAGTGCAGCGGGGACAGTTCCGCCAGGATCTCTATTACCGCCTGAACGTCATGACCATCACGCTCCCCCCGTTGCGCGCCCGCAAGGAGGATCTCCCGGAGATCGCCCGTTTCCTGCTGGCCCGCATCGCCAAGCGGCAGGGACGCCGACTGATGCTGACCGATTCCACCATGCGCGTGCTGATCCGGCACGATTGGCCGGGCAATGTGCGGGAGCTGGAAAATTGTCTGGAGCGGGCAGCGGTGATGAGCGAAGGCAACCTGTTGGTCCCGGAAAGCGTGATCCTGGTCAACACCCCCGGCGAGGTCAAACCCGTGCAGGCCGCAGCTGCAATGGTCCCGGCAACCCCTGACGGGGAGGCGGCCCCCGCCGAACTGGGGGAAGGGGAAAAGGATCGCGTGCTTCAGGCGTTGCGCAAGACGGGGTGGGTCAAGGCCAAGGCGGCACGCCTGCTGGGACTGACCCCGCGTCAGATCGCCTATCGCATCAAAATTTTTGCCATCGAGACCGAGACCTTTTGAACCGGTGCTCTGTCATGCCAGACCGACGCCATGACAGATGACCGAGTCGTAGAGGGTCAGCAGATCCTCGGATCGGGGTACCCGTTTGTGGCGTCTGGCGAACTGCCGCAGTCGCAACTGGAGGCTGTCCGCCTCCTGGGCCGTGATGTCAATGCCCAGGCTGGCATATACCCAGCGAATGCCATGCCGTCCCGAATGCTTGCCCAGCACCAGACGATGCTCCCGACCCACGTCGCGGGGATCGATGCCCTGGTAGTTGAGGGGATCCTTGAGCAGACCATCCACGTGAATCCCCGCCTCGTGGGAGAACACCATCTCCCCCACCACGCTTTTCTGTGGGGAGATGGTCATGCCCGATGCCCGCTCCACCAGTTTGGAGACCAGAGGAAACTGCTTGAGATCGATGCCGGTCTGATGTGCGCTCAGGCGCGTCAGGGCGGCGACCACCTCTTCCAGAGGGGCATTGCCGGCCCGTTCGCCCAGCCCGTTGACCGTGGTGTTGACATGGGTCGCCCCCGCCCGCACCGCAGCCAGGGTGTTGGCGGTGGCCAGGCCAAGGTCGTCGTGGGCGTGCATTTCCAGATCCAGATCCACGCTGCGTCGCAGAGCCTGCAGTCGCTCGTAAACGCCGAAGGGTTCCATGATCCCCAGGGTGTCGGCGAAGCGGAACCGTTCCGCTCCGGCCCGTTGTGCCGCTTCCGCCACGGCCAGCAGAAAACCGGGGTCCGCCCGCGAGGCATCCTCACCGCCGACGCACACCGCCAGACCCGCATCCCGCGCCTCGGCCACGCAACGCGCCACCGTGGACAACACCCAGGCCCGATCACGCCGGAGTTTGTGGGTGATCTGCTGGTCCGAAACGGGAATGGAGAGATCCACCAGGTTGACCCCCAGCCCCCGGCAGGCGTGGATCTCCTCCGGCCTCATGCGGCACCAGACCAGCAGACGCGCCTGCAAACCCAGTTGCGCCACGGCGCGGATCTCCTCCCGCTCCTCGTGCCCCATGGCGGGAATGCCGATTTCCAGTTCCGGCACCCCCATGGCATCCAGGGCACAGGCGATGGCCAACCGTTCCTCCAGAGTGAACGAAACCCCGGCGCTCTGCTCTCCGTCCCGCAGGGTGGTATCGTCGATGATCACCCGATTGTGCGACATGGCGGCATCTCCTATGCCCAGGGCAAACCCTGTTCCGTTACATAGGCCAAGGCGCATGCTTGTGGCACCGCTTGGGACAGACCCTGGAGCAGGCGGCGCAACCAATGCAGTCGTCGGCATTATGGATGATCATCACCATGTGCGGATCATCGGAGAATCCGTCCTCTTCCCAATCGTCTTCCCCATCCTCTGACCCGAGCAGACCGGGCACCGACTCCCGGTCTTTCAGATCGAACACCTGACGCGGACAGACCTTGAAACAGCGACCGCAGCCGATGCAGCGATTGCCATCCAGCGTGGTGACAAAGGTGGGTGTCCAGTGCGCTCCACCCCGGGTCAAACCGGTGATCCATTCTCCGTTCATGCGCCTATCCTCAATGTTGCTTGCAGAGGGTCTACATGCCCGCCACGGCCCCGTGCGCGCCGATCCGTTGCAACGCCACGGAGAGCAGTTGGTCCGCCTCGTCCTTCATGCGCGACAGATCCGCGAAACCAAAACGATGCACATCCCGCAACACCCGATCCAGGGCCACCAGCTTGCCCACCACGATCAACTGCGTGCCGAACCCCTCCGGGTTCATCTCCATCAGGGGACGCGCCATGAGGCCGCACTCCTTTTCGATGAGTACGGCGATGGCGTTGTAGAAACAGCGCAACCGGACCAGAACGGCGGGAGATGGATCGCCGATGACGGGAATCTCTTTCCGTTTCTCCGGGGACAACAGGTAGGGTTCCAGCATTTTGTGCATGGAAGTACCCTCATGAACACCGCCATGGGAGAGCAGTTGACGCCGCATCTCCTGAAAGAAATCGGTGGTCAACAGGGCCTCTTCGTCAGTCAATTGGATCGTGTCACGGTTTTGCATCATGCGACTCCTTGAAAGGTCATTCGTCCCAACCGTTGGCCAACATGGCCAAGAATTTTTCCTCCGCCTGTTTGGATGGCACAGGGGGTTTGAAAGGTGCCAGGGTGCCCACCTGGGCGACCGACTGCGCTTGCAGTTTCTCCAACAGGGAGGAGATGGCGGCTCCCTGCTGTACCACCAACGCGGTGATGCCGGCATCCGCCAACTGGCGTTTGGCGGCCTCGCCGATCGCCACGCAAAACAACAGACGGCAGCCGTCGAGCAACTGAACACGCTCCCCGACCCGACCGTTGTGGGTGTTGCAGGCCACGGATTGCAGCACCTCGCGCAGACGGACGGCCTCCGGGGCGATTTCGTAGACAGCAAACCCGGTGGCCATGCCAAAATGCTGGTTGACATGCTGCCGGTCGCTGCTGGCAAAGGCCACCTTCCAGGTTGGTTCACCCATGACCGGCAGTCCCGGACCATGGTGAACGCGCAATCGACGCCATGCGTTGTTCATCGTTCACGGCTCCAAAGGGCGCAGGAATCGGACGCAACCCGCTGAAGTAGGAAGCAACCCCGTGGGGACGGCAGGCCATCAGCAGATTGCTCATGGCAAACAGGAGATCCCGCCCCCCCTGGTAACCAATGTGCGTCTGCCGGAATCCGCCCATACGGTCGAAAATGGGCAATCCGGCGCGCAGCAGAGGGATGCGCAGCCGTTCCGAGGTCTCTGCCAGCCGGGAGTTGCCCACCAACAGCTCGGCCTGTTCCTGCACGGCCAGGATTTCCAGGTCATCCAGGTCGCCCACGGTCAGGCACAGACCTTCTGTAGACGAGGGCGCGTGCGGAACCACGGCGGCTACGGTGCGTGTGCCCATTTCGGCGAACAGTTGGTGAAATCCGGCCACCAGTTCCAGTTCTCCAGCGATGGCCACCCGTTTTCCTCCCAGATGGAAATGGCTGTCCAGCATGGCGTCCTGCATCTGCCGACGCCAACGCTCTACGCGAGACGGCGCCTTGCGACCGACAAGACGGCACAGTTCCGCCACCAGGCGGTCGGTGGCATCCAGCCCCATCAGATGCTCGAATCGCAGCATCGGCATGGGACACCGCTGCTGCAACCGTTCCGACGCCGGGAACAGGGAACGGCCAATCACCAAAGTGGCGCGCGCCTGATGGAACCGCTCAAAAAAATCGAGCGGGGTGCCACCCGTGGTGACAGGCAGAAAATCGGTCTCGGAGAGGTGCCCGTCCAGGGCATCGGAGAGATCGGGCAGGAACGCCGCCTCCAGATCGAAGGCGGCCAGCAGATCCCGCAACGTCTCCAGGTCCCCCGGAGTCAGGCTGGAACCGGCCAATACATTGATCCGGGCGCTGGTGGTGGCTTCCCGGCAACGCGGGACGAGCAGATGCTCCACCATGGCCGTGACCGCCAGCCCGTAACCGCTCTCCTGACTGCCGGTAAAATCCGGCGCATCGACCGGGATGATCGGCAGGTCATGGAATTGGGGGTACTCCTGCCGGAAACGCCGAATCACCCGTTGCAGGTCGCAACCCTGGATCGCGGCCAGTCCGGTGGAGATCACGCCGATGAGCGCGGCCCCGCTCTTGGTGGCGAGGGTGGCCAACGCCTCGATCAGGTTGTCATCCGCGCCCATGATCGTGCTGGTTTGCTCCATGGCCGTGGTCTGGATGGGGATCGGTTCCCGGAAGTGGCGCACGAAAAAGACCTTGGTGAACGCGCTGCACCCCTGGGAGCCGTGCAGCAGGGGCATGGCGCCCGCCATGCCCTGAAAGGCCAGCACCGCGCCGACGGTCTGGCTGGTTTTCAGGGGACGCACCGTCAAGGCCTTGCGCTTGCGAATGATGTTGCTCATCTCTGCTCTCCCGTCACGTCTGGGGATGTCGCCCAGGGCGCGGGACGGCGCACCCGTTCCCAGATCGGGCTGTGCATGGTGATGTCCAGTTGCCGCGCCAGCTCCGGGAGTCCCGCGTAACCGGCATAGGCGTGTTCCCGTTCCTGGTTGATGTCCAGAAAAGGCAGGCGGGCCTTCAACGCGGTGAACATGTTGCGACCGCCGGCGATGAAGACATCGGCGCGCTGCTGACGAAAAAGCGTGAGCATCAGACGCGGGTTGCCCTCCTCGATCAGCACGGTCTCCTCGCCCAGCAACTCCCGGATGCGTTCCCGGTCCTGCTGGGTGGATTTTTTCACCCCGGTGGCCACCACCGTCATGCCCAGATCCTGCAGGGCGGAGACCACGGACCAGGATTTGACTCCGCCGGTGTACAGCAACGCCCGTTTGCCCTGCAGCCGTGCGCGCCAGGGCAGCAACTCCCGGCTCAGCCTTGCCTCTTCCCGCTGGATCAGCGCCTCAGTCCGTTGTTGCAAGTCGAGATCGCCGGTCAATCGGGCGATGCTCCGCAGGGCGTCCGAGGTGTCGCGCATGCCGTAAAAACTCCCCTCGAACCAGGGGATGGCGTATTGCTCTTCCAGTTTGCGCGCCACGTTGATCAACGCCTTGGAGCAAACCAGCATGGTGACTTCGGCCCGGTGCATGGTCTGCACCTCGTGAAAGCGGGTATCCCCGGCCAGGGTGCACAGCACCCGGATGCCCAGTTCGTCCAACAGCGGGGCCACATGCCAGAACTCCCCGGCGATGTTGAACTCTCCCACCAGGTTGACGGTGTGAATGCGCATGCCCGGCCTGGGCGCAACCGGCTCCGGTTCGGCGGTTCCCACCACATGTTTCATGATGGTCTCCCCGGCGATGCGGTTGCCGAGATTTTTGGTGCCATAGAATCCGGCGGCGTCCACCGGGATGACCGGCAGACCAAAGGAGTCCTGCGCCGCGCGGCAGACGCTTTCCAGATCATCGCCGATCGAGGCGGGGATGCAGGTCTGATAGACGAATATCGCCGCCGGACGCCACCGTTCCACAGTCGTTTTGATGGCGAACAGCAACTTTTTTTCGCCACGTCCCATGATGATCTCCTGCTCGGAGAGATCGGTGGTCAACCCCAGCCGGTGCAGTTCGGGACCGCTGGACAACGAGCCGCGACCGTTCCAGGAACTCCCCGCGCAGGCGATGGCACCGTGGACGATGTGCGCTGCGTCGCTGATGGGAAACAGGGTGATCTGTGCGCCGTCGAAACTGCACCCTCCGGCGGTGGCGCCCGGCTTGAGCTTGCCGCAGGTCGCCTTGTCCGGTGTGTTGTGTCGGCAGGCTGGCTCGTCCAGCAGCCGGGCAATTTCGGAGTTTTTCATGGGCATCTCCAGAATGGGGTATGTTGATGAATGGAAAAGCAACGGCTGTGCCATTCGCAATATATTGAAATTATTTAAAAATAACTCGTTCCGGTTTGTCCGGAATCCGACCAAAGGCCCCTTTGGTCGGATTCCGGACAATTGTGCGTCCATTGTCTGCATGGTCCGGTTTGTGTCATGGTTAAATGATTAAAAAACAATATGTTAGCTCAGGCACAGCTTTTGCTGATCTGTGGATCAACCTCAAAGACGGAATCCAGCGAAGGAGTCACGGCATGAGCAGTGTCCAAGAGTCGGGATGTAAATCGATCCGGTCGGACAGTGGGTTGGTGGAGGAGCATCCCTGTTATTCGGAAGGGGCCTCTCACCGTTACGCCCGCATGCATCTGGCGGTGGCCCCGGCTTGCAATATGCAGTGTCGTTATTGCAACCGAAAATTCGATTGCGCCAATGAATCCAGGCCCGGCGTGGTTTCCGGGGTGCTGGCCCCAGCTCAGGCGCTGGAGCGCGCCGGGGAGGCCATGGGGCGCCTGCCCAATCTGCGGGTGATCGGTTTTGCCGGACCGGGCGACCCGTTGGCCAACCGGGAACGGGTGTTTGCCACCTGCAAGCCGGTGCGCAAGCGTTTTCCTGATGTGCATTTGTGTCTTTCCACCAATGGTCTGCATCTCCCGGAGGCGGTGGACGGGATCGTCGGTCATGGAATTCGTCATGTCACCATCACCCTGAACGCCCTGGATCCGGAGGTGGGGGCGGAAATCTACTCCTGGATCTTCTGGCGGAAGAAACGCCGGCGCGGCGTGGAGGCGGCGCGCATTCTTCTGGAACAGCAACTGGCGGGGATGTCCGCCCTGCTCGCGCGCGGCGTGCTGGTGAAGGTCAACACGGTCCTGATACCGGGAATCAATGCCGGACAGGTGTCGGAGATCAACCGTCTGGTCAGCGATGCCGGGGTGTTCAGTCACAATGTCATGCCCCTGATCAGCGCGCCGGAGCATGGCACCTATTACGGCGTCATGGGGATTCCGGGGCCGTCTGAAGCGGAATTACAACAGGTGCGTGGTCTCTGCCAGGGGTCGGCCCGGTTGATGACCCATTGCCGTCAGTGCCGGGCGGATGCGGCAGGGTTGTTGGGCATGGATCGCCACAACGAGCTGCTGCCAGCGTCGCCGGGGGGCAGCCGGGTGATCCCCATTCACCGCCCACGGCGGGAACCGGTGGCCAATCCGGTGCTGCTCGCTGTGGCCAGTCTGACCGGTGAGACGGTGGATACCCATTTTGGCCATGCCGGTTTTTTTCGGATTTACCGGGTGAGCGGAGATCGGATCGAAGCGCTGGGCGAACGCGTTGTGCCGCAGTATTGCCAGGGTGATGACCGGTGTGTGGAAGAAAATCACGTCTTGAACAACGCCCTGAACGCGTTGCACGACTGTCAGGGGGTGATCTGCTCCCGCATCGGATACACCCCCTGGCAGGCGTTGCTGGCGCGTGGCATCGCGCCTGTGAACCGCCATGCGGAGCAGTCGGTGAGGGAGGCGTTGCGCCAAACCGCGCTTATGTTGCAGGCGAGAGAGGGCGCTGCGATTCCCATGGCTGCCGCCGTCGGCATGCAATAGACACTTCAAAAACAGACAAAAGGAGAACGACATGCTCGCTTTGATCATCACCGTCGAATGCATCGCCTGTTGGGCGTGCGAACCCATCTGCCCCAACGGCGCCATCCGGGTCAAGAACGAAATTTTCCGCATCGACAAAAACAGCTGCACCCGCTGCGAGGGACATGCGGATCTGCCGCAATGCGTGGAAATCTGTCCCGTGGAAGGGGCCATCACGGATGCCGAGGGCAGCGCGATGAATCCTCCCGGCACCCTGACCGGCATTCCCCGGGAGAAGATCCCCGCATGAGTCCTGTTGCCCATGAGGAGAACGTCCATGGCATTGCACACCGAGTCGAATGTCGCAAACAGTCCCATGCCGCACCGCAGGCTGGGCATGTATACGGTGCTCCTGGATGCGGCGCGCCATGATCCGCTGGGGGTATGGCTGGCCCGCATCCTCAGTTCCTGGCTGGCGGGAGACACGGCGCTGCCTGCCAACCTCGGACTGGGAGAGCAGGCGTTGGCGGCCTTGATGAGACACCATTTTCCGGGCATCACCCTGCCGGAGCACCTCCGGTGGAGATGTGCGGCCCCTGACCCGGGACGCGACCTGGAACGGGAGGCATTGATCGAGCTTTTTCGGCAGCATTGCCAGTTGAGTTCCCCGGATGCCGACTGGTTGGCGCGCATTCTGGCCGAGGGGTGTCTGGGGGAGGATCACCTGTGGCAGGATCTGGGCTTGTGGGCACGGGGGGATGTCTCCGCGCTGCTGGTCTACGGCTTTTCCCCGCTGGCCGCGCGCAATGTCCGAGACATGAAGTGGAAGAAGTTTTTCTACAAGCAGTTGTGCGAAGCGGCCAATGTCCAACTCTGTCGGGCGCCGTCTTGTGACGCCTGTCAGGATTACGCAAACTGTTTCGGGCCGGAGGAGGGATGATCTCCTCCCGCTGGTCTCCAGTTCAGCGGCGGGCGGTGGGTGCCTATCTGGGATTGGCCATCGGCGATGCCCTGGGGGCCACGGTGGAGTTCATGACCCCGCAGGAGATCAAGGCCAGCCATGTGCGACACAAAGAGATTATCGGTGGCGGCTGGTTGCGGCTCAAGGCCGGTCACGTCACCGACGACACCACCATGAGTCTGGCGTTGGGAGATGCGCTGCTGCAGGCAGGCCGGTTCGATCCTTGCGTTGCGGCGCACGCCTTCGACGCCTGGATGCGCACCAAGCCGGTGGACATCGGCAACACCGTGCGCCGGGGCATTCTGCACTTTCGCCGCACCGGGGAACCCTGCTCCCCGCCGGACGAGCAGGACGCGGGCAACGGCTCGTGCATGCGGGTGCTGCCGGCGATCCTGGCTTGCCATGGGGCTGCGGAGGAGGCATTGGAACTGGCCTGTCTCCATCAGGGGCGGGTGACTCACCACAACCCCCTGGCCGAGGCGGGTACCTGGTGCGTGGCGCGTCTGGTGCGCATGGCCATGGCGGACGCCGAGCCGGGCGAGATGCTGGCCGGTCCGGTCGCAGCTCTCGTGTCGGCCTGGCCGATCTTCCGGTTCCGAACACGCCCGGAGATCTCCCATCCTTCCGGGTTCATCGCCGAGACCCTGCGCGCGGTGTTCCAGGGATTTTTCGACTCCGACACCTTCGAGGAGTGTCTCATCAAAGTGGTCAATCTGGGCGGTGACGCCGACACCACCGGGGCCATCGCCGGCATGCTCGCCGGGGCGTATCACGGAGTGGAGGCGATTCCCGAACGTTGGTTGCAGGCGCTGCATCCCCCCGTGGCCGATGCCTGTGTGTCCCAGGCCCTGGCCTTGCTCGCGGCCTCTCCGCTGCCGGTCATGTCCACAAAGTGACTTCGTACAACCCCCCGATCACCATGAATTCCTCTTCCCCCTTGAGTACGCCCGGCAACAGGGCGTTGAAGAAAAACACCTTCTGCAAGGGGACTTTTGTTTCCAGGATCTGATCGCCGAATTCGTCCGCCCGTTCCCGGTTGGAGGTGAACGAGTTGAGGTTGTTCAACAACACCACGCAACGGCGGCGTCCCAGTCGGCCCACGATGTCGTGTTCCGCCAGTCGGTTCACCCCGCGATAGAGGATGAGGTGCTGCTGCTGCGGCCAGCGGCGGATCAACTCATAGTGACAGTAGGTGTAGAGCAGATCCAACTGTCCTTCCAGGTTGTTGGTGTTGTACACCCCCGCGCTCTGCTGGCTGAGGAACCGCTGATACTCCTCACTGTCCGGCAGGATGCGTCCGCCGAAATAGCGCGGCAGCAGCCCGAACCGCGACGCCACCCAACCCTTCAGCACCGCCCCTTCCCGGCCATCCGCATCGAACAGCCAGCCGCGCAGCAGGCTCTGATAATCCGCCTTGTGGCGGCGGATGCGGGAGTGGCTGTTGAAGCCGATATTTTCCGGCGCGGCCAGGGAGAAGTATACCGTCATGTAGTCCATGAACTGCTCCGCCCGCTCCGCCGGACAGGAGAGACGCTCCAGGCGGCAGAATAAATCCTTGTGAATGACGGCGACCCCGTCGATTTCCACCCGTTCGGGTCGGTGCTGGAAATCCAGACTCGCCAGCACGGCGGAGGGGACATTGCAGCGGTTGAATCGGGTCCACGACCCTTTGGGGGGAGGCCAGGACGCTTCCCTGTCCGCCATCTGCTCTGCCATGGCCTCTTCCTTGTAAACAACCGGACATTCGGACGTGTCTTGTCGCATTTCAGACCTGAAAATTCCCGGCAGCGAATCTAAAATTCTGTTTATTATTATGATATTGCATGATCGTGAACAGTTGGCTCGGGAAATGCCCTATTGAGAGTCGAGAGCGTCCCATTGTTTCCTTTCCCATTTTTCGAGACGAGGAGTATCCCCATGGCAATACGGCAATGCGCCATTTATGGCAAGGGCGGCATCGGCAAATCCACCACCACCCAGAATCTGGTGGCCGCATTGGCCGAGGCGCAGCAAAAGGTGATGATCGTCGGTTGCGACCCCAAGGCCGATTCCACCCGCCTGATTCTTCATGCCAAGGCCCAGAATACCATAATGCAGTTGGCTTCGGAAGCCGGCAGCGTGGAGGATCTGGAACTCAACGACGTGCTCAAGTCCGGATACGGCGGCATTCGCTGTGTCGAGTCCGGCGGGCCGGAGCCTGGGGTGGGGTGCGCGGGCCGGGGGGTGATCACCGCCATCAACTTCCTGGAGGAGGAAGGCGCCTACGAGGAGGATCTGGACTTCGTGTTCTACGACGTGCTGGGGGACGTGGTGTGCGGCGGGTTCGCCATGCCGATCCGGGAGAACAAGGCGCAGGAGATCTACATCGTGGTCTCCGGCGAGATGATGGCCATGTACGCCGCCAACAACATCGCCAAGGGGATCGTCAAGTACGCCAACTCCGGCAAGGTGCGGCTGGCTGGGCTGATCTGCAACTCGCGCAACACCGACCGGGAGGCGGATCTCATCGAGGCGCTGGCGGAACGCCTCGGCACCCAGATGATCCACTTCGTGCCGCGGCACAACGTGGTGCAACGGGCGGAAATTCGTCGCATGACGGTCATCGAGTATGATCCCGGCAGCCCGCAGGCCGATGAATACCGGGCGTTGGCCACCAAGATCGTCAACAACCGCAAGATGGTCATTCCCACGCCGTTGACCATGGATGAACTCGAAGCCCTGCTCATGGAGTTCGGCATCCTGGACGAGGAGGACGCGGAGATCATCGGTCGCACCGCCGCCCAGGAATCCTCCATGTCCATGCTGCAGGCCATGGCATAACGATCAGGAGACAAACCATGTTGACACAAGACGAAGCGGAAAAATTGATTCAGGAGGTGCTGGCGGCCTATCCCCCGGAGGCCGCCGAGGACCGGGCCAAACATCTGGCCGTGCTGGATGGCGAAAACCGGGAAGGCGGCTGCGGCATCACCGCCAACCGCAAGTCGTTGCCCGGCGTGATGACGATCCGCGGCTGCGCCTACGCGGGTTCCAAGGGGGTGGTGTGGGGACCCATCAAGGACATGATCCACATCTCTCATGGTCCGGTGGGGTGCGGACAGTACTCCAGGGCGGGACGGCGCAATTACTACGTCGGACACACCGGGGTCAACGCCTTCGGCACCATGAACTTCACCTCGGATTTCCAGGAGAAGGACATCGTCTTCGGCGGCGACAAAAAGCTCGCCAAACTGCTGGACGAGGTGGACACCCTGTTTCCCCTCAACAAGGGGATCTCCATCCAGTCCGAATGCCCGGTCGGCCTGATCGGTGACGACATCGAGGCGGTGGCCAAGAAAAAGAGCGCAGATCTGGCCAAACCCGTGGTGCCGGTGCGTTGCGAGGGATTCCGCGGGGTCTCCCAGTCCCTGGGACACCACATCGCCAACGATACCATCCGGGATTACATCCTCGACCGTCCGAACGCCTCCTCCGGCATCGAGGCCGGGCCTTACGACGTGGCGATCATCGGCGACTACAACATCGGCGGCGACGCCTGGTCCTCGCGCATCCTGCTGGAGGAGATGGGGTTGCAGGTGGTCGCCCAGTGGTCAGGGGACGGCACCCTCGCCGAACTGGAACGCACCCCCAAGGTGCGGCTGAATCTGGTGCACTGCTACCGCTCCATGAACTACATCAGCCGCCACATGGAGACCAAATACGGCATTCCCTGGCTGGAGTACAACTTTTTCGGCCCCACCAGGATCGCCGACTCGCTGCGCCGTATCGCCGCCCGCTTCGACGACCGCATCAAGGCCGGCGCGGAAGCGGTGATCGCCAGGTACCAGCCGATGGCCGATGCCATCACCGGGCGCTTCCGGCCACGGTTGGAGGGCAAGCGGGTGATGCTGTATGTCGGCGGCCTGCGTCCCCGGCATGTGATCGGCGCCTACGAGGATCTGGGCATGGAGGTGGTGGGCACCGGCTACGAGTTCGGCCACAACGACGACTACGAACGCACTCAGGAAGAGCTGAAAAACACCACCCTCATCTATGACGACGCCTCCGGCTACGAGTTGGAGCGCTTCGTGGAGCGGGTGCGTCCCGACCTGATCGGCTCGGGTATCAAGGAAAAGTACGTGTTCCAGAAAATGGGCATTCCCTTCCGGCAGATGCACTCCTGGGATTACTCCGGTCCCTATCACGGTTACGACGGCTACGCCATCTTCGCCCGTGACATGGACATGACCATCAACAACCCCTGCTGGAAGATGATGACCCCGCCCTGGCGTCAGCCGGGGGCCGGTACGCCGTGAACGTGAGCACTTGAACTTCAATTTTCCATGATCCCCTGTGTCTGCGGATGAGCAGTACGGGGAGGAGGCCAAAATGAGCCAGACTGCGGAAAAAATCATTCCCTGTTATCCCCTGTTTCAACAACCGGAGTATCGCGACACCCTGAAACACAAGGGGGAGGCATACGAGAACCGGGTGTCCGGGGCCAAGATCGACGAGACCTTCATCTGGACCACTTCGCCGGAGTATCAACTCCTGAATTTCCAGCGCGAGGCGCTGACCGTCAACCCTGCCAAGGCCTGCCAGCCGCTGGGCGCGGTGCTGTGCGCCCTGGGGTTTCACGCGACTTTGCCGTATGTGCATGGCAGCCAGGGTTGCACCGCCTATTTTCGCACCTATTTCAATCGTCATTTCAAGGAGCCGGTGGCCTGCGTCTCCGATTCCATGACCGAGGACGCGGCAGTGTTCGGCGGCCAGAAGAACATGTTCGCCGGTCTGCAGAACGCCAAGGCGCTGTACGAACCGGAGATGATCGCCGTCTCTTCCACCTGCATGGCGGAGGTGATCGGGGATGACCTGAACGCGTTCATCACCAACACCAAAAAGGATGGCCGCATCCCGATGGACTTTCCCACCCCGTTTGCCCACACGCCGAGCTTCATCGGCAGCCATCTGACGGGCTGGGACAACATGCTGGAGGGGATTCTGCGCTATTTCACCCTCAACGACATGGCGGACAAGGCGCCGGGCAAGAGCGGCAAGGTCAATCTGGTGGTCGGATTCGAGGGCTATCTGGGCAATTTCCGGGTATTGAAGCGGATGACGCAGGAGATGGGCGTCTCCGCCACCCTGCTGTCGGACCCGGAAGCCGTGTTGGACACCCAGGCGGACGGCAAATACCGCATGTACGCCGGCGGCACCACCCAGGAGGAGGTGAAGCAGGCCCCCAACGCCATCGACACCCTGTTTTTGCAGCCCTGGGGCGCGGACAAGAGCAGAAAGTTCGTCAAGGAGACCTGGAACCACCCGGCGACCGCCATCGATGCCCCTTATGGCCTGGCGGCCACGGATCGTTTCCTGATGACCCTTTCCAGGCTGACCGGTCAGCCCATTTCGGCCTCCCTCGAGCTGGAACGTGGCCGCCTGGTGGACATGATGGCCGACTCCCACGCCTGGCTGCACGGTCGCAAGTTCTCGGTCTACGGCGACCCGGATTTTGTCATGGGCATGGCGCGCTTTCTCATGGAACTGGGCGCGGAGCCTCTGCACCTGTTGAGTCACAACGCCAACAAACGCTGGGGCAAGGCCATGGAGACACTGCTGGCCTCTTCGCCCTACGGCAAGGGGGCGGAGATCCATATTGGCCGGGATCTGTGGCATTTGCGCTCGTTGGTGTTCGAAAAGAAACCGGATTTTCTGATCGGCAATTCGTATGGCAAGTTCATCCAGCGCGACACCCTGCACAAGGGCAAAGCGCATGAGGTGCCTCTGATTCGTGTCGGATTTCCGATTTTCGACCGGCATCATCTGCATCGTCACACCACGCTGGGATATCAGGGGGCGATGTACCTGTTGACCACTCTGGTCAACGCGGTGCTGGAACGCCTGGATGACGACACCCGCAGCATGGCGGAGACCGACTACAACTACGACTTGATTCGATAGGGGGTGCTTTGTGCCGGAGATCATGTTGCGACGCAGCGAGCGCGGTGAGTTGTTGTGCTATGTGCCCAAGAAGGATCTGGAAACGGTGGTACGGGAGGTGGAGTTCGATCAGGATGACCGCTGGGGCGGCACGCTGAGTCTGGCCAATGGGGAAAAACTGCATATGGAACCCATGGCGACCAGACCGCGTTTGCCGGTGGCCTTGCGTGTGCGCAAATTGTGAGGTGGGCTGGCGGGGGGATTCCCCCGCCAGCCGTTCAAGACGAAAGAATACAAGGAGTTGGATCATGACCGTTCTTTCCCGTGAGTTGACTGAAGAGCTTGCCTTGCGCATCGGCCTGGCCAGTCGGGAGTTGGCGTTGACCTCCCCGCGCGTGTTGATCGAGGGGTTGCAGAAGCTGTTTGGCGGGCAGTTCCCGGATCGGGAGCGGATGAAAACCGTTACGCCGTGCCAGTTGCGTCCCTTGTTGCAGCAGGATGTGCCAGGTCTCACCGGCAGAAGTCTCAAGGCCGCCCTGCATTGGCTGACGAACTGGGAGGCGGCGGCAGGGGCCTGCGGTTCGGCGGAACCGATTGCCCGACAGGCGCCCGGCGGGGTGGTGCGGGTGGCCATGGCCAGCCATGGGCATGGCCGGCTGGAGGGACATTTTGCCTCCTGCAGCCACTTCATGATCCATGATGTCACCCCGCAAGAGGTGCGCTTCGTGGCGGAGCGGGCGTTCTCCCCGGTCGCGGAGGCGGGCGACAAGGTGGAGGCCAGGCTCGCTTTGATCCGGGACAGCCGGATTCTGGTGGTGGCCAGTATCGGCGGTCCGGCTGCAGCCCGGGTGACCCGGAGCGGCCTGTTGCCACTCAAGGTGACGGATGGCACGACCGCCACGGATTGGCTGGAAAGTCTGCGTCAGGTGTTGGCGGGAACGCCTCCCCCCTGGTTGCGGCGCTGCATGTCCGGGATTGACAGCGAACGGATTGGCGTCTAAATTTGACCAAAATCAATTTCCAGTCCCAGCCGGGACTGGAACAGGCCGTTCCGGGCGCGTGCGGATCCGGTGGCTTCATCCACAGCCGGACGCTTGATCCGGCCATCGGCAAGTGTCTGCAGCCTGCGGGAGGGAATGGGTTGCAGGTGGTGCCCGCAGTGGTGCGCGAGGGGGGATGCTTTGTCTGGGGGAGAGACCACATGCCGATTGAATGGAAGGCATCTTTGAGCGTTGGTGATTTTGCTTTGGATCGGGATCATCAGCAGTTGATCGGAATTATGAATAATTTTATGGACGCGGTCGTCAAAAATCACGCCCTGGAGGAGCGTGGTCGGGTGTTGAACGATCTTTTATTATATACTAAAAATCATTTCCAGAAAGAAGAGGCGTATCTGCAGCAAATAGACTATCCAGGATTGGCAGCCCATCAGGAGGCGCATGCGGCGTTGATGCGGCAGGTGTTTGAGTTTCGGATGAAATTTTTGCTGAATCCAGACCAACCGTCCCAAGATCTTTTCGCATTTTTGAATCATTGGCTGATTAACCACATCATCAAAATGGATTTGCAATACCGAGAATTTGTGAGCGCCACTGCCACGCCGATTCGCTGAGCCTGAGCAAGCCGCAGGACAGGTTCCGGACGGATCGTCGTCTCCCCGTGTCGCTCATCGGCCAGACCCGTAAGAAGCAATCCCACGGGATCGGCAACCCTGGTCTGTTCTGGAATGGCGCGCGCGTTGGTGTTGTCATCCGCCACCAGTACCTGTCGCCCCAACAGGCGGTCGGCGATGCGGAAGGTACTCCCCGATCCGGGTTCGCTTTCGACCAGGATGGTGCCAGCCAAAAAGACGCTTCTGACGCGCAACAGGTGCCCACGGGTACTCTCTCTGACTTTCCCTGGCCGACAGCGGCTGATGACGCGAATGGGCTTTTTTCGGGGGACTCAGTCGTTGCCCTTGACGAATTCCACCCGCCGGTTCTCCTCGGCCCGGGGATTGTTCCGGATCAGCAGTTCGGAGGCACCCATGCCGGCCACGCTCATGCGGGAGGGATCGATGTTATGCCTTTCTTGCAGAGCCGCAACACTTAAAGAACTGGGGTCAGGCCCCCGGCATGCCAGGGGCCTGTACGTCCTCTCATCTCGACTGGACCTCCATCCGCATGGTCCAAAAGAGGCCGTTACTTGCCCTGCATGCCGCCCACGCTGAGTTGGGAGTCGTTGTTGGAGCCGTCCACCTTGTTGGTGACGCCACCCTTGACGTTGGTGCTGGACTTGGTATTGCCCTTGACTTGGACGGTGCCCTGGACGCCACCGACGTTGGTGGTGGCCTTGTTGCGGCTGCCCTTCACTTCCTGCTTCGCGCCGTCCTGGACATTGGTGTTCAGGTCGGTATTGCCCTGGATCTGAACGGCACCGCCGGTCTGGCTTTGTCCGGTCGGGGCTTGGGAGGCGGCGGACCAGGCCGATGTTGCGCCGAGTCCGGCGATCAGGGCGGCGGCGGCGACGAATTGCAGGGTCTGTTTGATGTTCATGGTGTCTCTTTCCTTCTGTCTGGTTGTTGGTTCGTTGCGGAATGGCGAACGGCTCATTTGCCTTGAATGCCACCCACGTTGAGTTGGGATTCGTTGTTGCTGCCCTCGACGGAATTGACGACCCCGCCTTTGACGTTGGTGTTGACTTTGGTATTGCCCTGGATCTGCACGGTGCCCTGGACGCCGCCGACATTGGTGGTGGCCTTGTTGTTGCTGCCCTTGACGTTCTGCTTCACGCCGCCCTCGACATTGGTGTTCAGTTCGGTATTGCCCTGAATCTGTACCGCGCCGCCCGGCTGTGATTGACTGCCCGCCGACCAGGTGGGAGAGACTCCCAGTCCCACGATCAGGGCGGCGATGGCCAGGATTTGCAAGCTCTGTTTGATTTTCATCGTGTTGGCTCCATGTGTTGTTGATGTTGAATCACATCTCTTTTGCGTTGATTGCATGTATTTACAAACAAAAACAAACTCCGTGCGTTCCGGCTTTGACGGGATTGTGCGTTTTTGCCTGTTCGGTTAATATAGACGGAGGCAGTCGTGAATATTGTCGTTTTGCGTGCCATTTTTTTTCGAGGTTGGTGTCATCACGCTTCTTGAGAAAAGATTTCACATCCGTGGGGGACGAGGCCCGCTGGACAGCCAGGTTGGCGAGGATTGCCAAGTCATGCTTTATTTGTGTTATTTATTATTAACCTATGCCAATCCAGACCCGAAGCATGCAACCCCATGATGGTATCTGAAGATTACAAAAAATCTTTCTTTGATCATTGGTCGTTGTTGGAGCGACTGACGCAAAGACGTTTTCCGGATCAAAATCTCCGTGATTTGGCCATCTTGTTTGTACAGGAGGCGATGGCCAAAAATAATTGGGAAAGATTGCGTGCGTTTCAGGGGCGCTCCAGTTTTGCCACCTTTTTTGGTCATGTGACGCATCGACTGCTGGAAGATTTTGCCCGTTCCCGCCATGGCCGTCCCCATATTCCCGCTTGGATCAAGGAAG
The DNA here is from genome assembly GCA_015231915.1 of Magnetococcales bacterium. GTDB lineage: Bacteria > Pseudomonadota > Magnetococcia > Magnetococcales > Magnetaquicoccaceae > Magnetaquiglobus. The sequence goes on from JADGAR010000021.1 coordinate 48,005, forward strand.
CGGGTGAATTCTGGCAGGATATCTATCGCATGCTGTGTCTGGAGCGATTGCCAGCCATTCAAATTGTTGAAATGGTTCGTATCTCTGCTCCAGGGGAACGTTCCCAGGCGGCAGTGGAAACGGCCATCTCGGTCATTTTTGGCAAGGAACCGAACTGCGGCGCGACCGCCACGGATGAAATTGCCATTGAGGACTCCGTCCTGGAAGGAATGGCGCATCGGAACGATGAACTCTCCGTGCCCTCGCCGGAAGAAGAGCGGATGATTCAGGAAGGACGCCGCATCCTGAACCTGTTTTATTGCTTTCTTACCGAGGAGAATGGGGTGCGGATCGGGGCGGGGCGGAGAATCGAGGGACAGGCATTTCTGGAGCGCTTGCGTACTCATTTGACACTGTCAACCGAAGAGCGCCTGTTGCTGAAGCTCTTGTATCGCGATGAACTGCGCGTGGATGCGGTAGCCAAATTGTTGGGCATGACCACGCATCAGATTTATGGCAGGCAGCGGCGTTTGTTGACGCGTATCCGGCAAGGCGTGGCCAAAGCCGGGTTGACGGAAGATCTCTTGGCCTTGCTGAATTTGGCGGAAGAAAATTGATCATGCAATGACAAATTGTGCATTGCATGCCGTCTATGGTGATATGCCATGGCCGCGAGATGCTCCTGTTTCGGATGCGGGAGAAGGATTTTCCGGCCAAGTGTGTTGGTTGTTATAAATAATCAACTATTTTTTTGTTGTGCGATCCTTGTGAGTGTGTATTATGAGCGTTTTGCATCACACTGATGACATGCGCATCCGTCCCACGCCTGGGGAACGTTTTGAAGTCCTCATTGCCCTGTCCTGCAAACAGCAGCAGCATGGGGACACCCCTTCCTGTCCCACCGAGGAAACATTGGCCGCCATGGTGGATGGACATTGCACGGCCAAGGAGCGTGCGGTTTTGTTGGAGCATTGTGATCGGTGTCCATCCTGCTATCAAGAATGGTTGTCGATGTCGGCGCTGCAATCCGGGGCAATGGAACGGAACGCCGCCAGGCCTGTCATGGCCAGGATGTGGAAAGGAGGCCTTTCCCTGGCCATTGCGGCTTCCTTGCTATTGGTGCTTTGGCAGGCCCCCCGTTCCGATCGCTCCGAACTTTTATTGGCGAGCGCCTACCAAGATGCCGCATCCCTCAAAATCGTTGCGGACAGAGCCAAAAGAAAGGACAGGGGGGGCGGGGGCATGGTTTCCGCTTCGGATCCCGATGAATTCTCTGGGGCAAAAAGGGCATTCCTGGCAGGGAGTCGCCACGGTTTGCAGCTTCTGACAGGCGGTGATAAAAACAACTCATTACCTGCCAACAGTACAGGCGATCATCATTTTTTTCGGCTTGGGCAATGGAGCGCCCTGTTGAAGGTCATGTGTGCGGCATCGTCCAAGGTGCCGGAGGAATTGTGGCGCGCACAGGAGAAGATTGGCCTGGCAATGGTTGAAGAATGGGCCAGCAAACCCGAGGACATTGCGGAAAGGCGTCTGGCGCACGCCAGCGTGGCCAAACTGCTCACGGTTCTGACCAATCCCGATGTTTCGGAGGGGCATGGTCAGGAGTGTTCCAGTATCTATAATATTTTTTCCAGGCTGGAAAGCGACATGCGGTAAATAAACTTTTTTGGACCGGTTTGGACGGTTGGGTGGCAAGAGCAGAGCCAAACCGGATGCGTTTGCCTGGCTCTATTGCCGACATGGGAAGCATGGCGCATACTGTTGGACAGCATCAATAGCGCCCTGGTGCCAAGATTGGATCATGAAGGGTGTCGTGACACGCGACAATCACGCCACCGGTGTCCGTCCATACCGGTCAGAGGCAGTGAGCGGGTCCGGGAGAATCACAATACCATGGACCGGCTCATGGGTTTCTGATCGGATGTCATTCACATGTTGTCCACGAAAGGAGAACATCGCATGAAACGCTTGACCATGACCCTGTTGGTGGCCGGTTTGATGACGCTGCCCGCTTGTTCGCACCGGCATCACCGGGATGATGTCGCTGCCGGTATTCTGGGCGGGGCCGTGGTCGGGGCCGTGGCGGGTGCCCTTCTGGCCGACTCATACGACGATGATCGCCACCACTACGTGCAAGAGAGGCGATATGTCGTCGTTGAGCGACCCCCCAGCAAATACGGCAGGGGGGCACGTCGTCATGGTAACCACGATTCCATGTGGCGAGAGGAACGCTATTCCTATCGGAGGCACTCCTCCTGGGATTGATTGGGAGCGTCCCTCAGACGATGCAAGGAAAGTCACGCATCATCATCTTGCCAATGATGCTCCTGTCGCAATCTTTTTGCAGGACGCCAAGGCCGGCGAGACCTTATGGGGCTGGCCATCATGGTGATCGATTTCACTTCGCTGCTGCATGAGAGCCGGTTGCTCGAATTTTCGCCATAACTGGAATCGCCCTGCGTTGCAGGGATGGACTAGGGCGCCAAGGGCGAACTCTGCTTCGGCCAGAAAAGTGCCTTGCAGGACGACGCGGTGACGCAGGAGCACAGGGGAGGCAACCACCACAGGCTGGATCAGTTCTCGCCAGGGCAGGGGAGGCAACATCGCCGTTCCACGGAACAAACGTGTGGTCACCAGAGCCAACCCTCAAAAACCCACGCTCGAACACCCAGGAAAGGGACGTGGAGTTTTTGAAAAAATCCGTTAGCTACAGATTGCCTCAACCATTGCGGGGACTTTGTCCCCGCCCCCCCCGGGATTTTCCGCTTTTTTGGCCAAAGCAGGAGGGGAAAGCAGAACCGGGAAGCCTTTCGGCTGCCCAGTCCCTGCTTCGGCCCCTGAACGGCGCTCGGGTTGCGTCCCCGCATCAGAGGGAGTCGACCAAGTGGCATTGTCAATCCCCTGATACAACGTACTCAATAGCGCGCTTACCTTGTTCCGATAGATCCTCAAGGGAACGCCAGGATTGGGTGGCCAATCTGTCTACCACATTCAGATAGACTTGTTGGCTGCGTGCGGATAACACGGACACGCTGACGTTCGGAATCGCTTCGGCCATCGGCAGCGTCAAATTGAATGGAAAAAACGTGAACCCGTTCTTGCTGTATTCAAACGGAATGATCGAGGTGTCCTTTGGCAATATCAAAGGCAACTCGCATAATTTGCGTGAACGCCACTATCGACCCATCCGCCAAACCTGAGTATCACCTCTCGTGGAGTATCGGATTCATCGTCCGTCAACGGGCACCAAATACCTTGCGAAGCAGATCCGTACTCCGGGCCGCCGGATTGGCGCGGATCATTTTTTCTTCTCCGGCCACCTTGAGGAAGATCCCATCCAGGGTTTTACCGGTGACATAGCCATCCAGGTCGGCAACATCCTGTCCGGCGACCCCGGAGAGGAGATTCAGGCCGCTCTTGGGCAACGCGCCGGTAAGGGATTGATAGGCTGGTCCGACCCCCGCCTCCCGGGTGGTCTTCGCCACGATGGGTTTGATGGCCCTGGTCAATTCCGTGGAGGTGGTTTTGCGGAAGTATTCGGTGGCGGCGTTGTCCGGACCACGCAGGATGCCGGCGGCATCTTGAACCGTCATGCCTTGGATCGCCTTGGCGAAGATGTCGGCGGTCACCGGCGTCGCCTTTTCCGCTGCCTGATTGAGGGTGGCGACGAAGCGATCGCCGATCCCCTTGGCCGCGCCCATTTTCATCAGGGATTCCAGGGGTTGCAGGGCGGGAGGCATGGGAATCTTCACCTGGGGATCATTCAGGAAGCCGTTCTCCCGCCCCAACCCCTGGATGGCATGTCGCACGCCCATCGACAGGGCCTCCTTCAGGCCGCCGGACATCTCCGTCTGGGTCAGACCGGCCAATCCGCCGCCTGTTGTGTTCCGGTTGGCCTCCCCCGCCGTAATGGCCTGATTGAGCAACGGAGCCGCCTGGTTGAGCAGGTCGTTCATGCCCGCCTGCGCGGTGGATGCGCTCATCGCAACCGCTATTGCCCAAATGACCGGATTTTTCATGGTGATTGCCCTCGGATAGAGTACAGAAGAAAGAACGGAATGATCGATGTGTCCTTTGGTAATATCAAAGGACACTCGCCGTTTTCAGACCAGGGGAAACGAATCGAACTTCTGGAAAAATTGAATTCAATCATAGGTATCGAAATCCAACAGGACAAAATCGGATCTTTCCCGAAATTCCCTCTTTCTGTTCTTCAAGACGATAACGCGCTTCAAAGATTCTTTGAGGTATGTGCGTGTGTGATTGCTGACAGCAGGAAGGGATGATCAATCTCTGGTCTCCCAGTCACGCCCCCGATCATCCCCGTACCCGCTTCCCTGGCGGTGATCGTGGCCCAGCTTGCCATTCCGACGCAACACATCCAGCATCTCTTGTGCCTTCTCCAGTTTTTCGGTCTCGGACGGCTCCATTACCCCGTTTCTGATCATCCGGGGTGTGTGGAGCACGTCTTCCAGTTTGCGCCCGGTGGCCGGAGGAGCTTTTTGGTGTTGGTAAGGCTCACCCCCGACAAACAAGACACTGGATAGCGCCAACGTCGCCAAGGTCATCATGTGCAGGCTCCTCCTGGCCGTTCTCGATTTCATGCAATGCTCAACGAACAGTGCAAATCATACCACCTCTTGCAACCATTCGAAAATCCGAAAATCGCGAAAATCTGGGGACATATATGGACCCCTCCCGGAGCGCAAGGAAATTTTTGTGTCCGAGAATGATTTGGTGCCTTTGCCCCCTATAGGCTGATTTTTTGATTTGTTCGTTTCTGCGCACCTCAATCATTGCTTTTTCCCGCCGAACAGGGACGTTTGACGCAGTTCCTGGTAGCCCGCGCGTCGAGGTGGGTCAGGACGGCATCGGCATCAATCTGCGCACCGAAGGGCTTGCCAGCCTGATTCGTGAACTGCGTCAACCGCTTCATCTCCAGAATATGAGGGCTTCCAAATGACCACCGTTGCTCCAGCCGGACAGGCCCAGTACACTTTGAGTACCGACGGCAGCATGCTGTCGATCTTCATCCCGGTGCAATTCAAGAGACGCGGAGGCCGGAAAATGATCGTGGCACCCGATGGCGTGGTCGGCAGGCCAGCCGAACGGGATGAAAGCATGATACAGGCCGTGGCCAAGGCGTGGAAGTGGCGTCGGATGCTGGACCGCAAAGAGGCGTTGAACCTGTCGGAGATCGCCGCCAAGGAGAAGATCGGAGAGACATATGCCGGTCGGATCTTGGAGTTGAGCCTTCTATCACCGGAGATCGTGGAGGCGATTCTGGATGGCAGGCAGCCGGTGGGGCTGTCGCTGCGGGAGTTTGCCAAAGGGATACCGCTGGCTTGGGAGGAGCAGAGGGTGAAGTTTGGGTTTGGAAGGTGACGACGTATGGTCCATCTGCCACTCAAAAAGCAGCGCTCCCAGGCGAGGGCCGTCAGGAAAAGAGCCGCTCGTAGCAAGCCCGGCCCACGACGTCCGGCGGTGATGTCGCAGGAGGCATTTCAAAGGCTGGCTGCTGGGACAGCAGAGGATGTGGCTGAAAGATCTTGAAATGTCGGAAAGTGATGTACTGGAAGCCATGGAGTGGATGGCCAGCAATGTGTTCGCAAATTCAATCCGTCACAATCCAGGGTGGCACTTTTAGTTGCCGCCCTCAGGCCGCGCTATGGCAAGCACCGTGGTGATGAGTTGTCGTCAGGAATGAGGAGCCGGAAGGATCGTCTGGAGCGTTTGGATCTGTGCAACGGGGAATTGAATCTGCACTCAGCCACGCACAATCTGAAGAAACTGCACTCGAAATGCGTCCTGATGAGACAAAAAGGGGGGAAATGGCTCCATAGAGGGCGGTCTTCTCGCTTTCAGTGGGATGAAACCGGTCTGATGGATGCGGGTGGCGGTTCGCATGCCGACCTTGCAGGCCATTTAGGCCATTCGACAACAGGCTCCAAAGGAAAAAAATCCAACAAATGGTGGGTTTTGCAATTGCATCAAAAAAATATAAATGCATGCTTCATGTTGAACCAGCACGCATGTCCGGCTTGACAAGATTTCCGATGCCTGCTCCTGGTATGCAGCATATTGGTTATTTATTTGTGCTGAGCAGGAGAGTGTTTGTAATAATAATATTTTTTTTCTATTCTTTTTTGTGGGGTTGTGCTTTGTACGCAGCGGATGATGCACCGCTTGTGGTCTATTATGGCCAACATGCCACCCTTAAAGAATTACTCCCATACCGCATGCTGGTCCTCGACAGCGATTCCCATCCCTTGTTGGAACCGCTCCTGGAACGGGACAAAAAATTATTGGGATATCTCAGCCTCGGCGAGGTGGCTCACTACCGCGATTATTTCGCGCTGGTGCGTGATCAGGGGTTGCTGATCCGGGAAAATTCCAACTGGCCGGGCGCCCACTTCGTCGATGTGCGCGACGAACGGTGGAGCGCACTGGTGATCGAGCGGATCATCCCAGGCATCCTGCGCCGGGGATTTCAGGGGCTGTTCCTCGATACCCTCGACAATCCGCCTTATCTGGAGGAGAGCGACCCGATACGTTTCGCCGGGATGCGGCAGGCGGCCATCGACCTGGTCGCCGCGATCCGTCGTCACTATCCCTACTTGAAGATCATGGTCAATCGGGGCTACGCGCTCCTCCCGGAGATCGCGGGAGGGATCCAGGCCGTGCTCGCGGAGTCGCTCGACAGCCAATACGATTTTGCCACCCGGACCTACCGTTCCACCACGCCGGCAGAGCGGGATCAAGCCCTGAAAACCCTCGCAGAGGTCAGGAAGCGCCATCCCCACCTGGAACTCTACGCCCTGAACTACTGGCGGCCCGATGATCCCGAGGGAATCCGCCGGCTCTACCGGCTGGCGCGAGAGCGGGGCTTCCTTCCGTATGTGGCCACCGTGGAACTTGATCGCATCCTTCCGGAACCGGATTGATCGATCACACTGTGTTTTACGCCATGCGCGTGTTATCCTGCCGCGCGGTTTGATCATCAGACCTGAGGAAACAAGCGACGAGCGAGGAGTCGGAACATGGCAATCTGGCTGATTACCGGCGGGTGCGGTTTCATCGGTTCCCATTTGGCGGACGCTCTGATCGCCCGTGGCGATACGGTGCGCATCCTGGACGATCTCTCCACCGGCAAGCGCGAACAGGTCGACCCGCGCTGCACGGTGATCGTGAACGATGTCGCACGTGAAGGGGTGGCGGCCCACGCGCTGGAAGGGGTGGACGGCTGCTGGCATCTGGCGGCCATCGCCTCGGTGACGCGCTCCAACACCGCCTGGGTCGAGACCCATCAGGTCAATCTCACCGGTACCATCCGGCTCCTCGAAGCCGCCCGACGGGTCAGACCCGGCGCGCCTCTGCCGGTGGTCTACGCATCCTCGGCTGCTGTCTATGGCGCCAACGACCGCCTGCCCCTCGCCGAAACCGCCATCACCTGTCCGCTCACCGCTTACGGCGCGGACAAGCTCGGTTCGGAACTCCACGCCCGCGTTGCGGGCCATGTCCATGGGGTCCCCACCATCGGCTTCCGCTTTTTTAACGTCTACGGGCCGCGCCAGGACCCTGCCTCGCCCTATTCCGGGGTGATCTCCATCTTCGCCGACCGGATCACCCGGCGGCAGCCCATCACCCTCTTTGGCGACGGCACCCAGACCCGTGATTTCGTCTACGTCGGGGATGTGGTCCGGTTTCTTCTGAAAGGGATGGAACGGGCCACCACCTCCGCTTCGGTCTTCAACGTCTGCACCGGGCGCCGTACCTCGATCCTCGAACTGGCCCACACCCTCTTTCGCCTGCGCGGTCACGAGGTCCCCATCCACCATGCCCCGCCCCGCGCCGGCGAGATCCCCCACTCCCTGGGGGACCCGGAACCGGCTGCCGCCGCCCTGGGAATACGCGCCGACATGGCGTTGGAGGCGGGACTGCAACGCACCCTGCGGGCATGACCCGGTGGCTTGCCATCCTCGCCCTCCTGTTCCCGATGGGGCTTTGTCAGCCTTGCGCGTCAGCCCGCGCCGATGACCCATTTCGTCTGGTCCCGCGCACCATCCTGGCCTTTTACGACGGCACGCAATCCCCCTCTCCGCGCACCCAGCGGGTCCACCGCCTGGCGGAGATGCCATTGAACCATCTGGGGTTGACCGTCACCTACCAGGATATTCATGCCCCTCTCCCCGACTGGGAGAGCCTGCGGGAGACACGGGGCGTTCTCTTGTGGCTGCAACGCGATACCATGCCAGATCCCGCCGGTTTTCTGCGCTGGGCCATCGCCGGGATGCGGCGCGGGGTCCGCATGGTGGTGATGGGTACTCCCCCCTTTCAGAAGGATCTGGCACAACAGCCCGTCCCGGAAGCACTGCTCGTCGAATTCTGGGGCCGGTTGGGGCTGATCCCCGCTTTCGATTGGATCCGTTTCACCCACAAGATGAAACTGGCCACGCTCGATACCGAAATTTTCAACTTCGAACGTTCCATCACTGGGGTGCTCCCCCCCTTCACCACCATGCGCTCAGGCGATCCCAGGCTGCGGATTCATCTCTCCGCCCGTCGCCACGACGATCCCACCACCGATGCCATCCTGGTGGCCACCGGCACGGCGGGCGGCTATGCGGCAGAATCCTACGACTTCTATTCCGTCCACGAAGGGGAGGCGTTCATCCAATGGTATCTCAATCCGTTCGCCTTCTTTGAGCGGGGCTTCGCCACCGGCGGTTTGCCCAAACCCGATCCCTCCACCCTCTCCAACCGTCGCGTCTACTACAGCCACATCGATGGAGATGGCTGGCGCAATCTCACGAACCTGGAGTCGGAGAATCCCCAGGATAAACGTTATGCCGCCGAGTTGATTCTCGAAAAGATCATCCGCCCCTATCCCGATCTCCCGGTCACCGTGGCCCCGATCGTTGGCGACATCGATCCCTATCTCCTCGGGAGTTCCAGGATGATGGAACTCGCCGGTGCCTTCTTTGTTCTGCCCCATGTCGAGGCCGGTTCTCATACCATTACGCATCCATTATTTTGGGAATTTTTTGATAATTATCATCCAGACGATGAAAATAAATATTTAATTCACTATCCAAAGGTCAAAAATACTGATTTTTTTCAGCGTCTGACCTACCTGCTAGACTGGCGCAACCGGTATCGCAAAGTGCAGATGGATACCGGAAAATGGCAGGAATTGCTGAAACAGGCCAGCAAAAATCCGCAGGAGAGCGCTGGGCAGGAGAAGGTCGTCATGGATTACAAGACGCCGCGGGTTTACCATTTCGGTCCGTTCAATCTGGATCATGAGATCCAAGGCTCGATTCGGTTCATTGAGGGGTTGCTGCCGCCCGGCAAGCGGGTGGAGATCGTGCAGTGGTCCGGGGATACTCAACCTTTCGAGCGTGCCCTGGCGGCGGCGCGGGAGGCGGGGGTGGTCAACATCAATGGCGGCGACTCGCGTTTCGACCGACAGTATCCCTCCATCGCTTGGGTGTCCCCGTTGGGCAGAAGGGTGGGGCGCGAGTGGCAGACCTATGCCTCCAACAGCAATGAAAATACTTATACTGAACTATGGACATCCAATTATTTTGGCTATAAACATTTATTAAAAACTATTAATAATACAGAAACCCCGATAAGATTAAAACCATTTAATATATATTATCATATGTATTCCGGTGAGCGCATCGCCAGTCTCTTCGCCCTGCGTCACAATCTCGACCATGCCCGCACCCTCCCCCTGGCCCCGGTTTTTGCCAGCCACTTCGTCAAGATGGTGCGGGGGGCGCTCGACATGCGACTCCTGGACGATGGCCAGGGGAGGTTCCGGATTGTGGAGCGGGGTGAGCTGGAGACGCTCCGGTTCGACGGCGCGACGCGTCAGGCAGTCGATTTCGACCGTTCGGAGGGGGTGCTCGGTCAGCGCCATTATCAGGGGAGTCTCTACGTGGCCTTGGATGGCGCCCACGAGCGACCGGTCGTGGCCTTGCGCGCCCAGAAGCCGGACGGACGTTTGCCCGCCGCTGCGCGCCCTTACCTGGTGGAGTCGCGTTGGCGGGTCTGGGGCTCGGATTGGGAGAATAATAAAAAAAGTTTTCAATATAAATCCAAAGGATTTGGTCCAGGTGAATTCTCCTGGCGGATGCCCGAACCTGGGCGCTACGCGGTCCAATGGATCGGCGTGGAGGACCCACCCGGCATCCTGGAAGTCGCGACCGATGCGGAGGGGCGGCTCGATTTTTCGTTGCCGGCGCTGCAAAACCGTCAAGTCGATGTGCTGATCGCGCCGATAAGGGAGTCAGGTTGACGCACGGGCCGACTTCATGATTCTGGTCGCAACATGGTTCGTTATCATTTAGCATTATCGATCATCGTGGCGTGCGGTCTGTTGCTCGGACAGGAGCTTGTGCCGGACGGGGAGTCGCTTGCCCTGATCCATCTGAAGGCCCGCAATTATACGGCGGCCAAGGATTATTTCGCCCGTTTCGATCACAGTGAATCCCTGCCGTCCGACCGCCTGACGCCATTGCTGCAATTGCATCTGCAAACGGGAGACGTGAATGGGGCGGTGGATATCCTGGAACGGTTTGTGTCCCGCCATCCGCGTCATCTGGAGGCACGTCGGCTGCTGGTCGATTATTACCGGCTCTCCCAACGCCCGGTCGATGCCCTGAACAATCTGGAGGCGATCCGTGCTTTGCGTCCCAGTCGCGCCCTGCTCGAAGAGTTGGCGGAACGGTATGACCTGCTGACCTTGTACGACCGGGAACGCGATGTTTTGAGACAACTGGCGCGCGATCACGGGGAGAATCCGGCATACCATGTCCGCCTTGCGGAACTCTCCGCAGCCGCCGGGTTGTGGAGGGAGGCGGCAGAGGCGCTAATTCAGTTTCAGGCCCGCCACCCCAGGGAGATGAATCACGATCTGGTGGTGCTGCAGGCCGACATGCTGATCCTGGACCGGCGTCCGGAGGAGGCGCTGACCAGGAGTCGGGAGTGGCTGGAGCGGGCATTCGACCCGGAGACCGCCGCCGCACTGGGTGACATGTTCCATCATGACGTCGATGCCCGTATGGCCTGGAATCTGCTTTCCCCGTGGGGAGAGCGCGCTTCCGGCCACGACGCCCTGCTGGCCAAATGGAGCGAGCTGGCCCAGGCGGTGGGAGAGGGGGAGCGGGCGCTGGAATATCTGGAAGGACTCTCGAACGCTGGTCGCCTGCCGCTTCGGGTGGTGCCGCAACTGGTGGAGCTGGCCTTGGCACAGGATCGGGAGGAGGTGGCCCGTCGGGCCGTGACCCGCCATGGTGGACAAGCGGTCGATGAGTGGTTGTTGGTATTCTATCTCGATCACGTCATCGACCGGAAGAAGGTCGCCGCCGCCCGCTTCCTGACCGGTTGGTTGAACGAGTCGTTTCTGGCCGCCCGTCCCTTGCAGGCCGCGCGGCTCGCCTGGCTGGCCGGGGAGCGCCGCGTGGCTCTGGCCAGACTGGAGGCCATGGGCCGGGAGCTGCGCGGGGATCTGAACCTCTGGATCGGCGCCCATGGGCTCCTTGTGGAGATGGGCGAGCGGGAACGGGCCATGACCCTGGCACGGGAGCTGGCGAGGCGTCCCGATGCGCCGGAGTGGTTGCTGAGCGATCTGGCGTATCAATTCATCGAGCGCGGGGAGGCATTGGAGGGGTGGCGGCTTTTCGGAGGATTGCTCGGTCGGCGCGCAGAGCCGGGGGTCTGGCGGGGGTGGGCCTTGCTGGCGGTTGGGGCG
>JADGAR010000022.1:0-724 GCA_015231915.1 Magnetococcales bacterium
GAAGTCGCCGATCAACTGGCCCACTCCACCCAGGCCAAGGCAGAGGCTGCAGACGCCAAGGCCGAAGTCGCCGATCAACTGGCCCAGTCCACCCAAGCCAAGGCAGAGGCTGCAGACGCCAAGGCCGAAGTCGCCGATCAACTGGCCCACTCCACCCAGGCCAAGGCAGAGGCTGCAGACGTCAAGGCCGAAGCTGCCGACCTTTTTGCACAGTCAATGCAAGCCCAGGCCAAGGCCGCCGATGCCAAGGCCGCCAAGGCGGATGCGGATCTGGTATCAGCGGAAAAAAATCTGGAATCCATCAAGCACGAGCAACCGCCGCCAGGAAAAGCGGTCGGCTGGCAAAAAAATCATGAAGCGGCCTTAACGAAAGCAGAGGCTGCAGTCGAAACAGCCAGGTCTGATGCGACAAAGGCCCACGCACAGGCGGAACAAGCGCATCATGTCGCCGACCAGGCTAAAGCCTCTGCCCAGGAGGCTCACGCCCAGGCAAAAGAGGCCCATCATGCTGCCGACCAGGCGGAAGCCTCTGCCCAGGAGGCTCACGCCCAGGCAAAAGAGGCCCATCATGCTGCCGACCAGGCGGAAGCCTCTGCCCAGGAGGCTCACGCCCAGGCAAAAGAGGCTCATCATGCTGACGGTCGGTCTGAAGCTGACCCAGAAAAAACACATGACGACAACGGCCATGGCAACGATGCCGACGGCGTCGATGACAGCAATCCGG
>JADGAR010000022.1:823-59422 GCA_015231915.1 Magnetococcales bacterium
TCTGACCAACCCGCCAAACTCCATGACGACAACGGCCATGGCAACGATGCCGACGGCGTCGATGACAGCAATCCGGCATTGGCAAAAAAATCAGGCGACTCCTCAGACACCACAGATGACTCTGACCAACCCGCCAAACTCCATGACGACAACGGCCATGGCAACGATGCCGACGGCGTCGATGACAGCAATCCGGCATTGGCCAAAAGCGATGCCTCCTCTGCCGACATGGAGGAGAATTTTGCCAGCAACGACATGCTGTTTGGGAATGACTCTGAAAACGGTGCGTCAAGCCAGGCAGGACACGATTGGTTGGATGCTACCGAAACTTCTTTTGCAGAGTACTCACCCCAAAATTTCAATCTTGGAAATTGGATGGATGCGGTTGATAGTGATTTTTCTCAAGGCGACTCATCCTATTCCGGGCTGATGCAGGAATCCGGGCAGGAACAAGGCGGATCATCCTCCCTGCTTGAGTTCGAGGCTCTGGAAACGGTGGATGGGTAATGTTGCCAATTTTCATGAAAGACCAACAGGACGTTGCAAGGATGAGAATCATGGTGCGATGGCTGATGATTGTGGCAGCAATTGGCTGGTTCGTTCTCCCGGCGTGTGCCGAGGAACCAACGGTCTCCTTTCGGGATCTGTTGCAGCAGGCCGCTGCTCACAATCCCGCCTACCAGGAGGCATTGGCCCGCTGGCGGGCGGTGCGAGAAAAAGAGAATCAAACCTTGGGCCGTTTGCTGCCAGAAGCCAACGTCAACTGGAGCCATCGTGAACTGGAAGACAGATGGAAAGGTGGATCCAATCACAACAGCATCGACACCTCTAAACTGGAAGCCAGGCAAACCATTTTTGACCTGGCCCGGTTGCGAGAGCATCAACAGTCACGCCCCCTGGTCCGCGCCGCCGAGCAGGATTCCATCCTGGCCAAGCAGACCCTGCATTTTCAAGTGGCAGAGTCATCCTTGCAGGTTCTGCAAGCCAGGGAACTGCTGGAAATCGCACGCAAGAAATCGACCATCTCCGTGCAACACCTCGAAAACACCCGCACGCGCCAACAGAGCGGAGAACTGACGCGCACCGATCTCAGTCAGGCCGATTCCCGCCAGGCAAACGCGGAAGCGGAAAGGATCGAGGCGGAAAAAAACCTGCATTTGGCCGAGCAACAATTTCAAGAACTGGTAACCGTTCCACCGCCTCTGCGGCTCGATGCACCACCTGCATTAAAACTGCCCCCAGAGGTTACCCATCCCCCCGCAGGCAAAGATCTCGACCTGGAATCTTTGGTCGCCCAGAGGCCCGATATTCGGGCAGCGGATCTTCGTCTTCAGGAAGGGTCACTCAAAATCGGTGCTGCCAGCGCCGAACATTGGCCCACCGCAAATGTCACCGCAGGGTGGCAAAAGGTCCGAGACAAGGATCTGGCGACAAAAAATTACGTCTACGATGATGCCTATGTTTTAATGGAGATCAACCTGCCACTCTTCAACGGTGGTCAAACCGTTTCCCGAGAACGCCAGGCACGGGCCGAACAGGAGGCACTGGCCCATAACCTGGAAAAAATGCGTCGCAATGCCGTCAAGGAACTCCAAAAAGCCAAAGAAAACCGAAGCGCTGCTGACAATACTGTCAAAGCATATCGGCGGGCCGTCCAACAGGCCAACGAGGCCATGTCCGGCATGGAAGAGGAATTTCGGGTTGGCACCCGTTCTTCCCAGGACGTGCTCAATGCCCAGAACGATTATTTCACTGCCCAGGCCAACCTGTGCCGCAGTCGTTATCAATTACTGTTGACAGAATACGAACTCGCCCGGGTAATTGGCTTGCTCGATTTACCAAACTGATTGCAGGATCATGCCTGCACCTGCTAGAAATCGAACTGCAACCGGGTCTGGAACAGCTTCGGATCCTCGGCCACCGTGGTGTCCACCAGAACGTAATTGGCCATGATCCGCAAACGGGGATTGAGATACCAGTTGAGGCCGAAGGTGAGATTGCGCTCCTCGCCGCCCCGAACGTTCTCGTCGTTCAAATCCAGCACGCTGTAACGAACCGCCACCTCCCACGCCCCGCGGCCACCCTGCTTCCAGTCGAAATTCCGGAACGGCGCGACCCTGCCGAACGAACCGGATTTGACCTCGTAATTGCGTGACTCCCCGGTCAAAAACCAGCTCAAGGCGCCATAATACCCGCCAAACCCGAGATCGGGCTGTCCGCCGGAAGAGCGGGCCACCCACGTTCGCATCGTCTCCCCCTCCATGGCAACCGGTCCCCATACACCCGCCATCTCCAGCCCGACGGTATGGATGGCATCCACGTTGAAGATCGCCCCGGTATCCACCAAACGGCCCATGTTGACATGCGCCTCGGGACGGGAACGGAAGCGTGAGGTGCGCACGTTCTCGTTGCGGATCCCGTTGCCGTTGCGGTCGTTGTTCCCCTCGTTGACGCTCTCCGGGGTAAGATGGACCAGCGACCCGCCCAGATGCAACACGCGGGTCTTGTCCAACACCGGCGCCCAGGTGGCGCGAACCGCCGCCCCATGGGATTCGTCATCCACCCCGTTGGCCGCCGCGTTCTCGCCGAACAGCGCCAATTGCGCCGACCACCTCTCCCCCCAGGTCTCCATCCCCAGGCCGATGCGCTCGTCCAGCTTGAAAGCGCTCACGATCATCGGCTCCTCCATGAAGATCCCGTACAGGGAACCGGTCGCCTCGCTCAAACCCAGCGGCATGCCGTACAAACCCGCCTTGATCGACCAGCCCTGCCATCCCTCGTAACCGATGTAAGCCGACTTGTCCTCCACCCCGTTGTCCGCGAAATCATACGCAAACTTGAATTTCCAATCCTTCTCGAACCGCCCGCTCACATCCAGGCGCGCCCGACGCAATTCGGTGCCGCTGGCATTGTCCGTCACATCGCTGCCGTACAACCCCGTATCCACCTGCAACCGGCCACCCACCTTGACCTCCAGCCCGCCGTCCGCAGAGGTCATCTGCAGCCCCTTCCCGGATGGGGCCTGCACCGGGGCGACCGGCGTCGGAGGCGCAGGCTTTTCTCCGCTTGCGGCCACGGGTTGCGGCGCCGCCGACTCCTGCGCGGCCCCGACCAGCATCCGGTACTCCTCCTGATTCAAGGTCCCCTTCTTGTGCAAAATCTCGATCAGTTGCATCAACCGGCTATTGTCCGCGCCAGCCGGCGCGCTCCAGGTCAACAGCAGGCCAATCCACAGCAGCCGGAAACGCCATTTCATCTTCCCACCCCCTCCTCGTTCTCTGCATGCCAGGGAATCCCCAAACCTGCGGCGCATGCCGTCAGCAGACGCAGTGCGTCCTCGTATTCCAGTTGGTCCAGACAATCGCCCATGGCACGCACGGCGTCCGGATCCCTCCCCTCCAGCAATGGCCCGAGTTGCGCGAAAACCTCCGAGGCATCGAAATCCCGCTTCTCCAACAGATGTTTGAAATGCCGCATCAGTGGCGCAACCTTGCCAACGTCGATGGCTGCCGGGGCTGCCGGGGCTGCCGGCGCACCATCGTCCACCCTCCCCTCCCCGAGCCACTCCCGAATGGAGGCCAGGGCCTGGTTCATGGCCTCCCGGAACCCGGCGAACAAGGCGGGCCACTCCTCACGCCGATTCCCGCGCAGCGCCGCCTCCAGAACGCGCGCCTCATCGTACAAGACCACGGCGGCAAGATTCCCCGCCACCCCCTTCACGGTATGCACCAACCGCACGGCCTCTTCCAGGTCGTCCTTGCGCCGACCCTGCAACCTCTGCCAGATCCGGTCGGCGGTATCGGCGTGGCTCCTGACAAAATCGACCATCAGGGTGCGCAGCAGGGCGAGATTCCCGTTCAGGCGCTCCATGGCCTCATGGATGTCGAATCCCGGCAGATTCGGCAACGGCAAGCCCCCGGTCGTCCCTGCCTCCCGCACCGGAGCACCGTCTGCCGACCGTGGACGAATCCAGCTCAGCATGGCATCGAACAAAAGATGTTGTTCGATGGGCTTGGTGACATGACCGTTCATGCCCGCCTCCCGGCTCTTGACATGATCCTCCTGCATGGCATGGGCGGTCATGGCCAGAATCGGCAACTCCCGCAAGCGCTCCTCGGCGCGCAACAGGCGCGTCGCGGTATAACCATCCATTTCCGGCATCTGCAGGTCCATCAGCACCAGGTCATAGCTCCCCTCCAGCGCCATGCGAACCGCCTGTTTGCCATCCCCGGCGATATCCACTGCCACACCGACCCCCTTGAGAATCTCCCGCGCCACCTGCTGATTAATGGGGTTGTCTTCTGCCAGCAGCACCCGGGCGCCGCCCAGAGCGCGCGCGATCTCCCGCCGGTCCAGCTGCGACATGCCGGCGAATCCCCCGGCCCGGTTGATCCCCTGCCCGTGCAACTCCAGAATGGTGTCCAGCAGATGGGAGGAGGTCACGGGCTTGAACAGACACGCATCCAGCCCCAACTGGGAGGCCTCTTGTTCCGTCTCCTCCTTGCCGAAGGCGGTGACCAGAATCCGCTTCACGCCCCGCAGGACGGGTTCGCCGCCGATGACGCGCAATGCCTCCAACCCATCCATCCCCGGCATGCGCCAATCCATGAAGACCATATGAAACGGATCGCTCACATTCACTGCGGCGCGCAACGCCTCGATTCCTTCCTCGGCGCAGGCGGCCACGGTGACGGAGATGCCGAAATGACGCAGAATTTCCGCATGGATTTCCCGCACCGTGGCATTGTCGTCCACCACCAGGGCGCGCAACGCCCGCAGCGCCCGCGGCATCACCGGGGCGCGGCTCTCCTCCGGGCGATGGCCCAGCGACACGGTGAAGAAAAAGGTGCTGCCCCGTCCCGCCTCGCTCGCCAGACCGATCTCGCCACCCATCAACTCCACCAGCCGTTTGCAGATGGTCAAGCCCAACCCGGTGCCGCCGTATTTCCGCGTGATGGTCCCGTCCGCCTGGGTGAACGAGGAAAACAATCTCTCCTGCTGCTCCGGCGAAATCCCGATCCCGGAATCCCGTACCGAAAACCGGATTTTGGCCCGCTCGTCCGTCACCTCCACCGGCTCGACGGTCAGGATGATCTCCCCGGCCTCCGTGAATTTGAAGGCGTTGCCGATCAGGTTGAGCAACACCTGTTGCAGACGCAACGGATCGCCGATCAGCACCCCGAAACGACCGTGGGGGGCCACCACGATCCATTCGATCCCCTTGCCCGCCCCCCCTTGCCGGAACACCCCGACCACATCGTCCAGCAACTCCTCGAGGTGAAACTCGACCGGTTCCAGGGTCAGCTTGCCCGCCTCGATCTTGGAGAAATCGAGGATGTCGTTGATCACCATCAGCAGGGTGCGGGAGGATTTGCGCGCCTGCGTGAGATAATCCCGCGTCTTGTGGGAAAGGTCGGTATTCAATGCCAGATCGATCATGCCCGTCACGCCGTTCAGGGGGGTGCGGATCTCATGGCTCATATTGGCCAGAAACATCCCCTTCGCCGACGCGGCGGCCTCGGCCACGGCCACCTGCTTGTCCATGGCGGCCATTTGCAGTTTGCCGACCAGAAGCGCCTCGTTCTGGCGCCGGATCTCCTCGTAGGAGGCGATGATGTTGTCGCGCATATGGTCCAGGGTGGTGGACAACATCCCCAACTCGTCCTTGCGGTGCAGTTGCACCGCCTCGCGCCAATCCCCGTCCCGCCACTTCCGGGTGGCATGGATCATGTGCAGGATGGGACGGGTCAGATGTCTTCCCGCCAGGATGGCCAGGGCGATCCCGCCGCACAGCAGCCACAGCACGACCCAGCCGAAAAACAACAAGTGCTGGCGTGCCGCCTCTGCGGCGCTCACCTGGATCCGTTGCCGCGACTCCTCCGCGATTTTTTCGATATCCTGGTTGGAGACCAGCAGATGCACCCCGCCCTGCACGTCATTTCCCAGATACAGGGGCAGGAGGATCGCAAGGCCGCGGGGATGCGCCCGCAAGGTGGCCGATCGTCGCGCCAGCGACTTCACCCATTCCGGATCGACGCTCTCCACCTGGCAGACGATCTCTGCCGGAGGACCGCCGCAGACACGCTGGCCATCGGGCATGAACAGATTGGCCTCCAGCACCTCCTCTTCGCTTTGCAGCGCCTCCAGGGTGGCGCGGATTTCGCGCATATCCAACTGATAGAGGGGATTGATGATATGATTGCCCACCATGCTGGCCAGGGTACGCGCGTGGGCTTCCAGTTCTCGGGTCATCAGACTGGTGACCACCTCCCCATTGGCCCGAGTCACATCAATCATCATCTGCCGAAAGGTGAACCGGGTCACGACAATAAAAATAATCGCTACAGTAATAATCAAAGAAATAATTATCAGGGTATAATGCGCTCGCAGTTTCATGGCGCGCCATAACCCTTGACGCGCCGCATGACTCCATCCGCCTGTTCCAACTCCTGCAAGGTCTGCTCCGGAATCGAATCGAAACGGGTCGTGTTGTCGAAGGCGCGCAGGATGCGTTCCCCTGCCGGATTCTCATGGGCGTGCCGAAGAATCTCCAGCAGATGTTCCCGCAACGGGGCGGGCAATCCCGGTCGCGTCACCTCGATGGCCCTTGGATACGTTCCCGTCTGGTGAAAAACACGCAATTTTTTCCTGATCAACTCAGGCAACTCGTTGTCATTCCTCCAGTCCTGATCACTCACGGCCCCCGCCTCCACATCCCCCGCCGCCACCCTGGCCGCCGTGGCGTGAGCGGAACCCGACAACCAGTAACCGGTCTTCCCGGATGGCACCGGATCGCTCCATCCCTCCAGGTGGACCATTTCCAGGGGATGCCGCAACAGCATGGCCATGGGCATCATGAATCCCGAAGTGGAGTCCGCGCTCTCCATGACGATCCTGCCCCCGCGCAGGTCGTCCAAGGTGCGCACGGCTCCCTCCTTGCGGGTGATGAAGCAGGTACGGTACTCGGTGACCCCGTTCTTCCACCGTCTGGCCAGCCAGCGCGTCCCGGCCTGCCGGTTCAGCTGCAAAACGGTATAGGGGGTCCCGGTGACCCAGTCCACCTCACCCGCACGCACCCACTCGACCAGTTGTCCGAGATCCTTGGCCAAGCGGACTTCCCCCTTTGCGATCCCGTCCGCTCCCAGACGGGCGGCGACATACTCCACCATACGTTCGATCGGCGAATAGTCCTGCTTTGGATTGACGCTGATCCTGGCATAAATTAAAGTATTTCTAGAATCCCCATATACGTCAAAACATCCCAGCATAAATATGCATATTATCAAAATAATGCGATTCATATCATCACATCGATCATGGTCACATCATCCGCGTTCCGGCTGGAACCGACGTGCCGCGCCAACACGGCCAGAAGATCATCCAATGCCCCGTCCCGGGCCACCATGTCGGACAGGAATGTCTCCAGTCCGGTCACCCCGAACATCTCCCCCTCCGGGTTGAGCGCCTCGATGATGCCATCCGAGTAACAGATCAAACGATCGCCGGCATCGAGGTCAAGCCGGATGGGATCGCCATACCGCGCATCGCCGACAATCCCCAGGGGGAGCGCAAACGACGCCAGGGAAGCATGCCTCACCCCGCCGCGCCACCAGAGCACATCGGGAATCCCCGCGTTCCAAAGGCGGCCCCGGGTGCGCTCCGGATTGACCTCCAGCAGGGCGGCGGCGCAGAACATGCCCAGGGGCAGACGCCGATGCAGTTGACGGTTGAGTTCCAGCAGGAGTTCCCCGGCATCGGCGCCGTTGCGGGCCATCTGATGAAAAATGCAGGCGACCAGCGGCCCGCCGATGGCGGCGGTAAGACCATGACCGGTGAAATCCCCCAGCATCACCCACTGCCTGCCATCGGCGGTGAAGGCAGCCAGCAGGATGTCCCCCGCAGTCGCTTCCACCGACGAGAACAGATGGCGGATATGGCGGGGGTCGAGCAGGTCCGCGTCCCGCATCTTGAGGAGGATGTTTTCGATCACCTCCCGTTCCTCGAGCAGCAAATGATTTTGTTCCGCGAGCCTTTGCCTGGCCTCCCGCAGGGCGAGATGGGTCTCGATGCGGGCCAGGACGATGGGAATCAGGAAGGGCTTGGTGATGTAATCCACCGCACCGAGGCGCAAACCTTCCAGTTCGCTGTCCATCTCGGTTCTGGCGGTGACGAAGATGATCGGGATCTCGCGGGTCGCCGGATCCTCCTGCAGCCTGCGGCACACCTCGTAGCCATCCATGTCCGGCATCATGATGTCCAGCAGGATGATGTCTGGCATGGGCTGCACCTTGACCGCGCGCAGGGCGACCTGGCCGTTGGGGGCGGGCCGCACCACATAATCGGCGACCAGGGCGCCCTTGAGGACATCGATGTTTTCGGGGATATCGTCCACGACCAGGATGATGGGTTTGCGCGCATCCCGTGTCATGATTCGTGATCCTGGTAGCGTTCCATGATGGCAACAATTTCGGGACGCAAACCAACGAACAGGGAGGCCAACCGGGGATCGAAGTGTTCCCCGGTCTCCCTGGCGATCAACCCCAGTGCGTCATCCACGCTCCAGGATTTCTTGTAGGGCCGCACGGAGGTCAAGGCGTCGAACACATCGCCGATGGCGCTCAGACGACCGGCAAGGGGGATCTCCTCGCCGACCAGTCGGCGGGGATAGCCGCTGCCATTCCATTTCTCGTGGTGGGTCAGGGCGATCAGCGCCCCGAGATTGAGCAGATCGGAGTGCTGCGCGCCGATGATATCGAACCCCATCTGGCAGTGGGTGCGGATCACGGCGAACTCCTCTTCCGTGAGTTTGCCGGGCTTGAGCAGGATGTGATCCGGGATGCCGATCTTGCCCACATCGTGCATCGGGGCGGCGATCATCAGTTGTTCGGCCTCCTCCTGCCCCACCCCGGCGCGCAGGGCCAGCAGGTGGACATAGCGGCTCATGCGCATGACATGCATGCCGGTCTCGTTGTCCCGGTATTCGGCGGCGCGCCCCAGTTGACGAATGACCTCCTGCCGGGTCTCTTCCAGTTCCAGGTTGCGGATCATGAGTTCGGCGGTGCGTACCTGGACCAGATCGGCCAGATTGCGCCGATGGGCGAGCATGGCCAGATGGGTCCTCACCCTGGCCAGGACGATGGGCGGGCTGACCGGCTTGACCAGATAGTCCGCCGCTCCCAACTCGAACCCCCGGATCTCGTCCTCTGTTTCGGATCGGGCGGTGACGAACAGGATCGGGATGTCACGGGTGAGATCCCCCTCCTTGAGCAGGCGGCAGACCTCGTAGCCATCCATGCCCGGCATCATCACGTCGAGCAGGATCAGATCCGGCGGGTTGGCCGATTGCGCGATCTTGAGGGCCACCCGACCGTTGGTCGCCACCTGCACCCGGAAATGGGGCAACAGGATGCCCTTCAGGACATCCAGATTTTCCGGGGTATCGTCCACGATCAGAATGGTCTTTTCTCCCGTCCATTCCGCGAGATTACTGGTCATCGAGATCCTCCATCGCGATCCCCTCTTCCATGGCCCATACCCGCAGCCGCTCCAGGCCGGTCTCGAAATCATACACGGCCAAGGCGGCACGCAGGCCCTCTGCCCTTTGCCGTCGCGCGCCGCAAGGACACGAGGCGACCAACTCGTCCACCACCCGCTCCACTGCCGAATCGTACACCCCCAACAGCCTGACCGCATCCCGGAACAGCCCCGCCAACCGCTCCGGCGAGAGTTCCTTGCACAAGGCATCCTCTTCCCGGATCGCCGGCACCATCTCCGGTTCCACCTCTTCCCGCGCCGCCGGTTCCATCTCCCCGACCGGACCCTGGTGCTTGAGAAACGACAGGGTGAAATAAAAACGGCTGCCCACTCCCGGATGGCTCTCCACGCCGATGCGGCCTCCCATCATCTCCACCAGCCGCTTGGAGATCACCAGACCCAGGCCGGTCCCGCCATACTTGCGGGTGATGGAGCTGTCCCCCTGGGTGAATTCCCGAAACAGGCCCCGCAACTGTTCCTGGCTCATGCCGATACCGGTATCTTGCACCGTGAACCGCAGACTCACCCGTTCCGGGTTCTCCTCCTCCACCTCGATGCTCAGGTGAACCGACCCTTTTTCCGTGAACTTGATGGCATTGCCGGCCAGATTGGCCAGCACCTGTCCCAGCCGAAATGCATCTCCTTGTAACAGATACGTTACTTTTTTACAAGTGTCGAGAACCAACTGCAACCCTTTCTGCCGGCTGGAGACGCTCAACAGGGCCTCCACCCGGCCCAGGACCTCCTCCAGGGCGAAGGGGAAATTCTCCATGGTCAGCCTGCCGGCCTCGAGCCTGGAAAAATCCAGAATGTCGTTGACCAGATGGAGCAGGGTCTTGGAGGCGAGCTGGACCTTGAGCAAATAATCCCGCTGCTGAACGGTCAGGGTGGTTTGCAGGCAGAGGTGGGTCAGACCGATCACCGCGTTGAGCGGCGTGCGGATTTCATGGCTCATGTTGGCCAGGAAATCCCCCTTGGCGCGGCTGGCCGCCTCGGCCTGCTGCCTGGCGTCCACCAGACGGGCATGGATGGCCTTCTGCTCCGTGATGTCCACCAGGACGCCGATCATGGCGGGCAAATCCTGATCCGTGCGCCGGAATTTGCTCAACAGGAGATCCATGGCGCACGGACGCTCCTCCCCGCAGGCCCGCAGTTCCGCCTCCATGTGGAGCCGTTCCCTCTGCGGGTCGGTCAGCAGGGTGGTCACCATGCCCACGATCTTGTCGCGATCCTCCTGGTGGAACATCTCGTGCAGTTCCAACCCCTCCGTATCGCCATCCTCCCGACCGATGAAGCGGCGAAACGGGACATTGGAAAAGATCAACCGGCCATCGTTGCCGAGAAAGAAGATCGGCAACGGCACAGCGTCGATCAACCAGCGCAGGAGCTTGCGCTCCTCCATGAAGGCCTGCTGCGCCTTCTGACGCTCGGTGACATCCCGGATCACCCCCACGGTGCCGATGTACTGACGGGTGCGGTAGGCAGTGGCGTTGCCCACCTCGCCGTACAGGCCGGTGCTGTTGACCTCCACGTTGACCAGGCGGTCGTCGATGTTTTTGAGTTCGAACACCCCGTCCGTCATCCCCTTGCGGGTCTTCAGGCGAATCTCCAGGCCAACGGTCATGCGCATACCGGAACGCCGCTCATCGAAGAGCTTCTGTTCCGGATTGGCATTCCCGCTGCCGATCCGCTCCAGCACCTTGTTCAGGGTGACGTCCGGGATGTCCGCGCTGTGGATGATCTCGGTGAAATGCCTGCCGATCAGATCGGATTGATGATAGCCGAGCCGTTCGATGGATTTGTTCAGAAACGTGAATTTTCCCTCCGTATCGATCTTGTAGACGATGTCCGGGATGGTCTGCACCAGGCCGCGAAACCGGTCCTCGGAGGCAGACAACTGCTCCATGCTGTCGGTGAGGCGTTCGTTGATCTCGTACATCCGCCGGTTCTTCTCTTCCAGTTCCTGGCTGGCGCGGCGCAGGGCCAGGTGGGTGCGCACCCGGGCATGCAGGATGTGCGGCGAGACCGGCTTGGTCAGATAATCCACCGCGCCGAGTTGCAGCCCCTCCAGTTCGTCCTGGATCTCGCCCCTTGCGGTGACGAAGATGACCGGGATCTCCCGCGTGATCTCGCTGGCCTTGAGCCGGCGGCAGACTTCGAAACCGTCCATGCCCGGCATCATCACGTCCAACAGGATCAGGTCCGGCTGCGGGTCCAGCCCTGCCAGCCGCAAGGCCACCTGACCGTTGATGGCGGGACGCACCATGTACTCCTCCATCAGGGCGGTCTTGAGCACATCCAGATTTTCCGGGGCGTCATCCACGATCAGAATGGATGGCCTGGCCGCATTTTCAGGCATGGTGGACCTCCTCCTGACTCCGCAAAATGTGCACCGCCGCCTCGAAATCGTAGCGACCAACCAGTTGTTCCATCTCCCTCAGCCACTCCGGCGCCTGATTGGCCGCAAAGGTGGTGCGCAACTGAGCCAGGGTTTTTTCGATGGAGGCATCGTAAATCTGCAACTGCTCACCGGCCAACCGCAACAGCTCCCGGCGCCGGACGAGCAGTTCTCCGGTCTCCTCCACAACACCCGGCGCCTGCTCCGGTTGCGGGGGGACAAGCATCTCGTCGAGCATGGCGCACAACTCGGCCAGCGACCTGCCGGCGGCAGTCAGCAACGGCTCCAGGCGCGCCCCATCCTCGCCGGCCCGAATGGCCTGCTCCAGGACATGCGCCCTGTCCGACAACTCCCTGGCGCCAATGGAGGCCCCCACGCCCTTCAGGGTGTGGACCATCCGCTCCGCCGTGGCCATATCCCCTTCCGCCAGCGCCCGGCGGATGGCGCCCTCGGCCTCGCCCTGATTGACGCGAAACTTCGCCAGCAGGTTCAGATAGCCCCGCACGTTGCCCCCCATGCGACGCAGACCGTCCCTGGCATCCAGGCCGGGCAGGTCGGGCAGGGTGTCGCCGGCCTCGGGCATCGGCTTGTCCGTGGCGCTGGCCGGGAACGGCGCCGGGGAGGCCGGCTTGATCCAGCGCGCCATGGTCGCGAACATGGCGCGCGGCTCCACCGGCTTGGCGATGTGATCCTGCATCCCGGCCTCCAGGCAGAGATCCCGGTCCCCGGCCATGGCGTTGGCCGTCATGGCGATGATGGGCAGCCCCGCGAAACGGGAATCCTGACGGATCCGGCGCGTGGCGGTCAGGCCATCCATGACCGGCATCTGCATGTCCATCAACACCCCGTCCAGGGTTTCCTGCTCCACCATGACGACCGCCTCCTGGCCGTTGACGGCCAGCAGCACGGTGATGTTGGCCTGTTCCAGGAGTTCCCTGGCCACCTGCTGGTTGATCTCGTTGTCCTCCACCAACAAAATCCGCGCCCCGGACAGCACGGCCATGAAATCCCGCTCCCCGACCAGGCTCGCGCCGCTCTCGCGACTGCTCCCCGCAAAGCGACCGAAAGCCTCCATGACCGCCTCGAACAGGAGATTCTGACTGATGGGCTTGACCAGAAAGCCGTTCACCTCGGCCTCCTCCACGGCGCGACGGACCACATGTTCCTCGCCGTAGGCCGTGGCCATGATCACCACCGGCTGCCGCGTCAACCCCAGATCGTGACGCATTTTGGCGGTCACGGTGATGCCGTCCATCAGGGGCATCATGTAATCCATCACCACCAGGTCGAAGGGGGTTCCCACCATCTCCGCCTCCTGGACGGCGATGATCGCCTCCGCCGCGCCGTTCGCCTTGCTCACCTTGAAGGTGAACGAGGCCAGGTAATCCGCGATCACGTTGCGGGCGCTTTCGTTGTCGTCCACGACCAGCGCCTTCAGGCCGCGCAGGTCCACCGCCGGCAGCAGGGATTTTTCCACTTCCTGGGGCACGTAGCCCATACAGACGTTGAAGATGAAACGGGTGCCAACCCCCGGTTCGCTCTCCACCCGGATGGAACCGGCCATCATCTCGATCAACCGCTTGGCGATGGTCAGCCCCAGCCCGGTGCCGCCATACTTGCGGGTGATGGAGGTGTCGGCCTGGGAGAAGGCGCGAAACAGTCCTTTGCACTGCGCCTCGGTCATGCCGATGCCGGTATCCCGCACGGTGAATTGCAGACAGAGCAGGGATTCGTCCTTGTCCAGCAATTCGGTGACCACCGCCACCTCCCCCTGTTCGGTGAACTTGATGGCGTTGTTGGCGAGGTTGACGAGAATCTGACCCAGGCGCAACGGGTCTCCCCGCAGCACGGGCGGGATGTTGGGCGCGGTCTCCATGAGGAACTCCAACTGTTTCTCCTGCGCCTTCAGGGAAATCATCGAGGCGAGGTTCCCCAGCACCTCCTCCAGGGTGAAGTCGATGGTCTCCATGGCCAGCCGCCCGGCCTCGATCTTGGAAAAATCGAGGATGTCGTTGATGATGCGCAGCAACGAGGTGGCCGAATTGTGGACCTTGCGCAGGTAATCCTTCTGACGCGCGCTGAGCTGGGTTTGCAGGCACAGATGGCTCAAGCCGATGATGGCGTTCATCGGGGTGCGGATCTCATGGCTCATGTTGGCCAAAAAGTCGCTCTTGGCCCGCGCCGCCGCCACGGCCTGCTCCTTGGCCACCCGCAGGCTGGACTCCAGTTCCTTCATGGCCGTGATGTCCGTGCGGATGGAGACGTATTGAAACGGTTTTCCCTGTTCGTCCAGCATGGGGACGATGGTGGCCCGCACCCAATAATACGAACCGTCCCGCGCCTGGTTCTTCACTTCCCCGTGCCAGCTCCTGCCGCTGACGATGGTGCGCCACATCTGACGGTAGAACTCCGGGCCGTGCTCGTCGGACTTGACCAGGCGGTGATTGCTGCCCAACAACTCCTCACGGGTATAACCACTGATGGCGACAAAATTGTCATTTACGTAAATAATAATTCCACGAGCATCCGTGGTGGAGACGATGGCATGTTCGTCCAGGGCACGCTTCTGAAACAGCAGTTCCCGTCGCGCCTCGGTCTCCGCCTGTTCGGAAACACGGCGGGCGACCAGGAACAGGGCCACGATCCAGGCGATCGCCAGGCTCATCAGCAATCCGCCCAACAGCAGCATGGAGGTGATGGGGCGGTCCAACAGATAGCCCCAGTTCCAACGAGACTCCCCAATCTGGAACAGGATCGTCCAGGAGGGCCGCTCCCCCTGGCCGGCGACCGTCAACCGCCGGAAGAGAAACTGCCGATGGGCGGTCTGAAACTCCCCGGCGGGACGCTGGCCCACGAATGCCCAAATGGCGGACGAACGCGCACCGAAATCCGCGAACCGCTTCAGGAGAAAACGGCCATCCTCGTCGATCAGGTCGATGGCGGTGTGGAGACGACGGGCCAGGCCTTGCAACGTTTCCAGCATCTCCGAGGCCCGGTAGTCCAGAATCACGCTCCCGCGCCAATCGCCCCGGGAATCGAACACCGGCGCCGCGAAGCGCAACACGGCCCACTCCCCTTCCCATTCCAGGCGCGACACCCGGATCCCCTTGGCCCCAGGATCCACCTCCAGGCCACTGCGCAGCGCGGACGTCGGGACCACCGAGGCCGTGCCGTCCGCGTCCGCCACCACCGCCACCCTTTCCTCGCCCCGGGTATCGACCAGTCGGATCCGGTCATACATCCGGCGTTCCCGCGCCATGAGCAGCAACTGGCCTGTCAGCCGCATCAAATGGTTATGGCTTCCCTTGTCGAGAAAATCGAGCAGATTCACTCCCTCCACGATGGTGCGCAAATCGTACTGGATGTCGCGAAAGTCATCTTCCAGGCCCAGAACGACCCGATTCATCTCCTCGGTACGGTCGTGTTTGTTCAGGAATTGCTCGGTGAATTCATGCACGAATACGGCAATCCAGGCAAAAAGCAGGAACACCCCCAGCACAGAGGCCAGGGATTTCAGAAAAATCACCCGGTGTTCCCGCGCCCGCATGCGCAGGGTGAGGACAGGACTCCCTGGCACCCCCCGTTCCCGGTGACCCAGATAGACCGCGAACAAAAAAGAGACGATCAGAGTGAACATGACGATGGCCAGCCCCAGGCCCATCACCAGGGGATCGATGCGCCAGCCCTTCCCCTCGGCCTCGCAAAGCCCCGGCAGGAAAATCGTGGCGCTCATGGCCGTATAGTGCATGCCCGCAATCGCCATGGACATCAGAATGGGAGCCGCGTGACGCCCGATGCCCCCATCCGGATCCCATCTCAGCCAGGCGATCACGGCCCGTGCCCGAATGGCCGCCATCGCCAACAGCATCGCCAGCAGAATCGACCCCCAGAACCACACAGGATCGAAACGCATGACGGCCTCCAACCGCATCGCCATCATGCCGGTGAAATGCATCGCCCCGATCCCGGC
This sequence comes from Magnetococcales bacterium, assembly GCA_015231915.1. GTDB lineage: Bacteria > Pseudomonadota > Magnetococcia > Magnetococcales > Magnetaquicoccaceae > Magnetaquiglobus. The sequence continues at coordinate 16,726 of JADGAR010000022.1, forward strand.
CCCGACAACCACCCCGCCCAGCCAATGGGAACGTGCATCCCGGTCTTTGCGACTCGCCAGCCGCAACAGCCACCAGGCGGACAAAAACCCCGGCAGGCTGGAAACAAGAGTCGTCACCACATCGTAGGCAACCGAAACCGGCAGCCGAAAGGCGAGCATGCCCAGGAAATGCATGATGAAGATCCCGCAGCCCAAGGCAAAGGTGCCGAAGGCCAGCCAGATGCGTCTCGACCATGCGCAGGCCTCCCCGGCGAGGGGACGGATCACCGACAGTCCGGCAAAGCTCCCCAGATAGGCCGCAAGCAAAGACAACAGCACCAGATGCGGCTCATAAAAACCGGCCAGCGCCGTGCCCGGATCCTCGCCGGGTTGCAGAAACAAGGCGTTCATGGGGGGATCCCCTCTTCTGCTGCCGAAGGCAGTTGCAGCGCCGCGCCCCAGGCCTGCAACCGTGCCAGGGCGGCATCGTACTCATACGCGGCCAGGTGGTGCATGATCGCCTGGGTCTCCGCCCGATCCGCCGCGCTCATCGGCAGGGCGGCGATCCTCTCCAGAGTGGTCTCCACCGCCGAGTCGAACAGGAACAACTGCCTGAGCGCCTGATGATACAAGGGAACGAATCGCCCCATGTCCAGGGCTGCGGCATCGACCACGGGCCTCTCTTCGGCAACGGGCACGCTGGCGCGGATGGCGTCGATCAAGGCGAGCAGTTGCCGGCCTGCCGGGGCCATGAATGGCCGCAACGCCTCCGGAGCGGCGCCCATGTCGAGGTCCCCCTCCATGCGGGCGGCCAGGTCGGCGATCTCTTCGGCGCCCAGGGTCGCTGCCACCCCCTTGAGGGTATGGACGATCCGCGTCGCCTCCTCCCGGTTGCCGGCGGCCAGGGCCGCCTCGCAACGGCACACGGCATCCGCCTGGTTGCGCATGAATTTTATGAGCAAGTGACGATAAAGCGCCACATTGCCGCCCAGGTTCTTCAGTCCGCGCTGCACATTCACACCCACCAGTGCCGGCAAGGTATTCCCGGTGGTGTCGGCATTGCCGACGGGCGGGGCAGCGATCCCGACCCATCTGGCCAGCACGACATGCAGCACGTCCGGATCGAGGGGCTTGGTGATGTAGTCGTTCATCCCGGCCTCCAGGCACCGTTCCCGATCCCCTTCCATGGCGTTGGCGGTCATGGCGATGATGGGCAGATCCGGCGACGCCGCTCCCTGGCGGATGGCGCGGGTGGCCGCCAGACCATCCATGCCCGGCATCCGCACGTCCATGAGCACCCCGTCGAAACGCCCCTCCGCCACGGCGCGCACCGCCGCCGCACCGTCGTCCACCACGGTCAGCCGCACGCCAATCCGTGCGAGAAGTTCGCGGGCCACCTGTTGATTGATCTCGTTGTCCTCGGCCAGCAACAGATGCACCCCCGTCAACCCTGGCTTTGCCAGCTTTCGGCTGGAAAAGGGGCGCTCCTTGTCGCCATCCCGGCGGAAGGCACGCATCAGGGCATCGAACAAGGCGCTCTGGTTGACCGGCTTGACCAGAAAACCCGCCAGCGCATCCTCCCCGCTCACCCCCACCTCGTCATGCCCATGCGAGGTGACCATGATCACCAAAGGCCGGTCGGCGCCGGCCCCCGGATCTTCCCGGATCCGTCTGGCCGCCTCCAGGCCACTCATGCCCGGCATCCGCAAATCCATGAAAACCACATCGTAAGGAGACCCCGATTCTTGCGCGCGCCGGGTCTCCTCCACGGCCCCGGCCCCATCCACCGCCTCGCTCACCAGGTAATGCATGGATTCCAGATAGGCGCGCATGACCAACCGGGCGCTCGCGTTGTCGTCCACCACCAGTACGCGCAGGCCACGCAGGTCGGCAATCGGCATGACGCGCGACAGCGATACCCCCTCGGAGGCCTTGCCCAGGCGCACCGTGCAATGAAAACGGCTCCCCTCCCCTGGCGCGCTCTCCACCCAGATCGCCCCACCCATCAACTCCACCAAACGCCGGGTGATGACCAGGCCCAAACCGGTGCCGCCATACTTGCGCGTGGTGGAGGCCTCCGCCTGACCGAACTCCCGGAACAGCCGGGCGGTCTGCTCGGAGGTCATGCCGATCCCGGTATCCCGCACCACGAACAGCAGCCAGACCTCCCCGGCCTCCTCCCGCAGCCGTTCCGTGACGATGGCCACCTCGCCCCGCTCGGTGAACTTGACGGCATTGGTGGCCAGATTGGTCAGCACCTGCCCAAGGCGCAGAGGATCCCCCACCAGGCGCGGCGGAACATCCACGCCGGTTTCCAGCAGAAACTCCAACCCCTTTTCCGCGCTCTTCATGCCGATGAGCGTCGCCACCTGGCCAAGCACCTCCTCCAGGACAAACTCCACCCGCTCCAGTTCCATCCTCCCCGCATCGATCTTGGAGAGGTCCAGGATGTCGTTGATCAGAACCAGCAGGGCATTGGCAGAAGCGTGGACCTTGAACAGATAATCCCTCTGCCGGTGGGTCAGGTCGGTTTGCAGGCACAGATGGCTCAGCCCGATGATGGCGTTCATCGGGGTGCGGATTTCATGGCTCATGTTGGCCAGAAAGGCCCCCTTGGCCCGATTCGCCGCTTCCGCCGCCTCGCGCGCGGCATGCAGTTTCGCCTCCATCTCCTTGCGCGCCGTGATGTCCCGCACCACGATCTGCAAGGCCGGCTCCCCCTCCAGGCCCAGGGCGTTCAACAACACCTCGGCGGGGAACTCCCCGCTGCCGTCGGCGCGACGGTAGGTCCACTCGAAGGCCACCGACCCCTCCTCGAAGGCCAGATTGCGCCAATATTCTGAAAGTTGTACAGATTCCCTGCCGTCGGCTTGCCGTTCCGGCCAGAAGTCGCTCATGGCGTGGCGCAACAGGTCGGCATGATCCCGGCAGCCGAAGAGTTCCACGGCCTTTTCGTTGCAGTCGAGCAACCCCTCCCTGCCCAACAGCACCACCCCCTCGCCGATGGCCTCGAACAGGGTGCGAAACCGCTCTTCTGCGGCACGCAGAGCCTTGTCCCGCCCTGCGATGATGCGTCGCGCCCAATACGCGCCGATCACCAGCAGTCCAACCAACAAAAAAACCAAGACCTCCATGTCTAAAAAATGCCTTTTGAATTCAAAAACTCTCCCATTTTTTTATCCAGGCCGAGAATATGCCCGATCAACCAATCCCGCAACGTGGATTCCATTTCCTCTTTCAAACAACCGACCTTGCCGGCGAGCAGCCTGACCCGAAACCCGCCGACCGCTTCCAGCAAATGCCGGTGCTCCTGCAGATGCTCCTGATGGAAGGGACAGCCAAGACGCTGCATGTACGCCTCTTCCCGCTCGAAATGAAAGATCACATAATGGGTCAATTCGTCGAGCACCCCCTCCAGGACCCGTTGCGGTTCCGAGGAGAGGGCGGCTCCGAACAAACGGTTGATCATCTTGATCAGCTTCTTGTGATCCTCGTCCACATCGGCCACACCGACGCTCAAATGGTTCTTCCAGAGGATGATGGAAGGTGAGGCCATGGAATGTGCTCCTTGGCGTTTAAGGACCGGTATAGACCCCGTGGATGCCGATCTGATGATTGGCGCCCTTGAGATGACGATCCAGGCTGGCCTCCAGTTGGGTGACCAGTTTTTTGCCGTTCATCCCCTGCAGGTCGGCATGCAGCCCGGTGAGGGGCTTTTCGCTCAGGATGACGACGAAGTGATCGGCCCCGAAGGGAGGTTCCACATTGAGATCCAGGGTGTGGGGCTGATTGACCGGAATCTGCAAGGGGTCCTTGATCTTGCCGTCGTCGATGGGATAAAGGTAATTGATGACCCCGTCCGAGGCGATGTTGAACAGGGTGAGGAAGGGATGATGCTGCCCACTGGTCTCCAGGGTGACCCGCTCGCCGTTGCGATGGATCTTGTCGTTGGGTTTCAGGGCCATGGTGGGACTCTTGGCGGCGCTGCGCTGCTTGATGCGCTCCACCACCAGCAACTTGTCGAAAACCTGGTTGGCATAGGAGATGTCCACCGTGGGCACAGCCGAGGTCCCGGCCCGCTTGAAGGCGCGGGTGGCGGCAATCTGGGGCTGCTTGCCGTTGTAGAGTTCATCCCCCAGTTGGGAGACGATCCGCTCTTCGGTCATGTTCCAGATCACCTGGGCCTGCTGCGGGGAATCGACCACCTGGATCCCGGGAGTCAGGTGGGGACGCCACTGATCCTCGGGCAGTCCGGCAGGGATCCCGGTGACATGCAACTTGAGCAGGGCGGGCGCGGCGGTCTCCTTGGCCGGGGATTTTTGCTTCTCCTCCGGTTTGGCAGCCGTCTCCCCCCCCTTCTTGCCGCTGATGGGCAGGGAGAAATCGTCCCCGCCGCCAGAGAACTGGGGATGCTGCTGACCATCCACCAGCATGCGGACGTTCTCCTTGACGTAATGTTCCAGTTCCCCCTTGGAGAGATTGCCGTCCTTGTTGGTGTCGGCAGCGCCGCGAAAGGCCTTGGCGACGGCGACGCTCAGGGCGCCACGCGGCTTGTCATCCGTCATGATCTCCGGGTCCAGTTCGTGATCCGCCACCGCGCTGATGCCGAAGACCGTGGGGGGCAAGGCGTCCGGCGAGGCGTCGCCGCGCATGCCGGCTGGCGCGGGCAGCGGCTTGGAAATGACATCGCCGGCGCGGGAGGTGTACAACTGCTTGAGGGCATCGTCCTTGAAGATGATGGGCGGCACGAAGCGATGCTTGGTCTTTTTCGGCGCACTGGAAAAGGAACGGGTCATGGTGCCGGAGTGACAGGAATCGGCCACGAAGAGCACCTTGAGATGGGCGGCGTCCTCCCGGAGCATCACGCCGATCTCGTCGTCCACGATGCGCTGGTAGGTGCTCTTGCCCTCCACGTTGAAATCGGCCAGCAGGAAATTCTCGTCGCGACCGTCGGTTTCGCTCCCCTTGACGTGTTCCGGCTCCTGGGCGCCGTGCCCGGCATAGGTGAAGACCAGCACGTCCCCCTTCTTGGTGTGGGAGATCAACTCCTTCCACTTGGCGAACACCGTGTCACGGTCGGCCTTGCGGTCGAGCAGCTCGACCACCTCCTTGGCCCCGGCCTGGCGCAGGGCGGCGGCGATATCCCTGGCGTCATTGATGGCGCCGTCCAGCTTGGTCTGATGTTGATAGTCGTTGACGCCGATAACAAAACCGTACAGATCGGCGGCCAGCGCCGCGTCGGGCAGGCTCGCCCCCGCCAGGAAAAGGCTCAGCGCCAGTGCGGAAAGTGGTTTGTTCATGCATGCCTCATCATGGTTGCACCTTGGTCAAGGCGAAGTTCAGGTCATTGAGATTGCTGCTCCGGGTCACGCCCACCGGGCGCTGGGTGTACTGGGGCTGCTCCTTGCTGATCTTTTGCATGGCGCGGTCCACGAAGATGGAGATCTGACTGGCAACCACCTCCGTGTCGGCGCGACCTGCAGCATCCCCCTTCAGGCCGGTCAGGACGGCATGGGCAAAAAGCCCATGGTCCGTGCCCTTGCCGTTCTTGTCGATGTACTCGTCGGCGGACTCCTGGCGGGGACCGGAGGCGGCCACCAGCAAAAGATCGCCGGTACGCTCCCGCACCTTGCTGATCCCCTCGCTCTCCTGGTCGAGGTCCAGGGTCCCCCCCTTCACCCGGAAGGCGCCGGAGTGGCAGGAATCGAGAAACAGGACCATCTTGGCCGACTTTTCCGCCAGGGCCGCCAGTTTCTCCCCCAGCAGGGACTGGGAAAGGGCGGTCTTTTCCCAATTATCGGTCGTGCGGGCGTTCTGGGTGATGAAATAATAGGTATTGTCCTGATTGGTGCCGTGCCCGGCCAGATAGATCACCACCGTATCCCGCGATCCGACCCGCGCGGCCAGCCGGTCGAAGGCGGCAAGCACGTTGTCGCGGGAGGCCTTTTCATCATACAGGGCTTCAACCGCCACCTTGCCGTATTCGTCGCTGTGCTGTTTTTCCATCAACCCGGCCACGGCCCTGGCATCCTTGACCGCAAAACGCAATCTGGCTTCGGGTTCGGCATAGTTGTCCACCCCGATGGCCAGGACGTGCATGGTGGGCTTGTCGCCACGGGAGGCCGCAGTCTGGACGGGCGGGACGATCAGGTTGACCACCCCGCTTTGCCCATGGACGGCGTTGGCGGCATCGAAGGCGCGAATCCGGATGCGGTTCTCGTCGGGCAGGAGTTCCAGGTCCCGTTCCAGGAGGAGCGGCTCCTCCTTGGCCGGGGCGGCGGTCGGGGCGCGGGCGAAACCACGGGTGCGGGCATTGGCGTTCTCCACCACCACGCCGTTGCGCAGCAGATGGATCTCGCTCACCCCTCCCTCGCGCTCCTTGAGCTTGAACTTGAGCCGCACGTACCGCTTGCCTTCCGGCAATTGATGGGTATGCAGCACCGGTTCCTGGTCCACAGGGGCGCGGGAGAAACCACGGGTGGTCCCGCCCTTGCCCACCGGGAAGCAGTTCTCCTTGCCCGCCTCCGGGGAGTCGGCGCGCCGGAAACCGCGCGTCCCGCCGAGGGTGTCGAGCAAACAATATTCCACCACCTCCACCTCCGGGACCGGGGCGGCGAACAACCGCCCCACCGCCGCATCGGCCTGGGCGAGCCGGGCGGTCAGTTCGGCGTCGTTGCCGTCCCCCTTCATCTTGCGGCCCAGCAAAGAGGGCGAAAAGAAACTCTGGTAGAGCTGACCGAAGTCGATCCAATCCGGCGCCTTGCTCCCGCCCCGGTTGAGGTGGAAACCGGCCAGCCCCTTGCCGCCCTCTTGCGAGTGGGCGAAAATCCCCTCGCGACTCCAGGCGATCCACTGGCGGCTATCCGCATGGATGAAAAAGGTGGCGTACTCCTCCAGGAGCAGGGGCGCGGCAGCGCGGGGACGATACCAGTGCATGGTGCCGTCCGCCAGGGCCGCGACCAGATAACGGCCATCCCTGGAGAGATTCACGCCGTACACCGCCGCCGGGACATCGGTTTTGGCCATCTCCTTGCCTGCGGCGTCGTACCAGCGCAGATAGAAATCGGTGCCCAGGACGAACCCCTTGCCGTCCGGGGCGATGGCCAGGGCGCGAGCCACCTCGCCGCGCGCCAGGGCGAGGGTGGCACCGTTCTTCAGACGCGGGGCGGGGCTGTTTTCCCACTGGGTGATCCCCAGGGTGGCATCCTCGGTTTTTGGAGGGGTCAACCCGGCGTCCGCCGGGGGGTTGACCGCCAGGGTCTGCCGGGCGATGTCGAAGCGGGCCGCGTCCTTGATGCCGGGGCGCAAACGCCACTCCACCACCAGACCATCGGCGGAGAGCAGAAAACGCTGCTTGAAGACGCCACGAAAATCGGTGATGGGACTCTTTTTCCGCAACCCCGGCTTGCCGTCCTTGCCGAGCACGCCCCAGGCGGGTTCGGCGCTGGCATAGATCACGGAGCCGTCCGGGGTCCGTTCCAGGGAGGTGATGGTGTTGTCGGCCACGGGCAGGTCCACCGGCTTGCCGTTCCCCTTTGGCCAGCGCCTGAGGATGCGCTTTTCCCCCTTGACCGCGCCGCCGGCGGCCAGCAACTCCCCGCCGGACCAGGCCACCACCGAGAGATTGCCGCCGCTCAAACCGCTGGCGTCGGGCTGCCCGGTCACCTGACCGGAAGCCGGATCGACGAGATCCACCCGCGCCTGATCCAGATACCCCACGGCCAGCCGCCCGCCATCTTCGGAGAAGGCCAGACCGTAAGGCTGTTTGCCCCCCTTGCCCTTCACCTCGCGCAGGCGGCGCAACTGGCCGTCGTACAGGCGGACGATCCCGTCGTCGGCGCTGACGGCCAGGCGGCCATCCGGGGCAAAGGCGAGCCAGTTGGCGGAGACCGTGCCATACTCCCGGTCCTCGGCCATTTTTTTGCCATTCGCGGCATCCCAGAGCGCCACCCCCTTGCCGTCCCCGAAGGCGGCGGCGAAACGGGTGCCGTCGGGAGAATAGGCCATATGGAGAATCGTGGCGGGCAGTTTGGCGAGCCGTCCCTTCATCTTCAGGGTGGCGGTGTCGAAGAGGTAGAGCGCGTAGCTCCCCTCGCCGCCGGTGACCGCCCCGGCCACCAGGGCGGTACGGCCATCGGGCGAAAGGGCGCCCGCATAGAGCGCCCCTTCCACCCCCTCGCCGATGGGTACGCGCAGCACCCCTTTCAGGCCCCCTTCCGGCAGGTTCCACAGACGCGCGCTCTTGTCGTCCGAGACGGTCAGCAGGAGTCTCCCCTCGCGATCCGAGGCGATGCGGTTGATGATGGCCACATGCTGACCCGCGTCGATGCGCAGATAGGGGAGTTCCCTGGTCCCGGTCGCGCCGACAGGCGGCGCCCACACAAGCCAGGCAACCACCGCGACGACCCACCGGAGCCGGGTCATGACTGCGTCACCGGGAGACGATCCAGCCAGTGGTTCCAGCCCAGATCGACCCGCCCCTCACCGCCCAGGGGACACACCCCACGCCAGGCCATGAAACCGTCGGCGGGCATGGGATAGAGGGAAATCTTCTCGAAGCCGCCATCCTCCACGGCGAGATTCTTGGCGAACTCCTGCTCATGGACCTTGATGCTCTCCTTCTTGGCCTGATTGGCGGAGAGTGCGGAGGTGTTGGCGGCCATCTGGGTATTGCCTCCGGTCTTTTCGTTGATACTCTTCTTCTGTTCGGCGGCCTTTTTCGCGGCGGCGATACGCTCCTTGCGCTCCTGGTCCAGGGTGGCGACCTGTTTGGCATCCTTTTTCTTGCCGGAACTGGTCGCCTGCTTCTTCCTGGCAATCTCCTGATCGATGCGGGCGACCTCCTGCCTGTGTTCCTGCTCGATGGTCTGGTTGTTGGCGGCGATTTTGGCCTTGACCTTCTGCTGCTCCGCCGGCGGCAACTTGGAGATGTCGAACTCGGCGGCCATCTGCTCGTTGGCGTACTTGTACTCGTCGTAACGCTTGCCGATGTTTTCGGTCACCAGCCGCATCAACTCCTTGTCCTTGCCCACCTGCTGCTGCAATATCGCCCACTGGGCCTGGGCCTGCTCGCGGGTGATCCGCTTGGCGGCATAATCGGCACGGATTTTGTCCCGCTGCCGGATGCGGCAGGCCATCAACTCCTTGATGGCGAGATCGGCCTTGTCCAGTTGCGCGCCTTCCTTTTCCAGATCCTGGTTGATGGCGAGAATCGCCTGGTCGCGACCTTTCTGCATCTGGTTCTTGTAGTAGCCTCCCAGGGCGCCAGCCATGCCCCCGACCGCCGCGCCCACCAGGGCGCCCTTGCCCACGTCCTTCTTCTTGCCCTGCATTGCGGCCAACAGCCCGCCGGCCACCGCGCCCGCCGCCGCCCCGACCAGGGCGCCCTGCAGCAAGTCCTCGCCAAAGAAATTGCCCGTGGAGTCCAAGGCCACCACATTGTTGCGGCAGGGGTCCGACCCGTCGTCCGCGCCGATCCGCTCCTGGCGCGTGGAAACACAACTACTGACCACCATACTGCAAGCCACCAGGGCAGCGGTATACCGATAAGGATGGTTGGGATATTGTCGGTTACAAGTCATTTACAAAGCGTCCTTTCCAATTAAGAGGTTATTTGATTTAAAATAATGATACATTGATAGTTTAGGGACAATCCACGCCCTTCGTCAAGATCAAAAAGGGAACCTTGACATTCGATGCTGCCAGCATTCATGTTTGTCAAATGCACGCCATTCATTTTGTCAGCAAGAGCAAATGCACATGCCTGAAGCGACAATTCTGATCGTGGACGATCAGCCCATCACCATCCAGATCCTCGACGAAATCCTCCACAAGGAATATCGTCTGCTGTTCGCCGGCAACGGCATGGAGGCCCTGGACTCGGTGGAAGACCACAGGCCCGATCTGATCCTGCTGGACGTGGTGATGCCAGGAGTGGACGGCCATCAGGTCTGCTCCATTCTCAAGTCCGATCCGGCCACCCGGACCATACCCATCCTCTTCCTCACCTCGATGAACGATGAACGGGCCGCCGCAACCGGTATGCAACTGGGCGCAGCGGACTACATCGTCAAACCCTTCGACCCCGCCACGGTGCTGACCAAGGTGCACCGCATCCTCGCCCGGGCCACCCCCGATGCATGAACCGCCCCCCCACCAACGGGTCGTCCTGCTCGTGGACGACGTGGAAACCAACATCCTGATGCTCAACGAGGTGTTGCGCGACGAATACCGCACCCTCTTCGCCACGAACGGCGAGGAGGCCCTGCGCATGGCCCGCGAAAAACTGCCGGACCTGATCCTCCTGGACATCCAGATGCCGGGCATGGATGGCGTGGAGGTGTGCAAACGGCTCAAGGAGGATCCGCTCACCAAACGCATTCCGGTGATCTTCATCACGGCCATCTCGGCATCGGCCACGGAAACCGAAGGGCTGGAAGCCGGGGCCGTGGATTACATCACCAAACCGATCCGTCCCGACATCGTGCGCTTGCGCGTCCGCAACCACCTGGCCCTGAAAAACTATCAGGACCACCTGGAGGAACTGGTCAGGGAGCGGACCCGCGAAATCGAGGCGGCCAAGGAGGCCGTGGAGGCGAGCGATCGGGCCAAGACCCGGTACTTCATGATTCTGGGCCACGAACTGCGCACCCCGTTGAACGTCATCATCGGCTTTGCCGACCTGCTGATCCACACCCTGCACGAAGAGGAGACGATCGGCAGCGCGCAACGCATCCTTTTGGCCGGCGAACGACTGCACGCCATCATCGAAAACATCATCGACCTGGTCAAACTGGAGACCGGCATCGTCTCCCCAGGCCGGCACCCGTTCCACCTGCGCGAAGTGGTCGAGTCGATCAGCCATTCGATCAGCGGGCGTCACGCGGAAAAAGAGATTGCCTTGCAGATCGAAATCGCGCAAGATGTCCCCTCGGCCCCCACGGGAGACGGGCCAAGGGTCCAGCAGGTGTTGCGTCACCTTCTGGACAACGCCTTCAAGTTCACCCCCGCCGGGGGGACGGTACGGCTGACGGTCTCGCAGGGGAATGCAACCGAAGGAGCGGGTACGCAGCTGACATTTTCGATTCGGGACACGGGACCGGGCATCCCGCCGGAGAAACGCCAGGAGATCTTCAACGCCTTCACCAGCGGCAGCGACGACCCGTACACCCAGCACAAAGGGGGAGTGGGAGTCGGCCTGACCATCGGTTACCATCTCGCGCGACTGATGCAAGGTCAACTGACACTTCAAGAGAGCGGTCCGGCAGGGAGTGAATTCCTCTTTTCCGTGCCGTGCGGTTGAGCGAGGGGAAACCAACGTGATGTCGAGACTCTTCTGGAACACGCTCCTGGCCGGAGTGCTTTGGCTGTGCGTTCACGCACCCGCCATCGCCGGCGAAGCCAACCTCATCGGACCCGCCTTTTCGGATCCGAACCAGCTCGTCCCCATGCCGCAGGCATGGATCCAACGCGGGATCGAATACGACGCGGAGGCCAAGAAGGCCAAGGCGGACATCGCCATCACCCTCGACCAGCAGATCTACCTGATGCTGGGCAAACAAATCGCCGAATACGGCAGACGCCAGGGGATCAACATCGTCAACCAGGAGGGGACCTGCGGCATCTCGGACGGCTTCGTCGCCCGGAAACAGGTGGATCTGGCCGGCTATTGCTGCGCGCCCGACGCCAAGCAGCGCCTGCCGGGCCTCAAGCACTACACCCTGGGGATCGCGGCCAAGGTGTTCATCACCCACCCCGACAACCCGGTGGACAATCTCACCCTGGAACAGATCCGCAAGATCTATCTCGGGGATTACACCCGCTGGTCGGAGATCCCCGGCTTGCAGGCCGCCCCCAACCGCCCGATCCATGTGGTGGGACGCCTGCACTGCAAGGCGCGTCCCGGCCATTGGCGGCTGCTGCTGGACACCGACAACCTCTTTACCCCGCGCATGAAAGAAGTCTCCAGCATCCCGGACATGGTCACCGAGGTGATGGAGAAACGCGACGCGATCGGTTACGAAACTTTTACCAATATCCTCCATTACCAAAAAAATCCCGGCCCCAAATTCCTGCGCGTGGAAGGCCACGACCCCCATGACCAGGCGGCCATCGCCACCCTGCGCTATCCCATCTACCGCACCTTCGCCATGACCATCTGGGAGGATCGCACGCTGCGCAACCCCCATGTGGACGGTCTGGTGGCATTCATGCTGCAGGAAGTGGAAAAACTGGGACCGGAACACGGCTTCGTGCCGGTTTCCCGGCTGCGGGAGGCCGGATGGGTCTTTGCCGGGGAGGAAGTGGTAGCCCATCCCCCGCCATCGCCGCGCTGACCCGCAGGCCATCCCATGCTGCCCGATCTCCTGGGTCGCCTGTTCGGACAACGCTCCCTCTTTGCGAAGATGATGCTGATCAACGCCCTGGTGGGCAGCGTCATCTTCACGACCATCTTCTGGTACCAGTTCCATCACCTGCACGACTACTTCAGCACGCATCAAACCGAACTGCTGGAAAACCGGATCCGCAGCCACCGCCACGAATTCGACCAGCGGATCCAGGCGTTGATTCAGGTCACCGCCATCCACGCCACCCACATGAACCTGCTGCACTACCTGGAAACCCGGCCTCTCGTCGCCCCGGCCCCGGAGGAACCGCTCATGCATCGCCGGCTCCCCCCCTGGATGCCCCCCGCATCCATGGTACGGGCCATGCCGCAGGCGAACTATCTGCTGCTGCTCGACCCGGAACAAAACCTGCGGGAGGTCTACGACAACGCCCGATCACGCACCACGCTCCCCGATTTCCCTGGCCTGCTGGCCGGTCCCCTGCCCCTGGACCACTATCAGGACGGACGCCGGATCATGCTGGAGGATCAGGCCGCGCTGGTGATCGCCAAGGTGATCCAGGACCCGACCAACCGGATCCTGGGTCATCTGCTCTCCGTGACCTTTCTGGACGAGGCCTTCCTGCAAGAGACGCTGACCATTGCGGATCCCACAATCATCACCCTCATGTGGGCCAACGAAAACCGCACCGTACTGGCCAGCACCAATCCGGAAGCGATCCCGCGAGGCACTGCCGTCGATCTGCTCGCGGAACGATTTCATATCGTCAAGAAGGATTTCTTCGATGATGGCAGCTCGGAACTGCTGGTCACGTTCGCCACCAGCATGTCCAGGGATGCGGAAGATGCGATGATCCACGGCCTGATCTGGGATTTCAGCCGGTTCAGCTTTTTTCTGGGTCTGGCGTTCGTCATCGTGGCCCTGCTGGTGACCCTGTCGATCGCGCAGGGGATCCGCCGTTTGACCCGCCACGTGACCCACTTCGCGCAAACCCCCACCGAGGATCCGCTGCCGGAGGGGCAAATCGATGTGGCCATGGTGCGGGGCTGGCAGGAATTGACGGAATTGGCCAACGGGTTCAATCACCTGGCCGACGGACTGCGCAGCAAGCACAAGGCGCAGAAACACCTGATGGGGGAGTTGCTGCAGGCCAAGGGGCAGGCCGATACCGCCAATCAGGCCAAGTCGGATTTTCTGGCCAACATGAGCCACGAAATCCGCACGCCGATGAATGCCATCATCGGCCTGGGCCATTTGATGGGCATGACCCCCCTGACCCGGCAACAGGCCGATTATCTGGCCAAGATCAATGGCGCGGCCCACGGCTTGCTGGGGATCATCAACGACATCCTGGACTTCTCCAAGATCGAGGCGGGGAAACTCTCCCTGGAGGCCATCGAGATGAATCTGGACGCGGTGTTGGCGCAGTTGTCCAACATCATCCAGGCGCGGGCGGAGGAGAAGGGATTGGAGTTGCTGTTCGAGGTGCGCGGCGATCTCCCTCGCGTTTTGATCGGCGACCCGTTGCGGCTGGGTCAGGTGCTGCTCAATCTGCTCTCCAACGCGGTCAAGTTCACGGCCAGCGGGGAGATTCACCTCGTCATCGAGCGGCGGGAGCAGACCGACGAACGGATCGTTTTGTCGTTTTCGGTGCGGGATACCGGCATCGGGATGACCCCGGAACAACAGGAGGAGCTGTTCCAGCCGTTTCGGCAGGCCGATGCCTCCACCGCGCGTCAGTTCGGGGGGACCGGCCTGGGTCTGGCCATCTGCCGCCATCTGGTGGAGCGGATGGGTGGCGAGATCCGGGTGGAGAGTCAACGCCATCACGGGTCGCTTTTCACCTTCACCGCCGGCTTCGGTCGTGCTCGGGAGGAGACGAGTTTTTTCGTTCCCCCGCCGCAACGCTATCATGGCAAACGGATTCTGGTGGTGGACGACAATGCCACGGCCCGGGAAGTGCTGACCAATTACCTGGAGACCATGTCGTTTCACGTGGAGAGCAGTACCTCCGGCCAGGAGGCCATGCGGATCCTGCAGCGGGCCAAACAGGCCGGGGAATGGTTCGATGTCCTGTGCATCGACTGGAAGATGCCGGAGTTGGATGGCCTGGAGACCCTCCGGCTGATGCGGGGTCACCCCGGCATCGTCATGCCCAAGGCCACGATCATGATTTCGGCCTTCGGTCGGGAAGAGATGAACCGGGAGACCGGGGAGCTCGGCATCCAGGCATATCTGGTCAAGCCGGTCACCCCTTCGCAACTGCTGGATGCGTTGCAGACCGCCCTGAACGGCCACGACGGGCATCATCCGGCCAGCGCGCCCCCGCTTTCCAGGCATGCCAAGCCGGACCCCTATCGCTTCCAGGGGGTGCGGGTGCTGGTGGCCGAGGACAACCCGATCAATCAGCAGGTGGCCATGGAGCTGTTGCAAAAGGTGGGCATTCACGTGGACGTGGTGGAAAACGGCCAGGCGGCGGTGGATCGGGTGCTCGGCAGCCGGGATCTCCCATACGATGCCATTCTGATGGACATTCAGATGCCGGTGCTGGACGGCTACGGGGCGACACGAGCGATTTTGAGTCACTGCCCGGATCTGCCCACCCCCATCATCGCCATGACCGCCAACGCCATGCCGCGGGATCTGGAGGCCTGCAAGGCGGTGGGCATGCGCGACCATGTGATCAAGCCGATCGACGTGGCGCATCTCTTTTCCGTGCTGAAGCGGCACATTCCCGCGAAGATGCCGCCTGTCAAACCCGCCGTTGCAGGACCGCGCGCAAGCAAGAATGCGATCCTCTCCCGTCTTCCGCCGGATTCTTTTCCCGGCCTGCGGGTCGAGGAGGGGCTGGCACGCATCCAGGGCGACGAAGCCCTTTACACCCGTTTCGTGCGCCTGTTTCTCGACGAACAGGCCCCCACCCTTACGGGTGTGACCGAGGCCATGGCGCACGGCCAATTCCCGGAGGCCGCCAGGCTGGTGCATGCCCTCAAGGGGGTGGCGGGCAATCTTGGGGCCATGGAGTTGCATCGATGCGCCGCCCGCCTGGAGGAGGCGCTGGTTTCCCCCGCGCCGGAGGAGGCGCTGCCTCTGCTTCCCGAGTTGCTGGCCGCCTTCGAGACGGTTGTGGCCAGCATGCAGGCGGTGCTCGAACACATGGCGAGCGCCTCCCCTGCCGCGACCACGCCGCCCGCCGATCCGGTCGCGCCATTGGACCAAACCGCCCTTTTGGAACTGCACGAACTCCTGCTCAACCGGGATTTGCACGCCGGGCGCCTGCTGGAAAAACTGGCGCCGGGATTGCGGAACGCGGGTCTGTCTGAGGAGGCGGACGAACTGGAAACCCTGGTGGGCCGCCTGCGCTATGACGACGCGGCCCGGCTCATCGACCGGATGGTGCGGCGGGCATGAGGTCCAACGCCGCATATAGATTATCAGAACACAGAAGAAAATACATCTCCGCGACATTTTGTAATTGACAATTCCGGCTTGCGGCGCTATGATATATGAATATTTTTTAGTTATTTTATACCCATAAATTATAACAAGCCCCAATAGGCGCTCAGCATCCATTTGCCTTTCAGAACAATTTCAACTACAAAAACAAACAACGAAAGGCGAACAATGACCCAAGACCCCATTTTGCCGGAATTGACCCAAGATGATTTCTTTCGCATTGCACGCGATCTGAGGCACTGGACTCAGACGGACGCTTTCATTGAAGATGTCAAAACAAGTCAACGAGGGCGAAAAAAGGCGTTCGAGGAAGAGATGAGACGCAGCCGGATGAGTGACGAGGAGTTATCCAGGACCGTGGACTGGGTCGAACCGGATTACGTATCGGCACCATGAGCCAGCCGCCGGGTCTGTCCGGCGGACCAAGGGGTTTTCAAAGCAGCACATCGAATCACCAGTGCCGCCATGCAACTGGATCAGGGCTGGTTTCGTTTTTGGCATTGATCCCCACACGCAACGCCCCCGGACGGGGCGTTCTTGCCTGTGCCACCGAAAACAACTTTGTCAATTAATACACATGATTGACTTCAGGTCGGCTTGCACATACAGAGCAAGAAGAAGAAAATAAATTCAAGCCATGCAGGCATCTATAATTATTGCCTGCTTTAACCTGTTATTGGATGACACCATGGGTAGAACCGCATTGAAAACGGATTTTCAGGTTGTTCCTTACAACTACAGCAGTCTATGTCATGTCATAGCCACCCATATTCAACAACCGATCAGAGAGATTGCCGAAAAATCGCAACTCAAGGCGATCCATCGTGCCCTGTGCGCCTTGAGACCTCCACAGATCAAAGGAAACTTGCAAGTCCATCCAATCACCATGATAATCGAGATGGAATATGTTGATCGATCCCATTTGCAAGACTATGCAACATTCGAAGTGTATTCCTTCCATGGTTACGAGAGGTATTGCCTGCGCATACACATCGTTCTGGACGCCTATCCCGCCGGAGCGGTGGCGCGCACCCTGACCGGCGAGCAGCATCTGGAGGAGTTCACAGCACAACTACAAAAGGACTATGCCGCCTTCCTGGTGATTCGCAAACAGCCCCGTACTTTTCTGGCGAAAGTGGTCATGCGATTCCCTTGGAAACACCTGAAAGACGACTTCAATCTCTCCTTGTTGCGCTCCTACCGGGTCGGTTTGTTCGGGCTTTCCATGGAAGTGCATGACTCCTTGACCTGGGCGGAACAGGACCGCGTGGTGTCCGCCTGCGCGGCCAGTGCATTGACGGTGCAGTTCCATTCCATGGGACTGGACCGTTACAATCCCCGCTACCCCTCACCAGCCCAGATCACCCAGGCCGCCCATACCGGCACGCCCACGGCCAAACCGATCTTTCCCAACGATGGCCTGACCACGACCATGATGTCCATGGCAATCCGGGAGCTTGGACTGGAACCTTACCATCAGCGACTCTTCCCGCAGTGCACGCCTGACGCCAGTTCGGCAGAGACATACCGTTTGGACGCACCTCATGCGATCAACCGGGTCATGCGGATCGTGCATGCCTACGCGCGACGGAAAGTGACTGCCCCCATTCTTGGCGTCGCCCTGTTCGAACAGACGGACAATCAATCGCAGCCACATAGAGCCTACCGATATCAAGCCCTGCACGCCGTCACCCTGTTCGGAGGGGAAGAATGGCAGCCGGAATCCCATGACTGGGCAACCGATTACAACACGGTTGCCCAATCTGGCGCCCGTGACACCATTCGCTCCGTGGCCGATTCATTGAATTACCTGTTTGGTCACGACGATCAGGCAGGTCCTTTCACCCTGTGCGCCCGTCACAAAACCACAGAGACCGTGCAAACCGACCTGCCGGACCGCACACAACTTACCCGGACCACGATCTCGGAGTATCTGGATCACGTCGATCCGAAAAATTATAGCAAAAACGAAGCCATCCAAACTCACACAAACCTTCCGGACAGATTTCGCCTTCCCAACCATGTCCTGCTTGCCATGGATCATCAGATTCGCGTGCATCTGACATCCGTGGAGGATCTGGCCTGGCATATCACCAACGACCTCCGCCTTCTGTTCAAGCACGCCACAAAAACCGTGCAAAACAAAAACAAAAGATTGCTGACAATATTTTGTCCTTGGCCAGACGGCCATGAGCCAGACCAAAAATACCTGACACAAAACAATGAAAATTATTTTCCAGGATACCTCTGGAATATTAAACTGTATCATGTCAATATCCTCAAAGACGAATTGCGCAAGCAATTCCGCCAGGCCGATCAGCAACCTGCCGACAACTCGGCATCAAGATTCCTGGTCAAAAGCTTGCCCCTGTACCTGTGGCGGGCCACGGCATGGAGTGGCGGAAATCGAATCATGGACATCCTGATCGATGCCACGGATGCCCGTCCTTGCAACATGGTCCTGCAGGTCATGGTCTATTGGCCCGACCTGCACAATTACGCCATGCAGGTCTTTCCGGCAGGCATCCAGTCGTCCCGCACACCGCACGCATCCTTCCTGAAAGATCATGCAATCTTGACCCGTTGGCGGGAGCAGATCGTGGATCAAGCCCCCACCCAGGCCCCCACGTATAACGACTGGTACGGCGGAAGCTACTATCCCAGCCAAATCAAACCGCATGAGAAAAAATGTTATTACATGCCAAAATCCAAAGGGCCTTGCCAGGAGTGCGAAGGCGTTCTCCAATTACTGATCTCTCCATCAGACATTCCGCAAACCACTGACTCCGATGACTCAAAACCAGAAATCCTGATAATCACCCCAAGGGAATACAGCAAACTTCATCTGGAGAAAACCAGACAGCGCATCGATACTTTGAGATGGAAGTGGAGTGAAGGCACTTCCTATCTTTGGCTTATTGACCATGAAGGCACCCTGGTGATCGGACAAGAATTGCCAATCCGAGGCAGCAAACAAACACTGGGACACCCGAATCTCACGGGAGGTGGACCGGCACGTATCGCGGGAGAACTCAAATGGTTTGACAATCCCAAAAGATTTTCACTCAACAATAAATCCGGTCGCTATACAAAAAGAATCAGCGGAAGACTCACAGAACACATCAAACACGCTTCTGAACTATTTCAATTAATATTTGATATTCCAGCAGAATATCAGTTCCATAAAGAATATGGAGAAGGAGAAATCAACTCTCCGGACGACCTTGTACGCGAACTGAACGATACCTGCAAAAGAGAGGGCAACGATCAAGAACCCTCCTGCAAGGAACTGAAGGCTGCCGGACGCAACCTGGGTATGGCTCTATTCTGGTCATGGGAAATCCTCAAAGAAGAGGGTGCCACTTTCCTTTCGGCTGCCTCCTGCTGGACCACCGCAACCCGGATGCACACCGAAACCAACAAACAACAACACCATTTGATGATCTGGTCTTTGTCCACATGGTGGAAACATATCGCGGAACAGACCCCAGACACGAAACAGTCCATACAAAATTTTGATCACAAGCAACTCATCCCGCTTCTCGTGGTTCGCCCCGGACAGAACACATCGCCACAGGAGGCTGCCAAAGCCAGGATGATAAAAGCTGCGACAGCCCTGGCCCTGGCACGCCTTGCAAAACTTAGAGACAACATAGACGATGAGTTGATTTCTCACATCCGCACATTCATGAACGATATGTTACAATATCGCCATAACCAATTAAACCTTACCCGCGCCGAATGGGAAGAAATACACGAGGTGATCCTGCTCCCGCCCTCTCCTCCGGGCGGATAAAAACGACACGCGCAGGAAACAGAAGAGGGATTTGTGCACGAGACGATTTTGTGGTATCGTGGTCAATCCGTATCTCGCCAACCAGGTGAAAGACGGCAGGCAGCTTCGTGTCACCACACTTTCGCAGGATCGTGGATCGCATTTTATGAAACCAAGCCATTGGATGGTTGTTGGAGCCGTTTCCCTGATAACATTCAGTTTATGGGCGTGGTTCAATCAGCCCCTGGAGGAACCCCTCTGGCCCGACCGGGTGATGGGGTTCGCCTTCTCCCCCTACCGGGCCGACCAGGACCCGCAGAAAAACATCCACCCCACGGTGGAACAAATCGACGAAGACCTCGCACTGCTCGCCGGCAAGACCTACGCAGTCCGCAGCTATACCGTCGAAGGGGTGCTGGCCGAAATCCCCAGACTGGCCCACAAGCACGGCATCAACGTCATGGTCGGCGGCTGGATCGATACCGACGAAGCCCGCAACAACGCCGAAATCGAACGCCTCATCAAAACGGTCAACGCCAATGCCCAAAACGTGGTGCGCGTGATCGTGGGCAACGAAAGTCTCCTGCACGACCGCCTCCCCATCGAAAAATTGATGAAATACCTCGACCGGGTCCGCGAGGCGGTCAACGCACCCGTCAGCACCGCCGAACCCTGGCACATCTGGCTGAAACACCCGGAATTGCTCAAACACGTCGATTTCATCACCGTCCACATGCTGCCCTACTGGGAAGGCATCGAACAGGAAAAGGCCGTAGACTACATCCTCTACCGGATGCATGAATTAAAGGAAGCCTACCCCAACAAACCGATCATCATCGGTGAGGTGGGCTGGCCCAGCGAAGGCCGCACCCGCATGAACGCCAAAACCGGCCTCGCGGAACAGGCCACCTTCCTGCGCCGCTTCCTGGCACGGGCCATCAAGGAAAAATACGTCTACTACGTCATCGAGGCCTTCGACCAACCCTGGAAAAGCAACTCCCTGGAAAGGGGCGTCGGCTCCTACTGGGGGGTCTACAACGCCGACCGGGAACCCAAATTCCCCTTCCATGCCCCCATCGTCAACATCCCCCAATGGTACGTCCTGGCCGGGGCCTCCGTCATCGTGGGACTGCTCACCCTCACCCTCCTCTTCCTCGACAGCAAAAGCCTGCGCAAACGGGGACGCTTCTTTCTGGCCATCCTCGCCTATGCCGTCGCATCCCTGGCCGTGTGGGTGGTCTACAACTACAGTCAACAATACCTGAGCAGAGGCGCCGTCGTATTCGGATTCCTGCTCGCCATAGGCATGATCGGGGTGATCATGGTGCTCTTCGCCGAGGCCCACGAATGGGCGGAAGCCGCCTGGGTACATGCCCGCCGCCGCACCCTGGAACCCATGGCCTCGGTCCCGGACGAACAACTCCCCTGGGTGTCGGTCCACGTCCCGGCCTACAACGAACCCCCGGACATGATGATCCTCACCCTGGACGCCCTCGCCAAACTCGACTATCCCCGCTTCGAGGTGCTGGTGATCGACAACAACACCAGGGACCCCGCCATCTGGGAACCCGTGCGCGACCACTGCGCCAAACTGGGAGAACGGTTCCGCTTCTTTCACGTCGATCCGCTGGCCGGATTCAAGGCAGGCGCCCTCAATTACGCCCTGAACCATACCGACCCCCGCGCCGAGGTGATCGCGGTGATCGACAGCGACTATCTGGTCGAACGTACCTGGCTGCGCGACCTCACCCCCCAGTTCCTCAAACCGGAAATCGCCATCGTCCAGGCCCCGCAAGACTACTACGACCAGAACGAAAGCCTGTTCAAATCCATGTGCTATGCCGAATACCGCGGCTTCTTCTACATCGGCATGATCACCCGCAACGAACGCAATGCCATCATCCAACACGGCACCATGACCATGGTACGCCGCAAGGCGCTGGAAGAGGTCAACGGCTGGGCCGAATGGTGCATCACCGAGGACGCGGAACTGGGCCTGCGCATCTTCGAAAAAGGCTATCAGGCCACCTACATCCCCCGCAGCTATGGCCGCGGCCTGATGCCCGACACCTTCATCGACTACAAAAAACAACGCCTGCGCTGGGCCTACGGCGCGGTACGCATCATGCGCGCCCATCTGGCGGAACTGTTCGGCTGGCGCCCCTCCAAACTCACCTGGGGACAGCGTTATCACTTCCTGGCCGGCTGGATGCCCTGGCTGGGCGACGGCCTCAACCTCCTGTTCAACATCATCGCCCTGGGCTGGTCCCTGGCCATGATCGCCGCCCCCCAGTACGCCGATGCCCCCTCCGTGGTGTTCAGCATCCTCCCCTTGATCCTGTTCGGCTTCAAGATCCTCAAACACCTGCATCTCTATTACACCAACGTGGGAATCAAACCCCTGCACTCCCTGGCCGCCGCCATTGCCGGCCTCTCCCTGACCCACACCATCTCTTTGGCCATGATGCAGGGGTTTTTCGGCGGCGACAAACCCTTCTTCCGCACCCCGAAACAGGCGCAAGGCCACCGCTTTCTCCACGCCCTGGGCGCCGCCCGCGAGGAGACCCTCCTCATGCTCGCCTTCTGGGTCGCGGCATGGGGGGTCAAGACCCGGGTCGGCTTCGACTTCTTCGACACCCGTGTCTGGGTGATGGTCCTGCTCGTGCAATCCATGCCCTATGCCATCAGCCTGCTGATGGCAGGCATCAGCGGCCTGCCGGAGGCGCGCAAGGTCACCCCCCTGCCCGCACCCAACGAAGTTGCCGCGCACCCTGGAGGCTAAACCAACCATGACGCCGCTCGCCCTCCTCGGAGGCATCCTGTTCAACCGCTATACCCTGTTTTTGGCCGGTCTCGGTCTCTATCTGCTGGCCACCCATCCGATCATCGAGGTGACCCACGGCATCGAGCGCATGGAGATCCCACTGCTGCTCTATCTCTACTACTGCCTCAACGCCTTTGCCCGAGAGTCGAAATGGCAGCCCGTCACCGCCGCCTTTCCGCTGCTCCTGCTCTACCTGATCCACGATTACTACTTCCTGCGCTTTTTCCGCATCCCCAAGATCAACGATCTGACCCAGGTCCCGGAACTGTTCAGCGTCACCGGCTGGGAAGTCAACCTGACCCTCGCCTGCGTGGCCCTGCTGCTGGTCTACCTGCTCGTCACCCGGTTTCACATCACCAAAAAGGGCATGGTCCTGGCGATCCCCGCCGTGCTCGTGCTGGCCGGCCCGCTTCTCCGTCCGGCCCTCTTCATCCAACTCTATTCCCACCTCTCCCGCGAGGTGATCCACTACGCCACGGTCGTCAACGTGGAATACAACGGTCGCCTGGTCACTGCCCTCTACAACGAGGCCAGGCGCCGGGATACCATGTCCCACATCGCCCAATACCGCGACATCGAAAAACTGGCCCTCCGCCTTCCCGACGAGATGGAAAGACCGGAAAAGGCCAATGGCCGCAACGTCCACATGATCGTTCTGGAAGGGTTCCTCGACCCCACCCTGCTGGCCAATCTCCCCGCCCGGCTCCAGCCGCTCCACCAGGATTTCCTCAAGACCCTCTCCGGACACCTGGGTTTTTCCATCTCTCCAGTCTTCGGCGGCTACACCGCCCAGGCGGAATTCGAGCTCCTGTGCGGCGTCCCCGCCTTCCAGGAGTTCGACGAGATCGAGTTCAACGTCTTTTCCGGCTCGCCCACCTACTGCCTGCCTGCCGTCCTGCGCCGCCTCGGCTACCGGACCGCCGCCTCCAACGCCTTCAAACCCGACTTCTTCAACGCCATGCCCGCCTATCGCGGCCTGGGCTTCGAGGCGACCTATTTTGCCAAGGAATACACCCCTTCCATGGAAACCTACCTGACCAAAGGAGAGGATCAGGAAAACAAATATTTCTATGACAACGAACTGTTCGCCCAGAATCTGGCCTTCGTCGAGCGAATGCTGGCCGAAAAAAAACCGTTCTTCAATTATCTCCTGACCGTCTACGGCCATTTCCCCTTCGAGTACGGCAGCCGGATGGGGCCGCCACGCTATCCTGCATCCGAGTTGCCCTGGGATCTGGAACGGATCATCAACCAGCTCCATTACCGATCCAAGGCCGTGAGCGACTATGTGCAAAAACTCCTAACCCTGGACCCGGAGGCACTGATCATCCTGGTCAGCGATCACCTCCCCCCCCTGGAAGGCGGCGTCAACGTCTACGGCAAATACGGCTATCTGCGGGAGGGGCTGGAAGAACGCTTCTATCGCAACCGCCTGCTGATCTTCCGTAACGGCAAGCCGGAGCGAAAAGAAAATTTTTATCATTTCAATATTTACCGGCTGATCCTCGATTATGTCACCGCCGGAGAATACTGCAAAAACAAATCATGCGACTTCCGCTTTCCCTTCGACAAGGAGACCTTGCGGGACGATTATCACATCATCATGGGACTGGCATCCAAGGGGCTGAACCTGTGAAGTAACGCTTGACACCGCTATGAAAATCATTTACATTCTGTTAAATCTGTCGCTGTTGTCAGGATGCACGGCCAGGGAGATCGGCAACACGGTCTATCAGGGATTGAAAAACAAACAGTGCATGGCCGAGCAAGGCGCTCCCATCCGATGTGCCCACCAATCTGCCGACCTTGGGGGAGGACGCAATGAATGATATGAAAATAGGTACAAGACTTGCTTCAGGGTTTTTATTTATACTGTTAATTATTTCAGGAGCATTCGGACTGGTATTGTTTGAAACCCTGGAAATCCGCAAAGAGTCCAGACAAATCCGCGACGAGGCCGTGCCGTTCGCCCTGCTGGCGGAAAAAATGTCCGGGGACGTCAACGCCGTGCAGCAGTTCCTGACGGATGCCTCCCTCACCCACGAACGGGAGGCGGTTCGGGAGGCGATGGAATTCGCCGGGAAGGTCCGTGAAGGCAGCGACCGTTTCTTGAAGATGTTCAGCGACGAACACAACCAGGACGAGATGCGCCGGGTGGACACCATCCGCAAGAATTTCGAGAAATTCCTGCTGACCGGCCAAAAGATGGTGGAGGCCTACATCGAACGGGGCAAGGAAGAGGGCGATACCCTCATGGAGACGTTCGACAAGGACGCCGAGGAGCTGCGCAAAGCCCTGGAACCATTGCGGGAAAGCCAGCTCACCGAGGTGCAGGCCAAGTTGGTCCATGCGGTGGAAACCACGGAAACGCTGGAATCCTGGCTCAGCGGCATCGCCGGGTTCACGCTGATTGCCACCCTGATCATCGCCCTGCTCCTCACCCGCAGCATCACCAAACCCTTGCACGGCTGCCTGAACCAGTTGGAGCGCTTCGCGGAAGGGGATCTGACCATTCATTGTCGCCTGATGCGCAAGGACGAACTGGGACACCTCGCCCGCACCATCGCCACCACCGCAGAGAGATTGCGCGGGGTGATGAAGGATATCCACAACGCCGCAAGCCAGGTGACCTCCGGCAGTCAGGAAATCTCCGACGCGGCGCAGGATCTCTCCCAGGGGACTGCCGAGCAGGCGGCCTCCATCGAGGAGACCTCTGCCGCCATGGAGGAGATGACAAAAAACATTCAACAAAATACCGACCACGCCCACACGACCCACACCCTGGCGCAAAAGACCGCCAGGGAGGCAGCCGAAGGGGGCGAGGCGGTGACAAAGGCGGTCCACGCCATGCGGGAAATCGCCTCCCGGATCGGCATCATCGAGGAGATCGCCAGACAGACCAACCTGCTGGCCCTGAACGCGGCCATCGAGGCGGCACGGGCCGGGGAGCACGGCAAGGGGTTCGCGGTGGTGGCCGCCGAAGTGAGAAAACTGGCGGAGCGCAGCCAAACCGCCGCCGGCGAGATCGGCCAGCTTTCCAGCACCAGCGTGTCGGTGGCGGAACGGGCCGGGGCGATCATTCAGGAACTGGTGCCCGACATCCTCAAAAGCTCGGAGCTGATTCAGGAGATCAACGCCGCGAGCCAGGAACAGAGCCAGAAGGCCGTGGAGATCAATCAGACGATCCAGCGCTTGGACGAGGTGATCCAGCAGAATGCCGGGGCCTCCGAGGAGCTGGCCGCCACCTCCGAGGAGCTGAACGCCCAGGCGGAATTGATGCGACAATCCATCGCCTTCTTCAATCTGGGGGAATGAAACGCCGCACCGGGTGCTACCGGCACTCCTCCGCCAGACAGATCAATTCGATCCCGGCATAATCGGCGATCAATCGGGACCGTTCGTCGGGATAGGGACCGCCGAAGATCACCCGCTTGATCCCCACGTTGGCCAGCATCCCCATGCAGGAGGCGCAGGGCTGACAGGTGACATAGACCACCGATCCCTCCAGGGAGACCCCGTGGCGGGCGGCATTGGCCACCCCGTTGGCCTCGGCGTGGGCGCAGACGCACAGATCCAGCCCCTGCCCGCTGGGCAACCCCGCCACCCGCCGCGCACAGACATCCGGATGGGGATAACCGCTCGGCACCCCATTGAACCCCGTGGCCAACAGCCGCTTGTCCCGCACGAATACCGCACCCACCTTGCGGCCCGATGCGCAGGTGCTCATCTGGGCGGCCAGATGGGCGGCATCCATCCAGTGACGATCCCAGGCCGGTCGGCCCGCATGGACGGGGACGGAAGATTCCATCGTCATGGTTCCACGCTCCCAGGTTGCCTGCGGGTCAATACAAAAGCGACCACACAGAGACCAAACCACAGCCAGATCCAGTAGCGCCCGGTGCGCACCCAGACGCTCTGTCCGGTGCCACGGGTCACGGTTCGCTCCAACACCCCCTTCTGGTTGGGGTCGATACGCCCCAATTCTTGACCCAGATGGTCGAACATCGCCGAAATCCCGGTGTTGGCCACCCGGATCATGGGCAGCCGGTTTTCCACGGCCCGCATGCGTGCCATGGCCAGATGCTGCGGCTTGGCCGACTCGCCGAACCAGGCGTCGTTGGTGACGTTGATCAGCCAACGCGCCCCCCGCCCCGCCAACAGACGCACCTCGTCGGGAAAAATCACCTCGTAGCAAATCAATGCCCCGATGGCCCCATGCACCCACGCCATCGGCTCCGGCTGCCCGCCACGGGAAAAATCCTTGGTGCCATGCGTCAATTTCTGCAAATGACCGGGCAGCAATGCCCGAAACGGGATATACTCTCCAAACGGCACCAGGTGATCCTTGTCGTAGCGATGCCGGAACTCCCCCTTCTCATCGGCATCGATCAAGACCATGCTATTGAAATACAACCACTCCTTGCTCCCCTCGGACGCCCGGTCGGCCATGGGCGCTCCGGTGAGGATCGGCGCGCCCAGCCCCCGGCTCGCATCCGCGATCCGCCGCAACTCGCGCGGTGCGGCCTGCAGGAAAAAGGCCGCCGCCGTCTCCGGCCAGACCACCAGATCCACCGGATTGGCCAGATCGGCCAACAGATCCAGATAACGCCGCAACCCCTCCTCCTGATGGGCCGGGTCCCATTTCATCTTCTGGGGGATGTTGCCCTGCACGATGGCCATGCGCACCGGAGCGGTCCAGATGTCCCGTTCCATGCCCTCCCGCAGCCCGGCCAACCGCCACTGGCCATACAACCAGCCCCCCCCCAGCGTCCCGGCGACCAAGCCGATCACCACGAACCAGGAAAAACGCAGCCGCCACTCCCCTGGCCGTGCCAAGACCGCCGCCAGGGCCGCACAAAACAGGGTGAGCCACGACAACAGATAGACCCCCCCCAGATCGGCCACCTGGAGCATGGTCAACGACCCATCCCACGCATACCCGACCAGATTCCAGGGAAACCCGCTCAGCAGATGGGCGCGCAGCCATTCGGTGACCACCCACAACGCCGGAGCGGCCAACGGCAACAGCCAGGGCCGACCGGCCAGACGCGGCAACACCGCCCCGAACAGGGCTGGATAAACGGCCAGAATCGCAGCCAGACCCAGCATCAGAAAAATCGCCAGCGGCGCGGGCAATCCGCCGAAGGTGTGCAGGCTGGTCCACAGCCACACCTGTCCCAAACCGAAATGCCCCAGCCCGAAACAAAACCCCAACCACGCCCCCCGGCGCGGGGCAGCGGTCTCCACCAGTCGCATCAGCACCGCCAGTCCGGCGATCATCGGCAGGGGATCGGGATCCGGGGGCAGTCCCCACACCGCCACCATCCCGGCCAGCAGCGCCCCCAAAGACTCCCGGTCCCGCCAGAATGCGACCCGCTCAGCCATAGGGATCCGCAATCCCGAGACCGGCCAAAATGGCGATCTCCCGTGCTTCCTGGCGCTCGGCCTCGGCCTCGGACCGTTCGTGATCATACCCCAGCAGGTGCAACACCCCATGCACCGCCAGATGGACCAGCCGCGCCTCCAGGGTGACGCCCGCCTCCCCGGCCTCGGCCAGGGTGGTCTCGTAGGGAATCACCACATCCCCCAGCAACACCGGCCCCTCGTCCGGCTCCGGCAGGGCATCCCCGTCCTCCATGGCAAACGACAGCACATTGGCCGGACGATCCAGGCCGCGATGTCTCCGGTTGAGTTCCCGGGAGTGCTCGTCATTGGTCAAGAGGATGCCCACTTCCACCTCCTCGCCCACCCCTCTGCCCTCGGACTCCAGGGTGGCACGCACCGCGCGGGCGACCTGTTCCTCAACCTCTCCCCAGCGGGGAGAGAAGAGATTTACCAGAACTGTTGCCGGCATGACGCACTCCTTCCGCACGTTTCTTGACCTGATCCGGATACTCGATCCGGCGATGATAGAAACCCAACGTCAACACGCGGGTAAAGGCCTCCTCGATGCGCGCGATCTCCTGGAGGGTCAGACGGCACTCCTGGAGTTGCCCGTCGCGGATCTTGGCAGCGACGATGCGCTCCACCAGGGCCTGAATCTGCGCGGGGGATGGGGTTTTCAGGGTACGCGCCGCCGCCTCCACCGAGTCGGCCAGCATCAGGATGCCCCCTTCGCGGGACTGGGGTTTGGGACCCGGATAGCGGAAATCGGCCTCCGCGATCTGTTCGCCGCGCTTGGCGGCCTGATTCACCGCCCGGTTGTGAAAGAACTGCAACAACGACGTGCCATGATGGGTGGTGACCGCCTCCATGATCGGCCCCCCCAGCTTGTACTGCCGCACCAGGTCCACCCCGTCCTTGACATGCCCCTGGATCACCTTGACCGACATGGAAGGCGACAGGTGGTCATGGCGGTTCTCCCCAGACTGGTTCTCAACGAAATAATGGGGTTTCGTCATCTTGCCGATGTCGTGATAGAGCGCCATCACGCGGGCCATCAGGGGATTGGCGCCGATGCTCTCGGCAGCGGTCTCCGCCAGATTGCCCATCATGACCGAATGGTGATAGGTGCCGGGCGAACGCAGCGAAAGATTCTTGAGCAGGGGATGATCCCCGGAGGCCAACTCCAGCAACCGGGAGTCGGTGTTGATATTGAAAAGGAATTCGAACAGGGGAATCACGGCCAGGGTCCACAGACCGGTCATCAGACCGCTGCCGAACGCCATACTCCCCCCCAGGATCCACTCCCAGGACGGGGGACGATCCGACAACAACTCCACGGCGGGCATGGCCAGCATCTGGGCCAGCCCCACCCAGAACCCGGCGACCAGCACGTCGTAGCGGCGACGGCAGACCCGCAACACGGCCCCTCCGACCAGGGAACCGAGCATGAAATAAAGAAAGAACGGCAATCCGCCGCTGGTTTCCAGGGCGCAAAGAAAAGAGAGGATGACCCCCATGATCAGCGCGCTCCCCGGAATTCCCGCACGCGCGCCGATGGTCATGGCGGCCATGGCCGACCCCATGGCCGCCAGGGGCAGATACGAGGCCATCCGGGTCGGCCAGGAAAAGATCTCCGCCAGGCCCTGACCGATGGTGAAGGTGAGACTCGACAACAGGGAAGTCACCAGCAGGATGGTTCCCAGGATATAGAAGGTCTGACGCTCCCGGGGAAACTCGCTGGAGGTGACCAGCAGAAACTTGCGCCCCAGCCACAGGCAGAGCAGCAACGCCATGAACAGCCCAAGGATGTTCATGGCCATCTTGCCGGTCCAGCGGTTCTGGTTCAGGGCATCGATTTTCAGTCGGGCGACATCGGTGACCTCCGCCCCTTCCTGGATGATCAACTGCCCGCGCCGCAACTGATAGAACACCGGATCGACCGTCGCCGCCGCCTGCTCGCGACGCGCCTTGGTCTCGGCCAGATTCAGCACCAGGGTTGGCCGGACATAGATGCCCACCTGGTCCAACACCCATTTGCGCACCGCCTCCGGTATGATGGAAAGCTTCTGGGGCGCCGATTTTTCCAGCAGACGGCGCAATCCGGCCAGATCCATCAGGTCCTTGGCCCCGGTTCCGGCGGTGGTACGGCTCACGTCCTCGCCGACCGCATGCACCACGTAGGGGGTATGCGCCAGATCGTTGAGCACCTCCGGTCCGCTCACCACACGAATCTGGCTGTGCCCTTCCAGCCAGGTGGAGATCTCCGTGGCCAACAGGGAAAGATCCTTGATCCCCATCAGGGTATTGAAGGCCGCCGGATCCACCTCGTCCTCGATGCGCTGGGAGAAGAGGTCGCGAATCCGCTCCTTTTCGTCGCGCATGGGGGTCAGGCGCACCTCTTCCAGCCATTTCAGGTGTTCCCAGATCCGATGACCGACGGCTTCCATCATGCCGGGATCCCAGTCGTACACCGGCACGGTCGCGGCGGCGGCCTCCCAACGCCGCTTTTTGGTGGTCTCCTTGTCCTCGACCAGCAGGTCGCGATCCGCCTTGATGTCCCGTGTGGCGATATCCCCGACCTGCGGCAGATAGAGTGGCCGCAACACCACCGGCGAGAAGATCAGGGTCAACATCCCGACCAGCAACAGAAACAGCAGCGCATCCACCAGCACGGAGACCTTCCAGAATCCGTTGCCATCCAGGGAGCGCCCCCGCAAGCGGGCGGCCACTTTTTCGCGATCAACGGCCATGCCCCCCCCGCGTGGACCGTCGCACGGCGGCCTCCTCGTAAGCCCTCACGATGCGCCCCACCAGGGGATGACGCACCACGTCCCGATGGGTGAAGCGGGCCACGGCGATCCCTTCCACGCCGTGCAGGATCTCCACGGCATGGGCCAGCCCCGACTGCTGATGCGAGGGCAGGTCCACCTGGGTGACATCGCCGCACGCCACCACCCTGGACCCCTCCCCGAATCGGGTCAAGAACATCTTCATCTGCTCCACCGTGGCATTTTGAGCCTCGTCCAGAATGATGAACGCCTCAGACAGGGTGCGTCCCCGCATATAGGCCAACGGAGCGATTTCCAGCAGATTGCGCCCCAACATCCGCTCCACTTTCTCGTAACCGAGCATATCGTACAATGCATCATACAGGGGACGCAGATACGGGTCCACCTTGTCCTGCAAATCCCCGGGAAGAAAGCCCAACCGCTCCCCCGCCTCCACTGCCGGGCGGGTCAGGATGATGCGTGCCACCCTTCCTTCGCTCAGGGCGGCCACCGCCGCCGCCACCGCCAGATAGGTCTTGCCCGTCCCCGCCGGACCCAGGGCGAACACCAGACCGGTACTGGCGATCTGCCGCAGGTACTCCGCCTGACGCGGGGTGCGGGGATGGATCTCCCTGAGCGGGGTGCGCAACGCCCATTTGCCCAGCAAAAGTTCCTCTGCCGCTTCGTCCTTTTCCAGGGCGAGCAGACCCGCCTCCACCCGCTGGAGATCCACTGTCTGCCCCTGTTCCAGGGCGGCATAGAGCATCTCCAGGAGACGGTGCGCCTTCTCCACCCGGTCGGGCGAGGCGGTCAAGGTGATGCTGTTGCCATTGGGATGGAGCGCCACGCCCATCCGCTCCTCCACCAGACGCAGATGCTGATCCAGCGCCCCGCACAGATGCGCCACCAGGCGGTTGTCGGGAAACGCCAGGGTCGCGGTCGCGGTCTCGCCGGACGCGACCTCATCCGATGTGGTGAATACGGGTCTCATGGACATCTATTACGGCAGATCCGGGCAGATTCTGAAATGAATTCGACATGGTTCAGGCCAGCCTCCCGCGCAGGGAGTTGGGCAATCCTTCGGTAATGCGCACCTCCAGGATGCGACCGACCAGGGAGGGATCGCCGGGAAAATTCACGGTACGGCCCTGGGGGGTCTTGCCGGTCACCTCGCCGCCGTCGCCCCGTTTGGCCACGCCCTCGACCAGGACCTTCTCCAGGCGTCCGACGCGGGCGATGTTTTTGGCCAGTTGCACGGCGTTCAACCGTTCCTGAAGCACGGCCAGGCGGCGCGCGCCGACCTCCGGGGGGACGGGATCCGCCATGGTGGCGGCCAGGGTGCCGGGCCGGGGGGAAAAGACGAACGAATAGGCATGATCGAACGCCACCCGCCGGGCCAGTTCCAGGGTCTGTGCGAAGTCGTCCTCGGTTTCGCCCGGAAACCCGACGATGAAATCCGATGCCAGGGCGATGTCGGGCACGGCGGCGCGCAGGCGCTCGATCCAGGTCAGGTAATCCGCCACGGAATGGCCCCGCTCCATGCGCGCCAGCACATGATCGGAACCGCTTTGAATCGGCAGATGGAGGTAGGGACACAGTTGCGGCACGTCCCGGAACACCTGCACCAGGTCGTCGTTCATGTCGGCGGGATGGGAGGTGACGAAACGGATCCGCGCAAGCCCTGGGAGCAGGGCGACCCGCTGCATGAGCAGGGCCAGATCGTGGGGGATCCCTTCCCGATCGACGCCCTGGTAGGCATTGACGTTCTGGCCGAGCAGTTGGATCTCCCGCGCCCCTTTTTGCAGCAGGCCTGCGGCCTCCTCCAGGATCGCCTCCACCGGACGGCTCCACTCCCGGCCCCTGGTGAAGGGGACCACGCAGTAGGTGCAAAAGCGGTTGCACCCTTCCTGGACCACCACCGAGGCCACCGGTCCACCCACGGAGACGGCAGGCAGGGCATCGAACTTGGAGTCGGGCGGCTCCTCGTTGGCGAGGATCCGCCCCCCTTCCCGCTCCAGACGACGCAGCATGGCGGGCAGATGGTGATAGTTCTGCGGCCCGAAGACCAGGGAGACGAAGGGGGCACGGCGGAAGATGAGTTCTCCCTCGGCCTGGCCGACGCAGCCGCCCACCGCGAAGATCACCGGATGTCCGGCCACGATCTTGCGCAGGCGTCCGAGTTCCGAGAAGAGCTTTTCGGCGGCCTTTTCCCGGATGTGACAGGTATTGAGGATGATCAGGTCGGCCTGGGCCGGCTCCTCCACCTGACGGTAGCCCAGTGCGTCCTGCAGCAACGCCGCCATGCGGGAGGCGTCGTAGACGTTCATTTGACAGCCGAAGTTCTTGATGAACAGGTTGTTCAACCCGGACCTCGTTCCAGGCGCGCCATCATGCGGAGGCGCAATTCGGGGAGGACGGCTGGCGGGGTGAAGCGGCTCACGTCACCGCCCATGCCGGCAATCTCCTTGACCAGCCGGGAGGAAAGAAATTGAAACTCCTCGCCGGCGACCAGAAAGACGGTTTCCAGACCGGGATGCAATATGCGGTTCATGCCGGCCATCTGGAACTCGTACTCGAAGTCGGAGACGGTGCGCAGGCCGCGCAGCACGACTCGGGCATTGCGCGCGCGCAGGAAATCCACCAGAAGCCCGTCCATCCGGCACACTTCCACCCCTGGAAGGCCGGCCACCCCCTCTTCCAGGAAGCGAATCCGTTCCTCGCTGGTGAACAGGGAGTTCTTTTCGGTATTGACCGCCACCGCCACGATCAGGCGATCCACCAGCGCCGTGCCGCGGCGGATGATGTCGAGGTGGCCGAAAGTCACGGGGTCGAACATCCCCGGATAGACCGCGATTCTGTTCATGTGCTCCTTCGTATGGGTCGTGCCTCGTCCTTTTGCAAAAGCGGAATTTTAATCCTGCATGCGGGGAATGTGCAATGGGCGTCGGCCAACTGCGACCGTTTTATGCCCTGGATGACCGCCAAAGGCCACACCGGCTTCCGCCATCACTCACGAAACACACACTTGACCCCATCAATCGTTGGATCCCACGGCATATCATCGCCAGAAAAGAGGCTTAACACATCATTTTCCAGATCGATATCCTCTTCAAGAGCAGGATGAATAACTTTGAGTGATTGATCGTTTGAGGATTTGATCGTCCAAGTAATATTTGCAGGGTCGATTTTCTCCTCAGCACGATGCAACAGGTAGATGCGTTTGTTTGGCACAGCTCTGTTCTTGCCACCATAAAACAAAAACATTCTCGCTCGTTGACAAACATGAGGATCAGACGCATCAAAAAAACTTTTTATCTTGTCGATCCTCTCCCTTGTGGGTTCCAGACGCAAGGAGCGCAAAAATGGATCGATAATATTATAATCACAATAACTTTTATCGTAAATAAACCTACGACGGAGGCCCTGCCCTTCCGGGACCCATCTGGCTTCTTCCCGCTCGCAAATCAGTCCGAGATGGAACCACGCCGAGGCCGCCAATGACGGCTCTTTGAGCGTGGCAATGGCCTTTTCGGCTGCCTTGATGGCTGGTCCAATATGCCCTGCCTTCAGGGCAACCAGAGGAAAATCCGACACGGCCTGCTGATCATCAGGCACCGCTGCAATGGCACTCTGCAAGGCCCGATAGGCGGATTCGAATTTTCCTTGCGCAAACTCCTTTTTTGCATACAACACTTCAGATGAGGCAATGCGCTGCCGTTCGTTGTCGTCGTGAACCTGCAATATGGCAATTGCCTCGGTCACATCACTTGCAGAAAAATAACGATTCCTCCTGGTGCCAGCCTCCGGGCTGGTGAAGCTGCGCAGCCAGTTGACCGGATATCCGGTACGCATTTTATCATTTATTCTATTATTGGAATATACGAAAATGCTGGCGCCACTACCGATCAAGAGCTTGACAAGGGGCAATGACCCGTATCGGACGGCATAATGCAACGCCGTCATCTGCGAAGTGGCAAGCCTGTAATTACAATCATCATCAGGTATTATCGTAGCAGCATTAGGATTGGCTCCAGCCTCCAGCAAGAGTTTGGCAGACTCGACCTGATTGTATTGCGCGGCATACATCAACGGCGTCTTCCCGAATTCGTTTGCCGCTTCGGGGTCGGCGCCTTTCTTCAAGAGATAATCAATGGCATCAGGATAACTGATCGCTACATTTAGGATGTTTTCAGTTTTGGAAAAATCCTTCAAGTTACCATCCATTATGATCGCTTTGATTTCGGCCAGCGGTCGATGACCGAGCAGTGCAGCACGCAACTGTTCTTCGGCAGGAGACGCAACCGGAGGATCAAAAAGAAAACCCTGCCTGATCGCATCTCTGACCGCCTTGTTGGCAACATACGCGGATCGTGTTGCCGTCCATCCGAACTGCTTTTGGTAGAAATCCGTGAGTTCCCTGACTGCCTTTGCCAAAGATGTTTGATACTCCTGGTAGTCATGATGCTCTCCAAGACCACCCAGAGACCATTGATAAAGACGCTTCTCTGTAAGAGAAAAATCATTACTATTACCCATGTCACTCCTTCCAAAAACGAATGGAGCCATATTCCAAGGACGATAAAGGGTTTTGTACAAGGCAGTACGCATCGCATGCCGCTTCAAGTCAGCCAAACTCATGGTTCCGCAATTCCCGGACTGAGGAGTCAACTTTTCCGCCTTGTCAATCAGTTCTTGAATGGTATGGAATGCGGTCTGCAACTCTGATTCTGGCGCCTGAGGTGGCATTTTTGGTTCAAGCGGAATTTCGCACGACAACTTCCAATTCTTCGGCGATACCAGTCTGTAAAGCTGAAGATTTCGCTCAACCTGTCCTTCGAAAAAAAATTCGCCTTCATCATCCTGTACAATACTCCACGTTTCAGAAAGAGGAGTTGACACAACCGATGATGTTGGTAAATTCTTCCATACTGTTTGGTCAAATGGAGATTCAGAAAGATAATAGCTCCGTCTTTCACACGCCCCTCCACATCCACCGGCATTTGAATTATATCCAAAAAGTTTTTCACCCCGTGCAGTCAACACGCTAAACGAGTTTTGATCATTGGGTAAAAAGTGAAAATTTAAATTTTTAAAATGACCCGTTTTGAATTCATTGTGTCGATATTTAAAAATTTCAATCATACTGTAATCCGAATCCTCGGAAACATATTTGGCCCGCACGCCATCAAGAAAACGGGAACAAATCGGGTCTTCGTTAACGGTCAGTATGGGTTTGAACCACGCCTTGCCGATATCCACCAAAGCCTCGGACCCGGAACGACCGTGCTCTTCTTCGCCCCAGGCGCCAAATCCAAACCCGACCAGAACGCATAATCCAACGGCAACGATAAGGTATCTCTCCCGCAAAATCCTTGACATAGCCCCCCCCAAAAAAACGGTCCGAGAGCACAATCATGGCAGCATTGACGCATCAGGCCTGCATCTGCCAGCGCCAAATGGCAATCCGGGTATCACCATGACGGCGCTGTTGCACAGGATGCCACCCTTGCGCCGTCACCCGCCCCTCGCCGCCGGGTTCGTGCTCGGCCACGACCAGGGCGTCGGCGGCCAGCAACCCCGGAGCACGGGACAAGGCGTCCAGAGTGGCCGGAATCAAACCCCGACCATAGGGCGGATCCATGAACAGCAGATCGAACGGCGCCCACTCGCCAAAACGACGCCCAAAGGCGCGCCGCACCACCCCCTCCAGATCCGCCGCCAGTACGGATACATGCACCACCTCGCCACGGGCCTCCATGCGACAATCGCTTAAGTTGTTGCGCAAGCGCTCCGCCACCCTCCCCTCCCGCTCGACGAACAACGCACCCCTGGCACCCCGACTGAGCGCCTCCAACCCCATCACCCCACTCCCGGCAAACAGGTCCATCACCCAGGCGCCGCGCACCCGCTCGCCCAGCATGGAAAAAACCGCCTCCCGCACCCGGCCCGTGGTGGGGCGCACCCCCTGGTCCGGGACATTCCGCAGCAAACGACCGCGCAACTCCCCGCCGGTGATCCGCACCATGGCCTCCTCCTCCAACCCTCGCTAGGGCGCCGGCCCGGAACGCAACGCCTCCAGACCCGGACCACCCTGGGCCACATACTCCCGCATCGACACCTTGCCGTCCAACTGCAAACGATAAATCCCCACCCCCGTCAGCACCCGCTTGACGTAGGTGCGGGTTTCGGTGAACGGGATGTTCTCGATGAAGGTCATGGGATCCTCCTTCCGGCGCCGCTCCTGCCACTCCCTGGCCCGACCGGGTCCGGCGTTGTAGGCGCACAACGCCAGCACCAGATCCCCGTTGAACGCCTTGAGCATGCGCTCCAGATAGGCCTGACCAAGCGCCAGATTATAATGGGGAATCTGCAACCTGAAACGGGTGGCGGGCGGGAAGTTCGACTGCCTGGCCTCCATGCTCGCGGTGTCGGGTATCAGTTGCATCACCCCGAGCGCCTTGGCCGAAGATTCGGCGCGGGGATAAAACTGACTCTCCTGACGGGTGGTCCCCCAGACCAGGGCCGGAGCCAACCGCCATCCCCCATCCGGAACCCAGTTCGGCACCGGAAACAGCCCACGCCAGACCACCCGATCCTTCTTCTGCACCTCGGCGCCCAGCTTGAGCGCCAGTTCAGCCGCCCCGTAACGGATCGCCAGGCAGAGCTTCTCCTCCGGGGTCAAGTGATGCCGCTCCCCCAGTTTCTGGATCTCCGGGCCATTGTACCAATCCCGCCCCACCTCCTGGAGCAGACGCAACCCGCCGGCCTCCTCCGGCGAAATCCTGCCATGATCGTCCGGACAGGAGCCGGTATCCTCGCTCTTGAGGGAAGGCAGAAAACCATCCGCCTCCTCCTTGGCCAGCAGGCCGTGCAGATTGTCCAGGTTCTTGGCCGCCTGACGCAGCCAAAAGAGCTTCCGCTCCCCTTCGGAGGCCAGACGGGCCGCCCAATAGGCCCCCTGGCTGCGCCCCTGGGCAGAGACGCCATCCTTGGCCAGTTGCATGAACAATCCCTCGGCCTGGGCGCGGTCGCCACTCTGCAGGGCGCTCCAGCCGGCCAGCCAGAGCGAATCCTCCAACGCCCCCCCCTTGTCGCGGACATTCTCCATCAACAAACGCAGGGCGCCCTGGTAATCCCGATCGAGGAACACCTTGGCGCGGCCATAATGATAACGCAAGCGGTGGCGCTCCTCCGGGGCCAACTGCTGCCCTTCCGGACCCTGCAACAGGGTCAGGAGTTGCGTCTTCGCCCCGCTGCGGTGCAGATGATCGAAACGCTCCCGCCACAACTCCCGCGTCTCGGGTTCGGTGAACGACACCTTCTTGAGCATGGCGCCCAAACCCGCATCGCCCCGGCGGGCCGCATCCAGCGCCAGGAAAAAATCCCGCCGATGCGCCGGCAGGTAACGCAACACCGGGTCCAGGGCCGCGCTGCCCCTGCCCAGCATGGCCCGCGCGCGGCTCTCGTGGTCGGAGACCGACAGCCGGGTCCAGAAGATGTGCTCGTCATCGATGGCCTTGACCACCACCGCCGCCCCCTCCCGGTAGAGATCACGCCAGGGGCCGAAGGCCTCGCCGAGACGGTTCTGCTTCGCCAGGATCTCCACATGCTGCAGGCGGGCCAGTTGCAGCTTCGGCGGATGTTTGGCGTACCACGGCTCCGCAATGGCCGGATCCATCTCCACCATGCGCTTTTCCATGAGCCGTACCAGCCGGTCGGCCTGGGCATGCTGCGGCCAACTGGTGAAAAAGGCCTCCAGGCGTTGCGTGGTCAACTCCTGGCTGGGGTGTTGCATCAACTCCAATTCCAGATAAGAGTTGAGAAAATCGTTCGCCGGCCAGCGGGAGCGCTCCAGCAGCGGATCGAGCTTGCCCTCCCGCTCCAGCAGTTCGAAACGCAGGCGATACTCCCGCACCAGATCCTCCCCGGCCAGTGCCCCGGACACGGGGGCCAGGAGCAAAGAGATCACCAGGCAAACCAGGATTCCGATTCCTTTCACGGCCAACAACGCTCCCCCTACGGGTCGAACAAGGCATCCACGAACTGGCGTGCGTCGAAGGGCCGCAGATCCTCCACCCCCTCCCCCACGCCGACATACCGCACCGGCAACTGAAACTTCTCGCTCAGGCCCACCACCACGCCCCCCTTGGCCGTGCCGTCCAGCTTGGTCACCACCAGGCCGGTGATGCCGATCGCCTCGTGAAACGTCTTCACCTGGCTGATGGCGTTCTGACCGGTGGTGCCATCCAGCACCAGCAGGGTTTCGTGGGGCGCCTCGGGATCGAGTCGCCCCAACACCCGTTTGATCTTCTTCAACTCCTCCATGAGATTGCTCTTGGTGTGCAGACGACCGGCGGTATCGGCGATCAACACATCCACCTTCCTGGACCGGGCCGCAGCCAAGGCATCGTACACCACCGAAGCGGCATCCGCGTCCTGTCCCTGGGAGATCACCTGACAGCCGCAGCGCGTCCCCCACTGCTGCAACTGGGCCACGGCGGCAGCCCGATAGGTATCCCCGGCGGCCAGCAGCACCTGCTCGCCAGCGCCCTTGAGATAGGCCGCCAACTTGCCGATGGTGGTGGTCTTGCCCACGCCGTTCACCCCCACCACCAGAATCACCCAGGGGGTACGACGCGGCGGCAGCGGATGGGCGTTGCCGATCGCCTCCAGCCGTTCGCGGATCGTCTCCCGCAACACGGCACGCATGGCGCCGGCATCTTTTTTTTGTCTGCGGTTCAGACGTTCACCCGCCTCGCTCACGATCCGACTGGCGGTCTCGACGCCGAAATCGGCCATCACCAGATGATCTTCCAGCTCCTCCAGCAGCGCCGCATCGACCTTGCCCCCGACAAAGAGTTCCTCCAGCGGGGTGTTGAGGATCTCCTTGGTCTTGGAGAGTCCCTCCTTGAGACGCGCGAAAAATGACATGCCCCGTTGCTCCTTTCCAACGCCTAGCGGCTGTCGGGAATCCGGGAGGCGATCCCCTCCAGTTCGCTCCAGAAAAACTCCTCCCCTCGGTAGCCACGAAACTGCCCTCTGGCCTTGCCGTGCCCATCCACCACCAGAAAGGTGGGATAAAAACGAATCTGCCACGCCATCTCCTCCCACTCCTTGGGAGGCGAAAAATTGTCCACCATGGTCATGGGAAACCGTTTGCCAAGGTCGGTCTTGGGATAAGCCGGTGCCACGTTATCCATGAATTCCTTGCAGTAGGGGCAAAAATCGGTGGTGAAGACCACCAGGCGACCACCGCTTTCGGCCAGCAACGGGGAGACCCACGCCATCACCCACCCCATCAATACCAAACCGCCAAGAAAACGTTTCACGTCCTTCACCTCGCCCGACATCCACGCCCTGCCCACACTCTTGCCACAATACATGGTTTCGGAACGTTTTGCAAAACACCCCGCGTTGCCTGTATCGTATCCCCACCGCCACCCCTGCCCAAAAGAGGCACCCTGACCATGCCCCCCCGCATCGACCTGTCGGTGATCATCCCCACCCGGAACGAAAACCACCACCTCCCCGCGCTCCTGGAACAACTGGGCCAACAACGGCAGGTGACGCTGGAAATCCTGGTGGCCGACGGCGGCTCGCAAGACGGCACCCGGACCACCGCCCTGGCGGCGGGAGCGCGCCTGATCGATGCCCCCGCCGGACGCGGCGTCCAGATGAATGCCGCAGCCAGGATCGCTACGGGCGAGGATCTCCTGTTTCTGCACGCCGACTCCGGTCTGACGGATCCGTATCTGCTGCATGGGGCGTTGCAGGCCATGCGACAGGCGCGCCTCCGGCACGGCGTGCGCTGCGCGGGTCATTTTCCGTTGCGCTTTGTCGATCGCCCCCCAGGTCACGAACGCATTTTCCATTTCTTCGAAACCAAAAGCGGCCTCAATCGACCGGGTTGTTTCAATGGGGATCAGGGCCTGTTGCTGGCGCGCGCCTACTTTCTGGAACTGGGAGGCTTCGCGGAGGATCTGCCGTTTCTGGAGGACCAGCGACTCTCCCCCCGCATCGCCGCAACGGGACACTGGCTGACCCTCCCTGGCACCCTTGCCACCTCGGCGCGCCGCTTCCGCCAGGAGGGGGTCATGGAACGCATGGTACTCAACGCCCTGATCCTGATCGCCCTGCGGGCCGAACTCCTGGAATTTCTCAGGCGCGCCCCGGCCATTTATCGCAACCAGGAACAGACTGGCCCACAGCGCATCTCCCCCTTTTTCCGGCTGTTCCGGGAGTTGTGCCGGGAAGGCGGAAGCAGGGCCGCCTTGCGGCGCTGGCTGACCATCGGTCGCTTCGCGCGGCAATCGTTCTGGCAACTGATGCTGCTGCTCGATCTGCTGGCCTGGCACGACCGCATGGCTGCCCGCATCAACCGCTGCGCCGACTGCTTTGATCTCTTCTGGATGGGATTGTCTTGGCTGGGATTCCACCTGACCTGGCTGTGGCTGGTCAGGCGGGAAAAAAAGCAGCAACCTTAAAACACAAGCTTGTCCAGATCCGCTGGTCCGTTCACCGCCACGGCCCGCACCTCCTGGCCGATGCGCTTCAGCATGCCGGTCAACACCTGACCGGTGCCCAACTCCACGAAGGTGTCCACGCCCAGTTCGAGCAGACGCCGCATCGAAGCCTCCCAACGTACCGGGGCGGTCACCTGCTCCACGAGTTGCGCACGGATGGTTGCGCCCTGTTGCGTCTCCCTGGCCGTGACATTGGCCACCAGGGGCACCTGCAAGTCGTCGATCCCCTGCCCGGCCAACACCTCGGCCATGGTCTGCGCGGCCTTGACCATCAACGCGCAATGAAAAGGGGCCGACACCGGCAGCATGACGCAACGCGCCCGTTTCGCCTTTGCCAGGGCCATGGCACGCTCCACGGCACCGAGATGGCCGGAGATGACAATCTGCGCCGAGGTGTTGAAGTTGGCCGGGGCACACACCTGTCCGGTGGATTCAGCCGCCTCGCGGCAGACATTTTCCACCTCGGCTGGATCGAGATTGAGCACCGCCGCCATCCCCCCCTCCCCCGGAGGGCAGGCCGCACGCATGGCCTCGCCCCGAATCCGCACCAGGCGAATGGCATCCATGGGCGAAAACCCGCCAGCCGCCGCAACGGCTGCGTATTCCCCCAAAGAATGGCCTGCCACGAAGTCCGGACGCAGGGTGGTACGGCTCGTCACCAGTTGGAAGGCGGCCAGACCCGTCAACACCAGGGCGGGCTGGGTATTTTCCGTCTGACGCAGCAGCTCCTCCGGCCCCTGGAACATCCATTCACTCAAGGGAATGCCCAGGGCGGCATCGGCCTGGTGGAACAACCCGGCGATATCGTCCCCGCCGGCGAACAGGTCACGCCCCATGCCTACGGCCTGGGACCCCTGTCCGGGAAAGAGAAAGGCGACCTTACCCATGGTTTCAGTTTGCGGATGGCTGAGCAGGTTCCGCCTGCGGAATGACGGAGGGGCACGCGTTGTGCTGGGAGTGGGGATTGCGCATCAACTCGGGTTTGAGGGTATTGAGTTCGATGAACTCGTCCGCCTGACGGCGGAGTTCATCGGCGATCATCGGGGGTTGCGTCAACAGGGAACTGACCACCGAGACGAACTTGCCCTGATTCTGGATCGCCTCCACCACGCTACGGAAGTCGCCATCGCCGGAAAAGAGCACCGCATGGTCGTAATGCTGGGCCATTTGCAGCATGCCGACCGCGATTTCGATATCCATGTTTCCCTTGATCCGTTTGTGACCGGTGACCGGATCGATGTATTCCTTGATGGGCTTGGTGATGACCGCGTAGCCATTGTAGGCGAGCCAATCCACCAGGGGCCGGATGGGCGAATAATCCTGATCGTCACCCAGGGCGGTATAGTAGTAGGCCCTCAGCAGACGGCTGTGGCTCTGGAAGTGCTGAAGCAATTTTTTGTAGTCGAAATCGAAACCGAGCGAGCGGATGGCCGCATAAAGATTGGAGCCATCAATGAAGATGACCGTCCTCTCGTTGGGATGGAATGTGATCGGCATGCACTTATCCTAAAAAAAAGATAAAAAAAATAGATAAATGGAGCGGGAGAAGGGATTCGAACCCTCGACGTCAACCTTGGCAAGGTTGCACTCTACCCCTGAGTTACTCCCGCATTGCGGCCTTGATTTGGAGGCCGGGGTGG
>JADGAR010000023.1 GCA_015231915.1 Magnetococcales bacterium
TGACCACGTCCACCTCGGTCAAGAGGGAGTTGTGCGTCAGGCCGAGGATGAGCAGGGCGGTCAAAAGAAACAGCAGGCGTTCCCGGCGTTCTCCCCGCAGGTGGACCGGAATGGCCAGCAGGAACAAAAGCAGGGCGGCCAGGCTTTCCGGTTGCAGGCGGGCAGGGCGTCCGTCCGCGTCGTTCCAGTTGGCCAGTTGTGTGCCGAAGCCGACCGGCATGGCGGCGCGGGCGGCGCGGTTGATGGTCGTCAAGGCGGCCTGGCCGGTGATCGTGGCCCCGCTCATGCCGTCCAGCCTGTCCAGGCCCAGCGGGCCATGGTGCAGATTCCGGCCCGTCAGGGAGGCCAGCCACTCTTCGATGCCCCGGATGTAGGACGGGGTCTCCCGGGATTCGACCAGCCGCGCCCCGCGCAGGATGCCTTCGGCGTCCAGGGCGATCAGGAGGTTCAAAGGCCC
The DNA here is from genome assembly GCA_015231915.1 of Magnetococcales bacterium. Taxonomy (GTDB): domain Bacteria; phylum Pseudomonadota; class Magnetococcia; order Magnetococcales; family Magnetaquicoccaceae; genus Magnetaquiglobus. The sequence goes on from JADGAR010000023.1 coordinate 458, forward strand.
GGCGAATCCGCGCACGTCCGGGACCACGGGCAGGGTGGCCAGGGTGATGGTGGCGGGTTGGGCGTTGCCCAGTCCCAGGTAGTGGGGAAAGGGGGTTTCCCGGTAGGTGAAGCTGGCGGAGCCGCTGACCTGGCCAAGCAGGCTTTCGTCGAAGGTGGTGCGGGGGCCGGGGGCGGTTTGCCGGGCGACGGCGCCCAGCAGCAGGGCGGTGAGCAGTACCAGCCAGGCGATGGCGGTCACGCTGGTGTTGGCGAAAGAGGGACGCAGGCGGGTCCTGAACGCGGGGTGATGGTGGATCTGCGGCATGGGGAGGAGGGGGACGATGGCCAGCAGGGTGAGTCCTGCCAGGAGCTTGCCGCTCCCGGCGAAGCCGAGCACCGGGATGAGCAGTCCGCCGGCCAGCACACCGCCGAGGGCGCCGCCCAGGTGGTCTGCGGCCTCGGCCAGTCCGCCGGATTGGAGGGGCGAGGGCGTGGCCTGTGCCGCCAGGCGCACGGCCAGGGGAAAGCCGCTCCCGGCTGCCACGCCGGTCAGGGCGGCCAGGGCGAAGAACAGCCATGCGCCGGTGGCGGGGCTTGCCTGCAGCAGCGGGGTGAAGGAGACGCCGAGCAGGGCCATGGTGGTCAATGCCGCTGCCAGGCGTGGCGCGGCCCGCCCGGCGGGGGAGGGGAGGCGGGCGCCCAGCGCCAGTCCGGCCATGAAGACCCCGTTGAGCAGGGCCAGTTGGCCGAAGAGATGGCCGAAGCGGGTTTGAAAGCCGAGCAGGATCATGAGTTGCATGGCCATGGCCACCGCCCCCAGGATCCCCAGGGTGAAGCCGATGCCCAGGCGATCCCGTTGCGCCCCAGGCGGGGCGAGGGGAAACAGGGCCAGAAAGACCAGCACCGGCGCCAGATAGGGCCAGGGTCCCAGGCGGCGCGCCAGATCGAGGAACTCCCCCATGCCCGAGGCGGTGAATTTGCCCCACAGGACCATGTTCAGAAAGAACGTGACCGGGTTGAGATCGGTATTGAGGGTGACCTCCTCGTCTTCCAGGCGTTGCAGGAGTTGGGCGGTGCGGGCCTCCGGCAGCCACTGGGAGAGAAATCCGGCGGGGGGGATCTCCCCTTCCGGTTGGTTGCGTGCGTAGCGTTGCGCGAGGATGGCCGGATCCGAGGAGACCGGGCCGTCGGCGGCGGAGGCGCAAAAGGTGTGCTGATCCCCTGGGACCACCATCACGCGCCCGAAGACCGCCTTCAGGGTGTGGAAGGTGGTGCCGCTGTAACTGCGCACCTCCCGGCCCAGGTAATTGGAGGCAGCCCCGACACGGGTGCACAGGACCCCTTGCGGGGCCATGACCTCGCGCAGCCGGGTGTAGAATTCCCTGGTGAAGTAACGGTTCGCGCGGGCGCTGAAGGGATCGCCGGCCAGGATCAGCACCAGGTCCGGTGGTTCGGTTTGCTCCATGCGGTTGACGAAGGCGCGGCCATCGGAAAAATTCAGGCTCAGGCGCGGGTCGTCGAGGGGGAAGGGGAGGTGCGGGCGGATCATGGCAAAGGCCGTTTGATCCTCTTCCACGGCCACGAGGCGCTCCACGGAGGGGTGGCGCAGGAGCGCGGTCGCCAGTCCGTCCGCGACGCCGCCGAACAGGAGGATCCGGCGCGGGGTTTCGGCCTGGGAGACGAAGAAGGCCGCCTCCATGGCCATGCGGGTGGAATTGGGAAAGCTGGCGCCGATGCGCCCGTCGGAGATGACGGAGAACTGTTGCCCGCGTGCGCCCAGGGCGGTGTGGCCGAGGCGGCTTTCCACCGAGGCCACCAGGTGCAATCCGGGGTGGACCGCCTGGAAGCGCAGGCGTTCCATTTCTTGCTGGAGGTAGGGGCCGATGGGGGTGACGCCCAGGATCAGGCCCGCGGTCAGGGTCATCGACCCGGCAAAGCGGCGACCCGGTGGGGATGCGGCCAGAATGGCCGCGCCCAGGGCAGCGGCGGTGATTCCCAGGATCGGCCATGCCTGCAGCCGTTCCACCAGGACGAAGACGAACAGCAGCGCCCCGGCGAGGGCGCCCAGGGCCTCCATGACATAGAGGGTGGTGACCCCCCCGGTGTTGGGTTGATTCTTGCAAGCCATGGGGAAGAGCATGCCCAGGATCCAGCCGGTGGGGGCGGTCAGCAACAGGGCCGCTGCCAGCAGGTAGCCCAAGGGGATGAACTCTCCGGCGGGGGTCTCCCAGAGGAGGCGGACCAGGCGGATGGCCACGATCTGCCCGGCCAGGGCCAGGGGCAGGATGGCGGCCAGGGCCGCGATGCGTTCCCCGGCGGGGCGGCGCATGCCCGTCCACGCCCCCAGGCCGATCCAGCCCAGCCAGCCGCCGTAGAAGGCCCCGATGCTGATTTCGTTGCCGTGGAACGCCACCAGGAATTCGCGCGCCAGCAACGCCTGGGCGATCTGGGAGAAACCTCCCAGGCAGAAGAAGAGCAGCGGCAGGCGGGAGAGGGGGAGGCCGTTCATGGCAAAGAGCATAGCGCACATTCCGTGCGGGTGTCATCCCGCGCCAAGGAGAGGAGGCATGGAGGAGATGCGGGAGTGGATCCGGCGCGGCCTGGAGCATTTGGAGGCAAACCGCCTGGAAGAGGCGGGGGCCGCCTTCGACGCGGCCCTGGCGGGGGCGCCGGACGAACCGGAACTGCTGGCCCTGGCGGCCCAGGTGGCGCATCGGCGCGGGGAGCACGGGCGGGCGGTGGCGTGGTTCGGACGGGCGCTGGCGGCCTGCCCGCAGCGGGCCGACTGGCACGCCGGCCTGGGTCAGGCGCTGCGCGCCATGGGACGGAGCGCCCCGGCCCTCGAACGGCTGCGGGAGGCGGTGCGGCTGGATCCTGCGCATCCCGACCTGCGGCTGAATCTGGGGGTCGCGTTGCAGGAGGCGGGCCGGGTGGAAGAGGCCCTGGAGCACTACCGTGCGGCCATTGCCCTGGATCCGCGACTGGCTGCGGCCCATTATGACATGGGTGGTGCCTGTCAGGCCCTGGGGCGGTTCCAGGAGGCGGAAGCGGCCTACCGGGAGACGATCCGCCTGCTGCCCGATCACTTCCGGGCGCATTATAATCTGGGGATGGTGTTGTCCAACGATGGCCGCGACGAGGAGGGGCGCGCGGCGTTCGGGGCGGCCTGGCGCATCTCTCCCGGCTATGCCCGTGCCCGCTGGAAGATGCTGCTGGATCTGCCGGTGCTGGTGATGGAGGAGGGGCACATCGCCCCCATGCGTGCGCGCTGGCGCGACGGGGTGCGGCAACTCCTGGAGACCCCCCTGGTCACGCCGGGGGAGATCCGCGAGGCCTGGGAGGCGGCCTCGGCGGTGAGCCATTTTTATCTCAATTATCACGACCGCAACGATATCGAGGAGCAGAAGCTTTATGGACGCCTGTTGACCAGGGTGGCCGCCGCCGCCTTTCCGGCCTGCGCGCAACCTTTGGCGCGCCGACCTGCGGGGGAAAAACTCCGGGTGGGGTTCGTGTCGTCGTTTCTGTACGGTCATTCGATCTTCAAGACCCATGCGCGCTGGATCACCGGCCTGGATGCCCACCGCTGCGTCTTTTACACCGGGACCGTCCAGGATGTTTCTGTGCAGTTCGTTGCGGAGCGGGTGGAGTGGTTTCGGCAATTCCCCCCGTCGCTGCCTGCGTCGGAGTTGATCGAGGCGATCGTCCGGGCCAGGCTGGATGTGTTGATCTATACCGATCTGGGCATGGATCCGCGCCTGCATCCCCTCTCCGCCTTGCGTCTGGCCCCGGTGCAGTGCAATGGGGGAGGCCATCCGGTCACCTCCGGGGTGGCTGCCATCGATCTGTTTTTTTCCAGTGCCCTGATGGAGCCGGAGAACGGGCAGGAGCACTATTCCGAGCGGCTGGTGCGGCTGCCCAATCTGGCGAGCTGCTATCCCCGCCCCAAAACCGCCATGGCCCGCCTGCCGGAGGGGTGGCAGCCGGGACGGGTCAATTACGTGAATCTGCAAAGCCTGTTCAAGCTGCTGCCGCAACACGACGAGGTCTATCCCCGCATCGCCCGCGAGGTGCCGGGGAGCCGGTTTTTTTTCATAGAGGTGACCGGGTGCGTCGCGGAACGGTTCCGGGAACGCCTGCAACGGGCCTTCGCCCGCTTCGGCATGGATGCCGGGGAGTATTGCCGGCTGCTGCCCCGCATGGGTCAGGATGCCTTTTTCGGTTTGGCGCGGGAGGCCGATGTCATCCTGGACGGCATCGCCTGGTCCGGCAACAACAGTTCGCTGGAGGCCCTGGCGTTCGATGTCCCGATCGTGACCCTGGCCGGTCGGTTTTTCCGCAGTCGTCACACCCTGGGCATTCTGCGGCGCATTGGGGTGGAGGAGACCGTGGCGCGGGATCTGGATCATTTTGTCGAGTTGGCGGTGCGACTCGGTCTGGAACGCGGGTTGCGGGACGAGATCTCCGCGCGGATCGCCAGCCGCAAGGCGTTGCTTTACGAGGACGAGTCGGTGCCCCAGGCGCTCGGGGAGTGTCTCATCAGGCTGGCGAACGGTCTGGAAATCTGCTAGGGTATGACCATTCCATCAGGAGGTCATTAACGGGAGGGGCGGCATGAGCGGCCTGGCATTCGACACCTTGAAATTCAGCAAACGCCTGCGGGAGGCTGGCATGCCCGAGCTGCAGGCCGAGGCGCAGGCCGAACTGCTGGCCGAAGCCCTGGCGGATCGTCTGGCCTCCAAGGAGGATCTGGCGAGGCTGGAAATGAACATGCGCGTGGAACTGGCAAAGGTGCACGCGGATCTGCAACGCGACATCAAGGCACTGGATCTGGAGATTGCCAATCTGCGCACGGAGATGTCCGCGATAGACGCCAATCTGCGCAAGGAGATGACCGGGATGGACGCCAATCTGCGCAAGGAGATGACCGGGATGGACGCCAATCTGCGCAAGGAGATGACCGGGATGGACGCCAATCTGCGCAAGGATCTCTCCGCGATGGACGCCAATCTGCGCAAGGATCTCTCCGCGATGGACGCCAATCTGCGCAAGGAGATCTCCCTCATCGAAGCCAACCTGAAACGGGAGATCGCAGCCTGCAAGGCGGATACCCTCAAATGGACCGCCGGGATGTTCGTGGCCCAGACCACGCTGATCATCGGCGCCATGTTCGCGATGCTCAAGCTGCATTAGGCGCCCCATGCAATTCACGCCCACAGAACTTCCGGAAGTCATTCTCGTCGAACCGCGCGTCTTTGGCGACCTGCGGGGTTTCTTCATGGAAACCTACCACCAGGACCGCTTTCATGCGGCGGGCATCACCGCGACTTTTGTCCAGGACAACCATTCCGGCTCCACGCGGGGGACCTTGCGCGGTCTCCACTACCAGCAGCCATACGCCCAGGGCAAGCTGGTGCGGGCGGTGAGCGGATCCATTCTGGACGTGGTGGTGGACATCCGGCGCGGATCGCCCCGTTTCGGGCGCTGGACCGCCATGGAACTTTCGGCGGACAACCGTCGGCAGTTGTGGGTGCCTGCGGGTTTCGCCCACGGTTTCGTCGTGCTCTCCGACGCGGCCCAAATCGTCTACAAGGCCACCGATCTCTACCATCCGGAGGCCGAGCATGGGATCATCTGGGACGATCCCGACCTGGCCATCGACTGGGGCGGGGTGACCCGGCCCATCCTCTCCGACAAGGACCGCGCCTTTCCCCGCCTGGCCGACGCCAGGGTCCTGCCGGACTATATCCCGCAAAGCAGCTCATAAGCCTCGGTGATGGCGCGGAAGGAGGCCGCTTCCCCGCCCCGATCCGGATGGTGGATTTTCGCCAATTCCCGGTAGCGCTGGCGAATCCCGGAGGCCGTGGCATCTCCGGCAAGCCCCAGCACGCCCAGGGCCTCCTCGCGGCCCTGGGCGCCGGAAAACCGTTTCCAGAACCACTCCAGCATCACCGCCACCTCCTCCCGTGTGGTCCCTTCCAGGCGGTCGAGATCCAGATAATACCCGCGCAGCGGATCGACCGGTTCCGGGAGTCGGGCGTCGCACCACGGCAACAGCCGGATGGAGAGGCAATGGATCGCCACATCGCCACTCCGTTGGGCGCGCAACGCCCCTTGCAGCAGATACAGGTTGTGGAACAATCGGAAATGAATGCGAAAGAGATTCAATTCGTCTGAGAGATCACAACCGGCAAACGGCACGATCCCCCGGCGTTTCAGGAGTTGCACCAGATCGTATTCCCGCACCCCGTCGGGGTGGTCGCACAGGATTTGGTGCAGCAAACCGGGCAGGGCATCCATGGGAGGTCACCTCGGCAAACGTGGGAAAGACTTGACAGTGCAGGTGCGCGGGTTCTATCGTGACCCCCATCCCTCCCCTTCCAAACTTTTTACATTAGGCGATAAACGACATGTCACGTCAATTGATCATCATGCGTCACGCGAAATCGGCCTGGGATACGGATGCCCTTTCGGACTTCGATCGTCCCCTGGCCAAACGAGGCATGCAGGACGCTCCCCGAATGGGTCAATGGCTGTTGGATAACGACCTGATTCCGGATTTCATCGTCTCCTCGCCGGCCCAGCGGGCCAAGGAGACCATTCTGGCGGTTTGCAAGGTGCTGGAGGTCAAGAAGAAGGCGGTGCAATGGGACGGGCGCATCTATGGCGCGGGCACCGAGGAACTGCTGGAGGTGCTGAGCGAGGTCCCCAAGGGGACCGGAATCGTCATGATCGTCGGTCACAACCCCGGCCTGGAGATGCTCTATTCCTATCTGGTGGAGCACAAACCGTCATCGGCGTCGGCCTTTTCCGAGGAGATGGGGGTCATCAAGACCGCCACCATCGCCCATCTGCGTTTGCCGGACGACTGGGGCCATCTGGCGCCGGGATGTGCCACCGTGGTCCGGTTGATCTCCCCCCGCGAATTGGCCGGGGTGTCGGAGGCGGAATGAAGGCCATCCTGGAGCACCTGAGCGCCGGTCAGGACGGGCGTCTGGCGCAACTGACCGAATTTTTGCGTTTTCCTACCATCTCCTGCGATCCCGGGCAAGGCGGGGCCATGGGGGAGTGTGCGGCGTGGCTCGCCGGGCTGCTGGCGCGCTCCGGGCTGCACGACGCGCGGGTGCATGCCACCTCCGGCCATCCCATTGTCACCGCTTCCTGGCGGGGCGCGCCCGGCAGGCCCACCTTGCTGTTGTACGGCCACTACGACGTGCAGCCGGTGGACCCGCTGGAACTTTGGCTCTCGCCGCCGTTCGAACCCGTCATCCGCAACGAGCGGATCTTTGCCCGGGGCGCCATGGACGACAAGGGACAGGTGTTGATGCATATCCATGCGGTGGCCGCCACGCTGGCGACCCTGGGGCGGCTGCCGGTGAACGTGGTCTTTCTCATCGAGGGGGAGGAGGAGATCAGCAGCCCCTGCCTGCCGGATTTTCTGCGCGCTCATGGCGAGCTGCTGCAAGCAGACCTGGCCCTGGTGTCGGACTCCTACATGTGGGACGAGGGGATTCCGGCCATCACCACCAGCCTGCGGGGCCTGGTGGCCCTGGAGGTGACGGTCACGGGTCCCGATCGGGACCTCCATTCCGGCACCCATGGCGGCGCGGTGGCCAATCCGGTGGAGATGCTGGCCCGCATGCTGGCCACCCTCAAGGATGCGCAGGGCAGGATTCTGGTGCCCGGTTTTCTGGACGACGTGTATCAGCCCTCGGAGCGGGAACGTGCCGCCTTGCTGGCGATTCCCTTTGACCGGGAGGCCTATTGCCGGCGCATCGGCATCGCCACCGACTGGGGCGAGGCGGATTACGGCTTGCTGGAGCGGTTGTGGTTGCGGCCCACCATCGAGATCAACGGGATGTGGGGCGGTTATTCCGGGCCGGGGGTCAAGACCGTGCTGCCGTCGCGGGCGCATGCCAAGCTTTCCATGCGGCTGGCCCCGGATCAAACCCCGGACCTGGCCGCAGACCAGGTGACGCGCCATCTGCATGCCGTCACCCCGCCGGGCGTGACCGTGGAGGTGCGTCGTCTCGCGGGTGGCGGGCTGCCCTGGCGTCTGCCGCCCGGTCTGTCCGCCCTGGACGCCGCCAAACGGGCGCTGAGCGAGTCGTTCGGCAGGGACCCCCTGCTGGTGGGCGAGGGGGCCTCCATTCCCATCGTGGGGGATTTTCAGGCGCTGTTGGGCATTCCGTCCCTGCTGGTGGGCTTTGGCCTGCCGGACAGCGCACCCCACTCTCCCAACGAGAATTTTTATCTTCCCGGTTTTCACGTGGGCACCGACAGCCTGGTGAGGATGCTGCATTATCTGGCCGAATGACGGGTCGCTGGTGAAAAAAAAACGCCCCCCGGCGAACCGGGGGGCGGGCAGGGAGATGGGGTCAGGCGTCCGGGGGGCTGTCGGCGTCGGCCAGGGACCATGTGCCCTGGTTGTTGACCGCCAGGATCTGGAACAGCACCTTGACCACGCGCATCTCTTCGATTTCGAGGATCTGCAGGCGACCGTTGTCCAGTTTCACCACGTCGCCGACCTCCGGGATGCGGCCCAGGCGGCTGAAGACCAGACCACCGATGGTGACGTAGCCGGTCTCGCGGGGGAACGGGAAGTTGAGGACCAGTTCCAGATCGGAGACCCGGGTCTGGCCGGAGATTTCCCACTGGCTTCCCTTGAGTTTGCGGATGTTTTCCGGTTTGGTGAGGAGTTCGTCGCCCGGATAGCGGCCCATCAGGCGGGAGATGATATCCGCCGGGGTGAGGATGCCCACCAGGGAGCCGTGTTCGTTGACCACCACGGCGAACTGGCGGCGGTTGTCGCGGAACTCCTTCCATGCCTGGTTGAGCTTGACGTTGGAGGGCAGGATGATCGGATCGGTCCGCATGAGGGTTTGAATCGGTTGTTGCAAAAACGCTGCGAGATTGTCGCGGTTTTCCTCCAGCATGCGCACCAGCCGTTTCATGAAGATGGTGCCGATCACCTTGTCGCCATCCATGACCGGATAGGTATAGTGGCTGGTTTTGGCGAAGATCTCCAGGGCATCGCCGATGGTGGCGTTCGTCGCCAGCGCCCGGACATCGGGTTTGGGGATCATGGCGTTTTCCACGCGCTCCTCGTCCAGGTCGAGCACCCCCTGGAGCATGCGGCCCAGGTCCTGCTGGATGGAGCCGGAGCTGGCGCTGGCGTTGACCACCAGGTTGAGTTCGTCCAGGGACATGGAGGACGACTCCCCGTGGCCGCCCCCCGATCCGACGATATCCCCCTGGCCGCAGACGGTGAGCAGCCAGTTGGAGGCCTTGTTCATCAGCCAGATCACCGGAATCCAGACGACGTACAGCCCGTTGACGATCCAGCCCACGCCGCAGCTCATGGCTTCCGCCTTGTGATAGGCCAGGACCTTGGGGGCGAGTTCGCCGCCGACGACGTGCAGGAAGGAGACGATGACGAACCCCATGATCAAGCCGGTGAGATTGCCCCAGGATGCGGCGCTTTCGGGATCCATGAGGGTGGCGAACAGGGCGGTGAAACCGGGGGCCATGAGTTCCTTGAAGGCATCCATGCCGATGTAGCCGAGGGCCATGGAGACGAGCGTGATGCCGATCTGGGTCACGGCATAGAAGCGGGTGGGTTCCTCGTGGAGCAGCTTGACGATTTGCGCGTTTTTGTCGCCCATGTCGGCCAGCTGCTTGATGCGGCTGCGGCGCGCGGCGGTGATGGCGACCTCCGATCCCACGAAGAAGGCGTTGCCAGCCACCAACGCCAGAATTGCCACCAGCTTCCCGAATAACTCGATGTCCATTTTCAACTCCATTAAAGGTGGAAACTTCAAGATCCTCCCGCGCGCCACACGGCGCGTCCGGAACAATGGGCGAGGGAACCGGTTGATGATTCTCCCCATTCTCATGGCGTTGGCGCCATGGATCCCCGGTCGTTTCCTGATAAAACCGGATTATCTGGCTATAGAATTCAGCAATTTTTTTTGCTGGGCAAGGGAAAAATGGTGTGAAAATGGCATTTTTTTTCAGGGATGTTTCAGTTGACCTTTTGACGAGACGGAGGGGCCATGGCAATGGAGGTCGAGGCGTCGCTGCGCAATGCGACTTTTGCGGGGGGGTGTTTCTGGTGCATGGAGCATCCGTTCGATGTGCTGGAAGGGGTATTGTCCACCACGGTGGGCTATGCCGGGGGGCGAGAGGAGCATCCCACCTACGAGGGGGTATGTGGCGGGGGGACCGGTCATGCCGAGGTGGTGCGGGTGGAGTACGATCCGGAGCGGATCGGTTATCAGGAGTTGTTGCAGGTGTTTTGGAAAAACATCGATCCCACGACGCGGGACCGGCAATTTTGTGATGTGGGCAGTCAGTATCGGACGGCCATTTTTTACGAGGACGAGGAGCAGAGGGGGCTGGCGGAGGCGTCGTTGGCGGAGTTGAACCGGGTCAAGCCGTTTGCGCAACCGGTGGTGACGGCGATCGAGCCGTTGGACCGTTTCTGGCCGGCGGAGGAATATCACCAGGATTATTACCGGAAAAATCCATTGCGTTATGGCATGTATCGCGCGGGCAGCGGACGGGATGCCCGTCTGTCCGAGTTGTGGCAGTCGGAGCGGGAGCGGATTTTGCGTCAGGAGGGGACCGAGCCGCCGTTTTCTTCACCACTCAACCAGGAGAAGCGGGAGGGTGTGTATGTGTGTGCCGGGTGTGGTCAGGCGTTGTTCGACTCCTCGATGAAATTTGACAGCGGCACGGGTTGGCCGAGTTTTTTCGCGGTGTTGCCGGATCGTGTGGCCACCCGGCAAGATTTTCGGTTGTTGATGCCGCGCACCGAATACCATTGTGCCCGTTGTGGCGGGCATCAGGGTCATGTTTTTGCGGATGGCCCGGCCCCGACCGGTATGCGATATTGCAACAACGGTCTGGCGTTGCGTTTCATCCCGGCGGGGGGATCGGGTTCTGGATAATTCCGGCGGCAAGACGTTTGCGGATGTGGCCGCCGGACGCGGTAGTGACCTGGCGGGTTGAAAAGCATTGTTTGATCTTAGGGCTGCCAATAATTGCGTCTTCCATGGCGGATGTGCAAAATATAAACCTTCGATTCATCGATTGTGAAAAAGATACGCCATGGCGTTCCCTTCCCAACCAGAAGTTGCCGAATTTCGCAATCAAAGGCTTCACTTTCCGGTGCGATTGCGTGAGATTCCGGCAAGATTTCCAGATCAAGGATGCCCTTGCGGACGTTATCGAACCATTTGGCTGCATAGACAGGATTCTCAACCACAAGCCATTCATGCGCTGTCCGGATATTGTCCTCCGCGAAGGGTGTGATGACGACCTGATAATGCTTCATGCGGTGTCAATACCAAGTTGTTCGAAGCAGGTAGATGCCTTGATGCCTTGTCCATCACGGGCCTGATCAAGCCCTTTGCGAATGGCGGCGATGGTCCGGGCATATTCGAGTTGGTCTTGGTCCTGCTGCCATGCCTCGGCATCCATGACGACCAATGTCGGTTTGCCATTCACTGTCAGAACGGCAGGTCGTCCGGTTTCTTTAAGGTGGGAAATAAAACGCGTCGTGTCACGCTTAAACTCGGTGAGCGGTCGGATATCCTCGGTGATGTTCATGGTTTCCTCATCATGGTTCGCATTTTTTTTGATGCGAATATAATGCATTCTGTGGCGTCAGTAAAGTGTTTTCGTTTTTAGTCAGCCCGGTTCTATGCCCCAATGCCTCTTAAACAATACAAGCACCGCAGCATGAATCGACATGCTGGCAGGCGCGACGGTGCCTGATGGGGAGTTTGAATCATGGCTCAATCTGCATCCAACACCGGCAAGCCGTCCTACAAATCGGCCTTTCTGCGCGGCATTCGACCCAGGCCGTTGCTGAGCGTCTCCGAGTGGACCGATGCAAACCGGATTGCCGTTTGGGGCGTGTGGCGTATTTGGCGGCGAGCAACCAGGCGTGCAGGACGGGATGCCGGGAGAGCAGGTCATCCGGGACCTCGCCCAGGTCGAAGACCGGGAAGCGGAAGTTCATCAGGAATGGTGCCCAACCGGTTTCGGCGTCCACCAGGGCGAGGAATTCGTTGGGGATGCGCCATTGGGTTTTGCCGTGGTAGAAGATGAATGGGATGATGGCGGGCAGGCGATGCCATTGGGGATTTTTCCTGGCCCATTGTTTCCAGATTTCCACCTGGTAGACGAGCAACGGAAAGGCGATGCAGGGATCCGGGAAGCTTTTGTGGTCGATCAGCACATAGAGGAACGCCACCCGCCCCTGCATGGTGCGCACCCGGAACAGGCGGTCGGTCAAATGCGCGCGCAACTCTTCATCCACGAAGGACCCTTCCACCAGTTCCGGCGGGTCGAGGCTCAACGACCCGGCCAATTCCGGCGGCAGTCGTTCACGCATCAACGCCCCGGCCTTCTCCGGGTCGGAGAGGAGCAGTCGGAGGAAATGGTCATGGGGTTGAGAGATGTCGCGTATGGGGTTCATTATACCCGAATTCTCTGGCCAAAAGCCAGCGAAAAACGATGATTTTTGCCGGTTTATTAGTTGGTTGCGGTAATCCGGGCGATCATTGGTCGCACCGGTTGTGTCTCTCGCCCCTGTTCAGACATAGGTTGCTCGCCAGATCATTTTCGCATGTCTTTGTTGTTTGTTTCTTGCGTTGCCTATATTCGGTCGATATAATGGATTGAAATAATCTAGTAATCCTGTTTCTTATAGATTGGTTTAAATGATTGGTATTTCTATTAAATTTATCGTGAGGATAGTATATGTGGCAAAAAAGAACCATTGTATGGATGGTATTTGGATGTTTTTTTGTCATATTTATGCCGCAAGGACATGGAATGACAGGGCTTGAGTTTATGGAGTTGCAGGCTCATAATCAGCATAATCTTATTGAACCGTTAATCAGGGAATATCTTGAGGCGGGATATAAAAATATACCGAATTGGGCGGAAATTTCATATGAAATGGAAGATTTGATAAGAAAAAAAGGATATTCTGGCAATGAAGTGCGTGAGATTGCCTTCGAAGCTGCCATACGCAGGGGAATGCATAAGAAAAAGCAACAAGTCGTGGTGCAAGAGTTACAAGAACAGCGTCCGCCTCCGGATCCTAATGAATTTGATAATCAATTATTGAGAAAAATAGCTGTTGCGCCGGATGAGGCCCAGCGATTGCGTGGCTCTGCGGAAGAGGGTGATGTGAAATCGCAAATCGTACTGGGAAAAATGTATGCGCAAGGCGTCGGAGTCGCCAAGAATTTAGTGGATGCTTATATGTGGTTTTCGATCGCTGCCAAACAAGAAAGCTTAAGGGGAGCCGGTTATCGCGATATCATGGCCAAATATCTTACGCGGCAACAAATCGAACGTGCCGAGACTTCCGCGAATGAATGGGTTGCCATGATGCAGAAAATACAAGGAAAATAAATCTGATGGTAATTGCATTGTGCGGTGGCGACAAATCCAGTCAGACACGGGATATCAAGCTGGCGCATCAATTGGTAAGGGAACTGGGCATCATGAACACCACTCTCTCCGATTTTGATCCAGTCACATATCTCGATGACAAAGATGTGATCGCAGAATATATTTTTCAAGTTATTGAAGGCGGGGACACGGAAGAGATGTTGATTGCCCTCGGCCATATCGCCGAGGCGCGCGGCATGGGCAGAATTGCCCAAAGCGCTGGCCTGATTCGGGAAAGCTCGCACGAGACCCTGACCTCTGATGCACAACCTTCATGAAGGTGATCCGGGCATTGGGCATCAAACTCCATGCCGTGCCCGTGTGAGGATCATGGCCGCAAGGCAATCTTGATGACCGGTCCCGTGCTCCGGAGCGCCTCGATCCCCTGCTCCAGTGGATGGATCGCCGTCAGCAGCGGCGTCACGGACACCAGATTTCTGGCAAGCAACCGCAAGGCGGCAGGGAAGGGACCGCAACGGGAACCGGTCAAGGTGATCTCCTCCACGGTCAACGCGGCGAGATCCACAAGCTCGGGGGCAAGCAATGCACTCTTGAGCACGATCCGGCCACGGGGGCGCACCAGACGCCGGGCCAGCGCAAAACCGGACGGAGAACCGGAGCACTCCACCACCACATCCCACTCCCCCTCGGCACGGGGGGCGGTCACCACCGGAATGCCGCGCGCCTCCAAAACCCGCCACTTCTCAGGATGACGACCGATCACCAGCAGTTCGCAACCGGTCAGGGCCACCACCTGGGCAACCAACAGGCCCAGTTTGCCATCCCCCACCACCGCCACCCGTGCCCTGGGAGGAATATGCACCTGCTGCAACACCTCCAACGCAGCGGCCAAGGGTTCGGTGAACAGCGCCGCCTCGTCGGCAAGCCCGTCTGGCACCGGATGCAGGTTGGCGATGGGCAGCGTGAAATATTGGCAAAACACCCCGTCCCGGCCCCGGATTCCCAAAACAGTACGCTGCAAACAATGAGAAAAGTCACCGCGCAGGCAGACAAAACAGCCGTGACAGGGAATGGAAATCTCCCCGACCACCCGGCGCCCCTCCCACTCCGGGTGGCCGGGGGCCTGCACCACCCGGCCCACGAACTCGTGACCCAATACCCCGCGAAACCCGCCGCCATACCCGTTCAGGATCGCCTTATCCGTGGCGCATACCCCCATCAAGGCAGGGGCGATCAACGCCTCCCCTGAGAGCGGACATGGCACGGGATAGGAAGAATCGACCGTCAGGCGGCCCTGGTCGAAGACCAGGGCGCGCATGCGGTTGAAGTCAGGGCTGGGTGTCGTCATACTCCTGTTCCAGGGCGTTGGCGTGTTTGCCCTCCTGTTCGGCCAAAAACAGCAACGCCGTGCGCAACTCCACCTCGGTCACCTGGTTCGCCAGATCCCGATAGAGCCGTTGCGCCCTCTTCTCCCGCTTGGCAGCCAACAACAACGACTCCTCGTAACCGATCAAACCCTCCGGGCGATCCTCGGCCACCAGATAATCGGCAATCTTCAGGTCCGGATCGGGAAAACGCCGCCTGCCCCCCGACGGCAACCTCCCCATGCTCATAATCGCCTCCAGACGCCGCTTGTGATCCTCCTCCTCTCGGGCGTGCGCCAACATGATCTCCCGCTGGTCGGGGGTTTTGGACCTCTCCGCCATTTCGCGATAAAAGGCCGCCTCTTCCTCCTCGTGGTGGATGGCGAATTGAATGATCTCTTCAAAGCTGTGCATGACCTCGTCTCCTCTTCCATCAGCCCCAGGGAAGTTGCAATTCGCGCATGAACGCGCCAAAGGCCAGCTCCCGGCTGTCGGCGGCCACTGCGGCCAGTTCCGGAACCAGCCCGGTGGCAATCACCCGCCCAACCATCGGCGTCAGCAAGGGATTCAACTCCGGCACCTCGGCAGCCAGCTCGCGGCGCAAGGCGGCAAGGGTGGCAATCTCCGGCTCCCCGGCCAACGCCGCCAACACGGCATATCCGTTCAGCTCGCTGGCGTCAGGCAGGCCGTTTTGCAATATGGTCAACGCGCCGTCCCGGTTCAGGAAGGCACCCTCGCTTTGCAGCGGATCGCTCATGGCCAGATTGATCTCCGCCAGTTCTTCCGGCTCGCCGGAATGGATGGCGATCACCCTGGCCTTCTGCTCCACGGCCACCGGCACATTCACCAGCACCAGACAGTCTGCCGGGGTGCCGGCCTTCCAGGGGGTCGCCCCCAGTCGGGTCAGCAGGGCGATGTTGGCCTCGCCCCGGATCTTGCCATAAGGCCTGGCGGGTTGCTGCACCGTCTCCCCACTGGTGAAATGAAAGCCGGCGTTGTACTGCCGCGCCAGCCGCGCCGCCGCATAGGTCTCCTCCACCGTGAGCCGCGCCGCCACCACCACCGCCGGCTGCCGCGCCCCGGACAGCAGGGCGCGCGCCCCGGCCATGGCATCGGCGTCGTTGTGGTTGGCCTGACGCATCCCGCGATGGGAAAAACGCCCCTCCGCGCAGATCACCGCCCCGTTGACCGGGTCGCCGTCCATGGAACTCACCTTCACCACCCGGCCTTCGGCCACATGCACCCGCAGGCCGCAACCACGGCTGCAACGGGTGCAGGTGGTCTCCTCCGCGTCCCAGATCCAGGGTCCGGCCTCCTTGCCGGCGTTGTTCGAAAGCGTGCCGGTGGGGCACAGGTCGATGCACATGCCGCAGGCGTCGCACCCGGTCTCTTGCAAAGGATCATCGAAGTTCGGCCCCACGCGGGTGACGAAACCGCGATTGATGAAACTCAGGGCATGGATGTCCCGCACCTCGGCGCACACCCGCACGCAGGAGCCGCAGGTGATGCACTTGTCCGATTCGATGCGCACCAGGGGGTGACGGTTGTCCGGCAGATACTTGCGCTTCTTGCCCGCCAGTCGCTGCTCGGTGGCCCCGTAATGGGTCGCGTAGTTGCGCAGATCGCAGTCGAAACGCGCCGTGCAGCCGCATTCGATGCAGCGCGTCGCCTCGGCCATGGCCCGCACCTGGTCCAGACCCATGTTGATGGGCGCCCAGCCGTCCCCGGCCAACCGCTGCGCCGCCGGATGGGTGCTTTCCAGCGCACGCTTCTTGTGGACGTAACGGGGGGCGAAATCGGCCATCTCCAGATCCTGCAACCGCCCGCGGGAGATGGCGTAGGGTTTGGTCAGTTTGACCTCGGCACCCCGCAGATAGAGATCCATGGCCAGCGCGGCCCGGCGTCCCTCACCCACGGCACGGATCAGAATGTCCGGGCCGAAGGCG
Organism: Magnetococcales bacterium; assembly: GCA_015231915.1. Classification (GTDB taxonomy): domain Bacteria; phylum Pseudomonadota; class Magnetococcia; order Magnetococcales; family Magnetaquicoccaceae; genus Magnetaquiglobus. The sequence goes on from JADGAR010000023.1 coordinate 17,180, forward strand.
CAGTCCCCGGCGGTGAACAGACCGGGAATGCTGGTGGTCTGGGTCTTCTCGTCGTAAACGAAGGTCTGCCAGCGGGTGGTTTGCGGTTTGTCCGCCTCCCCCTCGATGCAGCTCAGATCCGGATCCTGGCCGATGGCCGCAATGATCAGATCGAAGGGCAGATCCTCTTCGCTCCCTTCCAGGGGGACCGGACGGCGGCGACCGGAGGCGTCCGGTTCGCCCAGCGTCATGGTGACCACCCGCAACCCGTTGGCCCGGCCATTGGCCACCAGCACCTCCACCGGCGCGGTCAGGAAACGGAATTCGACGCCCTCCTCGTGGGTCTCCTCCTGCTCCACCGGCAGGGCGGGCATCTCCTTCTGGCTGCGCCGGTAGACCAAAGTCACCTCCGCGCCAAGACGCCGCGCCACGCGGGCGCAGTCCATGGCCGTGTCGCCGCCGCCGATCACCGCCACCCGCTTGCCGGTCTCCACCGGTTCGTTCAGCACCACCTTGCGCAGAAAATCCACCCCGCCCATCACCCCGGGGACATTTTCGTTGGGCACCCGCATCGGTTTGGCCTGATGGGCGCCGATGGCCAACAGAATGGCTTCAAACCCCCTGGCCTTGAGATCGCCCAGGGTGAAATCCCGACCCAGTTTCTGGTTGTAATGGACCGTCACCCCCTGGTCCAGGATGGCCTGGATCTCCCGGTCCATGATGTCCCAGGGCATGCGGAAGCGGGGAATGCCGTAGCGGGCCATGCCGCCCAGGGCGGGCAGGGCCTCGAAGATCTCCACCCCGTGGCCGGCCTGACGCAGGAAGTGGGCTGCGGACAAGCCTGCCGGACCCCCCCCGACGATCGCCACCCGCCTGCCGGTGGCGTTGCCCGGCGGCGGCACGAAGGGACCATGGGAAAGATCATACTCGGAGGAGAACCGCTTCAACGGGTTGATGGCCACCGGTTCGTCCACCAGTCCGCGCCGGCATTGGGACTCGCACGGGTGGGGACAGATGCGACCGCAGACCACCGGCAGGGGGTTGCGCTGCTTGATCAGCCGCACCGCCGCCTCGAAGTCGCCGTTGGCGATGTGGGCGATGTAGCCCTGAATGTCGATCCCCGCCGGACAGGTCGCCTCGCAGGGGGCGATGCAGTCCCCGGCGTGGTCGGAAAGCAGCAGGTCGAGGGCCATGCGCCGGCTCTTGTTGACCTCCTCGCTGTCGGTGCGGATCACCATGCCAGGGGCCACGCGGGTGGCGCAGGCCGGCAGCAACCCCCTGGCCTTTTCCACCTCCACCACGCACAAAAAGCACGAGGCGAAGGGTTTCAGGCGGTCGTCGTAACAAAAGGTCGGTATGTGAATCCCCTGGGCTTCGGCGGCCTCGCGGATGGTGGCGTCGGCGCGCACTTCCACCTCGCGGCCATTCAGGGTGATGGAGATCTTGTCGCTCATGAGCCTCTCTCCTCGATCAGGCCGCGAGAATGGCGTCGGGGTTGCAAACCTCCACGCACATGCCGCAGTTGATGCAGATTTTCTGGTCGATGACCCAGCTGTCGGGCTGCTTCAGGGTGCCGGCGATGGCGTTCACCGGGCAGTAGCGTTGGCAGATCGAACAGCCGGTACACTTGTCGTTTTGGATGGTGTGGGTGATCAGCCCCTTGCACACCCCGCCGGGACACCGCTTCTCCTGGACGTGGGCGATGTATTCGTCGCGGAAGTATTTCAGGGTGGTCAGCACCGGGTTGGGGGCGGTCTGGCCCAGGCCGCACAGGGTCGCGGTCTTGATGCGCGGGGCCAGTTCCTCCAGGGTTTCGATGTCGGCCATGGTCCCCTCGCCGTCGCAGATGCGGGTGAGGATTTCCTTCATGCGCAGGGTGCCGATGCGGCAGAAGGTGCATTTGCCGCACGACTCGTTCTGGGTGAATTCCAGAAAATAGCGCGCCAGATCCACCATGCAGGACTTGGAGTCGGTCACCACCATGCCGCCGGAACCCATGATCGCGCCGGTGGCGTTGATCGCCTCGTACTCGATGGGGGTGTCGAAGAGCCGCTCCGGGATGCAGCCGCCGCTCGGTCCCCCCAGTTGCACGGCCTTGAGGGGCCTGTTGGAGGCCGAACCGCCGCCGACCCCCTCGATGACGTGGCGGATGGTCACCCCCATGGGGACCTCCACCAGGCCGCCTCTGGCCACGGCGCCCGCCAGGGCGAACACCTTGGTCCCGGAACTGCCCGGCGTGCCGATGGCCGCGTAGGCCGCGCCGCCGTTGTCGATGATCCAGGGGAGGTTGGCCAAAGTTTCCACGTTGTTGATGATGGTCGGCTTGCCGAACAACCCCTTGATGGCCGGAAACGGCGGGCGGATGCGCGGCATGCCCCGCTCCCCCTCGATGGAGGCCATCAGGGCGGTCTCCTCGCCGCAGACGAAGGCGCCGGCCCCTTCCTTGATGCGCACGTCGAAATCGAAGCTGGTCCCCAGAATGCCGTGGCCCAGCAGGCCTGCCGCGCGGGCATCGGCGATGGCCTTGCCGAAGTACTCCACGGCCAGCGGGTATTCGGCGCGGATGTAGGCGTAGCCCTTGGAGGCCCCGATGGCGTAGGCGGCGATCAGCATCCCTTCCAGCACGCTGTGGGGATCCCCTTCCAGCAAGGAGCGGTCCATGAAGGCGCCGGGGTCGCCCTCGTCGCCGTTGCAGATCAGGTATTTCACCTCACCGGGCGCGTTGCGCGCGAAGCCCCATTTGGTGGCGGTGGGAAAGCCCGCGCCGCCGCGACCGCGGATTTTGGCGGTCTTGACCTCCTCGATGACCGCTTCCGGGGTCATGCCCGAACGCAGGATCTTTCCGATGGCGGCGTATCCCCCCCGTGCCCGATACTGCTCCAGGGAGGTGGGATTCAACTGGCCGACGTTGCGCAGGGCGATGCGGGTCTGCATGGCCAGATACTTGCCGCCCTCGGCGTTGGGGTCGTCGCTGGAGCGGATCAAAAGCGCTGCCGGCAGGTCGCCGGTCCCGCGATGGAACTGCACCACCTTGGGGAGGTTCTTTTTGGTGAGGTTGCCCCACAGGAATTTTTTTCCGGCAGGGTCGGTGATTTCCACCATCACTTCCCGGTGGCACATCCCCACGCAGCCCACGCTTTGGAACGTGGCCTCGGGGAACCGTTTTTTCAGAAGGTCCGTGATCTCCGGGGCGCCGGCTGCGATGCCGCAGGTCCCTTCACCGACGGTGATGATCCATTGTTCGGTGCTCATGAAGGCATCTCCCATGTCAATCCGCTGATTCCTGGAGGGCCAGGATTTCGTTGTGCTCGCGGGCGTGTTTGTGGAGGTGACGTTGGGCGTCCGCGCCCTTGAGGTTCGGGAAGGCCTGGCCGTCGATGAGCATGACCGGCGCGAGGCTGCAACAGCCGATGCAGGCCACGTTTTCCACGGTATAGGAGCCGTTGGCCGCCGTATCCAGTTCCGCATCCGTGATGCCCAAAGCGTGACGCAGCGAGGTGTTGAGGCGATCCGCGCCCTGCACGTGGCAGGCGGTGCCGTGGCACACCTTGATCATGTGGCGTCCGACCGGTTTCAGGCGAAACTGGGCGTAGAAGGTGGCCACGCCGAACAGTTGGCTGGCGTTGATGCGGGTCCGTTCGACCACGAGGTTCATGGCCTTGCGGGGCAGGTAGCCGTATGCCGTCTGGATGGCCTGCAACAGGGGCACGGCGGCGGACGCATCGGATCCGATGGCGTCGATCCAGCCCTGAACTCGATCCGGGTCCACAACGGCTTCCAAAGAGGTGTTGCTCACGATCATTCTCCTCGCTTGGGTGACGTGGGTGACTGCAAAGCGGTAACGGTATATTATGATATACTGAAATGGCAAGGGGGTTTGTGCGGCTTACGGCATTCGCCATTGCGGGTTGTCCAGCGTGCCGGCGATGGTCAGGGCGAGGGGTTGCCCGCGGGCCAGGGCCTGACCCATCAACCCGCCTGGATTCGGCTTGATGGGTTGCACCCGCAGTTCTCCCTGGATCCGGCTGGTGCGGGGGTCGGACCAGTTCATGCGCAGGGTCACCTGGCCGGTCAAGGCGATCTCGCCCTTGCCCGCGAGCCGGATCTCCATCGCGTCCTTCTCCTTGACTGCGGCGGTGAGGGTGCAAGGATCCATGCGGGCGCCAAACGCCACCACGTCCCGCAGCACCATTTCCCAGGAGCCGCCGTCCATGGCCGGGGAGGCGTCGTTGACACCGCTCAGCCAGCCGTTGCCTTCCCCCCGGCCCTGAATCTGGGCACCCATGGGGCCGAGCCACAGGCCCATCACCTGGGCAAGATCCCCGATGGTCGCCTGCCACTCCAGACGGCCCGCCCGACCGTTCCATGTCGCTTCCCCAACGGCGGCGACCGTCTCGAAGTTCAGGCGATAATCCATCCCGATCCGGCCAAGCAGCAGGGGCCAAGGTCGGGGACGCACGGCCAGCCGCTCGATGGGTTTGTCCTGGGAAAACAGCGGCGGATGGACGCGGATCTCCTCCAGCGTCACCCCGTCCCAGCCCATGGTCAGCGCGCGCCAGCTCATCCGGTTGCCGGTGGCCTCCCGCAGCCACCCTTCCACCCTTTCCATGGGCAGCAGGATCACCAGCCCGATCAGATAGGCGATCAGCATGACCCCGAACAGGGCAAGGACCGTTTTCCTGTTCACAGCAATCCGATCTCCAGGGCCAGAGAGATGCCGACGCCATCCTTTTCCGTCCGCTTGATCTCGCCGCGCACGATGCGCAACCGGGGCACCGCCTCCAGGCGCTGCAGAAAGCGCAGCGCGGTCTCCATGGGGATGGCCTTGAGGGTCAGATCCGCCTTTTCCCGGAATCCGCCTTCGTTTCCTTTCACCGGGATCGGCGCAATCTGTTGCATCTTGTCGGTCAGTTGAAAGGCGGCGCTCTCCTTTTCCAGCCAGGGCAGCAGCGAGGGGACCTCCTCGCCGCCCAAAGCGGCAGGACGGACGGGTTTGCCGCCGGGGGATTCCGCCCGGACGCGGGCGGCCAGGGTGGTCACTTCCCGCAGGATGGCCTCCTGTGTGCGCGCCTTTTCTTCCTGGCGTCGGACCTCCCCGTCGATCCATGCCAGGCCGTTGACCAGCAATGCGGCCAGGGCCAATGCCAATCCCACGATCGTCAGGCGGCGTTTGAGCGTGGCATTCATAACAACCCCAGCCGGAAATGGACCTGCTTGCTCTCGGGCAGGATGCGCGCCTCGTCCATGCGCGTCTCCCGATCGCCGCCCGCCTGCCGCAGCGCGGCGCGCACCTGGTCCAGGTGGTTGTAGGAGGGGACCTCGCCGGTCAGTTGCACCTCGCCCGGCTCATAGCGCAGCCGCTGCCATTTCACCTGGGTTTCCGCCGGCACGGCGTTCTGGATGATGCCAATCCAGGTGGACAGGCCGGGAAAATGGCCTTCCCGCTGGCCTGCATGCCCCAGTGCCTGTTTCAACTGCGCCACCGGGTCCACCATCACCGGGATGTGGGGCAGGGCCTGCCGGAAGGCGGTTTCGGTGGCGCTCCTGGCCTGTTCGAAACGGCTTTTGGCCTGGGAGTGGCGGAGCAGTTCCTGGCCGCTCCAGGTCAGCAGCAAGGCAGCGGCCAGCAGCGCGGCGGGCCGCCAGGGACGCCACAAAGATTGCCACTCCCGTGCGCCGCCGCCGTCCTTGAAATTCAGCAGGCGCCCATGGCTCCCCTGGGCTGCGGCCAGGGCCAGCCCGGCGGAGCGCAGCCACTCCCAACCGCTCAGCCCCGCGCCGAGGGCCTCGCTGGCCGGAAATGCGCTCTGCACAAACCCCTTGGCCTGGCACCAGGGCTGCCAGAAGGCGCGGCTGGCGCCCAGGCAGACGACCTTCATGGTCCCCGAGTGGGGATTGGGCAGCCGCTGGATCAACTCCCCGGCCAGCCAATCCACCTCGTCCAACAGGCCGTTCTCCTCCGTGACTTCCGGGGCGATCAGGCGCAGGTCGTACACCCGTCCTTCCAGAAGGGTGTAGAGCGTCACCGGGGCCAGGGAGGCGTCCACCACCAGCGTCGGGATTTCGGGGGTGATCAGGTCGGCTGCCTCCAGCAGGGGCCAGGCGCCCAGTTCTGCCATCACCACCCCGAGCGGCGCGATGCCGCTGGTCGTCAGGGTGGCAAGCAAATCGTCGATGACTCTTCCCTCGCACATCGCGAACAGCACGTCGCTTTCCTGCCCGTCGGAGGCGAACTGCATGGCGAAACGGGGATCGTCGGGCCGGTGCAGCAGGGTGTCCTGGGCCTCTTGCGGCAGGAGTTCCCACAGTTGTTCCCTCTGCGTGAAGGGCAGGCGGATCTTGCGCACGGTCATCTCCAGCGCCGACAAAGCCGCCACCACGCCCCGTTCTCCGCCGTGGGGGACCTTCTGGCCGCACGCGAACGTCAGGGGGCGGCGTCCGGTCAGGCGCGTCCAGAGCCGTTGTCGCGGGGTATGCACCAATCCCCATGTGGCAGCCGGTTTCATCCGTTCCATCTCACCTTGCGAATTGTCATGCGCGATGCGTCGCGTACCAGCAGGGCCGTCAAAGTGCCGGTCGCACCGAATGCCCGCGAGCGGATCGTTACCGCGAAGCAGGCGCTGTTGACGCCGAGCAGTTGGCTTTCTTGCGGAGCAAGGGTCACGCCAGCCTTGCTCAGATCCGCCACCTGGGCGAACGGTTCCCGCTCCCGCATGCGGATCACCCCCTGCCACTCCCGCTCCGGGTTGAGCAGTGCGAGGGTGGCCAGGGCAGCGGTATTGAGGTTCAGCCGGCGCGAGGGGCATTCCGCCTCGGCCAGCAGATGGGCGCGCATCTTGCGGACCGTGACCCGGTCCCAGCCCGGCACCTGCTCCAGGGCGCGCAAGGGCAGGGGGGCCTTCAGCAGGCCTTCCAGCAGATCGACCGGCACCCCCTCCCGCTGCCACAATCGGACCAGGACTCCCCGCAGCGTGTCATCGATTTGACCATCGGCCAGACGCAGACCGTTGAGGTTCCAGAACCGTTCCAGGTCCTGCGTCACCGCTTCCGCCGCCTCGCCATCCCGGTCGGACCAGGCGATCGGCGTCGCCCATGGTTCTCCCGGGTGATCCAGGCGGGTTTGCGCGGCATCCTCGATCAGGAGGCGGGCGACTCGCGCCAGCAGGGATTCGGCGTTGCGGCGGGCGATGATCAGGTCCAGTTCCCGCTGCACCTGACGGGCATGGAACCGTTGCGCGTCCACGCCGGCATAGACCAGCGGGATCAGCATGGCGAGGGCGGCCAGGGTCACCAGCAGGACCATCCCCCGTTCGTCGTGGCGTTCAGGCGGGATCCGCATGACCGATCCCCCCCATGGGCAGTTGCAACACCAGCCGCCAGTCGCCGATCACCCGCCAGTCGAAGCGCCAGCGCATCCCCAACCAGGGCGGTTTGCCCCCCTCGCCGAACGGGTGCCACCCTCGGGCGGAATAGAGATCCCACTCCACCCGTGTCAATCCCTGGTCGATGCGCAAGGTCAACTCCGCCTCTTCCCGTTTGCCTCCCAGGGGCAGCACCCGCCGTTCCCAGATCACCCCGTCCCCCGACGGGGTGGGGCGCCATTGATAGAGGATCTCCACCCAGGGACCCAGACGCCACTCCGGGACCACCTCGCCGCTGGCCTTGAGGATCACCGTCTCCTTGCCTTCCACCACGATCCCGGCCACCGGCGGTTCGGTGGCCAAAAACTCCCGGTCGCGGCCCAGCACCCGGCGCAGATGGATCCACTCGTGGAGGGTCTCCGCGCGGGTTTCGATGGCCCGCGCCGTGGCCAGGCTCGCCCCGGTCACCCGGTAGACGCCGCTCAACAGCAGCGCGGAGATGGTCAGGGCGATCAGGACCTCCAGCAGGGTGAAGCCGGTCTGGGGACGCGCTACCATTGCATCCGCTCCTCGAACAGAGGCGCGGCCTCCGGTCCCACGCGGATCGTCACCTCGTGGCCGTTTTTTTCAGCCGTTTTGGCGACGTGCAGGCGCCACTCCCAGGCCCTGCCGGCCATCTCCATGCTCCCGGAGCGGGATTCCGGCGTCGGCGATGCCCCCTCCAGCCGGAACTGCTCCATCAGGTTGCTCGACACTTGCGCTGCGGCCAGCTTTTCTTCCAGCAGGTACTGGGCGCGCGCCTGCCTTTCCAGCACCGCACCGACGCCCACCAGCAGCAGGCCCAGCAAAGCCATGGCGACCAGGACCTCCAGCAGGGTGAAGCCGGGAGCGCGGGTCATTCCCATGCGCCCAGTCCCGCCTCCAGCCGGGGTTTGCCCCACTCCGGGCGGTAGGAGACCGTGTAACCCTCCCCTTTGGCGCGGGTGGCGAAGCGGATCAGGATCGCCCGTTCCGGGCCGAAGGGGGTGAAGCGGATGGCCGTTTCGTCCGCGCCGCCGGTCTCACCGGGGGGCGGTTGCCAGGAGAGGGAGGCCTGATCGGGATCGATGACCGTCGGTTGCAGGAGCGGGTCGTCCACCGGGACAAAGGTGTCACCCCGCAGCACCTCGCTGGCGTAGAAGCCCTGGCCGGGAATCAGGCGCAGGCGGTATTCGTCGTTGCCGGAGGCGGCCTGATCCCGCAACCAGATCAGGACATTGCGCATGCGCATGGCAGCCGCGCGCGCCGGCTCCAGCTGGTCGATGGCCAGACGGGGCATGACCAGGGCCATCAGGATGGAGATCACGAACAGCGTGACCATCACCTCCAGCAGGGTGAAGCCCGCCGGAGTCCGCGCAGGGGTCATGGCTTGCGGTCCAGGTTCCAGGAGGTGATGTCGGCGCCTTTTTCGTCGCCCCCCGGCATGCCGTCGGCCCCGAAGGAGAGCAGGTCGTACTGCCCGTGCAGACCCGGGGAGAGGTAGACGTAGGGGTTGCCCCAGGGATCCACCGGCGGCTTGGGGAGATACCCCTCGGCGCGCCAGCGTTTCGGCACGGGTTCGATCTCCGGCTTGACCGTCAACGCCTTCAACCCCTGTTCCGTGGTCGGGTATTGGGTGTTGTCCAGGCGGTAGAGGTCCAGGGCCTGACCGATGGATTGGATGTCCAGGATGGCCTTGGTCTGGCGGGCCTCGTCCGGGCGGCTCATGATCTTGGGGATGATCAGGGTGGCCAGGATGCCGAGGATCACCACCACCACCATGACCTCGATCAGGGTGAAGCCTGCGGCGCGGGAGAGGGGGGAACGTTTCATCTTATGGGTGCTCCTGGTCGGGTGGATAAAACCAGAAATCGTTGCCGTTCAGGGGGTCGGGGACGCGCGGCGTGCCGTCCGGCAGGAGGACCCGTTCCGGACGGTGGATTTCGGTGCGTTCGTGGATCAGGCGATCCACGGTGAGCCAGAGGCCAGGGATGGCGCCGTGGCGATGCAAGGCCTCTCGGGCGTACTGGGAACAACTCGGATGGGACGGGCAGCGGTCGCCGTCGATGGGGCTGATAAAGCGGGAATACCAGCCCAGCGGGGCGAGCAGCAGCCGGGTGACGGGAGCGGATGCCGCCGTTTCGTCTGGCGCGGGAACCGGGCGGTAGGCGAGGGGGTTGTCGTCCTGCGCGTGGGCGAGGCCGGCGCCTGCGATCCACAGACTCAACAGGAGCGCTTGCGGCATTCCGGGTGGCAAGGTGTCAAATTTCATCGGCTCGCGTGCTTTTTGTGGGAGATGACCATGACACTCTAGCATTTTTATTGCCATAAGGCATGGGATGCAACAGTTCCGGTTGACGCCGCGTATCGGTTATTGCATGATGGCGGCGGTTGGATTGTGATTCGAAAATCATTGCGGAGGCGAGTGATCGACTATGAACATGCGGATGGTTGGCGTGGCCGGAATGGCGGCCTGGTTGGCGCTGGGCGCGGCCTGGGCCGCGGACGCACCCCCCGGCAAGGGCGCTCCTCCCGACAAGGACGAGCAGTTCAAGGCGCACAAGGCCAGCATGGTGAAAATGCTGGAAGAACGTCTCGCCTGCATCAAGACGGCCAACTCCCCGGCGGACGTGAAGCAGTGCAACGAGGCCCACAAGGCCCGTCAACAAGGCGAGCAGCTCAAGCGGATCCAGGAACAGCGCAAGAAACTGGACGAACGGGAAAAGGTCTTGAAGGACAAACAGGGCACCACTCCGGCTCCCGCCGCGCCCAATCCTTGAAGAGCAGGGATCGTGCCGTCTCCGGCGGGGCCAGGGGATGACCTCTCCCGCGTCCCTCCCCGCCGGAAGGCAGGCCGTTCTTCGACTTGGTCAGTGATCGTTTCGGGATGAACAGGCACGCGAGATCAATCTGGCCGCATGTCTTGTTTGACGGCTGGCGGGGTGCCTGTGTTCCGGCTGTGTCACCGGCCACTCATGGACCGGGCGGATCCTGGGGCGAGAGGTCCACGATGGTTTCGTAACTGTAGGCCAGCAGGGCCAGGGTCTCGCCGGTCAGATCCCGATAGTGGAGCGCATAAAGCACATTTTTGGAGATCGGAAAATGATGTGCATTGCTCCGGCAATACAAAAATCCCCGAAAAATGTATAACGCGAAATAGGCATTCAGCATGTTGGCAAGCGGCAGCGCCCCGATGCTTTTGCCAGGCTTGGCGCAATAGATCGGTCGCATTTTGGCGACCCATTTGGCCATGAACCCGGACCATTTGTGTCGGTCTGGTTGACGATCCTCCGTGGGCATGTGCCAGGCTGCCATCCGGTTCATGTCCACAAAGGCATGTTCGATGGCTTCCGTGAATACCGGCAGACTGATCCGGATCTCTGGCACCAGCGCTGCGGGTAGCTGTGTTTTGATAAAATCTTTGTAGAAATGTTGCCAAATTTTAATGATGTGAATTTTTATTGCATCCTGCATCGCTGGAGTGAGTTTGCTGCACATCATTTACAGCCTGATTTCTTTTAATTTTGTATCTGCTGCAAGCGATTGAAAACTCCGTTCGCACATTTCCATGACTTCGATTTCCGAGTTGGAAAGTCCTTGGTCGATCAACTGCCGCATGCCGGGATTGTCGGACAATATTTGCATTTGACGCATGACGATTTGTGGGTCATCGAGCAGGAGGTCATCGTTTGCATCCGTTGGCGACACGGTATTGGTTTGTGGCATTTTTTTCTCCAGAGTCGCTTGAGTTCAAGACATGGTACCAACAATACCAAAAAAATGAACTTCGTGCAAAGCGTAAAAAAAACGTTGGCGCGCCAATAAATTGATTAGGTTGTTGCCCCATCGCGCGTCAAAAGCCGTTCCATTCCAGCCCGCCGCCTGTGCTGCCGAAGCCGATCTCCCCGCCGGAGGCCAGGCCGCTCCTGGCCTGGCCAAGGGCTTGAAACTCCCCGACCCGGCCAGACCCTTCCGTGGCGATGCGCCACAACATTTCCAGGGCATCCGGGCCGTCGTCGTGGGCGTCCGGTTCCCCCCAGTGGCGCAGTTGGTCCAGCAGGGTCTTGTGCTCGGGCCGGAAGCGGATCAAGCCGTTGGCCACGTGCGGTTGCAACCCGCCGATGCGCAGCCCCTTGTCCCGGGTCGGCTTGACACCGCGCGCCGGCACCGGGACCCCCATCCGCGCCGCGCGGTGGATCAACTCGTCCTTGAAGAACTCCTGAAACTGCACCGTCTCCACCACCCACAGCCGGCAGGAGTAGCGGGCCTGCAAGGCCACCACGTCCTCGATGATCCGATCCGGCTGCCGCCGCTGGATGTCTGCCTCCACCACGTGCAGCACCCCGCTGGCCCGGTCGAATCCCCCCACCAGGATCGCCGAGGGATCCCCCTGTCGTCCGGACTTGCCCATCGAGGGATCCACTGCCCCGAAGTAGAGCCATTCCGGGTTTTCCGCCTGCCAGAAGGTCACCTCCGCGAAGGGAGCGTTTTCGTGCATCGGCTGATTCTGCAACTCGGCGTCGAAGGCGTCGGCGCCGTCCCGCAGGCGAATTTTCATCAAGGTTTCCAGGCTCCTCACCCCAGGCCAGGAGATTTGCGCTCCGGCATGCATCGCGGTACGGTTGTTTTCATGGAAGGCGTCGGCGCTCGCCTCCCCTTCTTCTTTCAGGATGCGCTGCCACTGGTCCCACAGCGCCATATTGTCCGGCCAACGCAGGATCGCCTGAAACCGGACCGACTCCCACAAGGGGTTGGCCATGATGCGCGCCAGCACCGAGTCGTGATGCAGGATGGTCCCCACGTAGATCACGTGCAGGGAGTCATCCGGCGGTCCCAGTTTCAGCACCGCCTTTTTCAGCCAGGTTTCCAGCTTGTCGCGCTGTGCGCGGCTGCGCACGTTTTCATCGTTCTCCAGGTCGTCGCACACCACCAGGTCGGGTCGTGCCGCGCCGTGCCGCAAGCCGCGCAGCCGGGCGCCGGACCCCGCCGCCTGCAACTTGACCCCGTTGCGGGTCACCGCCACCCCTTCCTTCCACACCGCCCCGGCACCGCACGCATCGGGAAAGTCCCGTTGCAGGCGGGGATTGGCCTCCAGTTCCACCTTGACCGCCTCCAGCATGGCCGAGGCCTGATGATGGGCGTCCATCAGGATGAGGATGTAGCGGCTGCGTCCCGTCATCACCCGCCACAAAGAGAAAATCTGCGTGATCAGGGTCGATTTCGCCTCGCCGCGCGGGGCGGCCAGGGCCAGTTTGCACCCCTTCGTCCCGTCCAGACCCGGCAGCCGCTCGAACAGCCAGGTGTGCATCACGCTGTCGTGTGCGGAGACGTAGTGGGGAAAGTAGTTTTTGGCAAAGAAGCGCAAAGAGCCTGCGACCCGCTCGCGCCGCTGGCGGGTCGCCGCAGCCCCCGAGCCGAAGCCTGCGACCCGATCCTCGATCTCCCCGCGCAACTGGTCGCCCAGTCGGGTCAGATCCTCCTGAAACCGCCGTGTGGCGGGGTGTCCGCGTCCCTTCATTGCCTGGCGACCTCCAACCGGCGATGCAAATGCGTGCTGCTGGCACAAGGTAGCGTTTTGCCATGGGCAAGGGCCATGTGCGGCATTTCAGCCGCAGCGCCTGGAAAATTCGAGTGGGATTCGGCGTCCATTTCCGCTATGATTCGAAAGGATGGCATTTTTTCCTCTTTTCGGCATGACGAGACATGGATAATTTACGTTCCATCGAGATCCATTCGCGCGTGAAGCCTTGGTTGTTCTTTTTGCTGGGAATCGCCTTCACCGTTCTGTATTGGCACCACGAGACCAGCCGCAATGGCAATCTGGCCCAGGAGCAGTTGCTGCGGCTCTCCGCCAGCCTCCAGGAGACGGCCAAACACCGTCTGGACAATCATGCCAATCTTTCCCGCATCATGGCGGCCTGGTATGTGTTCGAGGGCAAGGTCACCGCAGCGACCTGGCAGGCCTTTGCCGGGGTCGTGGCGCCGACGGGTCACCATCTCGGCCTGCGGGAGCTGTTTTTCGTCGAGAACGGCAAGGGGTCCGAGGATGCCGCCCTGACGGTCTCGTTGCACCATGCGGTGGATCCAGCGGATGTGCTGTTCCCGCCTGGGGAGGACCTCGCGGCGGAAAAGCGGCGGCGGCAGGCGGCGCAACTGGTGCGGGATTCCGGCATGCCGCTCTTCGCGCCTCCCGTGGTGCGCAATGGCGCGGACGGCATCCCGGAAATCAGTCTGTTGCGTCTCACGCCGGTCTATCGTGCCGGGGTTGCGCTCAACGACGCCACGGAGCGGCGGCAGGCGCTGTTGGGCTGGGTGGCGGCGGTGTATCGCGCCCGCCCGTTCTTCCAGGATCTGTTCGGGACCGCGCTGGCCCAGGTGCGTATCGAGGTGTTCGATGGACCCGCATTGCGTCCTTCCGCCCGCATTTTCGATTCCCATGCCATGATGGGAGACGAGGAACCGGATCCGGAGTGGACTCGAACCGCACGGGGCAGCGGCGATGGCGGGGTGTGGACCTACCGGTTCACCCCGGGGAGCTTTTTCTTTCAGTACCATCCCCGCTACGGGCCGGTGATCATTCTGATTGCCGGCGGCCTGATCAGCGCGGCGCTGGGCGTGGCGGCCTGGTCGTTGATCGTCAGCCGGGAACGCGCCTGGGACGAGGCCCTGGCCATGACCCGCGCCCATCGGGAGAGCGAGGAGCGGTTGCGGCGCACCGTTTTGTACGCGCCGATTCCCATCATGATCCACACGGCGGACGGCGCGGTCTTTCTGGTCAACCGGCGCTGGACCGAGCTGTCCGGCCTCACCCGCTCCATTCCCACCCTGACGGCCTGGGTGGAACACCTGTTGCCCCCGGAGGAGCGGGAGGCCGCTCTGGAACTGCTGGGGGCGAATTTCCCACCTGACGCCCCCTTCAAGGAGGGGGAGATCACCATTTTGCCCCCGGACGAGGAGCGTCGGGTGTGGATCGTGCGTTCGCGGCCCATGGGGGTGATGGACGATCCCCGGCATCTGATCATCACCATGGCCATGGACATCACCGAGCGCAAAAAGGCCGAGGCCACCCTACTGGAGGCCAAACTGGAGGCCGAGGACGCCAACCGGGCCAAGAGCGAATTCCTGGCCACCATGAGCCACGAGATCCGCACCCCGATGAACGTGATCGTCGGCATGGCGGAGGTCCTGGAGGAGACCGAGCTGACACCGGAGCAGCGGCAGTACGTGAGCATCTTTCGGCGCGCCGGGGACAGCCTGCTGGACCTGATCAACGACATCCTGGATCTTTCCAAGGTGGAGGCGGGCCGCATGGAGCTGGATCACGCCCCCTTCCAGTTGAGCGAAACCTTGCAGCGCATCATGGACATCATGAGCATGCGGGCGCGGGAAAAGGGGCTGCTGATCACCCTGGAGACCGCGCCCGATGTCCCCGATCACCTCAAGGGGGATGCGAAACGGTTGCGCCAGGTGCTCATCAACCTCATCGGCAATGCCATCAAGTTCACCCCCGCCGGGGCGATCGCCATTCGCGTGGCCCCGGATCCGGAGCGGTCGTCAGGCGGTCTGCGTTTCGAGGTCCGGGACACCGGGATCGGCATCCCCAGGGAGAAACTCACGACCGTGTTCGATGCCTTCACCCAGGCCGATGCCTCCACCACGCGGCAGTATGGGGGTACGGGTCTTGGCCTGGCCATCTCCCGGCGGCTGGTGGATCTCATGGGGGGGAGCATCTGGGTGGAGAGCGAGCTGGGCAGGGGGAGCACGTTTTTCTTCACGGCCCGCTTCGAGGTGACGCGGTTGCCGGGCGAGGAGGGGAGGGAAGCCCCTGCGGGGGTGGATTTGAGCCGCATGCGGGTGCTGGTGGCCGACGAGCAGGCGGACAGCCGGCTGGTGCTCAGCCGCATGGTGGTCGCCCTTGGGGCCGAGGTGGAGATGGTGTCGGAGTGCGCGCGGATTCCGGCCACGTTGCGTGCGTCGCGTCAGGCGGGGAGTCCGTGTCAGCTCATCGTGCTGGCCTGCGACGAGAAGGAGGTCGCGCTGCTGGAGCGGATCCGGCAATTGCGCCAGGAGTGCGGGCAGCCCGATCTGCCGCTGATCACGGTGACCTCCTATTATCAGGAAGGGGATCTGGCACGGGGCCGGGCCATGGGGATCGGGATGCTGCTCAAGCCGGTGAAGCGTTCGGAGTTGTGGGAGGCGATTCAGTCCACGCTGGCCCGCAACCTCAGGGTCACGCCCAGGGAGCCGCCCGAAACGGCTGTTGCCGGAGAGGGGATGTCGATCCTGGTGGTGGACGACTCGGAGGACAACATTCTGTTGGTGCGTGCCTTTTTGAAAAAGAGTCCCCACACCTTGACCTTCGCCCACAACGGCGAGGAGGCGGTCGCCAAGGTCATGTCCGGGGAGCGGTTCGATCTGGTGTTGATGGACGTGCAGATGCCGGTGATGGACGGTTACACCGCCACGCGCCGGATCCGCGCCTGGGAGAAATCCCGCGCGCTCCCCCCCGTTCCGGTGATCGCCCTGACCGCCCACGCCTTTGCCGAGAACGAACGGCAGACCCTGGAGGCCGGTTGTTCGGAACATCTGACCAAGCCGATCACCAAGCCGCGTCTGTTGGCGGCGTTGGCCAGATACGAGAGGATCTGATAACGGTTCGGCACCCCAGATGGAAGCGTTGGTTGCGGTCAGGACGGCGGAACCTATCGCTCCCGCACCAGTCGCAGCCCCAGCATGAAATTCTTCGTGTGCGGATCGCCGATGCCGCGGCTGGAGGCCAGGAGATGGCTGCGGTCGTCGGCCCAGCTGCCGCCGCGCGTGACCTTTTGCGTCTCCTTGTCCGAGCAGCGGGAGTGGACGTTCCAGCCGTCGTCGAACTTGCCGTGCTCGGAGCAGGTCCACTCCGCCACATTGCCGGTCATGTCGTGAATCCCCAGCCGGTTGGCGCTTTTCTGGCCCACGGGGCGGGGGCCGTTGCGGGCGTTGCCCTGATGCCACCCCAGGGCGTCGGGATCGCTGCCGCCGCAAAAGCCTTCGTCGCCCCCGCCGGAACGGCAGGCAAACGTCCATTCCGCCTCGGTGGGCAGACGGAAACGGCCACGACCGCTGGCATTCAGCCGCGTCAGAAACGCCTGGACCTCCTGCCATGAAACCTGCTCCACCGGGCAGCTCTCCCCGCAGGAGGCAAAGCGGGACGGATTGCTCCCCATCACCTCCTGCCATTGCCCTTGTGTCACCTCGTACTTGCCGATCTCGAAGCTCTCCACGGTCACGCCGGGGGAGGTGCCGGCTTTCCGGCAGTTTACCGGATCGCACGCCAAAGTGATGGTCCCGCCGGGCACCCGCACGAAATCGTTCCAGGTGACCGCAACCGTCCCCACCGGGGCCGGGGCTGCGGCTGGGGCGGGAGCCGGTCTGGCGGACAGTTCCCGGATGCGGGCGTGGGCCTCCTGGACATGGCTGCCCTTGGGGTATTTCTGCAGATAGGCCTGCATCTGGGCCGGGTCCCCGCTGGCTTGCGCCGATTGCCAGAAAAGCGTTTCCCGGTTCACCGTCGGGGCGGGCGGTTCCAGGGTCACGGTCATCTTGCCGTCTGCCGGCAGCGAGAACTGGAAGGTCCCGGAGGACTGGTCGTAGATGGTCGGGGTTTGCAGCGACCCCGACGCCCTGGTCTTGACGAGAATGCGTTGTTTGACGTTTTCCACCACCCCCTTGGCGCTGGCGCCCGGCTCCTGGAGCGCCTGGACGAATTCGTGGGTGAACAGACCGTTGCCGCTGCCGGTCGGTTCACGGGAGCTTTGGTTCACCCCGGCAGAGTAGACCATCATGATCCCGTCGGCGCTGTTGATGGGCGGGGCCAGCCCCTGTTCCCCGCCCAGTGCGCGGCCATTGCGCCGGAACGGATTTTCCCGGCAGGCGTCGAGAATCACCAGGGAGAATTTGGCCTGGACTTCGCTGAGCTGGTCCACCAGCCGCGTCATCTCGATGCTGTTGTGGATGATGTGGTTCTCTTTTTCCGCCTGCAGTTCCACGGGGATCAGGTAGTTGTTGTTGCGCACCTGCACCCCGTGGCCGATGTAATAAAACAGCGCGATGCTGTCCGACGAGAGCTTGCCGATGAACTCATCGATGGCGTCGTTCATCTCGGCGCGGCTGGCGTTTTTCCGGAAGATCACGCTGAAACCCTTCTCCAGGAGGGCCTGTTGCACGGCCTGGGCGTCGTTGGCGGCATTGGGAAGACGGGTGGCATGCCGGTAATCCCCGTTGCCGATGACCAGGGCCACCTGTTTCGGGTTGGCCATGGCCTCCGGCCAGGGGGTCAGGATGAGGCACAAGACAAGCAGTTGCATAAGGGTTCGCATGGCGCATCCCGTGTCGAAAAAAAGGGTCTCATGCCCCCAGGATAGCACGCGGCGCGGGGGTGCGCCAATGAAATGCTTGCGATTCCACCAGGGAAGGAGGAGAATGATGGCAACAGCAACCATCTGGGAGGAGACCGATGAAAAAGTTCGCGTTTACATGGATGGTTTTGGTGGCGGCACTGCTTGCCCTGCCGGTTTGGGCTGCGGATACCAGGGGATTCGGGCGGGCCATTCCCGCCGGGGAAAAGCGGGTGGCCCTGGTGATCGGCAACAACGAATACGCCCATGTGGAAAAGCTCAAGAACGCGGTGGCGGACGCCAAGGCGATGAAGCAGGAGCTGGCCCGCTTGGGGTTCGACGTGGTCTTCCGCCAAAACGCCGACCGCAACGCGATGAACGATGCGGTGGATGAATTCTTGGGCAAACTCTCCACCGAGGCGGTGGGGCTGGTGTTCTATGCCGGCCACGGGGTGCAGATCAAGAGCGCCAATTATTTGATTCCGGTGGATGTGCAGGCCGAAAAGGAGAGCCAGATCATCAACAATGCCCTGGATGTGGGGCGGGTGACGGAGATGATGGCCGACTCGAAGGCGAA
This sequence comes from Magnetococcales bacterium, assembly GCA_015231915.1. GTDB lineage: Bacteria > Pseudomonadota > Magnetococcia > Magnetococcales > Magnetaquicoccaceae > Magnetaquiglobus. The sequence continues at coordinate 35,494 of JADGAR010000023.1, forward strand.
GTTTTCGCTGGTGGTGCTGGATGCCTGCCGGGACAACCCCTTCAAGGGGAGCGCGACCCGGGGCGTCGGCAATACGCGGGGGCTGGCCCAGCCTTCCAGCAGCGCCTCCGGGGTGATGGTGGTCTATTCGGCGGGGGCCAACCAGCGTGCCCTCGACCGCCTGGACGACCGGGACCGGGATCCCAATGGCCTGTTCACGCGGGAGTTTCTCAAGGCGATCCGCGAGCCGGGGGTGACCGTGAAGTCGGCGGTGGAAAACGTGCGCCAGTCGGTCATTACCCAGGCCAAGGCCGTGGGGCATATGCAGACGCCGGCGATTTACGACCAGTCCACCGGTTCGTTTTTCTTCACGCTCCCATCCGACCAGAAGGTGACGGTGACCGTGGAGCCGAAAAAGGCTGCCCCGCCCGCGCCCCAGGATCAGGATGCCCTGTTCTGGCAATCGGTGAAGGAGAGCGGCGATCCGGCCCAGCTGCGGCTCTATTTGCAGAAATTCCCCAGCGGGGAGTATGCCGAGCTGGCCAGGCTGGAGATCAAACGCCTGGAGGCCCCGCCGCCGCCCGTTGCGCCGGTGGTGGCCGCGCAGCCCCAGGCGCCCGCAGTGGATGACGCCCAGGTGCAGGCCGAATTGCAGCGGGCGCGGGAGGAGAGTGCCCGTCAGGCATCCAAGGCGCAGGAGGAACGGGCATGGGACGAGGAAGTGGAGCGGCGCAGCCGCTCACGCCGGTCACGTTGAGAACGGGAGCAAGGTGCATGCATGCGAAAAAGTGGGTGGGTGGCTGGTTGGCGATCTTGGCGCTGCTGACCGGTCTGTCCGGGTGTGCCACCCCGGCGCGGGAGCAGGATGAGGAGAGCAGCCGGGCGCGCCGTTCGCCTTTCGTCTCCGGTCCGGCATCGGTGGTCCTGCCACCCGGCCATTCCCCGTGAGCGTATGTTCGCAATATAGCACTATCGTTATGTTTTTTTGATCATCCTGACTTTGGGTGCACATCTTGCATCCGCCGTCATGGGTCGCCGGGAATCCGACGCACCTCATGAATCGTGCATCCTGCTCGAGGGAGCGCCATTTCACGCCAGGGAATCAGGACCAGTCGCAGTGGATTCGCAGCGTCGCATCATCATCGCCGGCATCGCGGGTTGGCTCCTCACCTGCCCTTCGGCCTCCCACGCCTTCGAGGTGGGGCATCTGGCCGTGCTCAATGCGCCCAACGGCAAGCCGCGCGCGGAACTTCTCGTCCAGGCCGGCCAACAGGAACGGATCCTCTCCATCCGGCTGGCCAAACCGGCGGAGTACAAACGGTTCAAAACCCCTCTGCCGGCCACCCTGAAAGGGACCGAGACCGCCACGCGGATCGCCGACCTCCAGGCCCATACCCGCATCACCTTCGCCAGACCCCTGCCCGACAAACCCGTGCCGCTGCTGGTGGTGGTGGCGTCCGACAAGTTGGAAGAGTTCCGGCTGTTCACCATCAAACCCGGCATCACGCCGGTCATCTCCAGGAAGCTGGCCTCGATTCCGAAAAAGGAGGCCCCCGAGAAGCAGACCTCTGTGGAGGCCCTGGGCAACGACCTGCCCGTGCCCCAGGAGGTGCGCATCCGGGAGGGGGATGGGCTGGAGTCCGTGGTTCGCGCTCTGGGTGTGCGGGGGGTGACGGCGTCGCAGGTCATGGCGGCCATTTTTCAGCACAATCCGGATCATTTCCGGAATGGCAACATGCACGAACCGATCCCCGGAGGCGCGCTGCGCGTGCCCTCCCTGGAGGAGATCCGCGCCATCCCGGATCGGGAGGCCAGAGTGCTGAGTCAGACCCACCTCCAGAAGCGCACTGCCGCTGCGGAGGCGACCGGGGCCAAGGGCAGGGAACCGGAAACGGTCATCTTTTCCGCCCAGCCCATGGTTGCCGGTTCGGGCCTGGAGAACGTCCTGGTGCGCATGCAGACCCAGCTGGACGAGTTGACCCAGATGGTGAAGGTCACCCAGGTGCAACAGACCCGCATGAACGAGCGACTCACCGCCCTGGAAAACAGTCCCGCCAACAACGGGGTGCTGGTCGAACGGGTGACCGCCCTGGAAAAGGCCGTCAAGGAGACCCCGCTTTCGGGCGGCGTCGGGGGGGATGCCGCAGCACAGCGGGAAACGAGGCGCTGGCAGCCCTGGTCCCAGGCCGCCCTGGCGGTGGGGGGGGCGATGTTCGCCTTGGGCATGGTCTGGCTGGGCATGCGCTGGAACCGCCACTCCGTTCTGCCCGACCAGCGGATTCTGGACCTGATCGCCAGGGAATATCCGTGGTTGCTCAAGGAGAAGCGGCGCGACGCCGCGCCAGGGGATGCCGCCGCGCCGCCAGCGGCGTGACGGGGTTCATGGCGCCGGGGCGGTTTCCCCCTTGTTCTGAGGTGGTCCCTTTTGTTTTTGATACTTGGCCGCCGTATTTACAATACGTTCACGGTACAAGGGAAGATCATCCACGGACTGAATGGCAATCTTTTCTTCAATTTGTCCGTCAGGCAAACACAAGAATTTTTTATCATCATTCAAATACAGTCGACATACGGGTTGGCGAATGTTGTCGTCCAGTAGAATGTTGAAGCATGAGACAGTATCGCGGAAGAAAAGTCGTTCTGTATCAATATATCCCTTCAGAATCACCTTGACAATCTCGAATCCACGCAACTCATCTTCAGTGGTTTGAATTCGATCATCAGCTTTCTGTTTTTTGGACTGCCCTTTGAGTGAAACGGGGGTGACCTGCTTTTCCTCAGGCTTTTCCTGCTTTTCTTCCTGCTTTCCGGTAACCGCTTTTAGTCGTTGATTAAATACTTCATTGATAAATTGATTGAAAGCTCTTCCAGTGATTTTAGTAAACATTTCAACCACATTCTGACCTTTTCGCCCGGAATAAATTTGTCCGACAATGAAACGAACAAAATCTTCTGAAGGCTTTTCTAATTGTTGTGCTAAATATTGTTTTATTTCTTTTGTATATTTAAGGTCTGTTGCTGCGCTTGTCAGTTGTTTGACATCAAAACGGCTCTTACCGAATTTTTTGACTTCCTGAAGCAAATCCTCGCTGAAATCCAACATGTTGAATTCCAAAAATGGCTTGGAGTCCATCTGATTGGTTTTGTCCAAATCGGAATAGAAGCGATATAATATACCGTTTGTCAGTACGCCTACCCGTGCCTCGGTTGCATTGAAGTAACGAAACAACTGCGACATATGCTCTGCTTCCAGGTTGACACCACATGCTTTACACTCGAACAGCATAATTGGTTGACCATCCTTTATGATAGCATAATCAACCTTTTCGCCTTTCTTGGTACCTACATCGGAAGTAAATTCCGGCACCACTTCGGCAGGATCATATACATCATAACCTAATGCAATAATAAAAGGTATAACAAATGCCTGCTTAGTCGCCTCTTCACTGCCAATTTTGTCCTTCGTTTTCTTGATGCGAGATGCAATCGTTTGTACTTCTTCTTCAAAGTCCATAATATTTCTCCAGAATTGTAGAATGTACAAGAAGTTGCTCGAAATTGATTACCTGTAAATTAGGATATCATGTCATCAACTAACAATTCAAGGAGGTTTTGTCTGGGTGGAGCGCGTGAAACGTTAACACATCCTAGAGTAACCGTTAAAATTTTCGAAATATTTAAAATTATCGATCTGTGTTATTAAGATTATATTATTAATAAAGTTTATCCATAATTATTTTTTTAACGATTTAAAAAAAATATAAATCATAATTGTAGAAAAAAAGCATTGAGTGTTTATATCTGTTTGAGCATTCTTCCTTTGTCTAATAACTATGGACCGGTTTCTCCCTTGGTTTCCGGTTCCTTGACCGCCACAGGCGGCGGCGCCTTGTGACGCCACAACCCTTCCGTGGCATAACAGGACCAACCCCAGCGAATCCAGCCCAGCATGGCGGTCGCCAGCCACAAGGACCAGCCCAGCATCAGCAGACGATAGGCGAAGATCGGCAGGGAAAGAACCCCGGCCACAGGGAACAGCGTGCCGCCGCGATCCTGATACCACTGCATGAGCCGCGCGCTGGAGCGATTCCCCAGAATCCACATGTCGGGATAGCCCAGCAGACCGTGCCGCAGTATGGCGGCCAGGGCGGCCAGGGCGGCCAGGGTCCACATGAGGAGCATGATCTGGCGCAGATTGAAACGCCAGCGGCTGGCAGCCTGGGGCTGCTCCCGGCGCCAACCCATGAGGGGAAACCAGGCGGCCAGAATCAGTGCCGCGCCAGCCTCCACCATGCTGAGTCCCACCCCCAGCGCCATCCACTCCCACGCGCGCAGCGGCAGCCAGGAGATCCGGCCCAAAGCCACCGCCACCAGCAGAATCAGCAGCAGGCTGCCCCAGTAGAGCACCGCCGGTCCCATGGCCGGTCCCCAGGTCCACAGGATCCACCGTTCGGGGGGCAGATGGGCACGGATGACCATGTTCACCCCCTCCAGCCCCAGATCGGGCTGCGGCGTGACAAAACGGTGCTCCAGCCCGCCCGGTTGCCGCCAGACCACCTGATAACTCCGCAAGCCGGGGGTGATGGGCAGCACCAGCCGTTCTCCCTCCTGACGCAACTTCTCTTCACGCCCCTCGATGCGCACGGAAAGCAGCACCGCCCCCGCCGGCAGCCGGATGGCATGCTGTCCGCCACGGCTGGCGCGCAGTTGCAAAGTCAGCCGAACATCCGTGGCCCGTTCGCCGGGCGTGGCCTCCAATTCGGATTTTTCCAGGGTCAAAGTCGGACCCGCTACCCCCTCGGGTCTGCCGATGCGCAAGGCAATCGTCTCGCCGGGCCAGGGACGCCACTCCGTGCGCCGTGATCCGGCCTCGTCCGCGTGGCCGGTCGCAGGAATCCCCGTGGTCACCACATGCCACATCGGCCCGGCCCGCAGATGCCAGACTTCGCTCCACGGCACCCCTGCCGCTGCCTGCAGGGTCAGTTCCTCACGGGCATCCAGGGTGGAGCGCCATTCCAGTTCGGTCTGATCCGGCTCCAGCCGGGCCAGGACCTTCTCTCCCACCACCCGCACCCCGGCGGCGGTGACCGTCTCGCCAGGCAGCATGGGCCACTCCAGCATGACGGCGGCTCCAGGGCGGGTGACGCGGCGTACCCGGGTCACCACCTCCCACGTCAACCCCAGATCGAAAAGCCGTTCCACCTCCACGAAGGGGGGCAGGGCCACCACGGCGGCCTCTCCCGGTTCGTCGCCGCCTTCCCCTTCCACGCTCGGCTGGTTGCGTCGCAATTGCAGGCTGGCGTCCGCCGTGCCGTTTTCGCGCAGCCCTTCCACCCGCCACGCCCGGCTTTCCGCCATGACCCGGCGCGGCGGCATGGGCAAAGGAATCTGCACCGTCTCGCGGGAGGGCAGCGGCCCCTCCAGCACCACGGCATGGATCCCGGCGGGCAGCCCCATCCAGAGGGTCCCGCCCTGGCCATCCCCCCCGGCCCGTCGCCGCAAGGCGGGGGCGGGCCGACCGTTCAGGCTCGCCTCGCCGGGCAACCAATGCCCCCCCTGGCCGGGCAGGGGCACGGCGGTCTCCCGCAGGACATGCAGTTCCAGGTGCAGGCGCAGCCGTTCCCCGTCCGCCTCGAGCCGCAGTTTGGCCAGATCGGCGCAGAACGGCAGACATTCGGGCGGCTCCAGCAGGCGGTTCTTGAGGGTCTCCAGCGTCTCCTGGTCCGGAATCTGTGCCGCCATCGCCGGCGTGGCGCACATCCCCAGACCGGCCAGCAGCAACACCCCGACGCGCTTGAACGACAGACCCCGGATGCCGATCCCCGCCACCCGCCAGAGCAGCATCAGCAACAGCGCCACCCGCGCCGCGATCAGGATCCGGTTGGCACCGGGAGAGAGCAGATGCAGCCGCAACTCCTGTCCCCGTTCCACAGGTCCGCTCCAGATCATTCGCACCGCGCGCCACTCCCATTGCGGCAGGCCGGGGCCGGTCTGCGTCAGTACCGACGGGTCGAGACGGGTGAGTGCGGATTTGACCGGGGGGGCGGGCGCGTGCGGCAAAGCCATGTTGGTCGCGCGGGCAAGAGGAGCGGCTTTCCGTTTCGCCATCGGCGCAACGGCGTCCGTCTGCATCTCCATGGCCTGGGCGACAGGAGGCGCCGATGCCGGCATGGGCATCTCCGGGACCGGGGGGGAGGGCATCACCTGATGGGGCAGTTCCAGTTGCGGATAGAGGCCCATGCGAATCTGACCGATCAGAAACGGCAGCGCCATCAGCAACAGCGCGGTCAGGGAGGCGACCCGCCACAGCCGTACCAATCCCGGCAGCCAGCGTCCCTCGCCGCTCAGGGCACGCCCCAGGGCCACCCCGGCCATCACGGCGAGCAGCAGCCAGGCCATTTCCCCCTGCTCCGGATGGACCAGGGCCATGGCCGTCAAGGCGAGCAGGCCCCAGCCGCGTCCCCACAGGCGGGAGACCACCACGGCGGTCATCAGGACCAGGAAGATGTCCAGCAAAGTCCAGCGTCCCAGCCAGGTGTCACGGGTCGCGTCCGCGCCTGAGGCATGCAGGAGACGCCACCCCGGCGGCAGATGCACCGTGACGGAGAGCTTTTGCAGATCCATGTCCCAGCCCGTGGCCGGGACCACGCCCCCTGCCATGGGCAGCCGCCCCTCGGCGCGCAGGGTCGGCTCGCCGTGACGCAGTTCCACGCCCCGTTTTTCCGAACCGCTCCGTCGGGTGATGAATTGATCCTCCCCATGGATCTCCACCCGTCCCAGTTCCATGGGGGGATTCATCTCCAGCCGCCAGGCGCGTGGCGCGGACCCTTGCAGCAGATCCTGAAAGGTCCACCCCCCCCCGTCGAAATCCAGCCACAGGTGGCGTGTCAGGTTCAGGCGATCCGGCGGCGGCTCTCCGGCGCCGCGGCGTTGTTCCTCGAAACGCATCGCATCGCCTGGCCGGACCCGATAGGCGGGATATTCCCGCCACTCCTGGGGCAGGCGGGTTTGCCGGGCGTCCACGGCCTCCACCCCAACGACGTTCACCAGTCGGACATCGTGCCGGGCGGCGAAGGCCCAAGCCTCTTCTTCCGGCCAGGGCCAGCTCCGCTCCTTGGGCAGGGCGATGCCGGTCACCGGGCCGACATGACGCTGCCGCAAGGTCACCTCCCACACCCCGGACCGGACCTGCAGCCGCAACCGGCCATCCCCGTCCATGCGCGCGGGCAGGGGGGTCTCCACGGCCAGGGGGATCCACCCTTCCCGCAACGGCGGATCGAGCCGCACCTCCCGCCGCTTGCCCGCCACCCGCAACTCCAGCCGGGTCTCCAGGATCATCGGCACCCCGTCGCGCACCAGACGGTGGACATTCATCTCCAGGCGGTCCTCCACCCGTTTTTCCGTGTCGCGTCCGCTCAGCCACAAGCGACCCTGGGGGTCCGGCATGGCCAGCGGGACCGGCGTGCCCTCCACGCTCAGGTTCACCAGGCCGGTTTCCGGCGGGACGGTCAGGAAGTCGGGCAGGGTGGCATAATAAAACACCCCGCTGACCTGATGTTCTCCCTCTCCCAGCCACACCCCGGGGGTCTGGTCATGGGCGAGCACTGGTGCCGCCTTGTTATCCACCTTCACTTCCTGGGGCCAGCGATCCGCCGCGCCGGGCAGGGGAACCCAGCCCGGCCTGGCCATCCGCCATTGCTGGACGAATCTGCCGAAACCCTTCTCCAGGCGCAGGGTCAAACCCGACGGCCACTGGCAGATCCGCAGGGCCGCGTCGTTGAAGGCCATGGGGCATTGCGCCTCCTCTTGCCCGTGCAGCGCCCATTCCACCCACGGTTTGAGGGGTTCCGGCACCCGCTCCACCGGCAGGGGCGCACCCTCGACCCGCCAGGCGGTCAAGCAGATCGCCAGCAACAGGAGGAGACGCATCATCAGGCGATCCAGGCCTGGTTCACTTGCACGGGCCGACCCATTTGGCCGTGGTCTGGACATCCATGGACATGGGCGGCGCTCCCGGAGCGGCCATGGTCATTTTCATGGTGCCGGCATACCCGTCGCCGGAGAAACGGTATTCCCCCTTGCCGTTCACCTGTTCCTTGGGGCAGGAGATGGCAAAGGAGATCCGGTTGCTTTCCTGTTTGTAGTCCTTGAGCGCGCAGTCGTCGCCACCCCCGCCTTTTTTCATGATGCGTTGCGGGTCCTTCCGGTCGGCTGCGGTGACGCAGTCGCGCACCGTCTGGTCCGGCATGGGCATGCCGGGCATGACGGTCTTGATGGTGACCTCGTACATCCCCTCCTTGACATCCAACTCGGCGGCCCGAACCGTGGTGCCGGTCAACAGGGCTGCGGCGGCAATCAGCATGGCAAAACGACGCATGGGGCAATCTCCTCGAATAGCTACAGGGAAAGGTCTTTTCACAGGTGCATTTTGCAGCCACGAGCGTTGCAAAGTCAAAGCCTCCCTTGCAACCCTACGGCGTGCCGACCGGTTTTCTGGCCGTGATCGTCTTGACCACATCCAGAAAGAGATGATTGACCGACATCACATCGAAACCCGCCTTTTCGACATTGGCCACGGTATCCCGGTTCATTTCCGGGCCGATGTGCCGACACAAGGGATTGCACATGTCGAGCAGCCAGTTGAAAGGGATGCAGCGGCTGCCGGTGTGCTCGAACATGGCCAGTTCGCCGCCCGGTCGAAGCACCCGGCGCAACGATTTCAGCCCCCGCACCGGGTCCGGCACCGAGCAGAAGGTGCAGGCGGTGAAAATCTGCTCGAAATGATCGTCCGGAAAATCGAGTTCGTGGATGTCCATTTGCCGCGCCTCGATGCGGCCCGGATAGCCCGCCAGCCGGGGGCCGGCCCGTTCGAGCATGCGCGGGCTGATGTCGATGGCCACGATCTCCATGCCGGGGGGAAAACAGGCGATGTCCAGTCCGGTGCCCAGGGCGGCGAACAGGATCCGCGCCCCCGGTCGCATGCGGGAAAACAGGGCGCGCTTGGCCGGACCCCAGCGCCTTTCCGCGCCATGGGCCAGCAGGTCGTAGAACAGGGCCGTGCCGTCCCAACGGCGTTGTGTTTTGGCATCAGCCATGATTCCTCTCCCCACGCAGGAAGAAATGCGCCACCTGGGTGAACAGCCAACTCGCCACCCCGATCCCGGCGCCCCAGACCAGCAGATGCACCCAATCCCCCCGCAAGACGGGGTGCATGCTGGGGAGCATGCTGGCGAACATGCTCCCCAGCATGGTGGGCACCATGACCTCCAGTGCCCCGAAAAACAACATGAAGACCGGTGAAACCAGAAAGACCGCCACCATTCCCAGCGCCATGCCCGCCATCATCTCCACGGCCATGGGCCAGCCGACGGGCAGCAGCGACGCCACCCAGGCGGCCAGCGCGCCCGCCGCCGCATTGGAAACCAGGTCGCCGACGATGAAATAGGGACGTTTTTCCACGTGTTTTTCAGCCTTTCTATTGAATGGAAGCCAGCCAGCCATCCAGTTGCCGCTGGGAATCCGCCACCGCCTGCCGGAACTGTCGCATCAGCCTGGTCACCGCCTCCAGGGGGAGCAGCCGGGCCTGTTCTTCGATCTCCCGCGCCAAGGCGACCACCAGGTTCATTCCCAGATGGGTGGCACTACCCGCGAAGCGGTGCGCTGCCAGGGCCATGGCCTCCCGATCCTCGCCCTCCAGGCCCTGCTGCATGAATGTCAGCATCCGGGCGCTGGAGGCGGGAAATTGTCGGCAGATCCGCTCCACCCGCTCCCGCCCCAGGGAGTGCAGCGCACGGGTCAACACCGCCGTATCCAGCAACTGGCCAGTGTGGCTTGCCTGATTTTGCGGCCTTTCCCGATCATCGGCAAAGGTTTCTCCGGCCCGTATGCGTTTCATGACCTGACGCAGCCGCTTCAGCTCCATGGGCTTGGTCATCACGGCATTCGCCCCCGCATTCAGCACGGCGGCGAGGCGTTGGGGCGCGGCGTCGGCGGTCAGCACCAGAATCGGCGTGGTGGCGCGTTGGGGATCCTCCATGGCGCGCACCTGTCGGATCACCTCCATGCCATCGATATCGGGCATGCGCAGATCGGTCAGGATCAGATCGAACCGCTCTTGCGCCAATGCCGCGAAGGCATCGTCGGCATACTCCACGCTCACCACCCGGTGACCGTCCAATGTCAGCATCTGCTCCAGCATGGAGCGGCTCATGGCGTCATCCTCGATCAACAGGATGAACGTCCCGGTCTGTCCGGACGGTGTCGGCTCCCGGGGCTGCCTGGCCTCCTCTCCGGGCACGGTGGCCAACTCCAGGGTGAACCGGAAGCGGCTGCCTTCGTTGGGGTGGCTTTCCACCTGGAGCCTGCCTCCCATTCGCTCCACCAGGGTGCGGCTGAAGGCCAGTCCCAGGCCGATACCCCCCCGTGGGTCCAACCCGATGGGCGTCTCCTGGTCGAAGGGTGCGGACAGGGTGGCCAGCGCTGCGGCGGGAATCCCCACGCCCGTGTCTTCCACATGAAAGGCGATGCGCGCCATGCCGTCCCGGCTTCTCTCCAGCCGCGCGTCCAGGGAGATTTCGCCGTCTTCGGTGAAGTGGTTGGCCGTGGTGAGCAGATTCAACAACACCTGCCGCAGCCGCAACGAATCGGCCAGCACCATGCCGATGCGCTCGTCGCACGTGCAATCGATGCGGTTGCCTTTCCGGCGTGCCTCGTACTGGAAGATCGCCGTCAGCGTCGCGAGAATGCGGTCAGGGGAGCACGGTTCCGGCTGGATGCGCACTTGGTCGATCCGTGCCAGGGAGAGATCCAGCATCTGGCCGATCAACGCCAACAGGTGGTGTCCGGCGGCCTGGATCTTGTGCAGCTGTTCGGTCACCTGATCCGGCGTCATGCCTGCCGCCCGTTCTTCCAGGAGCTGGCTCAGGCCGATGACGATGTGCAAGGGGGTGCGAATCTCGTGGCTGACATCGTCCAGAAAGGTGGCGTGGGCCTGTTTGGCCGCCTGCGCCCTGGCTTCCGCTGCCTTGCGTTCCTGGATTTCCCTGCGCAGTTGTTCGTTGAGCGCCAGCAATTCCCGCAGCTGGTCGGCAATCTGCCGTTCGAATGCCTCGCCCGTGGTGGCCAGGTGCTCGATGAGCGCCATCTGGGTGATCACCCCCAGCAATACGTCATGACGGACCACGGGCAGAATCGTCAGACCATGCTGCTTCAGCAGTTCGAAGGCATGGCGCACCGTCGCGTCCGGCTCCACAAAGGGTTTGGGGCGCATGCAGTCGATCACCAGGTTATGGTTCCGGTCGAGGATGTCGTCCGCTACCAGCAGGCCATGGAACGCTCCGTCCCGCACCACCACCAGGAATCCATGCCGCAGCAGATCCGTCTCCACGGCCTCCACCCCGGCGAAGGCATCGACCGTCGGGCAGTCGCGGCGGATCAGCGGTTCGATGGTCATCCGCGTTACTCCAGGCTGCCCTCGATGCGATCATATTGAATCTTGACATGAAACTGGATTCTGATAGTCTCGCCATGAGAGACGAATGGAAACACTTTTTCTTTGAGAATATCGAGAATTTTTTGCAAGGGAAATCGCTTGATGAGTTGTTTACTGACGAGGATGGCTTCCACGACTTCGTGTTCCACCTCCACCAGATCGAAGCCGTCCGGGGCCATCAGGCCCATGCATTTGCTCAGGCCGATCATCCCCACCGGACATTTCCTGGCCAAAACCAGGATGTCCCGGAAGGGGGGCAGGGAGATCGTTTCGAACTCCATGGAAACCGTGTAACCGCGACCATCCTTGTTGCCGACCGTCATGTGTCATCCTCCTGAATATGCGTGGGTAGTGCTCGTATTGGCCCTGGCCATGCCGCCGGCCCTGGGGGCGGAGCGGTTGTCGTCGTCGCTGTTGTTCCGGCAGGCCCCGGAACGGGACACGTCTGGCCGCAGCGACAAAATGGCGCGCGCCATGGACCGGCATGCGCGGCACAAACCGATGGCGTGGCAGGCGGACCTGCACGTGGTCACGGGTCTGGCCATGCCGGAGAAGTTGCGCGTCGCGCAGGATCTCGTCAATCGCCGGATCACTTACCGGGACGACCCGGAGAACATCTGGCTCTCCCCTCAGGAAGCCTATCGCGACGGCGGGGATTGCGAGGATTATGCCCTGGCCAAACTGCTTTTGTTGCGCGAGGCGGGATTCCCGGAAAGCGAGTTGCGGATCGTCACCCTGGCCCCGGATGACCGGCATGCAGTCTATCATGTAATCCTGGTTGCCCGATGGCAAGGTCAAATGTTTGTGCTCGACTCCCCCGGTCGGACGCCCCAGGGGGGGATGGTGCGGCTCGACGGATACAAGGATGCCGGTCGGAACGTGGTCTGGTCGGCCTGGAGCGCAGGGGCCGTCAATCTGCCGGGGGGCGGTGCGGGGCAACCGGTTGCCGAGGGGCGTTTCGTGCCGTATGGACCCTTGCGCATGCCCTCGTACCGGGACTATCCGGCCAGGGAGAAGCTGCCCCGCATCGCCGCCAACCTGCTGGTGATCCGCCCCTGGGAGCCGAAGCTCACCCCGGAGGAGATCGAGCGGTTGCGGCTCCTGCGGGAATATTTCGCCACGCCCACCCCGGAAAACGCCGGACGGCTCACCCCCTACGAGCGCGCCAAGATGGACGAACTGATGGCCATGCGGCGCCGGGGGTATTGACGAATCGCTTGTAAAATTCTATCGATTGATGAGGCAAGGCGTATTTTGCAGGAAGAAGTGCTGCCGGTATTCGATGAACTGGGCAATGCGGCGTTGAGCGCCCGACTCCGCGCAAGTCTTGCGGCATTGGTGAAACAAACGGAAAACGCGGATGGCTCCCCTCCAGCCGCGTCTTCGGGGGAGGGCGTTTACAGGTAGCGCAGCAAAGCGCGGCGTTCCTCGACGGCGAGATCTTCCTCGAAATGGCGGATCATCTCCATCAGTGTCCGGTTTTGCGCTTCCAGGGAAGCGATGAATTCCTGGGCCTGTTCGGTCATGGTCGTACCCCTTTGTCGATGTCAAAATGTGAATGTTGCATAGTGACAGGCAATTATCGGACCATAAGCGACAATTCTTCCCGCATCCGCTGCGCCAGCGCGCCCCAATCCCCCGGTTGCGCCTGCCGGAACAGACGCGCCACACCCGGATACCAGGGGGAGTCCTCCCGGTCGGTCAGCCAACGCCAGTCGGGCGCCCAGGCCGGCAGCAAAATCCAGCACGCCTTGCCCAGGGAGCAGGCCAGATGGGCTACGGCGGAATCCACCGCGATCACCAGATCCAATTCCATGATCAACGCGGCGGTGGCGGCGAAATCCGTCAACGCTTGCGGCATGGCCAGCAGCGGTTGCCCTGCGGGAGGGGATGATGCCTCCTCCTCCCCGCGCCCCTTTTGCAGGCTGACGTACACCACCCCGGAGATCTCCCACAGGGGGGCCAGGACCGCGAGACCCGGCAGGGAACGGTTGCCATCGTTGCAATGGTTGGGGTTGCCCTTCCAGGCCAGACCCACCCGGAAGCCGGCGGGCAGCGCCGGGCCGGCCCGGCGCGCCGGCGCCTGCAGCCGCCACGCGGGAAGGTTCTCCAATGCGATTCCCAGCCGATGGGGAAGGGAGAGCAACAGGATCCAACGGTCGTGGGCCGGATACGCCTCCCCATCGGGAATCACCCGGTCGGCCAGGCCGGCGAACAGGGTGACCAGACCGGGATGGCAGACCAGGGTGACGCAACCAACCCCCTTGTGCCGCAACAAGGGTAAAAACCGGACGAACTGAATCTGATCCCCGCACCCCTGCTCCGGCAGGACCAGCAGGGATCCCCCGGCGAGATCCTCGCCCCGCCACTCCGGAAAGGCGCTCGGGGTGGCCCGGAGGGGGGGGCGCAGTTCGTACAGGGGCCACGCCTCCGGAAAACGCCCCAGCGTCAACAGGAGTTGCCCCAGGTTCCACAAGGCATCCACGTAATCGGGACGGATGCGCAGGGCCTCCCGGAACATCTCGCCGGCCTCGGCGTACCGGCGGCGTGCCAGAAACAGGCTCCCCAGATTGTTCCAGGCGGCGACGCACCCCGGATTGCGGGCCACAAGCCCCCGGAACAGCGTCTCGGCCTCGCTGTCACGCGCGCTGTTTTTCAAAAGCACTCCCAGATTGAGGGCACAATCCTCCCGCTCCGGGGCCAGCCTGATCGCCTGGCGCAACAGGGGTTCGGCCTCCTCGTGACGGTTCATGCCGGCCAGAAAATTGCCTGCATTGTTGAGAAGATCCACATCCTCCGGGGCAAGCGCCAGGGCGCGGCGCCACAACCGTTCGGCCTCTTCCGGGCGGTTTTCCGCCTGCATCAGGGCGGCGAGATTGCACATCCCTTCCACCATCTCCGGGGCCAGGCGCAAAGCCAGGCGATAGGCCGCCTCGGCCTCGGCGCGTCGATTGGCCTCGTGCAGGTCCAGGGCGTGGTTGTAGAGATCATAGGCATGCCGGGGGGTGACCAGCCCGGCCAGTTCCCGGGCCGCAGCCTCCACCACCGGTTGCCACTCCCCGCGCTGCTCCTGGCGCAAAAGACGCACCACGCCCGGATACCAGGGGGAGTCCTCCCGGTCGTGCAGCCAGCGCCAGTCGGTGTCGTGGGCCGGCAGCAACACCCGGCAGGGGATCCCCAGGGCGCCTGCCAGATGGGCGACGGCAGAGTCCACGGTGATCACCAGATCCAGCCGGGAGGCCAGGGCCGCCGTCTCCCCGAAATCCGACAACGCCTCCGTCCATTGCAGCAAGGGTTGCGCGACCGGGGGGTGCCGTGCCTCCTCCTCGCCGTTGCCCTTCTGCAAGGAGACGAAGACCACCCCTGCCACCCGCCACAGGGGGGCCAGGGTCTCCAGGCCGGGCAGGGAGCGGTGGGCGTCGTTCTTGTGGCGCGGATTGCCCTTCCAGACCAGCCCGACCCGGAACCCCTGCTCCGGCAGGCGCGCTTCCCAGGCCGACGCCCGCCCCGGAGGGGGAAAAAGATAGGGAATGGGGGCGGGCAAGGTCGCCAGGGTCACCCCCAGACGATGGGGCAGCGAGCCGGAAAACACCCAATAATCGTGCCGGGGAAAGGGCATGCCCTCCTCCCTGGGCAGCAGCCGATCCGCGTCCGCGAGGGTGGCCAGCACAGGCATCAACTCCGCAGCGCAGACCAGCGTGAGCCTGCCGGCGCCCGCCTTTTTGAGCGAATCAAGAAAGCGGGCCATCTGAATCTGATCCCCGCACCCCTGCTCCCCCACGACCAACAGGGATTTTGCAGCGATCTCCTCGCCCTGCCACATGGGATAACCCGGCTGGATGGGAATGGCAGCCGGGTCGGGCTTGCGCGGATGGTAACGGATCTCGTAAAGGGGCCACCCTGCCGCGTAACGGCCCTGGGCCAGCAGGAGCAGGGCGAGGTTCCAGATCACCCGGCAGGAGTCCGGGGCCAGTTGCAAAGCGCGCCGATAGGCGGCCTCGGCCTCCGGGAACCGTTTGGTCTCCTTGAGCAGGATGCCCAGATTGTACCAGGTCTCCTCGTCTTCCTCGATGGCCAGCGCCTGGCGGTAGAGGGTTTCGGCCTGTGCCGTGCGGTGATCTCCGGCCAGCAGCACCCCCAGATTGGTCATGGCGCACACATGGCGCGGGGCCAGGCGCAGGGTCATGCGAAAGGCGGCCTCGGCCTCGGCGGGCCGTTTGTCCGCCGTCAGGAGATTGGCCAGGTTGTAGTGGTTGTCCGCGCCGTTCGGCAGCAGGGCGATGGCCCGGCGATAGGCGGCCTCGGCTTCCGCGAACGCCCCGCGCTCCTTCAGGACCACCCCCAGGTTGTTCCATGCCAGGGCATGGCCCGGATCGAGCCGCACCACCTGTTGCAAAAACGGCTCGGCCTCCTGGCGGCGGTGGCGCATGAGCAGCAGCATGGCCAGGTTGTAACAGCCGTCCCGGTAGTCCGGTCGCTGGCGCACGGCCTCGCGCAAGGCGGCTTCGGCCTCGTCGAGGCGGCGCAATTCCATGAGCAGGATCCCCATGTTGTTGTAACCCTCGGCAAACGCCGGGGCCACCGTCACGGCGCGTTGCCAGCAATGCAGGGCCGCTTGCGGATCGTTCAGGCCCATGTGGCAGGCCGCCGCCAGATTCAACAGCAGGGGATCCTCCCGCCCCTGCGCCAGTTCGCGTTCGGCCACAGCCAGGGCCTCGGCCAGCTGTCCCGCGCCATAGAGTTTTGCCACCCGCGCTCCGGAGGATCGATTCACCCGCATTTTTTCGCCAACGCCTCCGCCACCCGTGCCACCACGCTGTTCCAATCCCCCGGTTGTGGCTGGCGAAACAGCCGCACCCCGTCGGGATACCAGGGTGAATCCTCCCGCTCCCGCATCCAGATGGGATTGGCATGGCGGGCCGGCAGCATCACCCAGCACGGTTTGCCCAGTGCCCCCGCCAGATGGGCCAGCGCGGAATCGACGGTGATCAGCAGGTCCATGCCGGTCAGGATGGCCGCCGTGTCGGCAAAATCCCGGATTTCCCCCCCCGGAAGGGCCAGGAGTCTCCCGGAGGGCAGCCCTGCCGTCCCCTCCTTGTGCAAATCGACGAACACCGCGCCTTGCACCCGCCACAGCGGTGCCAGCAACTCCGGATCGGGCAGGGAACGGTGCGCATCGAGGGGGTTTTCCGGGTTGCCTCGCCAGACCAGACCCACCCGCAACCCCACCGGCAGGCGGGAGAGCCGATCCCCCCAAATGGAGAGACGTTCCGGCGGTGCCCGCAAATAGGGGATGCCAGTCGGGGTCGTGGCGAAACGCTGCGGCAGAGAGAGCAAAAAAACCCAGTAGTCGTGATCGGGATACCTGACATCCACCTCCACGACCCGCTCCACCCCCTCCAGGCCGGAAAACAGCGCCATCAGGGGGGGCAGGCAGGCCACGGTGACCCGCGCGGCCCCCAGCCCGGACAGCAGGGGGAGATAACGGCAGAACTGAATCTGATCGCCAAACCCCTGTTCCGGCAGGACCAGCAGGGATTTGCCCGCCAGATCCTCCCCGCGCCACTGGGGAAACGACGCCTCGATGGGGATGGTCCGCATCGACTGGCGCAAGGAGCAACCGGGATGCATGCGCGCCTCGTAGAGGGGCCATGCCTGCTCCAACCGCCCCAGGGCGAGGTTGAGCAGCGCCAGGTTCCAGCGGGTATCGGCGCAATCGGGCCGGAGACGCAGCACCTCGCGGAAGGCCGCCTCGGCCTCGACGGGCCGATCCGATTCCCGCAGCAGATTGGCCAGATTCTGCCAGCCTTCCGTGTAGTCGGGCCGCAAACCCACCGCCTGCCGATAGGCCGCTTCGGCTGCGTGCCAGCGCCGCCCCTTTTCCAACAGGACGCCCATGTTGAAATGCAATTCGGCCCGTGCCGGTTCCAGCAGCAAGGCCGCCTGGTAGCACCTTGCCGCCTCTTCGTCCAGGTCACGCCCGGTCAGGCAGACCGCCAGGTTGGTCATGGCCTCCACCAGGTCCGGCTGCATGCCCAGAGCCTTGCGGAAACACCCCTCGGCCTGCTCTGGTCTTCCCAGCCGCATCAACGCCACCCCACGCAGGTTGTGCGTCACGGCGTCCTCCACCGCCGCGAGGCACTCTGCGGCCTGATCCCAGCTTTCCCTGGCCAGCAGACTCCGTCCCAACTCGCGCCAGGCCGGCACGAACCCCGCATCCGTCGCCACGGCCAAGCGCAAGGCGTTCTCGGCCTCCCCGACCCGGCCCAGCCCCCGCAGGATCACGCCCAGGTTGTGGTGATGGCGCGCCTCTTCCGGCGCGAGTACCACCAGTCGGCGCGCCACCTCCTCGGCGGCCAGCGCACGCCCCGCCTCAAGCAGGGCCGCCTCCTGTTCGAACAGCCGCTCCAGCACCGCCTGCCGCAAAGCCGCCACGGCCTGATGCACCACGTCGCCCCACTCCCCAGGCCGGCTTTGGCGAAACAGACGCATCGTCTCCGGATACCACGGCGAATCCTCCCGGTCGCGCAGCCAGCGCCAGTCCGTGCCCCGTGCGGCCAGCAGCAACCAGCAGGGCACCCCCAACCCGCCAGCCAGATGCGCCACCGCCGAATCCACGCTGATCACCAGATCCAGATGCGCCACGATGGCCCCGGTGTCGGCGAAATCCCGCACCGCCTCGCCCGGTCGCCACAACGGCAGTTCCGGGGGAAGCTGCGCGGCCTCTTCCTCACCGGCTCCTTTCTGCAGGGCAACGAATGTCACCTCGGGGACCCCCCACAGCGGGGCCAGCACAGACAGCCCCGGCAGGGAACGCCAGCCGTCGTGCGGGTTGTGCGGATTCCCCTTCCAGGCCAGACCCACCCGCAAGCCGTGGCCATGCCCCGGCAGGCGCTGCTCCCAGAACGTCAAACGCTCCCTGGGAACCCGCAAACAGGGCAGATCCGCCGGAATCGTCGCAAGCGTGGTCGCGCAGCGCATCGGCAGCGACATCTGGAACACCCAGAAATCGTGCCTCGGATAGCCCGTTGCCTCCACGTCCCGGGTCGCAAGCAGACGGTCCACCCCGTCCAGCCCGGCGAACAGCGTCAGCAGGGGGGGGTCGCAAATCAGGGTGATCCATCCCGCCCCCCGCGCCTTCAACAGGGGGAGATAACGGCAAAACTGCATCTGATCCCCGTACCCCTGTTCCGGCACGACCAGCAGGGAGCGCCCCGTCAGATCCTCCCCGAGCCACTGGGGAAAAGGCACATCCGGCGGGATGCAGCGCATGCTTTCGCGATGGCTGTTGTTGTGGTGCAGGCGGGCCTCGTGCAGCGGCCATCCCTCGGCGTACCGCCCCAGGGAGAGCAGGAGCACGGCAAGATTCCTGGCCGCGTCGGCAAAATCGACCTGCAGGCGCAACGCCTCCCGGTAGGCCGCTTCCGCTGCGTGGGTATTTCCCTGCTCCAGCAACAAGGTGCCGAGGTTGTTGCATGCCCCGGCATGACCGGGTTGCAACGCCAGGGCGCGTCGATAGGCCGATTCGGCCTCGCCGGGTCGTGCCAGTTCCCGCAGCAGGTTGCCCAGGTTGTACCAGGTTTCGGCATGCTCCGGATGGCGCTGCGTCACCGCGCGCCAGACCGCTTCGGCCTCGCCCGGTGCGCCTCGTGCCCGCAACAGGACCCCCAGGTTGTTGCCCGCCCCAGGGTGATGGCAACCGCAATGCACGGCCTGGCGATAGGCCGCCTCGGCCTCGGTGTTGCGTCGGTTTTTTTGCAGGATCAACCCCAGATTGTAGTGCAGCTCGGCCAGTCCCGGCCAGCGCCCCAGCGCCTGACGGAGTACCTGTTCGGCCCGCTGGTGCTGCTCCAGGTCCATCAGGACCGCGCCCAGATTGAGCCATGCCTCGGCCTGTTCCGGATGGGCGTTGACGGCCCGCGCGGCGAACCGCTCGGCATCCACGTAACGGCCTTGCCGTCGCGACAAGGCGGTCAGTTGGCTCAACGCCTCGAAACACTCCGGCAACAGCTCCAGCACCCGGCGAAAGGCGCTTTCCGCCTCCGCGACCTGCCCGGCCCCGGCCAGGCGCACGCCCTGGGCGAACCAGGCCTCCGGGGTGTTCGCCGACTGCTTCCTGCCCGCTTTTTCATGTCGGTGAGGCGTGTGCATCGGCTAAAGCCATCTGAAACGTATTCTGCATCACTGCTCCCACTCCTTTGTCAGGTTTTGAAGAATCCCGCCTTTTCCTGCAAATGGGTCGATTCCGCAGCCAGGCGGGCCACGGTGTCCGCCATTTGCGACGCGAGCAAGGCGTTCTCCTGGATCACCCCGTCCAACTCGCGAATGGCCGCATTGACCTGTGCGGTGCCCTGGTTCTGTTCGCTGGAAAAGGTCACGATCCTTTCGACCAGTTCGGAGGTGCGTTGAATGTCGGGCACCAGTTTCGTCAGGATGGTGCCTGCCTTTTCCGCCACATCCATGCTGGTTCCGGCCAGGCCGGTGATCTCACTGGCGGCCCACTGGGAGCGTTCTGCCAGCTTGCGCACCTCTGCGGCCACCACCGCGAACCCCTTGCCGTTGTCGCCTGCGCGTGCCGCCTCGATGGCCGCGTTGAGCGCCAACATGTTGGTCTGCCGCGCAATCTCGCCGATGACGGAAATCTTGCCGGCA
>JADGAR010000024.1 GCA_015231915.1 Magnetococcales bacterium
CAGCCGTTTCAAGGCCCAGTCAAACGTGATGAGACGGCGTCCGGTCATGGTGAATCCTCCTTGCGCCACGCTTGCAGATCGGAGAAGAGTTCCTCCAGGGATGCGGCAGCAAAGATCGCCAGGCTCCACCGATCCAGGACAGAGGGATCCGCCTCGGCAATTCTGGCCATGACCCAATCGGGAAGCGGGCCGAAACGGCTTTGGAGTTGACGGGTCAGCAGGTTGATCTCACCCTCCCGCCTGCCCTCCCGCCTGCCCTCCCGCCTGCCCTCCCGCCTGCCCTTCCTTTCCCCCTCCAGCATGCCCGCACCCCAGGTCGATTCCACCATGCTGGCCTGGAAATGCAGATCCTCCTGGTAGCGTTCGTATGCCCGGCGCTCGGCTTCCGGCAGTTGCAGGAGATCCAACACCTCCTTGGCCTTTTTGATCCCCCGGGCCGAAAACTCCTCGCGGATGTCACCGGTCTTCAAAAAATAGACCCACTCGTCCAGCGTGTTGCGGGCCACTTCATCGAAACGGTTGACACGGATCAGGTAGATCTCCGGAAAGATCTCCCGCACGGTTTGGTGACGAAACATCTGCTGCTGGGCTTCGCTCAACAGCAGTTCGTCATGGGTATGCATGCCCTTGAAGGTGGTCGTGCCATGATAGATATAATCCTGACCCTGGCCGATGTCGAAATGCAGGATACTGATTGCAATCACCTTGGGGACTTTGGAATACGCCGCTCCCGCATCCACATGCTCGGTGATCGTCTTGGCGATCCCGAAAAGCAGCCGTTGCAGATAATCGTGCTGCCGTTCGTATTGCAACTCGATCAGGATCAACTCATTCCGGCTGTTCCTGACCTTCATGTCCACGCGGTTGTATTTGTCGAGCGCCTCTTCCCGATTGCTTTCGCTTTCCAGAATCTCGACGATTTTGATATCCGTCGCCAGCAATTCGCTCAAAAAACCTTCCAGGACCTCGAAGTTGGCCTTGCTGCGCAACAGCCGTTTCAAGGCCCAGTCAAACGTGATGAGACGGCGTCCGGTCATGGTGAATGCTCCTTGCCTGCGGCAGTTCATCCGGAGTTGCTCTCTCCTGACGGACCCATGATAAGGCGAACGGAAATGACTTGACAAGCGCGTCCTTGCCACCATAGCATCCAGACATCCCTCCTTGGGGTGGTTCCAGGCGTTTCAACCTGGAACTGAAACGGGAAATCCGGTCAGCCAGCCGCGCGTTGGCAATTCCGGTGCTGCCCCCGCAACGGTAGGCGCATTCATGGTCCACCACAATGCCACTGGCTCGCATGCAGCCGGGAAGGCGGTGGACCTTGGTTCCTCGCGACAAGGAACCAACGCGCAAGCCCGGAGACCGGCCCCGAGGATTGGCCTGTACGTGTTGCGGAGGGCAGCATGGGCGAGCGCCGGGAGGATGCCCCCGGCCCGATCACCCGTTTTTCGGCATCTTCCCACTGTCCGCGCCGTTCGCTTGTCCGGTTCTCCTCGACACCGTTTCGTTCACCGACAACGAGGAGACAAAATCATGCACATCGAACCAGGCATCATCCCCGCCGGCAAAATTCTGCTGGCCAACCTCACCGACCTCGCCATTCTGGGGCGCCACTTCGCCGGAGTGATCCGCTCCCCCGTCGTACCACTGCGCACCCTGCTGGCTGCGGGCTTCTTTTCCCTGTTCATGCAAGCCTTTCATCTGCCGGTCGGACCATCGGAACTCCACTTCGTGGGCGCCATGGCCATCTATCTGACCTTTGGTTACCTGCCGACGCTCTTCGGTTTTGCCCTGGGTCTGACCCTCCAGGGATGGCTGTTCGAACCCCGGGATCTCATCCATCTGGCGATCAACAGCCTCTCCCTGATCGTGCCCCTGATGGCGGTGCATCACACCTTGGGCCAACGCCTGATCAGGGGATCTGCCGCCTTGTCATGGCGTGCGATCCTCCGTCTGGATGGGTGCTATTATGCCGGCGTCACCACCATGGTCGGGTTCTGGTTGCTGCTGGGCGAGGTGGAAACGCCCCTGGTCGCCTGGGCGACCTTTGCCGCCTCCTACCTGGGCGTGGTCCTGCTCGAACCCGTGGTGACCATGACGGCGGTGCGGCTTCTCAAACGCCAGGAAGCACATCCCCTGATGGACCTCTGCTGCCAGGTACGCGAACTGCGCTTCGCTTGCCAGACGAAAGGATCCTGATCATGTCCATGCAACCCGATTGCGATCAAAGGGACCGGGAAGCGGTCTACAAGGTCATCGGCGCCCGTCGCGACATGCGCCATTTTCTCACCGGCGCGACCGTCGCACCGGAAACCCTGACGCGCATCCTCCAGGCGGGACACATGGCCCCGTCGGTGGGTCTGATGCAACCGTGGCGTTTCATCCGCATCCTCGACCCGGCGCTGCGTCGCCGACTCGGCGAGGAGGCGGAACGTGTCCGGCTGCAAACCGCAGAAACCATGGGATCCCGCAAGGCGTTCTTCCTGGGTCTCAAGGTGGAAGGCATCAACGAATGCGCGGAACTGCTGGTCGTGGTGATGGCTCCCGATGACGGCACCGTCGTGGGACGCCTGACCATGCCGAATGCCATGGCAATCTCCTCATGTGCCTGTGCCATCCAGAACATGTGGCTGGCGGCACGCGCGGAAAATCTGGGACTGGGATGGGTCTCCTTCTTCGACCCGCAAGTCGTCGCCAGGCTGCTGGAATGCCCGGACGGGGCGGAACCCCTGGCCATTCTCTGCCTGGGACCAGTACAGGAGTTCCCTTCCGCCCCGCTCATGAGTCTGGTCGGCTGGCGGCAGGAAAAACATCTGGATGCGATCAGTTACATCGACCGGTACGGTCGCGAACCAGACCGTCCCATGCTGTGTTGACGCCGCATGGACGACAGTGAGATCTCATTCACTGCGTTCCACCGGCAAATCGGCACGGCGCCACTCGGGAAACCCCTCCTCCAGGCGCCGTGCCGCAAATCCCCGCTCCCGCAACCGGGCCACGGCCTCGAAGGCGAGCACGCAAAAGGCGCCGCGACAATAGGCCACCACCTCCCGATCCGGCGGCAATTCGTGCAACCGCCGCTCCAGCTCCCGCAGTGGAATGTTGAAGGATCGGGGCAGATGACCGGCTGCATACTCCTCCGGGGGACGCACGTCCAAAACGGTCACCGTCCCGTCCCGCATCCGTTCCAGCAGAACCTCCCTGGGCAGGGGTTCCATGCCGTCCTTGGTCAACAGATAATGACTGACCAGTTCTTCCACCTCGGCGAGATGACGCTCCGACAAACGCCGGATCACCCCCAACAGCGTGACCACCTCCGGGTCGGAGAGCCGATAGTGAACATACAACCCCTCCTTGCGCGCCTGCACCAACCCGGCATGGCGCAACTGCTGCAAATGCTTCGAGGTGTTGGCCACCGTCAGCCCGGTCAGGCGCGTCAATGCCTCCACGCTCCGCTCCCCCTGTGCCAGAAATTCCAGGATTTCCAACCGATGCCCCTGCCCCACCGCCTTGCCGATGCGCGCCAGTTGCTCGAACAACTCCTGCTTGAAAGAACTCGACATCAATCTCCTTGCCCACCCGGAATCCATATTCATTGCAAATTGAAAGCACCATGTTTCCAGAACGGAAAATCCGAGGCAAGTGCAATAAAATGCTTGACAGGAAATAGAATCTTTGCTTGAATACAATTCAACCATATAGTTGAATTGTGGTCGCTCTCCTGGCACCGCCCGAGATGTACCACCATGTGCGAAGATGCGATCCCTGTTGTCAAGAGCGGCGATGCGCTGAGGAGAATGCAGAATGGAACAGGATGCTGTGTTGCGATTGGGCATTTTTTTGGGGGTATTCGTGCTGGTGGCGGTTTGGGAGGGGGTCGCGCCCCGCCGCAAACGCACCCTCACCCGCCGGGAACGCTGGCTGCCCAATCTGGGCCTGGTGGCCATCGATACGGCACTGGTGCGCCTGCTGTTTCCCGTGACGGCAGTGGCGCTGGCGGCCTTGGGCCAACAGCGTGGATGGGGTATGCTCAACCAGTTCAGCTGGCCGGAATGGGAAAAAGTTTTGTTGGCGGTTATCCTGCTGGACTTGGTGATCTATCTGCAGCATGTCGCCTTCCACGCCCTTCCCGTGCTGTGGCGGCTGCATATGGTCCATCATGCCGATCTGGATCTGGATGTGACTTCCGGATTGCGCTTTCATCCTGTGGAAATCCTTCTGTCCATGGGGATCAAGCTGGCGGCGGTGCATGCCATCGGCGCCCCGCCATCGGCGGTATTGATCTTCGAGGTGCTGCTCAACGGCATGGCCATGTTCAATCATGGCAACATCCGTATGCCGGAAAGGATCGACCGCACCCTGCGCTGGTTGCTGGTCACCCCGGACATGCACCGCTCCCACCACTCCCATCTGGCTCCGGAGGCCAACATGAACTTCGGTTTCAATCTTTCCCTGTGGGACCGAATCCTGGGAACCTATTGGCCAAAACCGGTCGAAGGTCATGAAGAGATGGAGATCGGCCTGGAGCATCAGCGCGAACCGAAGCAATGTCAACCTCTGATGGCCCTGCTGCTGATGCCCGTGCGTGCCAAACTGGGGGAATACACCATCAACCGGCGTTGGTGAAGGACAGGGACATGGCCATGACCCAGCAAACCACTGCCATCATGGAGCGCGATGCAGGCGTGGATGCTCGCACCAGGACGAAAGCCGTTCCCCGCCGCATCATCCCCGTGCACCTCATGCCGGCAGGACAGCAGCGCTCTCTGGCCGGTCGCTACGCCTGGCAGGTCAAGGCGCTGTGCTGGGTGGCGTTCGCCTGGGCGTTTCTCGGCTGGCTCAACGACGCCTGGTTGTTTCAATTCGGCACGCCGTTGTGGCTCAACCGTTACACCGAACAGGCGATCATTCTGGCATTCGGCGTCTGGCGCATTCTTGCGGAAAAAAATCCCTACACCCGCAAACGTCTGCTCATCCTGGTGACCAACGTGACGGTGTTGTGGTGGCTCATCCCCTGGGCCTGGCCGTTCATCGAGCCGCACGCGGGCTATCTGGCGGGGCTGCCGGCCTTTCCGGCGCTGCACACCCCAGGCACCATCACCTTCTTTCTGGTGCTGACGGCGGTGTTTCTCTTCGGGCGGCGGGTCATCTGCGGCTGGAACTGCCCCTGCGTGGGAATCCGCGAGGTGGTGGGATTTCCGTTCCGGCATGCCGATCATGTGCCGCGCTCGGCATGGGCCTGGCGACTGCGGCATCTCAAATGGATCTGGTTTGCGCTCTATCTGGGCGCGATGTGGGCCGTGACCCGCCCGGCGAACAACATCACCTCCGGTTTTCTCGGCTTTTTCGCCATGATGGTGGTGCTGCCCTATTTCGCCACCATGCTGCTCGCTCCCTGGCTCGGCAATCGGGGCTACTGCCGCTTCCTGTGTCCCTATGGCGCCACCTTCGGACTGCTCAACAAGGTGGGGATGTTTCGCATCGATTATGCGGAGGACACTTGCATTCGCTGCGGCAAATGCGAAAAAGTGTGCGACATGAACATCCCGGTCTGGAAAATGGGGCTGGCCCATCAGGGCAAGGTGGACACCACGGAGTGCATGGGGTGTGGCCGCTGCATCACCGATTGCCCCACCGGCAGCCTGGCCTTCCGGGACGTGCGCAATCTCCTGCAACCCTCCCTGCGGCAAGACCGGAGGCATCTGCTGCGACGGGTGAATTGGCAACAGATGGCCGTGCGCTGGCGCTTCGCCGGCTATCTCCTGGTGATGGCCGGCGTCCTGGGGGGGGCGATTCACTACTCCGGCCTGGTGGGCACCCTGGGCGAACTTCCGATACGAATGGGGGCGATATGCGGATTGCCGGTTATCTCCTGGTAATTTTTTGCCTTTTGTCGTGGCCCGCCCTGGCAGGCATTGGCGAGACAGGCACGGGGGAGTTCGCGGGGCATTGGCGTCCCGACCCCATGCACGAATACTGGGATCCGGCAACCTATCACCGTCCGGAAACCGAACGGGTGGCAGGGGTGTTCAAAGGCGAGGAGTGCGTGGAGTGCCACTTGGCGATCACGCCAGGCATCGTCAAGGAGTGGCGGACGAGCCGGCATGCCCAGGCGGAAAAACCGGTGCTCTGTCCCGCCTGCCATGGCGAGGATCACCAGAAATTGATCTTCCCCACGCCGCAAACCTGTGGCACCTGCCATCCGCAGCGGCTGGCCCAGATGGAGGAAGAGAAGAAATACGGCTTTCCCAGCCATGCCCTGGCCATGGAACGGGCGGTGGACAGCAAACACTTCGCCGACAAGCCCAAGGCCGAGGTGACCTCCTGTCTGCAGTGTCACTCGGTGGCCAGCAAGTGCGACTCCTGTCATACCCGTCATCGTTTCGATGCCGCCGAGGCGCGGCGTCCGGAGGCCTGCATCACCTGTCACAGCGGCCCCCCCCATCCGGACGACGAGGCCTTTTTCGCCAGTGCGCATGGACGCAAGTATCGCCTGGAAGGAAAAACCTGGGAGTGGAAGAGACCCTTGCAAAAAGGCAACTATCCGGCCCCGACCTGCGCCTACTGTCACATGAGGGACGGCAACCATCAGGTGGCGGACAAGGCGGTGTGGAAGTTCGGCATCCGGGAGGTCAATCCGGCCAGCGCGGAAAACAACATCAAGCGCAAGCGCTGGATGGAACTGTGCGCCGATTGCCATCCCGATGAAATTGGCAAAACATTTTTTCAGGCGTTGGACAGCGAACGCTCCAGCGCATGGAAAAAGCTTTACAGCGTCGAAAAATGGCTGAAAAACCTGCGCAGCGATGGTCTGCTCTCCCCGGCGGCCAGCGAGCGCCCCCCCTACCCCATGGAGTGGCTGGCCACAGTGTGGCCCAGGGAACGGATCGGTTTTTACGAGGGGCAGGCCTCGGCCTTCTACAACGTCAGCGCCATCGAACGGGACTATTTCGAGATGTGGTATTTTTCCAATTTGGGCGCCTACAAGGGGATGGCGCACGGCGCCGGAGAGATGTCGCAGCGGTTTCACGAGCGCATGGATGCCGAGGCGCATGCCATCGGCACCGAGGCCGAGCGTCTGCGGGGCATGCAAAAAGAGGGCATGGACTTGAAATCCTTGTGGATGCGTGGCGAGTATACGGAATTCAATCGTGATCACAATTAACACGCGGCAGGCAGGAGGTTTTTTTTATGGCCACACCTACCCCTGACACACGCAACCTCACCCGATGGCTGATCGGCGTGGCGATGCTGGTTGCCTTGATCCTGGCCTGGTTGCATCGCGACCAGTTCGATCCGATCCGGCTGGAGGCCTGGATACGCGACTGGGGAATGGCGGGCATGGCGCTGTTCGTGGCGATCTATGCTTTGGCCACGGTGCTGTTTCTGCCCGGATCGGTCCTCACCCTGGCCGGGGGGGCGATGTTCGGCCCCTGGCTGGGAGGGGGATTGAGCCTGCTGGGCGCCACCCTGGGGGCGGGTGTGGCGTTTCTGATTGCCCGCCATCTGGCCGGGGAGTGGGTGGCGCAACGGGCACAAGGCATGACGGCCCGCCTTTTGACCGGCGTGGAACAGGAGGGGTGGCGTTTCGTGGCCTTTGTGCGACTGGTGCCGGCATTCCCTTTCAATCTGCTCAATTACGCGTTGGGGTTGACCCGCATCCGTTTCGACCACTATCTGCTGACCTCGCTGATCTGCATGGCGCCCGGCGGTCTGGCCTACGCCTGGCTGGGTCATGCCGGACGCGAGGCGGCCTCCGGCAGCGCCGACGCGGTGCGCGCCGGGCTGTGGGCCTTGGCGCTGTTGACCGTGGTCCTGCTGATTCCCCGCTGGATCCGCAAGGCACGCGCGCAGGAAAGCCGCATCACCATTGCCCGTCTGCGGGAGATGCTGAACCAGAACAACGATCTCGTGGTGCTGGACGTGCGGGATGCCGCCGATTTTGTCGGCGAAAACGGCCATCTGCCCGGTTCCATCAACATCCCGCTCCCCGAACTGGAGGCCCGCATGGCGGAGGTGCGCCGCATCGGTCGTCCCCTGGCGATCATCTGCCACACCGATCGCCGCTCCACCGAGGCGATCCGTCGCCTGGAGGCGCAAGGGATCGGGCCGCTCCATCTGGTACTGGGCGGCATGAAGCAGTGGCGGCAAGAGGGCCTCCCGGTGGAACGGTGAGATGGACGCAACGCCCCAAAAGCTTTTGCAACGGATCACCGAGGCGCGTCAGACCCTCGATCTTGGCGAGGAGGCCACCCTGGCGGAGATCGAGGCTACGGTCAGGACCCTGCTCAAGCGGTGGCATCCGGATCGCTGCCAGGAGGATCCGCAGCGCTGCACGGAGATGACCCGCCGGATTCTGGAGGCCAGCAAGACGCTCCGCGACTACTGCGCCAACTATCGCTTCTCCTTTCGCCCCGAAGAGGTGGAAAAATACCTCTCCCCGGCAGAGTGGATGGAAAGCCGGTTCGGAGGCAAGCCTTTCTGGGCTTCCGGAAAAGAGGGGAGCATCACGACGGCTGACCAGCACCGGGTCACCAAAAAACGCCAGGGAGGCCGGGAATGAAACAGATACTCTGGTTGACGCTCCTGATCGCCATGTCGATCCAGGGACGGGGTTGGGCGGAAGAGTGCCTCTCCTGTCATCGCCAACGGGATGCCGTGGTGACCGCCGCCTGGGAAAAAAGCCGTCATGCCATGGCGGAAGTCACCTGCACGGCCTGTCACGGTGTTGCGCACGACGGCGGCATGACGGCCCGCGCCCGACGCAACGAGGCCTGCACCACCGGTTGCCATCCACGCGAAAACGGCAGCCATGCCTTGTCCAAACACGGGGTGATCGCTGTCATGGAAGGAGAGCGGCTGGATTTCAACCTGCCCTTGAAGGAGGGCAACCAGCGCACCCCGACCTGCGCCTACTGCCACATGCACGCCAACGAACACGACACGGCGAAGGTCTCCCGCGACATCCCCTGCCGGGATTGCCACTCCCCGCGCTTCGTGGAGACCTGGTTTGCCAGCGGTGACCAGATGGTGGCAATCGGAGACATGAAACTGCGCGAAGCCGAAGCCGTGGCCGCCGGATCCAATGACCCGGAAATGCGCGACCTCCTGCACCGGATGCGGGATGTTCATCTGCGCAACGTGCGCCTGGGGGTGGGCCATGCCTCCCCGGACGACCAGTGGTGGCACGGTCATCCGGCCCTGGACGGGGACCTGCTGCGCATCAAGTCGCTGATGCAAACCCTTCACAATCGGAACCAATCACGATGAACAATACAAAATCAGATCAGGAAGCGCTCAAACGCTATTACGGCATGGTGCTGCAAGGCAGTCAGGACCTGCAGACCAGTGTCTGCTGCGCGGCGAATGCGGGTGTGACGCCCGACATCAAAACGGCCCTGGCACGGATCGACGCCGAAGTGCTGAATCGGTTCTATGGCTGCGGCTCCCCCCTGCCTTCCTTGCTGGCGGGCTGTACGGTGCTGGATCTGGGCTGCGGCTCCGGTCGCGATGTCTATCTGGCGTCGCAACTGGTGGGTAACCATGGACGGGTGATCGGCATCGACATGACGGAGGCCCAACTGGCGGTCGCCCGCGCCCATTTGCAAAGCCAGATGGCCCGTTTCGGATACGACCGTCCCAACGTGACGTTCCTGCAAGGCTACCTGGAGGACCTGCGCTCCCTGGGGATCGAAGACGACTCCGTGGATGTAGTCATCTCCAACTGTGTTCTGAATCTTTCGCCAGACAAACGCGCGGTCTTTGCCGAAATCTTCCGGGTGTTGCGACCTGGAGGCGAACTGCTCTTCGCGGATGTCTTCGCGGATCGACGGGTGCCCGCCCCGCTGCGAGCCGATCCCGTCCTGCACGGAGAATGCCTGGCCGGAGCCATGTACCGGGAGGATTTCCGACGACTGCTGCGCGACATGGGGTGCCTGGACTACCGGGTGACCGCGTCCCATCCCGTCACCATCGACAACCCGGAGGTGGAACGGCGCATCGGCATGGTGGATTTTCTCTCCCTGACCGTGCGTGCCTTCAAGCTCGCCGACCTGGAAGATCCGGGCGAAGATTACGGTCAGGTGGCGACCTATCACGGCTCCATTCCGGAGTGGCCGCACCGTTTCGATCTGGACAACGCCCACCGTTTCCCCACCGGCAAGCCCGTGCCGGTCTGCGGCAATACCGCCTCCATGCTGGGCAACACCCGCTATCGGAACCATTTCACCGTGCGGGGGGACCGTTCCGTCCACTACGGTCTCTTCTCTTCGAGTGCGCCCAGCCCGTGACGCAACGGACCTCTGGCTGCTGTTGATGACCCGATCTTGCGCCCCATCCCGCATGATGCAAGAATGGCTGCCAGGTTCACCATGCCAGACCAACTGCGGAGCATGCCATGGCAGCCACGCATTTCAATACGGAAAACCGCACCTATCGACAATTGCTCGGCAACGGTCTGACCTACCGCATCCCCTTCCACCACGTCAACCAGGATGGGCAGATCGCTTTCTGCAAAGACTGCCTTCAGTTTGGCGACGCCGGGCATTTCCACCCGAGGATTCTCCGGGTTGCGCACCACCAAATCCAGATCGCTGGCCTCGTGTCCCTTGCCTGGCACCCGACTGCCATAGGCCCACACCTTGGCGTCGAGAAGGTGTTGCCGTAGCAGTGCTCGCACCATCGCCAAATGGCGCGACAGTCATGATCGGGTCACCTCATCAAACCCTCTGGACAGGCCATGGTCCAGGGTCAACAGCCGCAATCTCCAGGTCATGGCTGTGGCGGCAATGATGGCGTCCGGAAGTTTGAACAGACCCGTGCGACGCAATCGGATCGCCTGCCGTTCGATCTCCTCATCCAGCAGAACCACCCGACAATCGTTCAGAAAATCCCCAATGAGCATCTCCTCGCGCTCGGTCAGGCCTGGGAAACCCAACAACTCCATTCGGGTGATCTGGCTTACCGCCGAACGATTCAAAAGCAGTCCCTGCGTTTCCGCCAAAGCCACGGCCTCGGCACGCCCCTTGAGCAAACCGATCACCACGTTGCTATCCAGCAGCCAATCAACCCCATTCATCGCGCATCGCCTTCTGGATGGCCACGGGATCACCGTTGAAATGCGGAGAATCCTTCATCGCACCCACATGGCGACGCCAGCCCAGGGAGGAGGCGCTGATCCGTTCGTTCGCCATTTCTTTTGCCAGAGGCCCCAGCACGATCACGACCGCACGGCAGGGACCGTGGATCGTCAACGGTTCTCTCAACTGGATTTGTCCATCCTCTCCTATCTCGGCTTCAACAGACTGCAACATGATCCTCCTCTGGTCGATCCCGGTCCTGGGACAACGAACTCTCTTTCGATGATTGTTCTGAAAATTCATATTATACATAGCATGAACCACCAAGGCGAGGCTTATGGATACCCTGCCGCCAATTGCAAAACGGGATGGAACCATCCAGCGCGCCAATTATGTCAAAAAAAATTTCACATTTCCACAAAACGTCTTATTTTTTTTACACTTCTCCCATTCCCGATCCATTAACTATCGAATTTAACTGGATCATTTAGCCTTTCACCCTGGCGCGCGATTTGCTAAAATATCTAATAACAAAAACCCTCTATATCTTCC
This sequence comes from Magnetococcales bacterium, assembly GCA_015231915.1. Taxonomy (GTDB): domain Bacteria; phylum Pseudomonadota; class Magnetococcia; order Magnetococcales; family Magnetaquicoccaceae; genus Magnetaquiglobus. Next base: position 11,628 of record JADGAR010000024.1, read on the forward strand.
GCCCGGGAGGCGCCGCGCAATGAAAATCCTGCCATGGCTCGCCAATTTATTCAAACACGACGAACCCAGACCGCCCCCGCCACCACCAGCAACACGTACCAACCTGGCCCTGCGCCTGGAAAAAAGGCTGATGTTCGACGCATCGGGCGTACTGACCGCCATCGCGGCGCTCCATCACGACCCGCACGGGGATGGCGGCGATCATGGCGCAGACCATGACGGCGATCACACCGGCTTTGCCCCCCCCCAACCCGACGACGCCTCTCCCTCCCCCAGGGAGATGATCTTTGTCGATCCCACGGTGGAAAACCATGAAGCCCTGCTCAAGGATCTGCCGCAAAACGCCCAGGTGGTGATGCTCGACCCCCACAAGGACGGCGTGGAACAGATTCGCGCCGCACTGGCGGGCCACTCCGGCATCCAGACCCTCCACATCGTCTCCCACGGCAGCGCCGGCTACCTGGAACTGGGCGGCTCGGAACTCGACGTGGTCAACCTGGAATCCCGTGCCCAGGCGCTGCAGGACTGGGGCACGGCGATGTCGGAAAACGCCGACATCCTCATCTACGGCTGCGATGTCGGAGACGGACTGGAGGGCGGGGCCTTCGTCACCCGCATGGCAGAACTGACCGGGGCCGACGTGGCCGCCTCCAGCAACCTCACCGGGGCCTCGGCGCGCGGCGGCGACTGGATCCTGGAAATCCATTCCGGCACCATCGAGTCCAACATCTTTCTCTCCGGGCAGGCGCGCATCGAATACACCGGCATCCTCCCGTCAGCCAACCCCATCCTGGCCAACGTGCATGGCGACTCCCTGGCCTACGCGGAAGGTGGCGGCGCCGTGGTGATCGACCAGGGGGGCAACGCCACGGTGACCGATGCCGACAACATCAACTTCTCCGGGGGCGCCCTGACGGTCGCCATCACCACCAACCGGGATGCCACCGAGGATGTGCTGGCCATCCGCAACCAGGGGACCGGCGCGGGTCAAATCGGACTCTCCGGGGCCAACGTCACCTATCAGGGCACCGTGATCGGCACCTTCGCCGGAGGAACCGGAACCAACGACCTGACCGTCTCCTTCAACGCCAACGCCACCGCGACGGCGGTCTCGGCTTTGCTGCGCAACATCACCTACACCAATACCGATACCACCACCCCCACGACCAACACCCGCGACATCTCCTTCTCCATGACCGATGGCAGCGGCGGGGTTTCCGGCACATCGATCGCCGGCGTGACGGTCTCGGGTGTCGATGACGCCCCCACCCTCACCGCCGGGGCCACCCTCAACTACACGGAAAACAACGCAGCCACGGTCATCGACGCCTCCATCACCGTGGCCGACGTGGACAGCACCAACATGCAAAGCGCCACCATCACCATCTCCGGCAACTACCAAAGCGCCGAAGATGCGCTGGTCTTCACCAATACCGCCAACATCACCGGCACCTGGAACGCCGCCACCGGCACCCTGACCCTGACCGGAACCGACAGCAAGGCCAATTATCAAACCGCGTTGCGCTCGGTGAAATACGTCAACTCCAGCGACGCCCCCACCACCACCCCGCGCACGGTGGCCTTCCAGGTCAACGACGGCACCTCTGCCAGCACCGCCGCCACCGCCACCATCAACATCGCCGTGCTCAACGACGCCCCAACCCTGACCGGCACCCAATGGTTCACCCCATCCGTCGAGCGCACCGATACCACCAATGCCGGCGCGGTGGTCTCCAGCCTGTTTGCCGCCGGCGACATCACCGATCCCGACGCCGCTCCCCAGTCGGGCATCGCCATCTACTCCCGCAACAACAACGGCCTCGGCTCCTGGCAATACCGCATCGACGGCGGTGCCTGGCAAAACCTGCCAGGCGGCCTCAACCCCAACCATGCCCTGCTGTTGAAATCCACCGATGAAATCCGCTTCCGACCCAACAACTCGGGCGGCGGTCAGCCCACCCTCTCCTTCTACGCCTGGGATCGCAGTGACGGCGGCACCCCCGGCAACCAGGTAGATGCATCGATACGCGGCGGCACCACCGCCTTCAGCATGGCTTCCGGCACCATCAACGGCACGGTCAACGCCGCCCCGGTCCTGGATACCTCCACCAGTGTCGCCATGCCCACCATCACCGAGGACGCCCTGACCAACACCGGACAAGTGGTCAGCACCCTGGTGAGCGGCCTGATCAGCGATATCGATACCGCCTCCCAGACCGGCATCGCCATCCAAAGCGCCTCCACCAGCAACGGCGCATGGCAGTACTCCACCGACGGCGGGACCAACTGGTCGAACGTCGGCACCGTCTCCACCGCGCAATCGCTCCTGTTGCGCTCCACCGACCGAGTCCGTTTCCTGCCCGATGGCATGAACCCGCCCAACAACACCGCGCCAGGCAACCTCAACTTCACCTTCGTGGCCTGGGACAGCACCGGACAATCCTCCACATGGAGCGCCGGCAGCAAGGTCTCCACCGCCTCCCGCGGCCTGGCCACCCCCTTCTCGACCAGCGTGGAAACCGCCGACATCGCCGTCACCAACCTCAACGACGCCCCGGTCATGACCGCCATCGCTCCGGTTATGCCGACCATCCAGTATACCGACACCAATAACGCCGGCATCACGGTTTCCAGCCTCGTGGGCGCATCCATCGCCGACGTGGATGCGGTCACCGCCCCGCAAGAAGGGATCGCGATCTACTCGATCAACAACGGCACCGGCTCCGGCTTCTGGGAGTTCTCCACGGACAACGGCGCCACCTGGACCGCCACCGGCGCGGTCAACGGCACCTCTGCCCTGCTGCTGCGCGCCCAGGACAAGATCCGCTTCCAGCCCAACACCCTCACCACCAACGACGCCGCCAGCTTCAGTTATTACGCCTGGGACCAGACGCAAATCGCCGGAGGACAAGGGACCAAAACCGATGTCTCGACCCGCGGCGGAACCACGGCCTTCTCCAGCGGATCGGACACGGCCAACATCAACATCAACGTCGCACCCACCATGGATCCAGCAGGCACCCCCACCCTGCCCACCATCACCGAGGACATGACCACCAATACCGGAGCGCTGGTCTCCACCCTGCTGAGCGGGGCCGGCGATATCGACGTGGGGGCATCCAGTGGCCTGGCCATTTATGGCCTGACCAGCGGCAACGGCACCTGGCAGTACAATACCGGTTCCGGATGGGTCAACATCGGCGCGGTCAGTTCCACCTCCGCCCTGCTGCTGCGGGATAGCGATTCGATCCGCTTCGTGCCCAACGCCATCAAGGCCACCTCCGGCACCCTCTCCTTCTACGCCTGGGACCGCACGTCAGGGACGTTCGGCACCAAGGTGGATGTCTCCACGCGCGGCGGCACCACCGCCTTCAGCACCACCGGCGAAACCGCCAGCGTCACCGCCACCGAGATCAACGACACCCCCACCCTGACCGTCGGCGGGAGCTTCACCTTCACCGAAGGGGGGGCCGCCACCGCCGTCAAGAACACCCTCACCCTGTCGGATGTCGATGACAGCAACATCGCCGGTGCCACGGTTCGCATCACCTCCAATTACGTTTCCGGCGAGGATGTGCTCTCTTTCACCAATCAGGCCGGGATCACCGGCTCCTGGGATGCCGCCACCGGCACCCTGACCTTGACCGGCACGGCCACCAAGGCGCAATACCAGACCGCCCTGCGTACCGTCGCCTACCAGAACATCACTACCGCCCGACCCAGCGTGGCCAGCCGAACCGTCACCTTCACCATCACGGACGGCAACTCCGACGGCACCGGGGCCGGCGCCCTGACCGCCTCCGCCACCCGCACCATCGCCATCGCCGCCGTCAACGACGCCCCGACCCTGAGTGCCACAATCGCCCCGTTGAGCATCACCGAAGGAGATGCCGCCACGACCCTGGACAGTGGCATCAGCCTGGCCGATGTGGACGACGCCAACATCACCGGCGCCACGGTACGCATCACCGGCAATTATTTATCCAGTGAAGATGTGTTGTCTTTCACGAATCAATTGGGCATCACCGGTTCCTGGAACGCCGCCACCGGCCAGTTGACCCTCTCCGGGACTGCCAGCAAGGCCGATTACCAGACCGCGCTGCGCGCCATCACCTATCAGAACACCAATTCCGACAATCCGAGTGTCGCCTCCCGCACCGTCACCTTCACCATCACGGACGCCAACTCGACGGGTGAAGGGGCCGGCGCCCTGACCGCATCTGCCACCCGCACCATCACGGTCGCTGCGGTCAACGACGCCCCCACTTCCTCGACCACCGTCGCCGCCCTCTCCTACGCCGAGGACAGCGTGGCAACCGCCGTGGACAACGGCTTTTCCCTGGCCGACGTGGACGATGCCAACATCGCCGGGGCCACGGTGCAGATTACGGGGAATTATTTTTCCAGCGAGGATCTCCTGTCATTCACCAATCAATCCGGTATCACCGGCTCCTGGAACGCGGCCACCGGCACCCTGACCCTGACCGGTACGGCCACCAAGGCGCAATATCAAACCGCCCTGCGCTCCATCGGCTACACGAACACCAACCACGACACCCCCAACCTGGCCACGCGAACCGTCACCTTCATCGTCACCGACACCAATTCCAATGGTCAGGGCAGCGGCGCCCTTGCGGTCACCTCCACCCGGGATATCGTGGTGCTCGCGGTCAACGACGCTCCGGGTGTTGCCACCACGGCAGCCCCCCTGGCCGTCACCGAGGGGAATGCCGCCACGATTCTGGACTCTGGCATCAGCCTGACCGACGTGGACGACGCCAACATCGCCGGGGCCACGGTGCAAATCACCGGTAATTATCTCTCCAGCGAAGATGTTCTCTCGTTCACCGATCAGGCCGGCATCACCGGTTCCTGGAATGCTGCCACCGGCACCTTGACCCTCTCCGGGACCGCCAGCAAGGCCGCCTATCAGGCCGCCCTGCGCTCCATCACCTATCAGAACACCAACTCCGACAATCCGAGTGTCGCCACCCGCACCGTCACCTTCTCGGTCACCGATACCAATTCGAATGGGGAAGGGAGCGGCGCACTCACCACCACCGCCACCCGCGACATCACGCTTGCCGCTGTCAACGACGCCACCGGCATCACCACCACCCCCACCCCACTCGACTACCAGGAAAGCGCGATCACCGCTGTGGACGACAACCTGAGCCTGGCGGATGTGGATGACGACACCATCGTGGGCGCAACCGTAAAAATCACCAGTAATTTCCTCGCCAGCGAGGATCAGTTGATCTTCAACAATCAATCCGGAATCACCGGAACCTGGGACGCCGCTACCGGAACGCTGACCCTGACCGGCACCGCCAACAAGGCCACTTATGAAACCGCCTTGCGCTCGATTGGTTACCTCAACAGCAATGACGCCAACCCCTCGACCGCCCTCCGCACCGTCACCTTCTCGGTCACCGACGGCAATTCGAACGGTGAAGGAAGCGGCGCGCTCACCACCACCGCCACCCGCGACATCGTCGTCAACGCGGTCAACGATGCCCCAGGCGTCGTCACCACCTCCACCCCCCTGATTGTGGCGGAAGGCGACCCGGCCACCCCGGTGGATCCGGAGTTGAGCCTGTCCGATGTGGATGACGACAACATCGCCGGGGCCAGCGTGCAAATCACCGGTCGCTATCTCGCCAGCGAGGATCTGCTCTCTTTTACCAACCAGGCCGGAATCACCGGCTCCTGGAACGCCACGACAGGTACGTTGACGCTGACCGGTACCGCCAGCAAGGCCGCCTACGAGGCCGCGCTGCGCTCCGTCAACTATACAAACACCAACAACGCCGCCCCCATGGCCGGCGCCAGGACCATCACCTTTTCGGTCACCGACGCCAACTCGAACGGGGCAGGATTGGGTGCGCTCACCACCACTGCCACCCGCGATGTCGTGGTGAATGTCGTCAACGACACCCCGGAAATCGCCACTTCCCCGGAGGTGACGCGCTTCACCGAGGGAGACGCACCCGTGGTCATCGATGACGGCATCCGCATGATCGACGCCGACGACGATTTGATCCGTGGTGCCACTGTCCGCATCTCCGGCAATTTTCTCGCCAGAGAGGATGTTCTCTCTTTCACCGATCAGGCCGGCATCACCGGCTCCTGGAACGCCGCCACCGGTACACTGACCCTCTCCGGGTCCGCCAGCAAGGCCGTCTATCAAGAGGCCCTGCGCACCGTGACCTATCAGAACACCAACGACTACAACCCCAGCCTGGCCAGACGGGTCGTGACCTTCTCGATCACGGACAGCAACTCCAACCAGCAGGGGCAAGGCGCTCGCACCTCCAGCGCCACCCGCGAAATCCTGCTGCAAGGGGTCAACGATGCCGCGCGCTGGAACGGCGAACCGCTGCCCGCGCCCACCGGAATCGCCGGAGACCCCCTGGAATTCGCCTTCGCTCCGGAACGCCACCTGCCCGATCTGGACTCTGCGACCGTCCGCTACACGATGGGCGCCCTGCCCGCATGGCTCCAGTATGACGCGGAGGCCAAACGGTTCGTTGGTCTGCCTCCGGTCGGCGAACGCGGTGTGCATGCCATCTCCTTCACCGCCACCGACAACGAAGGGGCGAGCACCACCCTTGTTTTCAACCTGACCATCGAATTGCCGCCACCCCGCGTCGCGGAGGCGCAAAGCCCGAACGCCAACACGGACGCCACGGTCCCGGAAAAGGAGGTCGAGGCCTCCCAGGCAAGGCTGGCGGTTGGCACCGGTCGTCCGGACCCGATCCAGACTGCGGATATGCAACCCTCGCCCACGGGCATTGCGCCGGAGCGACCCCACATCCCGGATCATCCGGTGGATGGGGCGGCCCGCTTCGTCTTCTCCAGGGTGAACGAGAGCGAAGCTGCGACCGGCAACGCCGTCATGATCACCGATGCGGCCAGGGAAGAGTCCGTGCGCGGCGACCAAGCCCTGGAGACCCAACTGCGTGCCATGGGCATGGGAGAACTGGGGGCCGGTGACGAAGACTTTCTCAGCCAACTCCAGGCCAGGGTGGCGGAACTCGCCAACGAGCAGGACGAAGAGTCCGGCGGTGACGAAACGGGGAACGACGCAGCCGCCAACCATGCGGAACTCAAGGTTGGCACCACCCTGCGGGATAACAATGCCCAGATCTACATGCCGCCCATCCCCAACGATGATGAAAAGAGTCAACGGGGCGTCGCCGGATACGGCGCCACCGAGGCCCGCGGGGAGGAACGCGGGATGCCCGGCCTGACCAGCCAGTTGAACGCCTACGGTCCCAAGGCCTTCCACGCCGAATTGCAGGAGTTGATGCGGACGGTGAAAGATGCCGTAAATTAATGGCACATGGATTGCTTTCGATCATTGAGATGGTTTCCCCCAGGATCTCGTGACCGAAAGCAATCCATGATCGCATCCTTTGTCCGCATTGCGCGTTTTTTGTTTGTTGCCCTGTTGCTGTCGGGTGCTCCCCTGGTGGTGTCCGCCGGTCAGGATATGAACGCGCGCACGGAGATCCGCGCCTATCTGGTGCCCCGGACCCATACCACCCTCTCATCCCACATCGACGCCGAGATCCAACGCCTGCCGGTCCAGGAAGGGAGCGCCTTTGCCGCCGACGCCCTGCTGGTGGCCTTCGACTGCGCCACGCTTGCGGCCCAGCACGCCAAGGCCAAGACCGCCCTGCATGCGGCAGAGGAGAAACATCGGGTGGTCCAACGTCTGGCAGAACTGCACTCCGTGGGAACCCTGGAGGCCGACGCCAGCCGCGCGGATCGCGACCAGGCCGAAGCGGATGTGAAACTGCACGAAACCCGGTTGCGTGGATGCCGGATTTCCGCCCCCTTCGCCGGACGGGTCGGCACGCTCTCGGTGCGGGAGCGCCAGTATGTCACCACCGGGCAGGCGCTGATGAAGATTCTCGATCATCGTCACCTGGAGATGGAGATGATCGTCCCCTCCCGCTGGCTGGGCTGGCTGCAACCCAAGACCAAATTCACCATGCATATCGACGAGACCGGCAAGGAGTACCCCGCGCAGGTGGTACGCCTGGGCGCGGAGGCCGATCCGGTGAGCCAGTCCATCAAGATCGTTGGCGCCTTGATGGGAGACCATCCGGACCTGGTCCCCGGCATGAGCGGTGCGGCCATTTTCACGCCCCCCGGCGGGAACGGGAAGTGAGCCATGGCGGTTCAAGGGGAAAAACTGATCCTGGGATTGAGCGCCCTGCTGCAACTGGGCAAACGGGCCTTTGCCGCCGAAGACGAGGCGGCATTCGGCTTTCTGGTGGTCAACGAAACCCACCTCATGACCCCCTATCGACAGGCGGTACTGTGGCGGCATGTCGAATTCAAAACCGGCGAGGTGGTGGCGCTGTCCGGCTCACCGGATCCGAGCAAGCGGGCACCCTATGTCGCCTGGCTGACACGGCTCTTCTCCCTGGAAAAGTTGACCAAACAGAAAGTGCCGCTCTGCCTGACCTCCGCCGATCTCCCCGGTGAGGACGGAGAGGCATGGGAACAGTGGCTGCCCGCGCATGCGGTCTGGGCGCCCCTGACCACCGGACTCGGCAACCGGATGGGGGGGTTGCTGCTGGTCAAATCGGTCCCCTGGACCGATCCGGAACTCAAGCTGCTCGCCAAACTGGCTGACGCGTATGCCAACGCCTGGGAACTGGTGCGCAAACGCGCCCAGACAAAGGGCATCCCGTGGCGCAACATCCTGACCAAACAACAAGGCCGCATGCGCCTGGGTGTTGCGCTGCTGTTGTTCATGCTCTGCTGGGTGCCGGTGCGGGAATCGGCGCTGGCCCCGGCCACGGTGGTGCCCAGCCGTCCCACCCCGGTACGCGCGCCGCTGGAAGGGGTGGTGGAGCGACTGCATGTGGAACCCAATCAGCCGGTCAAGGCAGGGGATCTGCTCTTCACCATGGACGAGGCGGTCCTGGAAAACAAACTGGAAGTGGAAAAACAGGCCGGCGCCATGCTCCAGGAGGAGTATCTCCAGATCCTCAAGCAGGCGGTCACCAACCAGGAAAGCCGCGCGCAGAAACGGATCCTGGAAAAACGGATCGACAAGCAGGCCGCCGAAAGCAACGGGGTGCGCATCCTCCTGCAACGGACGCGGGTGACCGCTCCGGAGGAGGGCGTGGCCATCTTCACCGACGCCAATCACTGGCGGGGCAAACCGGTGATGACCGGAGAACGGGTCATGGAGATCGCCGATCCCAAGGCCGCCGAACTGGAGGTCCGCCTGCCGGTCAACGATGCCATTGCCTTCGGCAACGGGGCCGGGGTGACGCTCTACCCGAACATGGATCCGCTCGCCACCTGGTCAGGCACCGTCATCCGCATCGGCTACGAGCCGCAGGAAATGGAAGGGGTCCTTTCGTATGCCGTTCGCGCCTCCTTTGCGGGTTCGGTCGAGCCGCCACGCATCGGTCTGCGTGGCACGGCCAAAATCCAGGGAGAGCGGACCACGCTGTTTTATTATCTCTTCCGGCATCCGCTTTCGCTGCTGCGGCAGCGGTTGGGCCTGTGAACGAAGCCTCTCCTCCGGAAAGCGGTCGCCCCCCGCCGCTGCGCGAGGAGTTGCATCTTTTTCCCGGCCCGCGCACCCCGGAGGGATCCCCGACCTGGACCTTGCGCGATCCGGCCAACAATCAATTCTATCGTCTGGGGTGGCGCGAGTTCGAAATTTTGTGCCGCTGGCGACGCGGGGCGCCGGCGCGGATCGCCGAACTGGTCTCGACGGAAACCCCTCTGGAGGCCACCGCCGGGGATGTGCAGGAGTTGGTGCGCTTCCTGCTGGGGGCCAATCTGCTGCGTCCCCAGGGGGAACGGGGGCTGGAGCGGCTGACCAACAACTACCGCTCCAAACAACAATCGATTTTGCAAAAAATCCTCCACGCTTATCTCTTCTTTCGCATTCCCTTGTTCGATCCGGATCGGTGGCTGCAAAAAACCCTGCCGTGGGTGCGCTGGGCGTTTTCGAAAAAATTCTTTCTCGCCAGTGGGATCGCGGGGTTGATGGGGTTGCATTTCATCACACGGCAGTGGGAAATCGCCATTGCGACCTTCAGCGAGACCGACATGGTGACGGAAGTGATGTTCATCACCCTGGCCATGTTTCTCACCAAGGCGATCCATGAACTGGGCCATGCCTATGCCGCAGTACGCTACGGGTGCCGGGTTCCCACCATCGGCGTGGCGTTTCTGATGCTGCTGCCGGTGTTGTATACCGATACCAGCGAGGTGTGGAAGGTGGCGTCCCGTCATCGACGCCTGGTGGTGGCCGGGGCCGGGATCGTCGCCGAATTGCTGTTGACCGCCTGGGCCTCCCTGCTGTGGGGGCTGCTGCCGCCAGGCGGGACCAGGGACGCCTTGTTCTTCCTGGCCACGGTGAGTTGGATCTCCACCCTGGTGTTGAACGCCAGCCCGTTCTTGCGCTTCGACGGCTATTATCTGTTCTCCGACTGGCTGGGGATCGACAATCTGCACGACCGGGCCGGCGCCCTGGGACGCTGGAAACTGCGGGAGATCCTGCTGGGGCTGGGCGCCCCGATTCCCGATGCCGCGCTCTATGCCCGACGCCGGCTGTTGATTCTCTTCGCCTGGGTCACCTGGGTCTACCGGTTCTTTCTCTACCTGGGGATTGCCCTGGCGGTTTATCATTTGTTCTTCAAGGCATTGGGGATGATTCTGATGGCGGTCGAGATCGGCTGGTTTCTGGTGCGACCGGTGGTGAGCGAGTTCAAGGCGTGGTTCCGGCCTGGATCCGGACTGCGCATCAACCGCCGGGTGGTGTTTTCCCTGCTGGTGCTGTGCGGCGTGCTGGGCGCGCTCGCCGTTCCCTGGCACGCCACGGTGCAGGCCCCGGCCATGCTGGAGCGATCCGAGCGGGTCACTCTGTTCTCCCCGGCTCCGGCGCGCATCCGCGAGGTATTTGTCCGGCATGGCCAGGAGATGCTGGAAGGGGCCGTGCTCATGCAACTGGACGCCCCGGACCTGGACAATCAGCTGGAAATCTTGCGACATAAAATCGACCTGTCGTTATGGAAACTCCAGTTTCGCGGCACGGATCCCGACTTGCTGAAACACTCCCCGATCAACGACAAGGAGTTGGAGGTGGATCTGGCCCAGTATCGGGAGTTGCAACGTCAACAGAAGAGGCTGACCGTCACCGCCCCCTTTGCCGGCTGGGTGTCGATGCCCAACCGGGATCTGGTTCCCGGGGTGTGGCTGGCCAACAACGAACCCCTGATGGAGATCGCCCATCCGGAGCAATGGCACCTGACCGCCTACGTGCGGGAGAACGACCTGATGAACATCCGCCCCGGCAACGAGGCCCGTTTTCTGGCGGACTCCATGGATTGGGCGCCGATTGCGGCCCGCATCGCCACCATCGCCCCCCTGGGGGCCACCACTTTGGAGGAGATTCCCCTGGCCAACCAGTACGGGGGGAACGTCCCGGCGCGCAAGGACGACAAGGGACACTTCATCCCCACCACGGCGGTTTACCGGGTACGTCTGCACCCCACCGATCCCTTTCCCCAGCCGCCCCACATGCTGCGCGGCAGCGTGGTGATGGAATCCCACATCGCCCGCAGCCTGCTGTCGCGGATCCAACGTGAGGCGATGGAAATCCTGGTGCGCGAGACCGGCCTGTGACCCATGCGCCGCCTGGGGAGCGCCATTCGGCCTTCGTGTTCTCCTTGGTCATCGTACTGGTAGGGTTGTGTGGTCGCACGATCATCGAAAAGGCACTGGCCATGCGCGGCGGCACCGAGGCCGTGGCGTTGTGGGGGCAGGTTGGCTCCCTGGTGGATCTGCTCTCCGGGGTGGGATTGGCCGGCATCGGCGTAGGCGTGACGGTGCTGGTGGCGGGCGAAGGCCGTATCGGGCATCGCCGGGGGATTCTTTATACCGGAGTGGCTGTGGGATTGCTGCTGTCCGGCCTGTTGCTGCTGGTGGTGGAGCGCCATCCCGGTTTTTTGGTGGCGATGGTGGACGGCCTGCTGCCCCCGGAGTTGTTGCGCCTGGCCACCTTGGCCGGAATGCTGACGATTGTGCCGGGGGTATTGACCGGCTACTGGCAGGGTCTGGGCAGGCGGCGACTGCTGTTGGGCTGGGCGGTATTGGTGGTGGTATTGACCCTGATCGCGGTGTTCTGGCCCGGCGGCACTCCGCTGATGGAGCGGCTGTTGTGGGCGCAGATCGTGCCGGCGCTGGCGGTGGCCGGTGTTTTTTGTTACCGGTTCATGCGCCATTTTCGCGACATTGCCTGGCAGGAGACGTGGCGGCCTTTGCTGCGTTTCGCGCCTGTGGGGATCTCGATCGGCCTGCTGAGTCCCTTTTCCTCGTTGTTGATGCGCTCGCGGTTGGCGGAACTGCTCTCCTGGCACGACGTGGGGATGATTCAGGCGCAATGGCGCATCATCGAGTGGGTGACGGCTTTGGCGAGCGGGGTGATGGTGTATCATTATCTCCCGATGTTGAGCGCCGCCGAGGGGGAGGCGTTCTTTCGGCAATTGCGGCGCATGGCCCTGGCGACCCTGGCTCCTGCCGCGTTCCTGATGATTTTTTTTATTGTTTTTCAAAATACGATCACACGGTTCTTCTATCAATCCGGCTTCGCCCTGCCCCTGCCAACCGCCATGATGTTTCTGCTGGGCGACTGGATCCGCGTAGTGGCGTGGGTGTTCTTGTACGCCCTCTACGCCCGCCGCCAGACCGTGGCCATCACCTGGGGCGAATTTTTATCGCTGCCGCTGTTCACCGCCCTGCTGTGGTTCGTGCCCGGCCCGCTGCTCCCCTGGCAGGTAGGGGGGTTGTGGGTGATCAGCTATTGTGCGTATGCCGCGTTCAATGGCTGGATGGTGGTCAGAAAGGAACGGTAATCCCTCGATTTTCAACCACAACCGACTGGATGACACGCCATGCCTGGGACTCATGCCTCCGATTCCCTCTACCACCGCCTTTTCGCCCACCCGGAGATGGTGGCCGATCTGCTGCGCGGATTTCTGGACCCTGCCATGCTGGCGGAACTCGATCTGGACCATTTGCGTAGGCACAACACCAAATTCACCTCGCGCAAGGGAGAACGACGCCGCAGTGATGTGGTATGGGAGATTCCGACGCGCAACGGCAGCACACTGTTCGTTTTGCTCCTGCTCGAATTTCAATCCGAGGTGGTGGAGTGGATGGCCTTGCGCGTTGACGTGTACACCGGCCTTCTCTATCAGCAACTGGTGCACGAACGAAGACTCAAAGAAAGTGACGGCTTGCCCCCAGTACTACCTATTGTCCTATTCAATGGAGAACCGCGCTGGAACGCCGCAACCAGCCTGAGAAGTCTGATTCGTCTTCCGGAGACCTCTTCCTTGTGGCAATTCCAGCCGGAGATGCGTTATCATGTCATGGACGAAGGGGCCTATCCCAGGGATCTGCTGGAAAGAAGCCCGTTCGTGACCGCCATTCTCTTCCGCATGGAGCATCCGGTTGACCCGGAGGCCATGGTGCGTGCGGCGCGGGATGTGTCGGAATGGTTCTCGATGCACCCGGACGGCCCTCCGGTAAAGCACTTGTTCCTCGAATTGATACAGGCCGGATTGGCTCGGCTCAAGGTGGATCCCTTGCCGACCATCCCAGACGATCTTCAGGAGGTGGTCATCATGTTGACGGCGCGTGTTGAGAAGTGGGCAAAGGATTATGAGCAGAAAGGCATGCAGCAAGGCATGCAGCAAGGCATGCAGCAAGGACAAGCCAAATTGCTGCTCAATCTTCTGCAAGAGCGTTTCGGCTTGATTCCTGAGTCCATCCAAAAGCAGGTGACTTCCGCCGGTCTGGACGACATCAACGCATGGGCCTGCAAACTGTTCAAGGCGGACTCGTTGCAGGCGGTTTTTCAGTAGATCATTGCATCATTGCATCGTTGCAGAAGGCGGCGTGAAAATGTCTCTGAAACGCTGATTGAAAAATGTGGCCTTCCGGGTCGATCCGGCGGACCCTAACCCCCAGACCGTACCCCCTCCAACACCTCTCGCACCCGCCGAACCCGCTCCTGACGCAAGGCCTCCCCCAGTCTGCTCCCACGCAAACCGGAGGCAGTCAGGGGGCGGGGATCGACGGAACGCATCGCCGCCAAACAGGCACGCAGCACCTCTCCCGCAGGATAGGATCCCACACAATCCCCCCCCATGCAGTCCGCCGCACAGGCCAACAGCACCTCCTCGAATAATTCATCATGATGCAGGGCGCCCAACTGCTCCAGCAACGTCACCACCTTGCCGGGCCGCATCTCGAATACCCGATGACACCTCATGTGCTGCGCCGCCACCTTCACCGCCAACCGGGAATAACGGCGCGGCGCCCGCAACCGCTCGCACAATGCGGCCACGATCACCGCGCCACGCTGTTCATGGCCATAATGATGCGGCAACTCCTCATCAGGAGTCGCACCCTTGCCCACATCATGCGTCAAGGCCGCAAAACGCACCACCGGATCCGGCGTCAAACCCGCCGCGTTCCGCAACACCAGCATGGCATGCTCCCAGGCATCCCCCTCCGGATGATACAACGGCGAATGACGCTTGCCCCGCAATGCGGCCAATTCCGGAAACACCTCCGCCAACCCGCCACAGCGCTCCAATACCAGAAAAAACACATCCGGAGAGTCCGTGTGCAAAGCCAGCACCGTCTCCTGCCATACCCGCTCGCTGGTCAGATGCGCCAACTCCCCGGCCCGCGCCAACTCCCCCATCAGGCCCAGGGTTTCCGGATCAATGGTAAAACCTAAATTGTTAAAACGGGCCTGAAACCGCGCCACCCGCAACACCCGCAACGGATCCTCGGCAAACGCAGGAGAGACATGCCGCAACACCCGATCCCGCACATCCCGCTCCCCGCCGAACGGATCGATCAGCCGATCCGCCTGGTCCAGGGCCATGGCGTTGACGGTCAGATCCCGGCGCGCCAGATCCTCCTCCAAAGCGATCTCCGGCGAACACGCCACCTCGAATCCCTTGTACCCCGGCCCCGATTTGCGTTCGGTACGGGCCAGGGCATACTCCTCCCGGGTTTCCGGATGCAGAAACACCGGAAATTCGGCCCCCACCTGCCGGAATCCCCGTGCCAGCATCCCCTCCTGGGTCTCCCCCACCACCACCCAATCCCGTTCCTTGGCAGGCAGGCCCAGCAGGGTATCCCGCACCCAACCCCCCACCCGATAGGCATTCAACCCTTCACACATACCGCCTGCCGCAACGTATGCACCACCTCTGCCAGATCGCTCTGGTGCGCCATCACCGCTTCGATCCCCTTGTAGGCCCCCGGAATCTCATCCAGAACCGAACGGTCCTTGGGACAGGCCACCCCGGCGGTCTGCGCGGCCAGGTCCGCCACGGTGAAGCGCCGCAAGGCCTCGTTTCTGCCCATGCGCCGTCCGGCCCCGTGGGCGCAGGAGTGAAACGACTCCTTGCTGCCCTTGCCCCGCACCACATACGTCAAACTGCCCATGGAGCCGGGGATGATCCCCGTGTCGCCGACACGCGCCCGAATCGCCCCCTTGCGGGTCACCCATACCTCGCGCCCGAAATGGTACTCGCGGGCCACATAATTGTGATGGCAATCGATGGTCTCCCCGTCCGCGACCGCCTCGACCTTAAGCGATCGTCCCACCGCCGCCAGAATCGCCCGCAGCATGATCCCCCGATTGGCGCGCGCGTATTCCTGCGCCCACTCCGCGCAACGCAGATAATCGCGAAAATCGACGCTCCCCTCGCGAAAACTGGCCAGGTCCGGATCCGGCAGGGTACGCGCCTCCCGGCCCATCGCCTCCTTGGCGCGCTGAATGAAATAGGTCCCGATCCGGTTGCCCACCCCTCGCGAGCCGGAATGACACAACACCCATACCCGATCCGCTTCGTCCAGGCGCAGTTCGATGAAGTGATTGCCGGTCCCCAGGGTCCCCAAGTGGCGCACGGTATTGGTGCGTGCGGTCAACATTTTCGGGTGGCGTTCCAGCACATCGGGCAGCTGTTTGCGGATGTCGTGTTGTTCCCACCAGCGTGCCACCTCCTCCGGCAAGGCGGTCCAGGCACCCCGGTCGTTGGGACCGCCGTCATCGGTGCGGCCATGGGGAACCGCCCGCTCGATGGCCGCCCGCAGTTTTTCGCCATTGTCCCCCAGATGGGCGGAAGCGAGCGTCAGACGAACCCCGCTCACCCCGCAACCGATATCCACCCCCACCGCCGCCGGAATCAACGCCCCGACCGTGGGAATCACCGAGCCGATGGTGGCCCCCATGCCCGCATGCACGTCCGGCATGGCCGCGACATGATGATACACGAACGGCAAATTGGCCACGTTGCGCAACTGGATGCGCGACGTATCGTCCATATCATCGGTAAAGATCTTGACCGGAACCAAAGATGAGGTAATGCTTTCACGAACCGGCATTTCGATGCCTCCTCCACCCACGATCCAGCAAGGAAGCGCTTCCATGCCATTCAAACGATTTCTGATCATCCTGGGGATTTACGCCATGGCGGAAGGATTTTACCGCTTGTTCCATCCCCCCCAGCTCATCCAGTCCATCGAGCAGGCCCCGGAACTGGCGCAAAAAGCCATGGACCTCACCATGTTCAACATGGGACTGGTCATGGGCGGCGGCGCGGCGATCCTGATCGCCCTCTTCATCAAGAAGTAGACGACTAACGCTTGAACAACGCCTCGGCGGCGGCGCGGGCGGCACTGGCGGCACTGGCGTTCACCACGTTGTTGTTGGACTGGTTTGCGTTGCGCCCCTTGCCGCCGTTCTGCTGCCGGTTGTACGACCCGCCCACCTCGTTCCGGGGCATGGCCCCCTTGGGCTTGAAGAAATCACAAAAATTGGCCCGCTCCTTCTCCACGATCCGCTCCGCGACGCTCTCCCGGCACTCGTTGTAGCTGCCGGGATCGTGAAAACGGCAATTCAGGCACACTCTGGCATCACTGGAACAGGCGGCGCAGGTATCCGACCTCCCGAAACCGGTGGCCGGCAACATCGACCCACAATTCCAACAATACGTCATCTTTCCTACTGCCATCGATTGCATCTCCCTCTCGGTGTTCATTTGCCAAGCCGGCGCGAACGCCTTTGCAATTCGTGCCCGCTTGCTCCTATGCTTTGCAACAGTTCTTCTCCCGCAACTCAAACCCGACGAGAAACGACATGAAAACCATCTCGCCCTTCCACGGCCCTCTCTATCTCGCACGCGGACTCCGACTGCTCACCCGACCGGAGTTGCGCCCCTTCGTGATCCTCCCCCTGCTGACCAGCAGCGTCATCTTTGCCTATGGCACATGGGTGATCCTGGAACGCCTGAAGGCCTGGACCGCCTCCGTCACCGCCTGGCTCCCCTCCTGGCTGCACTTCATGGAGTGGCTGGTCATGCCGCTCTTCTTCACCGTGGCGGGCGCCATGCTCTTCTGGTGCTTCGGCATGATCGCCAATGTCCTGGGCGCCCCTTTCAACGCCTTGCTGGCACAAAAGGTGGAGGAACTGCTCCTGGCCCAGGAACCCGTGCCCCCCCCTGCGCGTCAGGTTGCCATCCTCAAGACCATCGTGCCGACACTGCGCAGCGAAATCAACAAAATCCTCTATTTCCTCCTGCGGGCCATCCCGCTGCTGCTGCTCTTTCTGGTGCCGGTCGTCAACATCGCCGCGCCCATCCTCTGGTTGCTCTTCACCTGCTGGATGACCGCCTTCCAGTATCTGGACTTCCCCATGGGCAATCACGACTGGGACGACAAACGCATCCTGGCCGCGCTCCGGGAACAGCGACTGCTCTCCCTGGGATTCGGCGCCTCGGTCCTCCTGATGACCTCGATCCCCGTCGTCAATTTTCTGGCCATGCCCGCCGCCGTGGCGGGGGCGACCGCCATCTGGGCGGAAAGAATGCGCCAATGAGATTCCCTGGCACAAACAAGAGATTGCCCTCTCGGCGCATCTGGCACGTTTTTCCCTATGGGTCTACCGGAAACCGATCGCTCGGTGATTTCTTTGACACATTCCCACGGGAACCGCCATGAGAAGCAAATCTGTACAAAACAGTCTGCCGATCCATCTCAATCTGCTGGAATGCCCGGTTTGTGGCAACCACCCGCTGCACATCTACCGCTGCGTCAAATGCGGCGAGGTCCGTTGCGGCAGCGACCAGTGCATCGGCAGCATGGGTGGCCATTACAAACGGTGGGCACGTACCGGCACCCTCTGCCGCCACTGCGGGGAAGCGCCCTATCGGCGGCTTGTCACGGACTCGGAGGAGATGTTTGCCTTTGTAAAGGATTATCGCCGCCAGCTTGCTGCGGTGCGTGCTTCCCAGCGGACACGGTATGAAGCTGCCTGAAATTCACGATCCTGCCCGCCAAACGCCGGATATCTTCCGGCGTGACCGCGCGGATCCGCTCCGGCCACTTGTCGAGGTAATCCATGCCCCGTTGATAAAAGACGATCCGGCTCCAAGTTTCGGCCAACTTGTCCAGGCCGTCAAGATGCAAAAAAAATGAACCGGTCAAATAACGCTTGACATCCCGCAACTCCCCCTCCCCGACCGGCTCCTCGACGATGCGCCGCAACTGTTCATGAATCAGCGACAGCACCTCGCTGGCGGAAGCCGTCTTGGTGTCGGTGCCCACCACGAAGGGTCCACGCGCGGCCAGCAGCGAAAAATAGGAGAAAATGCCATAGGTCAGGCCCCGCTCCTCCCGGATCACGGTGGTCAGCCGGCTCGGCAGCCCGCCGCCGCCCAGAATCTGGTTCATGACCGTCATGGCATAAAAATCCGGGTCATCCCGATTGATCCCCACCCATCCCACCCGCAGGGTGGTCTGCGGCAGGTCCATTTCGATATGACGGGTCTGCCCAGCCTCCGGAGAGTCGGCCAGGGGCAGGGGGAGAAACGGACCCGGCTCTGGCTTCAACCCCTCGAAATGACGGGTCATCAGCGATTGCAGCCGTTCCAGGGTCACATCCCCGGCCACGGACACCACCAGCCCAGGCGCATGAAACAGCCCGGCATGATGGCGTGTGATGTCGTCGATGGTGATGGTCTTCACGCTCTCCACGGTGCCGGTCACCGGATGGGCGTAGGGATGGGAACCGTACAGCAGCGGATAGAAAAGTCGCGTGATCCGGAAATCGGCATCCTCTTCCCCCTTGATCAGTTCGGCGACCCGCTCCCGCAAGCCGCGTTGCAGATCCTCCGGGTCGGCGCGGGGGCGCAGCATGGCATCGGCGAGCATTGCCCAGGCCGGATCGAGATGCTCGCTCAGGGTGGTCATGCTCACTTCCATGGTGTCCTGGGTGGCTGCGGCAGAGAGATTGATCCCGAAAAAACGCAGCCGCTCCTGGAAGGCGGTGGAATCGAGTTCCCCCCCGCCTTCGTTGAACATCCAGGCGGTCATCGCGGCCACGCCCTCCTTGCCGGACGGGTCGTAAGCGCTCCCGCCGCGCGCCAGGATGCGCACCTCCACCATCGGATTGACGTGACTTTCGATCAGCACCACCTGCGTCCCGCCGGGCATGACGAACCGTTGCACCGGCACGGCCCCGGCCTGCCCGCCCCAGACACACAGCCACACCACCAGCAACCATCTGCCGCAACGCGCGCTCATGGCTTCAATATCCCGACAGAAACCCGCTCCGGTCGCAAATACCTGGCCGCGACCCGCTTCAGATCCGCCACGGTCACGGCCCGCACCCGGCGGGGATACTCCTCGAACAGCATGTGCCAATCCAGGTCGTTGGCGCGTGAGTGACCGATGATCCAGGCGATCCGGTCGATGGAGTCCTGGGCGAAGACATGCTCGGCGATCAGTGCGTTTTGTGCCATTTCCAACTCCCGTTCCGGCACCGGTTCCTCGGTCAGGCGGACCACCTCGGCGAAGATCGCCTTTTCCAGTGCTTCTGGCGCCACCCCAGGCTTGGGCATGGCGTTGATGGAAAACAGCTCCCAACTCCGTCCGGTGCCGCTGTAGCTGCTGGAGGCGGAAACCGCAAGCCCCTGCTCGCGAATGACCCGCCGATGCAAACGGCTGGTCGAACCGTGTCCCAGAATCACCGACAGCAGATCCAGCGCGAAAACGTCCTCGGCGCTACCTGGCATGGCCAGGGTCGGCGTCGGATACCCCGCCACCCAGATGGGCAATTTGGCCTGCTTGTCCACCACCTCCAGACGCCGGGGGGCCTCCTGGGGGGGCAGGTCGGGCAGTTTCTCCCGCTGCAATCCGGGCAAGGCGGGCAGAGGGGCGAAATATTCCCGTACCTGGGCCTCGACCGCGTCGAACTCGATATCCCCCACCACCACCAGAATGGCGTTGTTGGGGGCGTACCAGGTGCGATACCACGCCTCGAGATCCTCCAGGGTCAGACCGGCGAGTTCCTCCATCCAGCCGATGACCGGGCGTCCGTAGGGGTGTTCGCCATAGGCGGTGCGCTGGTACTGTTCGATCATGCGGGTGTTGGGATCCGATTCGACCCGCATGCGGCGTTCCTCGCGCACCACCAGATTTTCCGAGGCGAACTCCTTGGCCGTCAGCTTGAGATTGCGCATGCGGTCGGCCTCCAGGCGCAGGGCCAACCCGACCCGATCCGCCGCCAGCTTGACGTAATAATAGGTGAAATCCTGGGAGGTCGCGGCATTGTCATGCCCCCCTTCGCGGGCGATGATCTTGGCGAACTCGTCCGGGGGGACGGTTGCGGTGCCCTGGAACATCATGTGCTCGAGCATGTGGGCCAGACCGGTCTTGCCATTTTTTTCGTCCACCGCGCCCACCCGGTACCACACCTGGACCACCGCAACCGGGGCCTTGTTCTCCCGCACCAGGACGACCTGCAGGCCATTTTCCAGGCGCAACTCGCGTGACTCCAGGGCGAGCGCACCGCCCGGACACCACAGGGCCAGACACCACAGCCAGGCGGCCAACCGGCGCCGAAAATCATGCACGGGTTTCAAATCACTTGTTCTCCCTGGACTTGGGCATCCAGGAGGGCAGACGCTCCTGCTCGTCCCGGCCCAGGGGCTTGCTTTCCTGACGCGGAGGGGTCTTGAAAAGAATCTGGCTCGCCGAAGTGGGGACCGGACCGGATGGTGCGGCTTCCGCCTGCCTGCCGGGCGTGCCGCGTCCGTCTTCGGGGGGTTCTTTGCCGGGGAGCACGTTCAGATCCGGGGGGATCTCCAGGGGTTCGCGGGTGACGATGCGTCCCGGATCCAGAAAGGCGTCCTCCCAGGGCCAACTGATGTTGGAACAACCGGCCAAAGAACAAAGGCCAAGGATGGACACCACGGACCAGATGGATTTTTTCATGGATTGCCTCATGAGTCGGCGGGAGCCGACGTTGTCAAATGATCGAACAGCAACAACCCCACCCCCAGGGTGATGGCGCTGTCCGCAAGATTGAAGACCGGCCAGGAGAGTTCATGCCAATGGACATGAATGAAGTCCACCACCCAGCCGTAACGAACGCGGTCGATAAGATTGCCCACCGCCCCGCCGAGCACCATCCCCAGTCCCAAGATATACAACAAGGAACCGGCCCGAGGCAACAGGTAGAGGATGGCCCCCACCGCCCCGACCGCCACGGTGCACAGGAACCAGAGCCGCGTGTCGGGAGCGAGCGTGGCGAACATGCTGAAGGCGGCCCCCACGTTATGCACCAGCACCAGATCGAAGAATCCGGGAATGAGGGTAACGCCATGGGCGGGCAGATCGCGCATGACGATCCATTTGGATGCCTGATCCAGCGCCATGACCAGCAGGGCGAGCGGCACGCCGATCACAAGCCCCCGCCCGGTCATCGGGCGGATTCCACCAAGGCGTCCACCACCGCGCGGCAGCGCGGACAGACCCCGGTGGCATCCCCTGGAGCGACCGCCGCATCCCGGTTCCAGCAACGGACGCATTTGCCCCCGCCGGCCACAGCGACCGCGACCCGCAGGCCCTCGACCTCAGGATCCGGGGGGATCCCTTCCGGAGCCGCGACCAGGGGCAACACCTCGACCCGCGAGACGATGAACAGGCGGTGGATCTCCTCGATGCCGGTCAGCAGGTTGTGCAAGGGGTCATCGACATACAGGGTCACCGCCGCCTCCATGAAGGAGCCGATCCGTTTGTCCTTGCGCTCGACCTCCAGCAGGCGGTAGGCGGCGGCGCGCACCTTGCGCATCTTCTTCCAGCGGGTGGCCAGTTCCTCGTCCCGCCAGGCATCCGGGGCCTGGGGAAAGAGGGCGAGATGGACCGAGGCCGGTCGCGCGCCCGCCATGTGGGACCACACCTCTTCGGCGGTGAAGGAGAGGATCGGGGCCATCAGGCGGGTGACGGCCTCCAGGATGTGATGGAGCACGGTCTGGGAAGCGCGCCGGGTCCGTGACTCGACCCCCTCGCAGTAGAGACGGTCCTTGAGCACGTCCAGATAGAAGGCCCCCATCTCCACGGCACAGAAATAGTGGATCTCCTGGTAGACCCGGTGGAAGGCGTACTCCTCGTAGGCCTGACGCACGGAGCGGATCAGGCCGTGGAGTTGATGGAGCGCCCAGCGGTCCAGTTCGGGCATCTGTTCCAGGGGGACGCTCGCGCGGGCGGGGTCGAAGTCGGCGAGGTTGCCGAGCAGGAAGCGCAGGGTGTTGCGGATGCGGCGGTAGGCGTCGGACAGCCCCTTGAGGATCTCGTCGGAGATGCGGATGTCGGCGGAGTAGTCCTCGGCGGTCACCCACATGCGCAGGATGTCGGCGCCGTATTGCTGGATCACCTTGGCCGGGGCGATGACATTGCCGAGGGATTTGGACATCTTTCTGCCCTTGCCGTCCACCACGAAGCCGTGGGTGAGCACCGCGCGGTAGGGGGCGCGACCGTGGGCGCCCACCGAGGCCAGGAGGCTGGAATGAAACCAGCCGCGATGCTGATCGGAGCCTTCCAGGTAAAGGTCGGCGGGCCAGGGGAGTCCCCAGCCGGTCTCCCCCGTGCGCTTGAGCACGGCGGCGTGGGTGACGCCGGAGTCGAACCAGACATCGAGGATGTCGTTCTCCTTGCTGAAGGCGTCCCCGCCGCAGCCCGGACAATGGAACCCCTCCGGGAGAAAGGCTTCGGCGGGTTTTTGATACCAGACATCGGCGCTGGCCTGTTCCACCTGGCGGGCGATGGTTTCGATCACCCCGGCGTCGCTGACCATGCGCCCGCAACCGGAACAGGTGATCACGGCGATGGGCACCCCCCAGGAGCGTTGCCGGGAGACGCACCAGTCGGGCCGGACGGCCACCATGTTGTGGATGCGGTCGTGTCCCCAGGCGGGGATCCAGCGGGTGTTGTCGATTTCCGCGAGCGCCCTGGTTCTCAGCGCATTGTTTTCCATGGAGATGAACCACTGGGGGGTGGCGCGCAGGATCACCGGCTTGTGGCAGCGCCAGCAGTGGGGATAACTGTGGCTCATGCGGGAGGAAGCGAGGAGTTTGCCCTCCTGGGCCAGCAGTTCCTTGACCGCCTCGTTGGCCTTGAAGATGTGCTGACCGGCGAAGTGGGGGGTGCCCGGCTCGAACACGCCGCGGTCGTCCACCGGGTTGTAGACTCCCAACCCGTAGCGGCGGCCCACGTCGTAGTCCTCGTGGCCATGGCCGGGGGCGGTGTGGACGCAGCCGGTGCCGGCCTCCAGGGTGACGTGGTTGCCCAACAGGATCGGGGCGTCCCGATCGACGTAGGGGTGACGGAAGCGTTTGCCTTCCAGGGCGGAACCGGGGAAGCGGGCCAGGATCTCCAGTCCGTCGCGGGGGGTGCCGACGGCGTCGGCGGTGGCCTCCCACAACCCCTCGGCCACGATGAAGATCTCGCCCGGGGTCAGGGCCGGGCAGGCGCCGGGGTTGACGACACGCAGGGCGACGTAGGTCAGGGTGGGATGGAGACAGACCGCGAGATTGGCGGGAATGGTCCACGGCGTGGTGGTCCAGATCACCACCGAGACCGGCCCGGCAAGCCCCAGACCGGCCAGGGATTCGTCGGCGGCCAGGGGGAACTTGACGTGGATGGCGGTGGAGAGGTGATCGGCGTACTCCACTTCCGCCTCGGCCAGGGCGGTGACATCGTTGACGCACCAGTAGACCGGCTTGGACCCCTTGAACAGCCCGCCGTTGACCAGGAATTTGCCCAGTTCGCGCAGGATGTCGGCCTCGAAGCGGTACTCCATGGTGAGATAGGGGCGTTGCCAATCCCCGATCACCCCCAGGCGCTTGAACTCCTCGCGCTGGACATCGACCCAGTGGTGGGCGTACTCCCGGCAGAGGCCGCGGAAGCGCACGGGATCCATGGACTCCTTGTCCTGGCCTTTTTGTTTGAGTTCCACCTCGACCTTGGTTTCGATGGGGAGGCCGTGGCAGTCCCATCCCGGCACATAGGGGGCGTCGAATCCCTCCATGCGGCGGGACTTGATGATGACATCCTTGAGGACCTTGTTGATGGCGTGGCCCATGTGGATGTTGCCATTGGCGTAGGGGGGGCCGTCGTGGAGCACGAACACCGGGCGACCGGCGGCCTCCTTGCGCATCTGGCCATAGAGGTCCATCGCTTCCCATTTCGCCAGCACCGCCGGCTCGCTCGCCGGCAGATCGGCGCGCATGGCGAAACGGGTGACGGGCAGTTGCACGGTATCCTTGTAATCCACTGTCCTTGCGCTCCTTACGTCACACCCAAAATCACTTTAACCGATGCCAAGTCCGCATGCTAGTCCATCCCGGCCTTCCGGTCAAGACCGGTCTCCCGGAGGCTTGTAAAAACCAAAATAATAATTACACTCAAACCCTGGGGCGGTTCAGCCCTGGGCCGGCAGGCAATGGGCGAAGAACGCCCTGGCCTCGGCCACGTCCCTGGCGATCTGCTCCCGCAGTGACTGCGGGTCCGGGAAACGTTTTTCCGGTCTCAGGTGATAGAGGAAACGGATCCGCACCACCTTGCGGTACAACTCTTCCGGGATCGGGAGCAGGAAATGGGCCTCGAGTCCCATGGCGCCGTCGCCGAAGGTGGGATTGCATCCCACGTTGACCACGGCGGGAAGCCACGCTCCGTCCAGCCACCCTTGCGCCACGTACACCCCGGACGGGGGATGCAGGATGCCGGAGAGGGAGATATTGGCGGTGGGAAAACCCAGTTCCCGCCCGCGCTGGAATCCGGTACGCACCCGCCCTTCGATTTCGAAGGGATGATTCAGGAGTTGTTCCGCCTCACCGAAGGCCCCTGCCTCCACGGCCCGGCGCACCCAGGTGGAGGAGACGGGTTGTCCGTCCAGGACATGGACCAGGGGATGGGCATGCACGCCGAAGCCCCACTCCCGGCCCAGGGCGGTCAACACCTCGTAGTCCCCTGCCCCACGTGCGCCGAAGCGGAAATTCTCCCCCACCAGCACCTCTCGTGCCGCCAATCCCTCGACCAGCACCCTTTCCACGAATTCGCGGGGGGTCATGGCGGCCAGGGTGCGCGTGAAGCGCAGGATGAACAAGGCATCGACGCCCTGTTCCTCCATTCGGCGCGCCTTGCCCCGCACCCCGGTGATCCGCACGGGCGCCCGTTGCGGATCGAGGAGTTTCAGGGGGTGCGGCTCGAAGGTGACGGCCATGGTCGCCGCACCGGGGTGGCGTTGCGCCAGTTCGCGCAAACGGGCGAACAGGGCGCAATGTCCCCGATGCACCCCATCGAAATTGCCAATGGCCACCACCGCCCCCAGAAACCGGGACGGCAGATTTCTTAATCCACGAATGATATTCATGCCCGTCGCATCGTTTTCAGGTCCGATTCCCCCTCCCCGCGCCAGGCAGCGAGATGGCGAACCGGCGCGCCCCACGGGTGGAAAGATACCGCTTCCGTCACATGATTTCAACGTTTGATCGAATGGCCCCTTTCCTGCAATAAAAAATCGTGGTATACGTTTCAGAATCGTCTCGCATCTTCCGGAACTTGCGTAAAAAAGCGAAAAAAGGTTTTTGGAGTTTCTTTATGTTGAATGTCTTGCGCCGTAGCGCCAACAACATTATTGTAAAAATTCTGCTTGGATTGTTGACACTCAGCTTTGTCGTCTGGGGTGTCGATAACTACACAAACGTCAAACCTCAGACCCCCATCGTCGAGGCATCCGGCTGGAGCATCGGCCCTCAGGAGTTCACCTCGGCCTACGAGAGCGAATTCCAGCGCCTCAGGGAGCGCTACGGCGCCACGCTGGACAAAAAAACCGCAGAGTTGCTCGGCCTGAAGATGCGCACCCTCAACGCCCTGATCAGCCGTCACCTGCTGTTGAGCGCGGCAGCGGACCTGCGCCTGACCGTCTCCCCGGACTCCTTGCGCCGCATCATCAACGAAAATCCGGCCTTCCAGGAAAACGGTGGGTTCAGCAAGGAACGCTACGAAATCCTCCTGCGCAACAACCGTCTCACCCCCAGGGAATTCGAAAACCAGCTGATCGCGGACCTCATCATCGATCATCTGCGCCGCACCGCCGGAACCCCGGTCGCGATCCCGGCTCCTTTGGTGGAAGACATCTTCGCCATGGAAAACGAACAACGGATCGTCCAGACCCTGATCCTGCAACCCAAGGCCCTGGAAGAGACCATCCAGCCCAACGACGAAGACCTCACCGGTCACATGCGGAAAAACCCCCAGAACTATATGACGCCGGTCAAGGTCAAGCTGCGTTACGCCGTCCTTGGCACCGACAGCGTGCGAGACCAGGTGAAGGTCACGGACGAGGAGATCAAGGAGTTCTACAACGATCACCTCAAGGAGTATCAAAAACCGGAAACCCGCCAGGCGCGCCATATCCTGGCCAAAATCGACGACAAGCAGGATGCCGAGGCTGCCAAGGCCAGGATCCAACAGGCCCAGGCACGCCTCAAGAAGGGGGAAGCCTTCACCGAGGTCGCCAAGGCGCTCTCGGATGACGCCACCGCCGCACTGGGCGGGGATTTGGGAGAATTCGGCAAGGGGGTGATGGCCGCCCCGTTCGAGACTGCCGCCTTCGCCCTGGAGGCCGGCAAGGTTTCCGAGCCGGTGACCACCGAATTCGGCATTCATCTGCTGCTCGTGGAAAAAATCAACCCGGCGACCACCACGCCCCTGGAAAAGGCCACTGCGGAGATCCGGGGACGCATCGTGGAAAACAAGGCCAAGGATCTGGTTTACGAGCGCTCCGTCACCCTGGAGGATCAATTGTTCGCGTCCGGCAATCTGGTGGCCATCGCCAAGGACATGAACCTGCGTTACAAGGAGACCGACTGGCTCTCCCGGGACTCCGAGGATCGTTCCGGCGTGGAGTTGGACGAGAAGTTCCTGAACGCCGCCTTCGCCACCCAAAAGGGGAGTCTCTCCCCCTTGACCGAGACCGCCCACAATCAGTTCGTGGCCCTGGAAGTGGTGGACCGTCAGGATCCGGTGCCCATGACCCTGGAGCAGGCGCGCAAGGCGGTCTTGCGGGACTACAAACAGGAGCAGGCCAAGGAAGAGGCCCACAAGATCATGACGGAAGTGGTGAAAAAGCTGGGCGAGGGTCAACCCGCCGAGTCCCTGACCGCCATGCACCCGAAACTGCGACTGACCACCACGGCACCCTTCACCAGGGAGAGCCAGGCCAAGGATCCCGGCCCGGTGACGCGGGATCTGGCCTTCAAGCTGCGCATGGACCGTCCGAATCATGCGGAGGTGATCGACGATGGGGATCATCTGGTGGCCCTGCGCCTGGTCAAGATCATCGAGGCCAAGCCTGAAGATTTCAAGAAGGCGGAACCGGAGTTGCGCAAACGGCTGGAGGATTCCCTGGGCCAGGAGCAACTGACGGCCTATCTCAACGGGTTGTGGGCCAAGGCCAACATCCGCATGCACCAGGACGTTCTGGATCGGTTGTAATGACACACACCCAAATCGCCATCATCGGCGCCGGGCCGGGAGGATACGCAGCCGCCTTTCTGGCTGCCGGGCGCGGCATGAAGACGATGCTCATCGACGCCGAGGCGGCCCCAGGCGGGGTCTGCCTGCACCGGGGTTGCATCCCCAGCAAGGCGTTGTTGCACGCGGTCAAACTCCTGACCGAAACCCGCGAGGCAGAAAAGATCGGACTCCATTTCCCCCCGCCGCGCATCGATCTGGAACGGCTGCGCGGCTGGAAGGAGGAAGTGGTCCAGCGTTTGACCAACGGCCTGGCCCAGCAATGCCGGGCACGCGAGGTGACCTGGTTGCAGGGTACGGCGCGTTTCCTGAATTCCACCACCCTGGAACTGCGCCAACCGGATCAGGAACCGCAATCCATCACCTTTGAAAAGGCCATCATCGCCACCGGCTCACGGCCCGCCGCCATTCCCGGGGTGGACATGGATCTGCCCGGCGTGATGGATTCCAGCCAGGCCCTGCAACTGGATGTCATTCCCGCCTCGCTGCTGGTGATCGGCGGGGGCAATATCGGCCTGGAACTGGGCACGGTGTATGCGGCGCTCGGCACGCGGGTGTGGGTGGTGGAGGCCGGCCCCGGGATCCTGCCCGGCTTGGACCGGGACCTGGTCAGACCCGTGGCGGCCCGTCTGGGCAAGATCATGGCCGGGGTGTCGGTTGGCGCCCGCATCGTCGCACTGACCCCGAACGGAACGGGTCTCAAGGTGGTGGTGGCGGACAGCGAGGGCCGGGAGACCACCCACGAGGTGGAACGGGTGCTGGTTGCCGCCGGACGCGAGGCGGTGAGCGAGGGTCTGGGACTGGAGAACACCCGCGTCACGCGCAACGCGCGGGGCGAAATTCAAGTGAACGCGGGCATGATGACGCAAGATCCCGCCATCCTGGCCATCGGTGATGTCACCGGCGGCCCCATGCTGGCGCATCGGGCAGCGATGCAGGCCAGGGTTGCCGTGGCCTCACTGGCCGGCTACCCACCCCCCCATCGCCAACCGATCATCCCCGCCGTCACCTATACCGACCCGGAACTGGCCTGGGCCGGATTGCTGGAAGCCGAGGCCCGCGCCAAGGGCATCGAAACGCGGGCGGTACGCTTTCCGTGGGCCGCTTCCGGGCGGGCACACACCCTGGAGCGTACCGACGGCGTGACCAAACTGATCCTGGACCCCTCCACCGGGGCCATTCTGGGTGTGGGGATCACCGGACCCGGTGCCGGCGAGTTGATCGCCGCAGCCGTGGTCGCCATGGAAAAGGGCGCCACGGCCCAGGATCTGGCCCACATGGTCCATCCGCATCCCACCCTTTCGGAGACCTTCGCCGAGGCCGCCGACCTGTTTCTCGGCCATTGTGTCCACTACCACGCCCCGGCGCGTGGCGCCCCGCCCCCGGGAAATGTGCAGCGGCCCCTTCTATAGCCGTTGACTTCCCACCCGGTGCGTGCTACTCTGAAAGACACAGTGCCGAGGTGGCGAAACTGGTAGACGCACCAGACTCAAAATCTGGCGGCCGCGAGGCCATGTCGGTTCGACTCCGACCCCCGGTACCAATATCCCCCCAAACCCATCCAGATCAGTTCATTAATATTTCTAACAAGATTAGTTAATATGCCTGACAGGCTTCACCGTCCGGGTGGAGTCGGTAACGGTTGCACCGGAGCGGGCATGCGCATCTCCTGGCCAGTGGGGACATACTGCACCGGAAGCGGCCAGGCCCGCATGAGTCCAAAAAGCAGTCCAATCCCGCCAAGAATCATGGCGCCCATCTTGATCACCATGCGGAGTTCCAGTTCCTTGATCCGGGTTTCGACCTTGGCGTCCAATTCCTTGATATCCCGCTCCAGACGCAAAAGGTCTCCTTTCGTCGCCAGTTCCTGAAGCCGGGACTCTTCGGTCTTTTGGAGGACCACCGCAAGCGCTTCCGCCTGCGCTTCCGCATGAGCGGGGGGAATGCCAGCCGTTTCCAACTTTTTCACAAAAGCCAGCGTGTCGAACGGGACGACAAGAGTGGTCATGAAGTTCCCTCCTGATGGGGGTGCGCAACGTCAGGATATCGTATCCGATCCGGGCCAACTCGTCCACAGCAATTTCGCCAGGCAATCGCGCCCGACTCAGGGCAGTGGCGACCCGCCGGCTTCTGCCGTGTTCTGCCGCACCGGCAAAACGATGACCAACCTGGTCTGACCGGCGCAAGAGGTGTCCAGGGTGATCTCTCCACCGTGCGCCAGGGCCATCAGCCGGGCGGAATAGGTGCCGAGGCCGGTACCGCTCTCCTTCCCGTGGGTGGAATACTTGTCGAAAAAACAGTCCCGCACGGCAACCGCCACCTCACCCTGATTGACCATCGTGATGCGAACCGTGCCGTCGTCGCGCCGCCGCAGGTCGATCTCCACCCGCCCTGCGCGCGGCGATGCCTCGCAGGCATTGCGCAGGAGGTTGCCGAGCATGGGGTGGCAAAGCAGTCTCTCGGCAGAAATTTCCAGAGAGTCTGCGGCCCTTGGCTCCCGTCCCTCCACAGTCAGACAAAAGCGCAGATCCCCCCAGGTCGCGGCGTATTGCCGGATGACCTGCCGCACCAGGGCGAGCAAATCCATGGGGGCCGGGCGCAATTGATACTTTCCCGTCTCCATTTTGTACAGGTCGAGCGAGAGATTGATCATCTCCAACAGCATATGGGAAAAACGATGGATGACGCTCAGGTGCTCCCTGTGGGGGTTGGAGAGCGGCGTATCCTCATCCTCCAGCAATAGATCCGTCATGCCGATGATGGTGATCAGCGGACTTTTGAGATCGTGACGCATGATCCGGTCCACGTCGTCACGCAGGCGGGCGGCGACCTCCAGGGCCTGGTTCTGGGCGAGCAGGATGTCTCGCGCCCGCTTCAGGTCAAGATGGGTCCGCAACCGTTGCAGCACCACAAAAGGGCGAATCGGTTTGGTGATGTAATCCACGGCCCCGACTTCGAAGCCCCTGCTCTCGTCCTGCTCTTCCCCGCGCGCGGTGACAAACAGCACCGGAATCTCCCGCGTGGCAGGATCGGCCTTGAGACGGCGACACACCTCATAACCGTCCATGTCCGGCATCATCACGTCCAACAGGATGATGTCAGGGCGTTCGGAACCTGCCGCAATCGCCAGGGCGGTGGGACCGTCGATGGCCACCTTGATGCGGTAGGCGCTGCGCAGGAGATCCCCCAACACATGCAGGTTGGCCGGCACGTCGTCCACAATCAGGACTGTGGCGGTCGGTTCCGTGAAAGCGGCACGGCTCATGGGCAGGCGTCCTTCCCGGAAACACGGTGATTTGCGATAATACAGAGCATGCGGAGATCTTATCCTCACGTTTCGCCCGATTCAAGGGCGGCTCGCAACGATTCCAGCCAATCCAAGGCCCGCGCGTAATCGAATTGTTCCACAAGCCTTGCCAGTTTCGCCATGGCATGGCTCTGGGCGGTCGACTCCAGCAACCGGGTCAACTCCTCCAGAAGTCCCTGATCCACCATCTCGTGCCGCCGCATGAGATCGCCCAGCCGTTCCAGAAGCGGTCGCACCAGCCCAAAATCGACACTGCGATCCATTGCCCCGCCGGTCCCGTTCCACCTCGGCAGGGAGCGCAGGCCCGCCAACACCTCATCCAGGGCGACGATCAACTCCTCCAGCATCGCCGGGGGGGCCGCCTCGCCCCGGATGGCCATCTCCTCCATTTCCCCGGCAGCGCGTTGCAGCCGTTTGGCGCCCAGGGTTCCAGCCACCCCCCGCAGCGCATGAACCAGATGCACCACTTCCCCATGCCGTCCGCCCGCAACCGGGTTGCCCAGGCTGTCGGCAAACCCCTGATGGCGCTCCAGGAACTGCTCCAGCAACATCCGGTACAGGCGACGATTCCCCCCCACCTGTCGCAACGCCAGTTCCAGGTCGATCCCCGGCAGGCTGAGGGGAAGAAAGGCGTTCTCCGTCCCGCTCGCGCTCCCGTTCCAGGGACTGGGCGCCGGTCGCTCCCCAGGCTTGACGTGACGCAGCAAAACCTCGATCATGCCTGCCGGTTCGATGGGCTTGGCCAGATGGTCGTTCATTCCCGCAGCCAGACAGCGCTCCCGGTCCTGAATCATCGCGGAGGCGGTCATGGCAATGATGGGCAAGTCGGGATGGCGAACGCGGATCCGTTCCGTCGCCTTGAACCCGTCCATTTCCGGCATCTGCAGATCCATCAATACGGCATCGAAGGCAACCATCTCCACCAATGCCACCGCCAGATGCCCGTTGGCCGCCACCTGGACCCGCAGACCGGCCTGTTCCAGCAGTTCCCTGGCCACCTGCTGATTGATGAGATTGTCCTCCACCACAAGCAAATGCGCTCCCCGGATTGGGTCCGCCAGGGTCACCCAGGCGCTGTTTCCGGCAGGGTTGGCGGGCCGGGACAGCTCGGCGTCCTCTGGGGCCACGCGGCAACGCGCCGTGAAGCGAAAAATGGTGCCCGCTTTCGAGGTGCTCGCGATGCCGATTTCCCCACCCATCAACTCCACCAGCCTGCGGCTGATGGCCAATCCCAGTCCGGTGCCACCATAACGACGACTGATGCTGCCGTCGGCCTGGGTGAACGCCTGGAACAGGTGATCGACCAGACCCGGATCCACCCCCTCGCCGGTGTCCCGTACCGAGAAACGCAGCAGACACTCCTGCGCCTGGCTTTCCAACCGTTCCACGGTGGTCTCGACCTCCCCCTGGCGGGTGAATTTGATCGCGTTGCTCAGCAGATTGCCCAGCACCTGCCCCAGGCGCAGCGAGTCCCCCACCAGTCGGCGTGGCACGTCGGGAGCAACCCGGAAGAACAGCTCCAGCCCCTTCTCCCCGGCTGGGGCCGAAAACAAGAGCGTCGCCTGTTCCAACAGGTCGTCCAAATGGAAGGGATGGTTGTCCAGTTCCAACCGCCCGGACTCGATCTTGGAATAGTCCAGAATGTCGTTGAGGATGCCCAACAGGGCTTTGGAAGCCCCCTGCAGCTTGACCATATGATCCCGCTGTTTCGGCGTGAGTTCGGTCGCCAGCACCAACTGCCCCAGCCCGAGGATGGCGTTCATGGGGGTGCGGATCTCGTGGGACATGTTGGCCAGAAATTCGCTTTTGGCCAGATTAGCCGCCTCCGCCTTGGCCTTGGCCTCCTCCAGGGAACGCTCCCAATGCTTCCTCTCGGTGATGTCCTGGGAGATGCCCAGCAGGATGTACGGTCGGCCACTGCCGTCCGGCACCACCACCTTGACGGTGTGCAACCAGCGGTCGCCACGGGTGGGAGTGGTGATGATCTCCTCCAGAATCTCCGTCACCCCTTGGCGACCGACCACTTCCTCGTCGGTACGGCGGAAGAAATCGGCCTGTTCCACGGGAAAGAAGTCGTAGTCGTTGTGGCCGATCACCTGACGCGCGGTCAGGCCGAACATCTGTTCGCTCATGCGGTTCCAGGTGACGAACCGAAAACCGTCGTTGACGTTCTTGGCGAAGATGGCGGCGGGCAGATGCTCCACCAGGACATGCAGATAGGCGGCGGAGTCGCGCTGTTCCCGCTCCAGGCGTTTTTTTTCGGTCACGTCGTGCATGACCCCCAGGACGTGGCTGCTGCTCCCGCCATCGGCGACAATGGGCGAGGTGTGGATTTGCACCACCCGCTGCTCCCCGTCCTTGCGGGTGATGGTCCACTCCTCTCCGGCGAGCTGGTCGCCCAGGCGCATCCGCTCCATGCGCAGACGGGCCTGCTCCTGCACGACAGGATCCCCATAGACCGTCTGATACCAACCCAGCCGGTTGATCTCCTCGAGCGTGTAGCCGGTCAGCTTCACCATGGCATGGTTCCATACCGTGAAGCGGACATGGGGCGGTTCGTCGATCTCGTGACATACCGAGACCCCGTCCACCTCCCCGTCGATCACTGCGTGGGTGAAGCCGACCTGACGTTCCAGGTCGGCCCGGTGACGCTCGAGGGACTCCTCCACCTGGGCGCTGTAGACCACCAGGGAGATGACGTGGCCCAAATGGGCCAGAAAGGCGTCATCCTGGGCATCCAGGGCACGGCGGGCAGACATGGCGAAGACACCGATGGTCACGCCCTGCCGGTCGGTCAACCGGTAACCGGCAAAGGCGACCGACCCCGACTCCCGGGCATGGTCTTGGTCGCAGGGATCGTGGGAGACATCGTTGTTCAGGACGCGGTCCTGGCTGCCTGCGGCAATACGACCGATCCTGCAAGCCCCCAGGGGCACCCGGCGGTCGTCGCCGTCAAGACCGGCATCACCCCCTGCGCTGGCCAGCAGATGCAGACAGCGCGTCTGGTCCCGGCAGGACTCCTCGCCCGGTTCGATGGTGGCATGGCGACACCCTGTCCGGCACAGATCCCCCGGTCGGGTCAGCCAGATACGGCAGAACTCCAGTTCCACCAGGGCAACCGCCACCTCGGTGATCCGCGCCAGCCTGGCTTGCAACGGCAGGGGAACGAGGAGTTCGCTTTGCAACCGGCTCATCCCCACCATGCGGGTCAGATCACGCCGTTGCCGTTCTTCGAACGCCAAACGCTCGGTCATGTCATGGAAGGCCACCACCCCCCCCTGGACAACGCCTTGCCGCAGAATGGGGGCCACGGTCATCGAGACCGGCAGGAGCACGCCGTCCCGGCGCCGAAAGAAGGTCTCTTTCTGACGGACCACCACCCCCTGTTCCAGGGCATGGTACAGGGCGCAATGGTCCGGCGAGCAGCACTCCCCATCCGCCTCGGCATGGCCGAAAACCTGGTGGGCTTCCTGCCCCAGGGCATCCTCCTCCACCAGGCCGAGCATCGTCAGGGCAGCGGGGTTGACGACGGTGACCGATCCCTTGTTGTCGGTGACATAGAGTCCCTCGGCCAGGGCGGAGGTGATCTCGCGCAGGCGCTGCTCGTTTTCCCGCAGGCGGAGGAGCGCACCGAACACCAACAGGCAGATCACCCCCAGGAAAAAGAGGGTGAACCACAGCTCCTTGCGCCATCCGGCCAGGTACTCCTCCTCGGCCAGGCCCACCTGGACGTAGATCGGGTAATCCCCGATCCGGAGGTAGGAGAAGGTGCGCCGGATGCCGTCCACCGTGGCCTGGGCCTGGTAGGTGGCAAAGGGGCGCTTCTCCCCCATGTAGCGGATGATTTGTGGCGAACCGATTTGCAAACCGATGGTGGAGCCTGCCCCCTTGGGTTCCGGGTAGCGGGTGAGGATGCGCCTGTCGCCGTCGAACAGGGTCACCACCCCCAGTTGGCCCACATCGAGGGAGGTGAACACCTCCTGCAGGTAGCTGAGCGCTACATTGACGTAGACAATGCCCGCGAAGGAGCCGTCATGGCGGGAGATGCGGCGCGCCATGGGGACAACCCACTGCTGGGAGATGCGTGCGAATACCGGCGGGACGATCACCAACCCGCTCTGTTCATTGTCCCTGGCCCGTTGCAAAAACTCCCGGTCGCCGAGATTCACCGGGCGCGACCGGTCCACCCCCTGGCCATGGATCACCGTCCCTGCGGCATCGGTGATGCGCATACTGATGATCTGGGGCAAATGCTGCTGGTAGAAGGCCATTCGGGTGGTCAAGACCGCCTCGCGGATCCCCCCCTCCTGCAACTGGTGTTGGTATTCCTCGGTCACGGCCTGCAAGGCGAGATCGATCTCGCGCAGTGCCCGCAGCAGGCTTTGCTCCAGGACCCGCACCAGGTTGCGGGCATCGGTGGCGGCCCTGCCCTGGTACAGGTCGTGGTTTTGCCACAAGGTCATGCCGGCGAACAGGGTCATCGAGCCGATGATGATCGCTGCGGTCAACCACGAACCGTGCCTGGCGCCGAATCTTCCAAAGCGGCGGACGAAGAAGGGAAGGGCACGGTTCATGACCAGGAAGCGACGCGATCGTCAAATAAAACGATGGCAGGTGATATTTCCCTGCCGGGAACAATGCACCACGATCTCGTCCGGATGATGCCGCAGCTCCCGACCGACCTCCAGCGGGTCCTTTTCCAGCAGGCGCCGCATATCCTTGTACCCGGCCTGACGCCGTTCCGCGATCGAGGGCCGCGAAAACTCGGCCTCGCTGCCCGTCACCTGCTCCGGCCCGGCATGATACACCAGGTGCAGGATGTCCATGCTGCGGGGGAGATGCTCTTCCACGGCCTTCTGCATGGCCTTTGTCACCTGCCCCTTGGCCAGTCTGTCGCAGGCATCCCGCAGATGGGTACGCAAATTGTGATCGGAAACGATGTGTTTCAGATGAGAGAGGGTCCGGTCTCCGTAACGGATCGACTTGACCCGCTGCTTCACCGCCTCCATGCTGTTCGGTTCCGGCCCCTCCAGATTGTACAGCTCCACCAGGACCAGGATCTCCGGTCGATTTTTCCGTTCGTGGAAAATGACCTCCACCGGGGTATTGGCCACGCATCCCCCATCCCAGTACAACTCGCCATCGATCCGGATCGGCGGAAAGCCGGGCGGCAGGGAACCGCTCGCCAGGATGTGGTCCGCGCGAATCGGCTTCCCGGCAGGTTGGGTGGTATTGTCGAAAAAGATCAACTCGCCGCTGCGCACATGGGTCACGCCCAGACTCAGCCGCACCGTTCCCCGATTGA
Organism: Magnetococcales bacterium; assembly: GCA_015231915.1. Taxonomy (GTDB): domain Bacteria; phylum Pseudomonadota; class Magnetococcia; order Magnetococcales; family Magnetaquicoccaceae; genus Magnetaquiglobus. Next base: position 48,188 of record JADGAR010000024.1, read on the forward strand.
GCAGGTCGAAATTCACCAGACGGTTCAGGGTCGCCAACATGGGCGAGGTATCGCAGAGGCTGGCCATGTCCGGCGGGACGAAGGGCAGAAACGAGGGATTGACGGGACGGTTGAACCAGAAATTGGGTTGACCGAACCACATGGTGCGCAGATGGCTCATGTGATTGAACATCCGGCGCGCCTCCCCCTGGAACAAGGCGCCCCAGTCGTCCGGAATCGTGATTTCCTGCCAGAACTGCTCCAGACGCAACATGCGCTCCTGGGGAGAGTTGCCGACGATCAGACCTGCCGTCAATGCGCCGATGGAGATCCCCGACACCCAGTCGGGCAGCATGCCGGCCTCGGACATGGCCTGATAGACCCCCATGTGATAGGCCCCCAGCGCCCCGCCCCCCTGCAACACCAGGGCAATGCGCGGCTTCTCCCTGCGTGCGCCCGGCGTGATCGTGGTCACCATGAGGTCAACTCCTCGTTGTCTTCGGAAAGGAACGTTCGTTCGAAATCTTAGCGCAACGACAAGGCTGGCGCAACACCACTTCACCCCGGCATGCGTTCCCGAAAGAAGCGCTCCATCCCCTCGGACGCCCCCTCGATGCGGGGGTGAAAGCCCCAGGCGATCCTGGGAAATCCATGTCCCAGAAAACCGGGATTGAGACGGATGAACTCATGACTGATGCGCGCCTTCTGGAGGTAACTGGCCAGGAAGGGATAGGAGGGATAATAGTCTGGGGTGATTTTGGCCTGTCTGATGATGTGTGCCCGTTCCTGGATCGCCTTCACCCGCCGATGGCTCTCTTCGGCCTCGGCAAGATACGGATAGGTACGGGCAAGGCGCGCCTCCATCTCCCAGGCGGCGGCAAAAATTTCCGCCGGGGTGTTCTCGATCAGGGTGATCTCCGACTCTTCGTACAGGTAGAGCCGATGAAAATCGAGGATCGGACCGGTCAGGATCTCCTCGTAGGTCAGGGCGCGCCCCAACTGGTGAGAATAATATTTTTTATAGACGAACAGATCGCCCTCGCATTCGTTGGCTGCGCACGAATAGGGATAGTTCGTCATCAATTGCGGCACGCCGAATGCCTCTGCCACCGTGCTGGGGCCGGAGGGGACTCCGAAATAGAAACGGCTGCTGGCGATGAAGTACGGCTCGAAAAACGGTTCGTATTCGGGATGAAAGGGGGCATCGATCACCTGCGGGGGCAGATCCTTGAGCGGCTGCATGGTCTTGTCGCCGAAGCGGATGATCCAATAGCCCTTCTTGACGAGATAACTCAATGCGTAGAAATAATTTTTTATGTCTGCGTTGCGATAATTATGATACTCCAGATCGCGCAAGAAACCGGGTTCACGGACATGAAACGTGATGATCGGGGCGTTTGCGGGGATGCCGATACTGGCGCGCAACCGACGGCCCTGTTCCAGTTCTTCGGCGCTCAGGGTGGCGAGATATTTCCTGGGCTGGTTGTGGAAGCGGACCAGGTAGGCAATGAAGGTGGAAACGGGATTCGGATCGATCCAGACGGCTCCCTCTTCTTCGGACTTGACTTGGCGAAAGATGGCATCGGCCTCTGCGCTGTCGCGGAAATAGCGCACCCCGACTCCCCGGCAGAGGATCTTCAGGAGGGCCGGATTGGCACTGCCATTATCGGCATCATGGGGCAACAAAAAGGTGAGATCATATTCCGAATCCGGGTAGAGGTTGCGGATGCGGAACAGTCTGTGGGCGATTTCGCCGATGCGACCGATCTGGGGAAAGAGAAAAAAGGCTTTTGTTTTCTTCATGATCCACACTCCCTACCCGGATGGTCACAGCGGATGGCGCACCGGGAGGCGCGCGCCGGGTAATTAATGCAAAAAACAGACCACCAAAAATTGGCGCATCAATTGCATTAAATCTCCCGACACGGTCCCAGGACCACCAACACATCCCCATGCCACCAGGCAGGAGTCCCAACCATGTTGTCCATGACCCAGGCGTCCCCCCCAACCCCTTGCCACCGGCCATTGTGCGGCACCCAGGCCGAATCCCACATCGCCGACCGCCTGGGATGGCCCCTGCCCACCCTGTTGCAATTTCCGAAATTCCTCCTGATCGAAACGATCAATCAATGCAACGCCCGCTGCATCATGTGCGGCATCGATTTCGACAGTCGGCAAAAAATCACCATGTCCGACGAACTGTTCGCCAAGATCGTCGCGGAACTGGCACAACATGCCGATCATGTAGAAAAAGTCATGCTCTATCTGGACAACGAACCCCTCCTCGACCGCCGGCTGCACGAAAAAATCCGCCTGGTCAAACAGGCCGGCATCCGCTGCGTGAACATCGCCACCAACGGCTCCCTCTTCACCCGCAACCGCTCGGTGGAACTGATCGAGGCAGGGCTGGACGAAATCTACATCACCCTGGACTCGCTGGACAAAGCCACCTACGAATCCATCCGGGTCGGCCTGACGTTCGAACGCACCCTGCAAGGCATTCTCTCCTTCATCGAAGAGCGCGACCGCCGCGGGTTCGGCCCGCGCATCCGCCTGCAAATGATCCAGCTGGAGGTCAACCGGCACGAAACCGACCGCTTCTCCGACCACTGGCGCTCCCGCCTCGGACCCCACGACACCATCGCCATCCAAAAGGCACACTCCTGGGGCAACCAGGTCACCGTGCCCGTCGAGGACGAGGAATCGGCCAACCACTACCCCTGCATCGCCCTGTGGGGCACCTTTGTCATCCATGCCCAGGGCCAGGTGGGCATGTGCTGCGTGGATACCGGGCTGACCCGTCTCCTGGGCAACGTCACCTCCGCAAGCATCGCCGAAATCTGGAACGGCACCCACCTGGAACGCATCCGCAAACTGCACCTGGCCGGCATGCGGTCATGCATCCCCCTGTGCAACGGCTGCACCCTGTGGCGAGAAGACAAACGCAGCCTCGAATCCCCGACCAGGATTCATTAAAAGGCAAACCATGCGCGCCCCGCCACCCAACCCCGGGACCACCGCAGACCCTGCCGGCCTGGACGACTTCTGCCGCGCCCTCGGCGCACGCCATCGCCCCAACCGCCGCGTGCTGCTGATCCAGGTCCTGCAAATCCTCCTGCCCTCCTTCAACCGCGAGGTCGCCCTCCGGCAGGGGTACTACATCTTCCCCCCAACCGGCCTGCAGTACCTGGTGGCGGCCACCCAAGACATGGACCTGGAATTCCGCATCCTGGACATGAATTACGAACTCCTCAAACGGGTCCACGAAACCCCGGAGTTCGACCCCAACGATTGGCTCGACATCCTGACCGCCACCCTGGAATCCTACGACCCCGGCATCGTGGGGGTCTCTTGCATGTTCGACCTGGGGATCGACGCCATGTTGCGCATCCTCGAACACCTGCGCCGGGAAAACCGCCGCATCGTCCTGACCGGCGGGGTGATCGCGACCTACGAGGCGCAGACCCTGCTTGACAGAAATCTCTGTCACTTCGTGGTCAAGGGCGAAGGAGAAAACAAGTTCCGGCTGATCATGGAACGCCTGACCGGCGCCCACCCCACCACCCCGCCTGTGACCGGCATCCATTTCCTCCGCAACGGAGAGATCGTGGAAAGCGCCGGCGCGACGGATCGGGTGACCCGCATCGGCAATCTCATCCCCACCTACGCCTTGGTGCCCATCGAGCGCTACCACCGCTACGGTTCCCTGAATCCCTTCTCCCGCATGGCCTCCGGCAACCACCCCTTCGCCACCATCCAACTGAACCGGGGATGCCGCGCGGCCTGCACCTTCTGCTCGGTACGGGATTTCATGGGCCACGGGGTTCGGGGACGCGACCACGCCTCCCTCCTGGAGGAGATGACCCACCTGATCGAACACAAAGGGGTGCGCCACTTCGAATGGCTGGATGACGACCTGCTCCACGACGCCGAAGGCTTCAAGGAACTCCTGAGGGAGTTCATCCGCAGACAATGGCCCATCACCTGGTCGGCCAACAACGGCCTGATCGCCGGCTCCGTCGATGCGACCCTGCTGGAACTGATGCGGGCCTCCGGCTGCGTGGGCTTCAAGATCGGCGTGGAGAGCGGCAACGCCGCCATGCTGCGCAAGGTGCGCAAACCGGCCAGCCTCGGCATCTTCCGACGCATGGCCGGACTGGTGCGCCAGACACCGGAGATCTTCGTCGGCGCCAATTTCCTCTTCGGCGTGCCCGGCGAGACCTTCGGACAGATGATGGACTCCTTCCGCTTCAATCTGGAGCTGGACCTGGACTGGGCAGCCATGACGGTCTGCCAGAAGATCCGCGGCGCCTCGGCCTTCGAGGAGATCGGCGACTTCTTCGAAGAACAGATGGCCAGCGGCGGCAAGGGCATCAGCAACTTCATCCCCAGCCGCGAGTCCAGGGACGGCAGCATGCCGGTGGCCGCCAACGTCCTGCGCAACCTCGACATCTTCCGCATCCCCCCCGCCACGGTGCCGGACGACATTCAGGTCAAGGAGATCTGGCTGACCTTCAATCTGGTCGCCAACTTCATCTGCAACAAGAACCTCAAGCCCGGCGGCAAGGTGGCCAAATTCATCCACTGGGTGGAAATGGCGCGGGTGGCCTATCCGGGCAACCCCTACATGTGCCTGTTTCTGGCCCTGGCGCACCGCATTGCCGGCGGCGATGCCCAGGCCCTCGGCTACCACCGGATGAGCCGGGAGCGTCTGACCACCCCCTATTGGCAGGAGCGTTTCGAGGCCTTCGGCCTGACCGCCATCGCCAACGCCTTGCCAGCCACCACCGATGCGGCCTTCCAGGCCCTCGATACCTTACGACAAGAGGTCGCGACCCATTTCGACCCGCGCCCTGACCCGCAACCCTCAGCAGGAAGGACCTTGTGCCATGCATGATCCCACCCATTCCCTGCCCTCCGGAATCGTCTGCCGGATGTGCGCCGAACAGGATCCCCACCCCCTGCTGGATTTCGGACCCCAGCCGATCGCGCACCGCATCCTGGAATCCCCGGCAGCCCCGGAA
>JADGAR010000025.1 GCA_015231915.1 Magnetococcales bacterium
ACATGGACTACAACTTTGTGGACGAAGAGAACTGGAAGTGCTTCGTCAACAGCCGCATCGAACCGACCACCGGTGAGTGGTCCGTGTTCAAGCGCGCCCACAAGGACCTGGTCGCCAAGTAATGCATGCCATTGGGGGGGGAGCGATCCCCCCCCAACCCCCCTCGAGGTACTTACCATGTCGGACAATCCTTCCCCCCATTTCGAGCGCGATCAGGCCCTGGTTCTGGATCAGGCCATGCGGGACATGCCCCGCGAAGTGCGCAACATCCTGCACCCTGTCAAGATGGGGACGACGGATCGCTTCTGTTTCCGCTGCCATCCGGAGATCGATTGCTTCAACGCCTGCTGCTCGCAAATCGAGATCATCCTCACCCCCTATGACATCCTGCGCCTGCGCCGGCGCTTGAATCTGGCGACCGAGGCCTTTTTGTTCGAATACGCCACGCCCTACACCCTCGCCAAGGGCCAACTCCCGGTGCCGCTCCTGCGCATGGATGAGGAAACGGGCAAATGTCCCTTCAACACCCCCGCAGGATGCACGGTCTACTCCGACCGCCCGGTGGCCTGCCGTTACTATCCCATCGGCCTGGCCCTCATGCGCGAAGAAAAAGCCTCTGCCACCGATGAATTTTTTTATCTCATAAAAGAACCCTTTTGCCATGGCCATCAGGAGACCCGCTCCTGGACCGTCGGCGAGTGGCGCGCGGACCAAGGCTCGGACGGTTATGATGTGCGCAATCAGGGCTGGATGGAGCTGATCCTCAAGCGTCGTTCCGCCGGGGACGGGGTATCCACCTCGTTGCAGATGTCCGAATTCTTCTACATGGCCTCCACCAACCCGGACGCCTTCCGCCGTTTCGTTTTCGACTCCTCCTTCCTGCAACGCTACGCCGTGGACCAGGAGACCCTGACCCGCATCCGGGAAGACGACGAGGCCATGATCGACTTCGCCTGCGACTGGCTCAAGACCGTGCTCTTCGGCGACCGGAAGATTCCCTTGCAACCCCAGGCACTGGCCGAACTGGCCCAACGCAAGGCCGCCGGCTCCCCCCCCCGGACATGATCCGGACCACCATCCGCCCCTGCGGGTTGCTGGTGCGCGAGCAGCGCCTTCTGACGCTCTTGTACCAGTACGAAGGCCACGACCGCCATAACCTGCCAGGTGGCAATCTCGAACCGGGCGAGGCCGTCCTCGACTGCCTCGTCCGCGAGTTTGCCGAGGAGCTCGACCTTGCCGTTCAACCCGGCGAACTGCTCTTTGCCGCCGAGACCCTCGCCGGGGAGAAACACACCCTGCACCTCGCCTTTCGCCTCACCTGCCCGGCGTCCACCCCCAGGCTCAATCCCGACCAGGTCAAGGCCAGCAGGCTCTGCTGGCTGGATGCCGATACGCTGGAACGGGTTGCGCTCTACCCGGCCATCGGCTTTGCCCTCGCCCCTTTGCTGCGCGGCGCACCCATTGTCCCGGCCTTTCTGGGCCGAGTCATGCAGCCCTGGTATGGCTGAATGACACATTAACATCATGTTAAAAAATTTTTTTTGCCCTTTTTTTAACATAATAAATGAGTACAATAGAATCATTTTCCAACCCATGGCCGCCATGTGCGGCTTCTTGCATGGGTAATCACGAAGGGTTCTGCAGACCTTTTTTTTATCAACTCATTGTTATTGAAAAATATTTTTTGCAACACAAACAACATCAAATAATTGTGCAAAACATACTGAACAACAAATTTGAAATTATTAGAATATAATAATATTATAAATTAATGATTAACAGGCATTAAATTAAAAGGTTGACAGAAGCCACGCTCGCGTTTCATCCTCTCTACGCAACAGTTTGTCACGTCACTTAACCGTAACGGAGGTTACAGATGGGGCTGATCAGAAATATTCTGGCCGTGCTGGGCCTGGTGGTGCTTTTGGGTGGGGGATACGGGTACGCGAAGATGTCCCCGATCCTGGCGCAAATGGATCCCGGTTGGCGGGAGATGTACACGGATTTCGCGACCCGGCTCCTGGCAACCCTGGACCCGGGGGAGGCCATGACCTGGTCGGTGCCGGTGGAAAATCCGGACCTCAGCCCGGAAGATGTCAAGGAGTCCTTGAAGAGCCTGGCATCGGCCAACAATTTTCTGTTTGTGGGCGAAGCCAAATTCTACAAGCAGGTGGAAGCCATTACCGGTCAACCGTACCGGCACGTCGAGTTCCTGTCGTTCTGCGACGCGAGCGTGGGCAAGATGATGGCCGACTATCGAGACGCGTATACCGCGTTCATGCCCTGCCGAATCGCGCTGGTGCGGGACAAGAACGGCAAATTGTGGCTCCATTCGATGAACCTGGATATGATGATTCATGGAGGCAGGCAACTTCCACCCGAACTGAAGAAGGAGGCCTTGCGGATTCGTGACGTGCTCAAGAAACTGATGGCTGGTGCTGCCAAGGGAGAGTTCTGACGGCCATCTCCAATGCGAAAGCTGTTTGCCAATTCAAATCAAGCGGAGGAAACCATGCAACTGAAAAAGCTCCACATGTTGATCGTCGCAGGTGGATTGCTGGCCGGGACGACTTTTGCGGTTGTCGCCCAGGCGGCTGACGCACCATCGGCGGCGGATGCAGAAAAGGCCGCCAAGGAGGCCGCCAAGGCCGCCGCCATCGCCGCACCGCCTGCGGATGGCGCCATTCTGGCCAACACCTGCGCCGGCTGCCATGGCACCAATGGCGTTTCGGCTGGGCCAGCCATGCCCACCATCGCCGGCATGCCAACCACCTATCTGCAGAAGATCATGGCCGACTTCAAGAGCGGCAAGCGTCCCTCCACCATCATGGGTCGCATTGCCAAGGGGTATACGGAAGAGGAGACCAAACGGATCTCCGACTATCTTTCCAAGGCCAAGTGGGGCGATTCGGTAAGTCATGCGAACTCCGTGACGGCCACCAAGGTGAATGCCGAAAAGGCCAAGAAGGGCAAGAAGCTGGTGGATGCCCAGAAGTGCAGCAAGTGCCACGAGGACGATGGGCTGACCCAGGACGAGGATACCCCGCGCATGGCCGGACAATGGGTGGATTATCTCCTGATCAAGATGCAGGACTTCAAGAACCAGCATCTGACCATCCCGCAGCCGGAAAAGATGCAGAGAGCCATCGAGAAGCTCTCGCTGCAGGAACTGGAAGACGTTGCCCATTTTTACGCCAGCAAGAAGTGATCAGCCGGCTCAAAGGAGGCCATGACAATGTCGAATATCACACGTAGAGGATTTGTCAAACTGACCGGCGGCATCGCTGCGTTGGGGATGGTTACCCTGCCCGCCCGGCGCGGCTGGTCGGCCCCCAAACGGGTGGTGGTGATCGGTGGCGGCTACGGCGGCTCCATCGCCGCCAAGTACATCCGCCTGTCGGATCCCAACATCCAGGTCACCCTCATCGAACAGAACAAGGATTACTACTCCGGGCCGCTCTCCAACTGGATCATTGCCGGCTTCCGCAAGCTGGAGGTCCAGAAGTGGGGTTACGACGGGCTGAAGAAGCACGGCGTGAACGTGGTGATCGACCAGGTGAACGCCATCGATCCGGCCAAGAAGACCGTAGGCACGGCCGGCGGCAAGAGCTTCGAGTACGACAAGCTGATCGTCTCTCCCGGCATTGGCTTCAAGGACATCGAAGGCTACGATGCGGAGGCCCAGAAAAAGATCGTGCATGCCTGGTTCGCCGGGCCGCAGACCACCCAGCTGGCCAGCCAACTGGCGGCCATGCCGGATGGCGAACCTTTCATCATGGTGGCCCCGCCGGATCCTTATCGTTGCCCGCCCGGTCCCTACGAGAGGGCCAGCCTGGTGGCGCACTATCTCAAGAAGAACAAGCCCAAATCCAAGGTGATCATCCTCGATCCCAAGGACAAGTTCTCCAAGCAGGGTCTCTTCACCGGCGGATGGCAGAAACTGTACGGCTACGAAACCCCGAACAGCCTCATCGAATGGGTCCCGGCTGCGCAGGGCGGCAAGATCACCCGCGTGGATGCCAAGACCATGACGGTCTATACCGACATGTCGGAATTCAAGAGTTCCTGCATCAACATCATCCCGCCGAACAAGGCCGGGGCGATTGCCGAAAAGGCCGGCCTGACGGACGACAAGGGGTTCTGCCCGGTCAATCTGGAGACCTTCGAGTCCAAGATCCACAAGGACATCCATGTGATCGGCGACGCTTGCGTGGCCCCTGGCCTGCCCAAATCGGGCTATGCCGCCAATTCGGAAGCCAAGGTGTGTGCGGCGGCGGTGGTGAATCAACTCAACGGCAAGCCGGTGGGGATTCCCTCCTATGTCAATACCTGCTACAGTCTGATCAGCCCGGAGTATGGCATCTCGGTGGCAGGGGTATACAAATTGCACGAAGGGAAAATCGTCGAGGTCGCTGGCGGCGTTTCCGACGGCAAGGCCGAGGAGTTCGTGCGCAAACAGGAAGCGCTGTACAACGAAAGCTGGTATCAGAGCATCATGGCCGACACGTTCGGCTGATCTTCTCCAGCCCGGTACAGTGACCTTGCAAGGCGGGGCGTTCATGCCCCGCCTTGTTTCGTTGACCACCGTACCAGACATGGGTGTCGGCTCGATGGATGATTCCCGCAAAAAGATCCTCATCGTCGATGATGAATCGATCAACATCAGCATTTTGCAGGAATTGCTGGCGGAGGACTTTCAGCTCCGAAGCGCTGCCAATGGTCAGGAAGCCCTGAACCAGGTGGCTGCCTGGATGCCGGACATGATCCTTCTGGATGTCATGATGCCGGTGATGGACGGTTACACGGTCTGCAAGCGGCTCAAGCGCCACTCTGCCACCCGCGACATCGCGGTGATCTTCGTCACGGCCAAGAGCGACTCCGAGGACGTGGCGCTTGGCATGTCCCTCGGTGCGGTGGACTACATCTCCAAACCTTACCGCCCCACGATCATCAAGGCCAGGATCCGCAGCCACATGCAGCGGATCCAGGTGCAACAGGATCTGGCCCTGGAGATCAAACGCGACCTGAAGGCCGTGCAGTCCAGGTTGGCCATCAGCGCCCTGCTGGAAACCTCCCTGGAGCAACTGCCCCTCCAGAGGCAGTTGACCGTGGCCCTGGACATCATTCTCACCATTCCCTGGCTGGCTGTGGAGTACAAGGGATCCATCCACCTGTGGAACGCACAGACCCAGCGTCTGGAACTGGCTGCCCACCGCAATCTGGCCAAGCCGCTGCTGACGGCCTGCGGCAACCTGAAGCTGGGACAGTGCCTGTGCGGCCTGGCGGCTGAGCGGCGCGAGATCGTCTTCAAGGACGATCTGGATACTGACCATACGGTCTCCTTCAACGGCATCCGTCCCCATGGCCACTATTGCACTCCGATCCTCTACCAGGACACGTTGCTGGGTGTGCTCAATCTCTACGTGGCCAGCGGCCATCGCCGCTCTCCGGAGGAGGATGCCCTGCTGGCCACTCTGGCCAACACCCTGGCCGGGATCATCCGCCATCGCCGCACCGAGCAGGCCCTCCACGAGGAGCGGCAGTTCATCGCAGCCATCCTGGAGACCACCTCGGCCCTGGTGGCGGTCCTCGACCCGCAGGGATCGATCGTCCTGTTCAATGCCGCCTGCGAGCTTCTGACCGGGCACACCCAGGAGGCGAGCTGCGGCAGGCCGTTCTGGGATGCGGCCTGGACTCCGGAGGAAGATGCCACAAATGCCCGGGAGACCATTCTCGCCACGGTTGCGGATCCGGCCACGGTGGCCTTTGCCTGTCGTTGGTTCGCCGCCGGGCAGGAGCCGCGCCACATCTCCTGGACCCTCACGTATCTGCTCCAGGCGGATGGCCGTCTGAAGCACCTCATCGCCACGGGGATCGATGTCACCGAACAGATGTTGGCCCAGCAGAGCCTCGAGCGTCTGGCCCATTATGATCCATTGACCGGCCTGCCCAACCGGCGTTTGTTCCATGTTTTTTTGCAGCAATCCCTGGCGCGCGCCCGCCGTCACAACGGCGACCTGGCTCTGATGTTCATGGATCTGGACCGTTTCAAGGCGGTCAACGACGGATTCGGGCACGACATCGGCGACCTGCTGTTGACCGAGGCCGCGTTGCGCATTCGCGGTTGCCTGCGGGAAAACGATGTTGTGGCGCGTCTGGGCGGGGACGAATTCACGGTCATCCTTGCCGACGACCAGTTGTCGCCGGAAACCATCGGATTCGTTGCGCAAAAAATCATCGATTGCTTGCAAATTCCGTTTCATCTGCGTGACAATGAGTGTCGGATCGGTTGCAGCATTGGCATCAGTCTGTTTCCGGGGCATGGCGACCATCCTGATCAATTGCTGAAAAGGGCCGATCTTGCTCTTTATGCCGTCAAGAAGGCGGGCAGGAATCACTTTTTGATGTATCAATCCGACATGGATTCCGAGGTGAACGGCTCATGAAGACCGGACATGTCCTCTCTTTGATCATGGTGGCGTTGCTTGCCCTGTTGGGGGGCATGGCCTTGAAGCGGTGGCAGGGCGACCCGGATATGGGCAAGCGTCTGGCCGAGAACAACTGTGGTGTCTGTCACGACATGACCGCGAACCGCAAGCACGACAAGGGACCCTATTTGTGGGAGATCGTCAACCGGCCTGCCGGGGTGGTGGATTATCCTTTCAGTCAGGCCTTCAGGAAGCTGGCCGAGGAGGCTCCTTTCCTTTGGGACGAGGCGCATCTCGACCGTTGGCTGACCGATCCGGCTACCTTCATACCGCGCACCAGGATGACGCAACAGACCAAGGAGCACCCGCTTTCTTTCGACGGCATCAAGAGTGAGGGCAACCGCAAGGATCTCATTGCCTATCTGAAGACTTTGCATTGAGTGGCCAGGCGCGGAACACACCCTCGCGTAAGATCACTCATTGAAAGAGTGCCTGCAACGAGTCGGCCCTGAAGATTTTGCGCGCCCAGGCATTGATGTCATCCGGATTGGCGGACGTCACCTGTTTTCGAACGGCCTCCGGCACCAGGCCGAAGCGCTCCTGGAGCAATTGGAGCAACATTTCGGCCTTGCCTTCCTGTCGGCCTTCCTGTCGGCCTTCCTGTCGGCCTTCCTGTCGGCCTTCCTGTCGGCCTTGTTGCTTGTAATCCTGTGCCCACTGCTCGACACGCGCCGCCAACATGATCACCACCTCCTGAAGATCGTCGGGGATGGCCGGCAAGGGATCCACCTCGAGTCGATCCAAGCCGGCCAGCAACAATTCGAGGAACATCTCCTTGACCGGAGGGCCGTCCGGATGCCGCTTGAACCACTCCGTCAGGTCCTGGGCGGCTCGCACCATGGCTTCCGGATTGTCCGGATGCTCCATGCGGAAAATGATGGCGGTCAGGGCCGGGCTTTCTTCCAACAGCGCTTTCGGGTAACCGCCTTCGTCCATGGTATAATAGCGTATTTCCGGTTGGAAACGCCACAAGGAAGAGTCCCTTGGCAAGCGGATCAGATCCCGCAGGCTGGTGGCGGCATTCCAGCGCGGTTCGCCGTTGTAGAGGAGGATGGGGAGCACGGGGGGCAGGCCATCGACGGCTTTCAATTTGCGCTCGGAGACCAGTTGCTGATAGAGCAGGCTGGTGTAGACGGAAACGCGCAGGGCCATCCATTCGTCGATTTCGGACTGGAACTCCATGATCAGCAATACAAACAGGCTCGATCTGTGCCGGGTCGGGATCTCCCATGCGATATCGCTGCGGCGACGCTGGCCCTTTCGGGTGGTGAACTTGGTGTTGTGGCGCTTCAGGTGGTCCAGATCGAGTTCCGCCAGCATGGCCGGTTCCAGAAAGCCGCGCAGCAGGTCGGCGACCATCTCCGGGTGGGCGAAGAAGCGGTGGTAGAGAGAATCCGACGACGCATGGGTCATGCCGGCAACTCCAGCCGGCTGACATCCGCAACCTGACCAAAACTCTCCCGGATCATGCGCAACAAGGCCAAACGATTGCGACGCGTGGCAGTGTCGGGATCCATCACCAACAACTCGTCGAAAAAGCGATCGATGGATTCCCGCAGGGTGGCCAGAATGGCCAGGGCAGCACCATAATCCCGCACCTCGACCAACGACGTGGCCTGACCGGCACAACGGGTCAACTCGGCCCACAACCCCTGTTCCGCCGGATGAGTCAATGCACCCTGCTCCACCTCGGCCTGACGATCCTCCAGGGGCGCCTTGGCCAAAATGTTGACGATCCGCTTGTTGGCGGCCACCAGGGAAACGAAAGAATCGGATCGCTTGAATTCGGCCAACGCCCGCACCCGGTCCACCACATCCCGCAAATCGTCCTTGCCCAACGCCTGCACGGCATCGATGGAATCATGATCGAAACTCTGCCGCAAATAGACCTTGAGCCGGCCATAGAAGAAATCCAAGACCGCAGCACCGACACTCCCGGCATCCTGCTCCAACACCCCAGGCGCATAGGCTTCATGGGCGATCCGCACCGTTTCCAGCAAAGGCAAACGCAACCCCTCGCCATCCAGAACCATGCGAATCACCCCCAGGGCGGCACGCCGCAACCCAAAAGGATCCCTGGTCCCGGTGGGCGCCAGACCGATGGCGAAACATCCCGTCAGGGTGTCCAACTTGTCGGCCATGGAAACGATCCTGCCCAGGAGCGTCTCGGGCAGGGCATCCGACGGACCTTGCGGTCGATAATGATCGCGAATGGCCTGAGCCACATCGGGATTTTCCCCGGCATGCAGGGCATAATAGCCCCCCATGATCCCCTGCAACTCCGGAAACTCCCCCACCATCCCGGTCACCAGATCACACTTGGCCAACATGGCCGCCTTGGAGGCCAGACCGACCTGCGCGTCTGCGAGGGCAAACCGTTCGGCCAGATGACCGGCCAACGTGGCCATGCGCATCGCCTTTTTGTGCAACGTCCCCAGTTTGGCCTGGAACACCACCGTTCGCAAAGCGGAAAGACGCTCCGGAAGCGGGGTCCCCCGATCCTCGCGCCAGTAGAAGGCGGCATCCTCCAACCGGGCGCGCAACACCCGCTCATAACCCTTCACCAACACCGACGGATCGGCAACCTCCAGGTTGGCCACGGCCACGAAATGCGGCAACAGCTTGCCATCCAGGCCATGCACGGGAAAATATTTCTGATGATACTTCATGGAGGTGGTCAAGACCTCCGGGGGAATCTCCAGATACCTGGGATCGAAACGACCCAGCATGGGCACCGGCCACTCGGTCAGACCGGCATTTTCGGTCAGCAGGCCCTCATCCGGAATGGCACGCCCCCCCGCCTGTTCCGCCAGCCGCTCCACCCCGGTTCGGATGGTCTGTTTGCGCGCTTCCAGGGAGAGCATGACCCGGCCTCGTTCGAGGGCCGCGAGATACTCCCCGGCGTTGCGCGCCACGAAGGGACCAGGCGCCATGAAACGATGACCACGGGTGGCGTCGGCGGCCACCAGACCGTCCACCGTGGCCACCGGAATCACCTCCCCATCCAGCAGGGCCACCATCCAGCGCACGGGACGCACGAAACGCATCTGTCCGCTCCCCCAGCGCATCGACTTGGGCCAGGCGAAACGGGTCAGGATCCCGGCCAGCAGATCGGCCAGCATGACCCGCGCCTCGACCCCAGGGGTGCGCAGGGTGCAGGCCAGATAACTCCCCTTGGGGGTGTCGAGCCGCTCCAGCTCGGCCACCTTCACCCCGCACACCCTGGCGAACCCCTCGGCGGCTGGGGTGGGCATGCCCTGGGCATCGAAGGCCCGCTCCACGGGGGGACCCCGCCGCTCCTCGGCCCGGTCGGGCTGGCGCTCCCGCAGCCCGGCGACGGCGATGGCCAGACGCCTGGGCGTGCCATGACACCATTCGACCCGGGTGGTTTCGTCCCACAATCCGGACTGGCCCAGGACCTCCGACACGGTGGCCTTCAGTTGCGCCACGGCCTCCGGCAGCATGCGCGAGGGGATCTCCTCGCAGCCGATCTCCCACAACAACGCGCTCATGCCCTTTCTCCCGCCGGCTGCTGGATGAGGGGATGACCCAATGCCTCCCGCTGGGCCGCGAACCCCTCTGCGGAGACCTTGGCCAGGTTCCGCACCCGACCGATGTAACGGGCACGCTCCGTGACGCTGATGGCCCCCCTGGCATCCAACAGGTTGAAGGCATGCGATGCGCGGATCACCTGATCATATGCCGGACCTGGCAGCCTGCGCTCCACCAGAGCCAATGCCTCTGCCTCGAAGGTGGCAAACAGGGAAAACAACTGCTCCACGTTGGCGCCACTGAAATTGTAATGGGAATAATCGACCTCTTCCTGGCGATGGACATCCCCGTAGGTGACACCGGGCGTCCATGTCAGGTCGTAGACGTTTTCCACCCCCTGAATGTACATGGCCAGACGCTCCAGGCCGTAAGTCAGTTCGCCGGAGACCAGGGGCAGATCCAACCCGCCCACCTGCTGGAAATAGGTGAACTGGGTCACCTCCATGCCGTCGAGCCACACCTCCCATCCCAGGCCCCAGGCCCCCAGGGTGGGACTCTCCCAGTCGTCCTCCACGAAGCGGATGTCGTGGGCCGCCGGATCGATGCCGATGGCGGAGAGCGAATCCAGATAGATCTCCTGAATGTCGTCCGGAGAGGGTTTGAGTATGACCTGGAATTGATAATAACGCTGCAACCGGTTGGGATTGTCGCCGTAACGTCCATCCTTGGGTCGGCGCGAAGGCTGCACATAGGCGACGTTCCAGGGTTCCGGCCCCAGGGAACGCAGAAACGTGGCCGGATGAAAGGTCCCGGCGCCCATCTCCATGTCGTAGGGCTGCAAAATGGCGCACCCCCGATTCGACCAGTAACGGTGCAAGGATAGAATGAGTTCTTGGAAAGTCACTGTCCGCTCCTTGTGGCTCGTGAAAGAATGAGAGATGATCCCTCCTTGCGGCACAAGTGTCAATTCCTCGCGCAAGGGTTGGGGGGTTGCCCATGACCATGCTGGGTCTTTTGATTCTGCTCGCCATGCTGACGAGCTTCGGACTGGATGTCACCGCCGGGGTGCTCAACCTGCGCGCCCTCGCCCCGCACCCTCCGGAGCGGTTCGCGGACGTGATCGACCAGGCGGCCTGGGAACGGGCCAGGGCCTATACCCGGGATCGGACCATTCTGGATCTGACCGCTTCCGGGTTCATGCTGGCGATGCTGCTCGTCTGGTGGTTCATGGGGGGCTTTCCCTGGCTGGATCGGGTGATCGGGGCCTGGAAACTGGGGATACTCGGTTCCGGGGTGATCTACATCGGTGCGCTGTTTCTTCTGGCCAAGCTGATCGCCTTGCCCTTCAAGATCATCGGCACCTTCCTGGTGGAGGCGAGGCACGGCTTCAACCGGACCAGTATCGCCACCTTCGTTGGCGACAAGGCCAAGAGCTTTCTGCTCTCTTTGGTGCTGGGCGGTCCCTTTCTGATCGCGGTGCTCTATTTTTTTCAGTACGCGGGACAATGGGCCTGGCTGGCCTGCTGGGGATCGGCGAGCGTGTTTTTGATCTTCATCCAGTATCTGGCGCCCGCCTGGCTGATGCCCCTGTTCAACCGGTTCGTGCCCCTGCCGGAGGGACCCCTGCGCGTGGCAATTCAGGAATATCTGCGCGGTGTCGGCTTTTCCGCGCCCAATGTTTACGAAATGGACGGTTCGCGCCGCTCCACCAAGGTCAACGCCTTCGTGACCGGCTTCGGAGAGCGGCGCAGGATCGTGCTGTTCGACACCATGATCGCCAGGCATGAGGTGCCCGAGGTGGTGGCGGTGCTCGCCCACGAGGTGGGTCATGCCCGATTGCGCCACATCCCCAAAATGACGCTCTATGCCGTGCTCTATCTGGGGATCATGTCCCAGATTCTGGCCATTGCCATGGGGATGCCCGACCTGCACCAGGCCTTTTACATGGAACATCTCACCCTGCACGGCGGACTGATCTTTTTCATGCTGCTGGTGGTGCCGCTGGATCTGCTGCTGGGTCCGGCGATGAAGTCCCTGACCCGCCGTTACGAATTCGCCGCCGACCAATTCGCCGCCACCACCCTGGCCGACCCGGGCGCTTTGGCTGCGGCCTTGAAGAAGCTGGCCGCCAGCAACCTGACCCACCTGACCCCCCATCCGTTCCATGTGTTTCTCCACGACTCCCACCCGCCCATTCTGCAACGCATCGAGGCCATCGAGCGATGTGCGCGGGGGGAGTCCGGATAAATTGTGTCTGGCGATGCATGGATTTTGATGATATACAGACCCTGCTCTGACAATGAGGAAATGTCCCAATTTAGCATAGGAGATCAGCATGACGGATCAAGAAAACGCAACACCGGAAGAACTCGAGGCCCCCGAACCCAAGGAAGCCAAACCGGCCAAGGTCGCCAAGGTCAAGAACGACAAAGAGGCGGCAGCCTCTGCCGATGGAGAAGGCAAAGTGAAAAAGGAAAGCAAGGTCGCCAAGATCAGCGAGGCGGACTATCTCAAGGAGTTGGCCAAGCTGCATGTCGAGCTGGTCAAGCTGCAGGAGTGGGTCAAGGTCAAGGGGTTGAAGGTGGTCATCCTGTTCGAGGGACGGGACGCTGCTGGCAAGGGTGGGGTGATCAAGCGGATCACCGAACCCTTAAGCCCCCGCATCGCCAGGGTGGTGGCTCTGGGGACCCCCACCGAGCGGGAGAAGTCCCAGTGGTACTTCCAGCGCTATGTGCCCCATTTGCCCGCCGCAGGCGAGATGTGCCTCTTCGACCGCAGCTGGTACAACCGCGCCGGGGTGGAGCGGGTGATGGGCTTTTGCACCGAGGACGAATATCGCGAATTTCTGCGTTCCTGCCCGGAATTCGAGCGCATGCTGGTGCGTTCCGGCATCATTCTCATCAAGTACTGGTTCTCGGTGAGCGACAAGGAGCAGGAAAAGCGTTTCCTGAGCCGCACCAAGGATCCCACCAAGCAGTGGAAGGTCAGCCCCATGGACCTGGAGTCCCGCATGCGCTGGGAAGACTACTCCCGCGCCAAGGACGCCATGTTCTCCTACACCGACACCAAGCAGAACCCCTGGTTTGTGGTGGACGCGGACATCAAGACCCATGCCCGCCTCAACTGCATCAGCCACCTGCTGAGCCAGATTCCCTACGAGGATCTGCTGACCGTCAAGGATCCGCTGAAACTGCCGCCGCGCAAGAAGTCCTCCGGCTATGTGCGTCCCCCCATCGACGAGCAGACCTGGGTGCCTTACAAGTATCACGGCTGATACGCCGCAATTGTTGTCGCATGCCTCACCGGGGGAGGTCCGTCTCTCCCGGTGAGGCGTGGGCACTGGGCTGCTGCTTTAGCGCAAATACCGTCCTCATCCGCAAGATCGCTTCCGCCATAAGTGGTTGGTCCCTTCTGAAGCCCCAATTTGACATCTGGCGCCTCACCTGTCGCCCTCAATGCCCGCCCCGCCGTTCAACCGAAATGCGCGCGTGCAACACCCGCATGCGGGAGTTGGACACCCACCTCCCTCTCATGCTATAGTGAGAGGATGGCAGGATTTCGAATTCCCGATGGAGTGGGGCCTCTTGCATGAATGTGTTTTTATACCATGTGGAAAAGTGGACCGGATGCCCGGAGCTGCGCGGTCGCACCCTGGAGACGCTGCAGGTCAATCTCGGGCTGCGCTGCACCCTGGAATGCCACCATTGTCACCTGGGCGCCTCGCCGCGGCGCAAGGAGACGATGAGCGGCGCGGTGATGGACCGCCTCCTGGAGTGGCTGCGCCACGCCCCCTGCAAGACCGTGGACATCACCGGGGGCGCACCGGAACTCCATCCCCGGCTGCGACCGTTCATCGCCGGATTGCGCGGCATGGGCATCGACATCCTCCTGCGCACCAACCTGGCGGTCATGACGGAGCCGGAACAGGAGGAGCTGCCCCGCTTCCTCGCGGACATGGGGGTCCACCTGATCGGCTCCCTGCCCTGCTATCTGGAACGGAATGTCGATGCGCAGCGTGGCACGGGGACCTTCCGGCGTTCCCTGGAGGGGATCCGGCGCCTCAATCGTCACGGTTACGGCCTGCGGCCCAACCTGCCGTTGACCCTGGTCTACAACCCTGCCGGCCCCTTCCTGCCCCCGGACCAGTGCAAGCTGGAACAGGAGTACCGCCGCATCCTGCAAAAGGATCACGGCCTCTCCTTCAGCCGGCTCATCGCCATGGCCAACATGCCCATCGGTCGGTTCGGGGCCATGCTGCGCCACCAGGGCGAGGAGAAGGCCTATCTGACCACCCTGGAACGGGCCTTCAATCCCCACACCCTGGAAGGCCTCATGTGCCGCAATCAGATCAGCGTCCGCTGGGACGGACAGTTGTTCGACTGCGACTTCAACCTGGCCCTGGACATGCCGGTCAACACCGGTTCTCCCGGCGAGGCACGGCTCGACGACGCCCTGGCGGACCGGCTCATCGTGACCGGCAATCATTGCCTGGCCTGCACCGCCGGGGCAGGATCCTCCTGTTCGGGCGCGCTGGCAGCGTGACCACCATGAGTCAGGGCCAGATTCATCAATTGCAGGCCTCCTACTCTGCACAGGAGGATCGGCTGCTGTTGCGGGTCAGCACTTCGGACCACGCGGAATTCCGTTTCTGGCTGACGCGCCGCTTCATCCAGCGGCTCTGGGAGGGGTTGCGTCACCACCTGGAAAACCGGCACCGCATTGCGGAATCGGACCCGCAAGCCCGCGCCGCGCTCCTGGAGTTCATGCACCAGAACGCCACCGCGCAGGTCGATTTCGCCTCGCCCTACCAGGAGACCCCGGAGACCGACACCCCACTGGGCCGGGAACCGATCCTGGTGGTTCGCGCCACCCTGGGCGTGGTGCCGGAACAGGAGGAACTCGTCCGGCTCGGCCTGAACCCGGCAGAAGGCGAGGGGATCGAATTGACCCTGGACACGCAACTTATGCACGGTTTTTGCAAACTGTTGGCGGACGCCATGAGCCAGGCCGAATGGGATCTGTGTCTGGGCTTCATCAATGCCGATCCGGTTCCGGCGCTGCCCGAACGGGGAGGCCAGGTTCTGCACTGACCGCCATTTCACGCCGGCCCCCCGACGGATCGGGAGGCGGGCATTTCATTCATCTTCACGCAATCGTATCGGGGATGTCATGCAAGTCACTGTGGAAAAAACGGCTACCTTCGACCGCCAGGTCACCATCCGGATACCTGCCGCCGAGGTGGATCACCAACTGGACCAGGAGTTGCAACGCCTGGCACAAACCGTCAAGCTGCCAGGCTTTCGTCCCGGCAAGGTGCCCAGACACCATCTGGAATCCCGCTTCCGGGACCATCTGAACGGCGCGGTCATGGAGCTGCTGCTCAAGGAGAGCTATCCCAGAATGCTGCGTCAGGAGTCCCTGGTCCCGGTGGACGAACCCGACATGAACCTGGGTGAGCTGCAGCGGGGCCACGATTTCGTCTACGTGGCCAGGATCCAGGTGATGCCCGATGTGGAGCCGCAAGGATACCGGGGGCTGGAGTTGACCCGGCGCACCCCCCTTGTGACGGATCAGGACGTGGATGCGGCGCTGGAAAAACTGCGCGAGTCCATGGCCCACTTCGAGGCGCAAGAAGGGGCATCGGCCAATTCGGGCGACCAGGTGGTGATGGATTTCACCGGTTTCGTGGATGGCGAGGCGTTCGAGGGAGGGGATGCCAAGGGGTATGTCCTGGAACTCGGCAGTGGCCGCTTCATCCCCGGTTTCGAGGATCAGCTCGTCGGCAGTGCCGCCGGCGAGGAACGGGAAGTCCGGGTCACCTTCCCGGAGCAGTACGGCGCCCCCCATCTGGCCGGCAAGGATGCCCTGTTTCGCTGCAAGATCACCGAGATCCGGTCACGGGTGCTGCCCCCCCTGGACGACACGCTGGCCGAGGCGGCCAATGTCGCGGAAGGGGGCCTGGCGCGCCTGCGCGAGTCGCTGGAGGAAACGATCCGGGAAGAAGCGACAAGAGGCGCGGAACGACTCCTGCATCGACAGATCCGCAATCTGCTCCTGCAAGCCAATCCCATGGAACTCCCGGAGCGGATGGTGGAACGGGAACGCAACTCCATGGTCGAATATGCCAAGCGGGAGTACCAGATCAAGGGATTGGATCCGGCGCAGGCCGGCCTGACCGACGAAGTGCTGGCGGCTGGCTTCAAGGACGCGGCGGCCCGGCGCGTGAGCCTCGGTCTGCTGCTCTCGGCCATTGCCGCCAAAGAGAACCTCAAGGCGGACGAGGCCAAGGTGGCCATGCGGATCGGCCAACTCGCCGCCGCCTACGGTCCCCAGGCGGGGAACTTCAAGAAATGGCTGCAAAACGACCCGAATCGCATGGAGGAGATCCGGGATACCGTCCTCGAGGATACCGTGTTGGAATGGATCGTGCAAAATGGTGTGGTCACCGAGGAGAGCTGCGCCGCCGGAGAACTGTTCGACCAGGATGAGCAAGCATGAAGGATGATACGACGATGAATCTCGTGCCTATGGTGATCGAGACCACCAACCGTGGAGAGCGGGCCTACGACATCTACTCTCGACTCCTCAAGGAAAGGGTGATATTTCTGGTGGGACCGGTCAATGATCATTCGGCCAATCTGGTCATTGCCCAGCTGTTGTTCCTGGAATCGGAAAATCCGGAAAAGGACATCCACTTCTACATCAACAGCCCCGGAGGACTGGTGACCGCCGGTCTGGCGATCTACGACACCATGCAATTCATCCGACCGGATGTCAGCACCCTGTGCATCGGCCAGGCCGCCAGCATGGGTGCCGTGCTCCTGGCCGCCGGCACCCAGGGCAAGCGGCTGCTGCTGCCGAACTCCCGCGTCATGATCCACCAGCCCTCGGGCGGGTTCCAGGGACAGGCCGAGGACATCCAGATTCAGGCCAAGGAGATCATGCGCATCCGGGAACGACTGAACGCCATCCTGGCCAAGCACACCGGCCAGTCGGTGCGACGCATTGCCCGCGACGTGGACCGGGACTACTTCCTGGAAGCCAAGGAAGCCTGCGATTACGGCCTGGCCGACCGGGTGATCGAACAGCGGGAGCTGCCCAAATCCGATGACGAAGCGTAATTCCACTCCAGCAATGACGAGTCAAGATCCATGGCGAAGAAACTGACCGATCCGGGAAACGTCCTGCACTGCTCCTTCTGCGGCAAGACCCAGCATGAGGTGCGCAAGCTGATCGCGGGACCATCGGTGTTCATCTGCAACGAATGTGTCGAGCTGTGCCGCGACATCATCAAGGAGGAGAAGAGCGACGGCAGCACGCGCAAACAGCGTCCCGGCATTCCGCCGCCCCGGGAGATCAAGGATATCCTGGACGAATACGTCGTCGGTCAGGAGAAGGCGAAACGGATCCTGTCGGTGGCGGTGTACAACCACTACAAACGGCTGGAGAGCCAGCAGGGCGGCAACAAGGATGAGGTGGAGATCGCCAAGAGCAATCTTTTGCTCATCGGCCCGACCGGCTGCGGCAAGACCCTGCTGGCCCAGACCCTGGCGCGCATCCTGGATGTCCCCTTCACCATCACGGACGCCACCACCCTCACCGAGGCCGGCTACGTGGGCGAGGATGTGGAAAACATCATCCTGCGTCTGCTGCAGGCCGCCGACAACGATGTGGAAAAGGCACAAAGGGGGATCGTCTTCATCGACGAGATTGACAAAATCTCCCGCAAGTCGGAAAATCCCTCCATCACCCGTGACGTTTCCGGAGAGGGGGTCCAGCAGGCCCTGCTGAAGATCATCGAAGGGACCATCGCCAGCGTCCCGCCCCAGGGTGGCCGCAAGCATCCGCAGCAGGAATACCTGCAAGTGGACACCACCAATATCCTCATCATCTGCGGTGGCGCTTTCAATGGTCTCGAAAAGGTGATCGAACGGCGCTCCAACAAACACCACGGCATCGGCTTCGGCGCGGAAGTGAAAGCCGCCGGCGAGTCGGGCCGCAGGGTGAACGAACTGCTGGCCATGCTGGAGCCGGAAGATCTGTTGCAGTTCGGTCTGATTCCGGAGTTCGTGGGTCGCCTCCCGGTGATTGCCACCCTGGACGAGCTGGATCAGGACGCGCTGATCCGGATCATGCGGGAGCCGCGCAACGCCCTGCTCAAGCAGTACGCGAAGCTGTTGGGCATGGAAGGGGTCAAGCTGACCTTCACGGACGAGGCGGTGCGGGCCGTGGCCAAAAAAGCCATCAAGCACAAGACCGGCGCCCGGGGACTGCGCGCCATTCTGGAAGCGGTCCTTCTGGGAGTGATGTTCGACATCCCCTCCATTCCCGGCGTCACGGAAGTGGTGATCAACCAGGAGTGCATCGAGAACAAGGCGGAACCGCTCCTCATCTACGAAGAGACCGCCCGCGAGTTGCAGGCCTGACCAGACAATACCTTCAGGGAGCAAGAGTACTACCCCCATGACCAATCCCAAGGATCTGTTCGCTGTCCAGTTGGTGCGTATTCCGGTCTTGCCGTTGCGAGACATCGTGGTCTTCCCCCATATGATCGTGCCGTTGTTCGTGGGACGGGAACGTTCCATCCGGGCGCTGGATTCGGTGACCGGCAAGGAGGAGAGTCGTCAGATTCTGCTGGTTGCCCAGAAGAACGCCACCGCCGACAATCCGGAACAGGAGGACATCCACACGATCGGGGTGTTGGGGACGATTCTGCAGGTGCTGAAGCTGCCGGACGGGACGGTCAAGATCCTGGTGGAAGGGGGTCAGCGGATGCGGATTCACCGCTATCTCCAGAAGGATCCCTATTATCTGGCCGAATGCCGCCTGCTGCGCGACGAGCCGTCCGACGACACGGAGAGCGAGGCCCTGATGCGCTCGGTGATCGAGCAGTTCGACACCTACGCCAAGCTGAACAAGAAGGTGGCCCCGGAAGTGCTCACCACCTTCCAGTCGATCCAGGAAGCGGGTCGGCTGGCGGACATCGTGGCCACCCACGTGGCGCTGAAGGTGGCGGACAAGCAGGAACTCCTGGAAATCCCCACGGTGAGCGGACGGCTGGAACGGCTGCTGCTGGCGCTGGAACAGGAAGTGGACGTGCTCCAGGTGGAAAAACGGGTGCGTGGCCGGGTGAAGCGGCAAATGGAGAAGAGCCACCGGGACTACTACCTGAACGAGCAGATGAAGGCGATCCAGAAGGAACTGGGCGACCGGGACGAAGAAAAAGACGAGATCAACGAATTGACGGAGAAGATCGCCACCGCAGGCATGAGCGAGGAGGCGCGCAAAAAAGCCGAATCGGAATTGAAAAAACTCAAGCAGATGGCCCCGATGTCCGCCGAGGCCACGGTGGTGCGCAACTACGTGGACTGGCTGGTCAGCCTGCCCTGGAGCAAAACCACGGAGCTGAAACACGACCTGGAACGGGCCGAGGAGATCCTGGAAGAGGACCACTGGGGCCTGGAAAAGGTCAAGGAACGGATTCTGGAACAGTTGGCGGTGCAGTTGAAGGTGGAGAAGATCAAGGGACCGATCCTCTGCCTGGTGGGACCGCCCGGGGTGGGGAAGACCTCCCTGGCCAAGTCGATCGCGCGGGCCTCGGGCCGGGAGTACGTGCGCATCTCCCTGGGAGGGATCCGGGACGAGGCGGAGATCCGGGGACACCGCCGCACCTACATCGGCTCGCTGCCCGGCAAGATCATTCAATCGATGAAGAAGGCCGGCTCGAACAATCCGCTCTTTCTGCTGGACGAGATCGACAAGGTGGGATCCGATTTTCGTGGCGATCCCTCCTCCGCGCTGCTGGAGGTGCTGGATCCGGAGCAGAACGCCGCCTTCAACGATCACTATCTGGAGGTGGATTACGACCTGTCGAAGGTGATGTTCATCACGACGGCCAACTCTCTCAACATCCCGCGTCCGCTCCTGGACCGCATGGAGATCATCCGGCTGGCCGGCTACACCGAGCAGGAAAAGCTGCGCATTGCCAGCAAATACCTGATCCCCAAGGAGATGGAGATGCATGGCCTCAAGGACGGGGAATTTTCCCTCTCCACCGGGGCGTTGCTGGACATCATCCGCTACTACACCCGGGAATCCGGGGTGCGCAATCTGGATCGGGAGATCGCCAGTCTGTGCCGCAAGTCGGCCAGGGCGATCCTGGCCGACCCGGAGCGTCCCCGCAACGTCATCGGCGCCAAGAGTCTCGCCAAGTACCTCGGGGTGCGGCGGTACCGCTTCGGACTGGCCGAGGACGAAGACCTGGTGGGGGTGGCCACCGGCCTGGCCTGGACCGAGGTCGGGGGCGAGCTGTTGACCATCGAAAGCATGCACATCGAGGGCAAGGGCAAGCTGACCATCACCGGCAAGCTGGGTGACGTGATGCAGGAGTCGGCGCAGGCCGCCCTCACCTACGCCCGCTCCCGGGCCAAGGAGTGGGGGTTGCGCACCGAGGATTTCTTCCAGAAACGGGACATCCACATTCATGTGCCGGAAGGGGCCACGCCCAAGGATGGACCGTCGGCGGGGATTGCCATGTGCACCGCGCTGGTGAGCGCCCTGCACGGCATACCGGTGCGCAAGGACGTGGCCATGACCGGCGAGATCACCCTGCGGGGCCGGGTGCTGGTGATCGGCGGTCTCAAGGAGAAGCTGCTGGCCGCCCATCGTGCCGGCGTCAAACACATCATCATCCCGGAGGAAAACGTCAAGGACCTCAAGGAGATCTCCCTGAGCATTCTCAAGGATCTGGAAATTCATCCGGTCTCCCACATGGACGAGGTCCTGAAGCTGGCCTTGCGGGGCGAGTTGCAGACGGAACAAGGGGTTGCGCAACAGGAGGCCATGCTGCCCGCGCCCTTGGAAGAGCAGCAGGCCTCGCTGCTGATCAAGCCGGATCCTCCCCTGGAGGCCCCGTCCGTGACCCATTGAGGGTTGTGCGCATACCGGTTGCCCGACCTGCGCGCCGCTGTCATGGGCGGCATGGCCGGGCAACCGTTTTTTTTGTTCCCTTTGCCCCTTCTTGCGTGCTTTCGCAGGCTTTCCGCGTGCATGGCTCCCCTCTCGCATGAATAATCGAAAAATGTAAGCTTGCCAGCAGAAAACCGCTTGACACCGTAAAATCGCAACGTATAGTTACCTGCAAATCGCGCAGTACCCCCAAAGGGGTAGTCGCTCCATGCATCCTATGAACGTCAATACAGGGGAGAGAGTCCATTGAACAAATCCGAACTCGTCGATTCCGTTGCTGCGGAAGCCAAATTGACAAAAGCCCAAGCCGCTGAAGCCATTGACGCCGTCATCAATGCCATCCAGGCTACATTGAAGGCCGGCAATCAGGTGAGTTTGGTTGGATTCGGCTCCTTCATGGTCTCGGAGCGGGCAGCCCGTACCGGTCGCAACCCGCGCACCGGCGTGGAGATCAAGATCCCCGCAGCCCGACTGCCGAAGTTCAAGCCCGGCAAGCTCCTCAAGGATGCGGTGGCCGTTCCGAAACCGGCACCTGCCCCGGTGGCGAAACCCGCTGCCGCCGCAGCGCCGAAAAAGGAGGCCGCCCCCGCCGCCGATGCCAAGAAGCCGGTCGCGGCCAAAAAGAAGAAGTGAACCCACCCCCCGTGCGTTGCATGACGCACGGCAGAGGTGGCAGGTGCGCGGGCGGGTAGCTCAGCCGGGAGAGCATCGGCTTTACACGCCGAGGGTCACGGGTTCGAACCCTGTTCCGCCCACCAAACCCATTTCGCGACAAACGGCGTAGGCCATGGGCAGGTTTTTTTATCCCAGACTCACGGCAGCCATTGTCTTCCGAATTGGAGAGTGATAGATTCGGCCAATACAGCAAGGGGGCGTAGTTCAGTCGGTTAGAATGCCGGCCTGTCACGCCGGAGGTCGCGGGTTCGAGCCCCGTCGCTCCCGCCAACTTGAAGCACAATGAACGGGTAAACAACGGTCACAACTGTGCCGATTTACCCGTTTTTTGTTACTGCTTCAGCAATTCAACAGTGTCAATAAAAGAGTGAGGAACCGCACCGATGCAAATTACTGGCATGAAATGGGGGGCCAAGTTACTCAAGTATGTCGATTTCCCGACCGCTGAGATACTTGGCCCGGAAGCGTCACCGGAAGAGATCCAGGCCTTGATCGACAAATGGGGTGGCTGCCTGATTAAACCTATTTTCAAGGGTGGAATCGGTAAAAAGGGCAAAGCCGGTCTTGTGGGCAAAGCGACCGACCTGCGCACCGCCCTCAAGGAAAAGGAACGGCTCTATTTTGCAGAACACACCCATGGAAATCAGTCATCCAAGTCCGAAGGGGTCACTTTTGAGAGCTTCGTGAAAGCAGAACACGAAATTTATGTCTCCATCACGGACAATACTCAATACCGCGCCCCCACCCTGACCATTACCCACCATGGCGGGATGGACATCGAGGAACTGCCCTCCCACCAAATTGCGGTGGTGCCATTTGATCCGTTGACCGGATTGAAGGGCTTTGTCATTTCCAACGCTCTGGACAAGATGAACGCCCCGAACGAAATCCTCAGCCCCCTGGTGCAAAACATCACCAAGCTGTGGGATCTGTTCAACAATTACGGTATGACCACCCTGGAGATCAATCCGATCCGCATCTACCGCGATCCGGTATCGAAACGCCTGATCCCCATGGCCTGCGACTTCAAGTGCGCCTTCGACGGCGACGACCGCAACTCCAAACGCCTCAATCTGCCGGCCAACCTGGACAACACCAATCTTTCCGAATACGAACTGGAGGTCAATCAGCTGCGGACCTATCAGGGCCAGTCGGACGTGTATGTCATCAATCCCGCCGGGACCATCACCGCCATGACCTTCGGCGGCGGTGCCAACGCCCTGGTGACCGAACTGCTGGGAGACCGTGCCACCATCTCCTCCGACTTCGGCGGCAACCCCCCCTACGCCAAAATGAAGCAGATCAGCGACATCACCTATCGGCACTGGCTGCCGCAAACCAATGTCCTGTTCATCATCGGCGGCAAGGCCAACAACACCGACATCTACGAAACGTTCCGCGCCATGGGTGACGGTCTGCGCACCTATTTCAACGAACGCGGCCCCACCCCATTGTTCGTGGTGGTGGGACGCGGCGGTCCCAATCTCATTCAGGGCATGGGCTACATGAAGGACACCCTCGATTCGCTGGGGTTGCCGCATGCCATGTTCGGTTACGACTCTGCCATGAGCGAAGTGATCAACTATGCCCAGGCGGTCGATGAATGGATGAGAAATGGCGGACGGGAAGTGATCGCCAAAAAGCTTGGCGTCAAGAAATAGGCCGAATCGTTGAGCAACTAACGGGAAAGAGGTATTCCATGCCATCATTTCATACACAGCCCCGTGAAGGGCAAAATTTCATGCTGCCCCGCGGCGAGAAGGAATTTCCCTATTTTGTGGGCATTCACTCGCTGGCCGACATGGCCACCAAGGAAGACCGGGTATGCGTTCTCAACATCCTGGGAGGCGAAAGCACCACGGTCACGCCGATCAGCCATGAGTATTCCGGGGGCAACATCGTCTGCGGCGTGATGCCCGGACGCTCCGGCTCGGTGATGAAGACCAAGGTGGGCGACATCCCGGTCTACAACAACGTGCTGGAGGCCATCAACGACGGCAAGCGTTTCAACGTGGCCGTGGTCTATGTCCCGCCGGACGGGGTGAAGGACGCGGTGATCGAGGCGGTGCGTGTCAATCCCGACCTCAAGAAGGTGGTGATCCTGACGGAAAAGGTGAAGGTGAAGCATGCCCGCATGATCCGGCAGTATTGCCAGTGGCGTGGCGTGGACGTGTTCGGCGCCAACTGCCTGGGGATCGGCGATGCCCACAACCATGTCCGCATTGGCGGCGCGCTGGGCGGCAACGCCCCGCACGAGTCCCTGGTGCCCGGGTCGATTGCCCTTTATTCCAACTCCGGGAACTTCACCACCACCATCGCCACCTATCTGCTGACCGCCGGTTGGGGGACCACGGTCTCCCTCTCCTCCGGCAAGGATGTCTACATCCATTTCGCGGCCCCGGAATTCACCCACGCCATGCACAACGACGACCGCTCCAAGGCGGCGGTGATGTACATCGAGCCAGGTGGATATTACGAGAAGGACCTGGTCTTCCAGAAGCCGGTGGTGGCCTGCGTGGTGGGCCGCTGGAAGGCCAAGCTGACCCGCTCCTGCGGCCATGCCGGGGCCATCGCCGGTTCCGGCGACGATGCGGCGGCCAAGGAGAGGTGGTTCATGGAGAAGTTCGGGGTCAAGGCGATCTTCACCCCGGAGACTCCCGCCTGCTCGGCAAAGGGCGCTGTGGTGACCAACATCGCCCACATCCCGCAGGCCATGACCTCGGTCATGATGATGAACGGCATCCGCCCCGACTTCGAGCCGCGGGGCAATCTGGCGCCCAAGTGCTGGTTCTTCAGCCCGCAGGATATCGAACTGCCCAAGGAGCTGCAATTGCCGGTGGTGGAGGCCCTGGAGCCTTACAACCAGCAGATCGCGGCGTTGGGCAGGCAGGTTGGTGCGATCTTCCCGCGTCAACCGATGAAGGATTGCTCCGGCGCTTCGCGCATGGACGCGGCCACCCAGGTTTCCCAGCTGCATGGGGTGAGCGTTCTGGATGCGGCCACGCATACCCTGGAGGAGAATCTTGTCCTCGCCCTGATCCGCGAGTATCCCAACGCCATGGGCGCGGCCATGGCCAACGTGGCCATGAATGCCTTCGTCAACCAGAGCGGCACCACCGGCCTGCTGGCCGCCGATGCGGCGCGGGAGGCGGGGAGCAGCCCCAACGTGGTGCTTTCCACGGGTGTGGCCATTGTGGGTCCCAACGAGGTGAAGCCGGCCCGTGAAGCGGTGCAGGCGTTCATCGATCTGTTCGGCATGTCGGGCATGACCGATCCGGCCAATCTCTCCTTCGATCTGCAGCCGGTGTTGGCCAGGGCCTCCCAGGATGGGATCCGGGAGCGTCTGGTGGGCAGCAAGAGTGGCAAACGTGGCAAGGCCATGCTGACCGCTTTGGAGAATCGGGGTTGCAAGTCTGTGTTTCTGGAGTTCCTCAAGGCCCTGACCGACGGTGTGGATGGCGGGTTGCGGGACAGCACGGTGCTGGCGGCCATTTGTTGCCATCTGGGCTGGCGTCCCCTCATGAAGCGGCGTCTGTCGGTGACCACCATGCTGGCCATGCCGTGGCATTTTCGTATTTTCAGCACCCTGGTCGGGTGCGTGGTGCCTTCGGACAGGCAGGACAAGAAGGCGTTCCAGGGCGTGGATAACGGGGAGTTGATGGACTCCTGGAGCTTCACCGAGACCGCGTTTCTGGCGTTGTTGGGTCGGCGTCCCACTGAGGAGGAGTTGTTCGGGTTTTCCGTCTTGGTGGGCTTGCTGGTCACTAATGGTCCGGGGACCATCTCCGCGCAGGGTCCCAAGGGTGCGGTCAGTGCCGACGGTCCCATGGACCCAGGCCGCATTCAGGTCAACAAGGGCTATATCGGTTTCCTCACCCACACCGGGTATGCCCACGGCGGCAACGGCTACGAGGCGATCGCGTTTTTGATGGAGCGGTTCAAGGATTCCGGTCTGACCGATCCGGGCAACCCGAATCATGGCCTGAATCTGGACGCCATGGCCATGGCCTTCGCCACGGAGTACAAGGCGTACAAGGCCAAGGCCAAATTCGCCGGGAGCATGGATTACGCCAAGATCCCGTGCGTCAATCATCCGGTCTTCAAGGGCAAGCCGGAGAACTTCGACCCTCGCGAGGTGTTCGTGGACAATCTCTTCAAGGGGAGAAAGTCCTACAACATCTTCCAGGATTTCTATCATCGTCTGGTGCATGCCTTGTTCAAGAGCGGGATCAGCACCAACGTCTACTGCGTCAACGTGGATGCGGTGATCGCCGTGATCCTGCTGAAGATGCTGTGGAAGCCTTATGCGAACGGGGAGATCACCGCCTCCGCCCTGGAGAGCGCCGCGTTCACCACCTTCCTGTTCGGTCGCATGATCGGCTCTGCCGCAGAGATCGACGATCACACCAACCGTGGCCGTGACATGGATACCCGTACTGCGGCCAGCGCCTGTTCGTTCGTGTCGTAGTCGTCACCTCTGACAGGTTGTTTCAAACAAAAACGGCCACCGCAAGGTGGCCGTTTTGCTGCGGAAGAGGGCATGGAGGGTTATTTGAAGGTGTAGGCATAACGCACCTCTGCCGGGCAGGTGGATGACCTGCGTGAATGGCAGAGAATTGTTGAGGCGTCAAGGGGCAGAGGTCATCAATCATGATGGACTCTGCCTAGCAAAAAATTAATCCTGTTGTGTTTGTTTACGCCATCCATTGACAGCCGCCGGAATCGAGTTGACTGGTGTACCCTTGGACCAGGCATCCCAGAAAGCGACGGTTCCGCTATTCGGACGAGCTTTAGGCTCAGCGATTCGGGTACGGGTTGGCAGAAGGCTCGCATCACCCACCACCAGGGCCTCACCGGTATCCAAGATGGGCAATAGATCGCTGAAACCGCCCAAGCTGTCCGGGAGGAGTCGTCGCACGACGCTTTGATCCTCGGCATTGGTCAAGCGCATCGCTATCAGGTTGTTACACTGGCTGAGAACCGTTCGATTGACTTCCGAGGGACGCTGACTGATCACAACGAGACCAACGCCATATTTACGCCCCTCCTTGGCAATGCGTTCAAAAATAGAGATGGATATCTCGCTGGAAGCATCACTTTGCGCGCGTTCTGGCATATAAAGGTGCGCCTCATCACAGAAAAGGGCAACCGGATGCCGTTTTCCCGGCGGAGTCCATTGCTGAAGAGTAAATACAAGCTTTGCGACAAGACTGACTATCAGTGGAAGGATATCCGAGGGCACTTCGGAGAAGTCGATCACCTTCACGCCACCTTTCTTGTCAGGCTGTTCCTGGCTGCCGCCGACAAGCATCAGACAGAGCTTTTCCAGCCATTCGAACTTCATAGTCTCGGCACCGCCTTGAAAGAGAAAACCAAGCCGACGATCTGTCCGCTTATTCTCCAATCGGGCTACCAAGCGGCTCAATTTACCATAAAATTCTCCTTGTTTTTCACCTCTAGATCCTTGCTCCATCTTCGTATTTAATTGGTTTAGCGTTCCAACCACTGAATCGAAATCAAAAGGGACCGGACTGTCAATTGTAAAATTATCAATAAGATCATTGCGGAAAATTTTTTCAAGAAAATTTTTCTTTTCTTCTATAATCGTCCTTGATATAATCATAGTCTGATTAGGGGCATTTTGATCGCTGCTCTCGACAAACATGGAAATCATGGCTTCATAGCCCAAAAGCCAAAAGGGCAAATAGACAATACCATTCTCTAGATCTGTGCCTTGCTCAAGATCTCCTGGACCGGCAATGCGAAAGTGCCGGACACCATTACCATCAAGTGTGGTGTACTCACCGTGAAGATCAAAAACGAGCGCATTCGCTCCTGGCAATTCGGCAACCTGCTCAAGAACACTCGCTGTCGTCCACGACTTTCCCGAGCCTGTACTGCCAACGATGATCGCATGGCGTTGAAAAAACTTGTTACCATTCAAATATGCCTTGGCTCGCTCATCCAACGTATAAGTTCCAAGAGTCAACCTTTGTCCGTCATTCGCGATATTAGCAATGATGCGCATAAATTCAGTCAGGTTGTCTCCTTCAATAGCAAAACAGTTTGCATCAATTTCCGGCACGGTCTCCAATGTTCGCCTAAAAACATTTTTCTCGGTTCCTTTCCGGTCACTGTGCGTACCGATCAAAACGATGCGCACGATATTCTCCTCAGGCCACTGATTTTCCTCTGCATCTGTATATTCACCAATAAATTTTGCTTCTTTCATTGATCGCATGATTTTTTGAATGAAGCCGATTAAATATTCTCCAGCCCGACTGCTTTGCAGTGCGACAAGCCGGTTGACTTGCATGCGTCGCAGTTTCTCCACATCGTCAGCACGAACCACTACCATGGCAGTATCAACTGCGATGACTGTCCCCAAGGCATCCGTGTCCTCATAGTTGAAGATCGTCATATTAAACTCCTTTATAATCTATAGTATTTTCCAAAAACCCTTTTAAACTCCAAAGATCGATGTTCGGAAGCATCTCTCCTTTTGGATAATTATTTGATAACATGAATGTACCTGTCTTGGATTCCTCAAAGGCCAAATATGGGGCGTCCTTTGCATCTTGCAGCATCTGTTTTGCTGATTCACTTAATTTTTTTGTAAGCATAACCAACAATACATCATTTTTTTGCCATCTTCCTATAAGTTTTGGACAAATGTGAGTATCATTAAATCCAAAACCGATACATAAGAAGGCATTTGCTTTTGATAGCACTTCATCAGCACTAGAAATGATGGTGCGAAAAGGTTCTAAATGTGTTTGTAGATATTTTTTTATTCCTGGAGTAACAATAGCAGGTCGACAGTTTGGTGGAATCTCTTTGGCAGAAGTAATAGCAACAACATTATTATTGGGATCTATAAACCAATCAAGGCAACCATGCACTTTCCAAATATTGATCATACGAGAAGAAAGGCGTTGATAATGCTTAGGAATCTGCTGGCGTTCAAAAGACCATTGCCGCACATACCCATAGCCGAAGCCTTTGAAGTGTGAAAATCCTGCCATGTCGGATGCATACTCTGCCAACCGGTCATAGTTGGGCGTCACAACAGAGAGAATTTTGTTTGTGCTTTTAAATAAATATTTATAAAGTTTTATTAAATTTAAAATTATATTATTATCAATAATCTCTGCAAATACTTCTGTATCTTTTTGACACACCTGCACCCATGTATCCTGCACCACACGATCAAAAAGCGGTTCTGAAAGCTCGTTCTCCTGAAGCGCACTTTCAAGGTCTTTACTGGCGAGCAAGCCAATGAATCTTTTCCATTGATTCTGCTCGACATCGGACAACTTATTATCAAATTTCAATTTTTTCAATGAATTCGCCAGATCTCCCATGCTCGGCAATCCATAGGGAATTGAGGCACCACTTCCCAGCACGATCAAAGGAAACGCTTTGAGACATCTCTGGCCCTCCTGAATCGCAAACTCGGTTGGTTGCACGGAAGGCTTGCTTCTCACTTCGTTTCACTCCATAACATAATAGTCATTGAATCACAAACTAATAATGAATTTGTTGCAACACAAATTCATTATCATTATATAGCTTATCATAAATATTGCATGATTTATAATTTCTTAATTAAATAAAAATATATTAAATTATTGTTACTTTCTATTTTGCCCTTGTCAACTATCGCAACATCATCAGCATGATGGAATGAAGATTAGCCTTGATTGAAAATCAAGTCAAGCACAATTTACGAACACCAACAACCAACTAATGATGCGCATAACCTAAGCAGCCTTCTTAGGCATGACATCATCCAGACAAAACGTCCGGCAAGTCCGCAAAAGGCCTAAGATATTAATATCGTTTCACAACCAAGCATCCACCCGCTGCCCCACCACGCGACGGGTGACCGCCTGTTCCAGCAGACGGGCGTCCGAGGCGCTCGCCAAAGAGAAGCCGTCGCGGGCACGGGTGATGCCGGTGTAGATCAGCTCGCGGGTCAGAACAGGATGGAAACGATCCGGCAACACCAAGACCACCTGCGCAAACTCCGAGCCTTGCGACTTGTGTACGGTCAGGGCATAGACCGTCTCCACCTCGGCAAGACGGGCCGGGGCGAACCAGCGCACCCCGTCGGGACCAGGAAAGACCACCCGTGTCACCCAACCCCCGGCAACCGGCACCTCCAGCGTGACGCCAATGTCACCATTCATCAGGCCAAGATCATAGTCATTGCTGGTGACCATCACCGGACGGCCCGCATACCAGCCTTCCTCGGCGGGGATCAGTCCGGCGGCGCGCAAATGCCGGGCAATGCGCCGGTTCAGCCCCTCCACCCCCCAGGGACCCTGCCGTATCGCACACAAAACCTGAAAACCGGCATGGGCGCGCAACACCATGGCCCCCCAGCGATCCAGGGCCGCACGATCCGCATCCCCGGCAGGTCGCTGCCGCGCCATGGTCTCCAGATAGACCCGATACCCACCGCGTCGCCTTCCCCGGCCATCCTCTCCATCCACCGTCAGATCCCGCAGGATCCCCTCCCCGGCAGCCAGCGACACCCAGCTCAACTCCGGACACCCCTCGCCCCAAAGCGTCTCCATGGCCGCCGTATCCCCCCCGTTGACCGCCATGGCCAGACGCCCGATGCCGCTGCCCGCCGCAAACCGATAGGTATCCCGCAACATCACCACCGCCTGATCCGGCAAACGCCCCTCCGGGTCGATCCAGCTCTCGTCCAACTCCTGGCCGCAGGCCCGGCTCAGCCACTCCCCGATGGCAGGGGTGTAATGCCCCCCGGCGGCCCGCCGACACAGCTCCCCCAGGGGCGATCCCGCCTCCACCGCAGCCAGCTGGTCCTTGTCGCCCAGCAACACCAGCCGCGCATCGACCGGCAACGCGAGCAACACGGCGGCCAACAGCTCCAGACCCACCATGGAGGCTTCGTCGATGACCAACACATCGATCCACAAGGGATGATCGGCATCGTGGCGGAAATGACGGCTGTCGCGACGGCGACCCATGAGCCGATGCAGGGTCGTCACCTTGCGGGGGATCGCGGCAAGCGCCCGCTCCCGCAAGGCAGGATCCCGCCAGGTCAGTTTGCCGATGGCATCGGCGATGGACTCCCCCAGGCGGGCCGCCGCCTTGCCGGTGGGGGCGGCCAGCCGGATGCGCAAGGGGCGTCCGTCTTGCGCCAGGGACAAGGTCTGCAACAAAGCCAGCAACCGCGCCACCGTGGTGGTCTTGCCGGTGCCGGGACCGCCGGTGATCACCCCGAACCTCGACCGGGCCATCAGGGCGCAGGCCACCTTCTGCCAGTCCACGCCAGGCCGCCCGCTGTCTGGCCAGATCTCCTGCAACGCGTCCAGCACCTCCCCGGGCGATGCCTCCCATTCCCCAGGCCGGGTCAAACGTGCGGCAATCCCGGCGCGCACCTCCTGTTCGCACTGCCAGTAACGGCGCAGATAAAGCCGCGTTCCAACCAGCACCAGCGGCGCGCGTGACGCCTCCTGGCCGGGCATCTCGGCCACCAGCAGGGAATTTCGCATGCTCTCCCGCCAGGAGGCCGCATCCAACCCGGCAAGGCGCGCCGCCGGCAAATCCCCATCGCCGGGGTCCGGGTCGGCTGCCCCTGGAGGGGGAATCCCCAAAGTCAGCGCAGGATCCCGCGTCACGACCGCCAGATCCATATGGGTCTCGCCCCGCCCGGCAAGATGGCTGACCAGGGCGGCGGCAAGCAGCAGCCGGGGATCGGCATCCGGGACCTCCTGCCGCAACAGGCCCGCCAACGCCGCATCCACCGGACGCAACCATCCCCGCTCCACCCACCGGTTCGGCAGCTCCACGTCCACGGACATCACCCCCCTCCCCCGCCGGGCGCACCCCGGAACATGGCATCCAGCTCCTCGAACAGCCCTTCTGGCGGACGCATGGTGATCAAACCCTGGCCGGGCGCGGCAAAACCCCGCATGAACAAACAGATCGCCCCGCCCATGTGGGTGTCGAACCGATAGCCGGGCAGCCGCTCCCGCAGGTGCCGATGCAGCGCGAACTGATAAATCACCCCTTGCAGGTCATAGCGTGCATGGCACATGGCGGTCTCCAGCGCCTGCGGGACATAGGCGGCATCCCCGGCTCCCAGGCGGTTGCTCTTGTAGTCCACCACGTAATGACGCCCCTCGTGCTCCAGGACCAGATCCATGAACCCCTTGAGCATGCCGTTGAGCATCTTTTCACCAAGCGACGGACGCGGCTGGCCCGGCAGAACATGCGCCCGAATCAAGCGGTCCAGGCGGTCGGCCCGCACCCGCCGCGCGGGCAACCAGAACTCCATCTCCGTTTGCCACGCCGTCAGCGCGGACAAACGGAGCGGCCCGGCCCCGGACACCCCCCACGGGGTGGTCACGATCCGCCCCAGCCACTCGCACAGGGTCTCATGCCACGCCTCCCAGCCGCGCATCCGGCAGCGCCGCTCCACCATCTCCCGCAACCCGGCGGGATCCTCGGCCACATTGCGAAACCCCCGCAGCGCCATCCAGCCCAGCAACTCGTGGAGAAAGGTCCCGGCCCTGGCCCCGCGCGGAAAGGCGTGCGGTCCCTGGCCCTGCCCGCAGGGTTCTTCCTCGAAAACCGCATCGATTTCATGAAACACCTCCTCGACCGGGGTCTCCGGCGCCTCCCGCGTCCCGGTGCGGGTGCGCAGCCAGGAGTAGCTGCCGATGGACCACGGCTCCCGCGCCACCCGCGCCGAGCGGCGCGCCTGGCCGATGGGTTGCAGCCGCTCCGGCGGCTGATAGACCGTCCCGCCCTCCTCCGGGGCCTCGACGACCCGGATCGAGGCATCAAGCCCCTGCAAATCCACCAGACCGCCCCTCCCCAAAAGACGGCCCAGGGCGCTATGCTCCAAAGCGGCGGGCGGGGCCATCCCCACCCAGGTGGCGAAGCGGGCGCGGGTCAGGGCGACGTACAGCTTGCGCATCTCTTCCCGCAGCCACTCTTTGGCCACCCGTTCGGCCACCCCATCCCCCCCGTCGAAGGCCACGTGCCGCTCCCCCTGCTCGTCCCGCCAGATCAGCGGATAGGTGGGATTCCGCCGCGTCCCGATGGCAAGCGGAAAAAAAACCAGCGGATACTCCAGCCCCTTGGACTTGTGCACCGTGACGATGCGCACCAGATCGGCATCGCTTTCCAGGCGGATCAGCCGCGCCTCCTCCCCTTCCGCGTCCCGGGCATCGGTCAGGCACTGCTCGTCCAGATAACGGATCAGGGCCTGCTCCCCTTCCCGCGCGGCAATGCTGGCCTGCAGCAACTCGGCCAGATGCAAGAGATTGGTCAGGATCCGCTCCCCGCCGGGGACCGTGTCGCCAAGCAGCCGCTCGGCCACGCGGAAATCCCGCAGCAAACCGCGCAGCATGGGCAACACCCCGCGCCCGCGCCACGCCTCGCGATAGCCGTGAAACCGCCGCATGGCCGCCTCCAGGGCCTGCTCGTCCCGGTTCAGGGCCTCGATCTCCTCCCAGCTGGCCCCAAGCGTCCCGGTGGCCAGGGCGGTCTTCAACAAACGGGGATCCTCCGGCATGGCGCAGGCGGCCAGCCAGTGACGCAGCTCCACGGCCTGCGGGGTCCGATACACCGACTCCTTGTCGGACAGATAGACCGAGCGCACCCCATGGGCCATGAGCGCCTCGGCCATGGCCAGACAGTGCCGCCGGCCATGCACCAGCACCGCCAGGTCCGCCGGGCGCAGGGGCCGCGACTCCCCGTCATCGCTCACGAACGCCGCCCGGCCCGTCCGACCGGATTCCAGCAGACATGCGATTTCGTGGGCGCACCGTCCGGCCATCTCCCGCAGGGCCTCGCTGCTGGTCCACACCCCCGGCCTGCCGTCGGGCCGTTCCGGCGGGGGGGGCAGCTGCCAGAGGGTCAGGGCGTTGTGCTCCCTCCCCTCCACCAGCAAACGCTCTGCGCGGCCCCGCGCCGTGGCTGGCAGAAACGGAATCGGATCCTCCTCGCCGCTTTTGTGCAGAAAAGAGTCATCGGACAGGCCGAACAGGGCGTTGACCGCCTCGACCATGGCGGTGGTGGAGCGGTAGTTGGTCCCCAGGGTGTGAATCCGGCCCTTGCAGGCCCGCCGGGCCGCCAGATAGACATGAATGTCCGCGCCGCGAAAGGAGTAGATCGCCTGCTTGGGATCCCCGATCAGGATCAATGCGCCCTCTGTCCCCTCCGGATAGACCAGGGAAAAGATCCGGTACTGCACCGGATCGGTATCCTGAAACTCGTCGATCATGGCCACGGGAAACTGGGTGCGGATGACGGCGGCCAGCCGGGCGCCGTTGGCGCCGCCCAGGACTGCCGCCAGGCGTCCCAGCACGTCGTCGAACTCCATCAGGGCCAGGCGTTCCTTTTCGCTGGCGAAGCGGCGGGCGATCCAGCGCACGGCATGCCCGAGCACCAGGGGATGACGCCGGGCCAGGGCTTCGCGTTGCAGGCGCATTTGTTCCAGGTCGGCCAGCGCGGGGTGGCTCAAGGGCCGGCCCCGGTTTTTCTTCAAGGCGTCGGCCATCCCGTCCGGGGTCAGGCGGTTCCAGGCGGTGGCATCCAGTTCCGG
Source organism: Magnetococcales bacterium (assembly GCA_015231915.1). Lineage (GTDB taxonomy): Bacteria > Pseudomonadota > Magnetococcia > Magnetococcales > Magnetaquicoccaceae > Magnetaquiglobus. The sequence goes on from JADGAR010000025.1 coordinate 34,216, forward strand.
GACCGCGCGATGGGGATTGCACGCCCAGGCCGTCAGGGCGTCCAGCCATTTTCTCCAATTGTCGTTGGGAAACAGATTCCCCTTGAGCGCCCCGACCGCCGCCTGCTCCTCGAACCAGGCCAGCAGCTCCGGCAGCCATTTTTGCCAGTTTTTTTTCACCCGTTCCATGGGCAGGGCGTTCGCATCCGGCACAAAGGCCGCCGCCGGCTCCAGGGTGGCGTCGATCCGCTCCGCATGGGAGAGCAGGGGGCGCACCCCGGCCAGCAGCGCCGCCACGTCCGGCCAGCACGTCAGGGCGTTCTGGGCCGACGCGGCATCCAGGGGGGCGAGAAACACCCGCCAGTAATCCCGCACCGCCTCTTCCAGCAGGGCCTCCTGCATGGGGACCAGTTGCTGAGAAAACAGGCTGTCGCTGTCGAAGGCGTGTTCCCGCAGCATGCGGTTGCACCAGCCGTGGATGGTGTCCACCGCCGCCTCGTCCATCCACTCGGCGGCCAGTTGCAGCCGGCGGGCGCAGCCGGGCCAGGCAGCGGCGGGATAGGCGTCACGCAGGGCGACCAGCAAGGGATCGGGAAGCGTTTCCTCCCGAAAGCAGGCAGCCGCCTCGGCGAGCCGCAGCCGGATCCGGTCGCGCAGCTCACGGGTGGCGGCCTTGGTGAAGGTGACCACCAGGATCTCCGGCGGATCGCGGGGCGGCAGGGACGTGCCATGGCCCAGCACCAGCCGCAGGTAGAGCATGGCGATGGTATAGGTCTTGCCCGTGCCTGCGCTGGCCTCGATCAGTTGGCGGCCATGCAGGGGAAAAGCCAATGGATCGACTTCCGGGGGATTCATGGCAGGGCCTCCCCGCTCTTCAGCAGAGGACGCAGCAGGCGATCCGCCAGGGTGGCGAACTCCCCGCTTTCGGTCAGGGCCGTAAAATCCGGATAGACCAGGGGCAGATGGGGGCCGCGCATCCGCTCCCCCTCGCCCCCCCGTGCCGGCTCCTCGCCGGTGCCCTCGTAGGTCGAACGCGCCTTTTGCTCCCCTGCCGTCAACCAGGTCAGGCCGGTCTCCGGGGCCAGGGGCAGGGGGCGTTGCATGCCCGACCACCAGGCCTGCAGGAGGGCGGCAAGGTGTTTTTCAGCCAGCTCCCGGTGCAAGGGGCGCAGCTCGATGCCGCCCTTTGCCCCCAGCAGCAGCGTGGTGACGGCACCATGGGCGAGATTCAGCGCCAGGTGCTCCACCCAGGCAACGATGGCCCGATGGTAATGGCAACCCGCCTTGTCCACCAGCGTCCCGGCCATGGCCATCACCCGGCCCGCCTCCCCCGAGGCGGCGATGCGCGGATTGGCCACCCGGTCCTCCAGCCCGATCCATGCGCCGGGTTCCACCTCCACCCGCAGCACGACCTCCACCTCCCCGGCCCCCGGCAGTGGCCAACGTGTCAACCCCTCTGCCTGACGCGCGGCCAGCTCCTCCAAAGGGGCGGCCAGATGATCGGCGAAGACCCGTCCGCACCCCCCTTCGGCCAGATCGCCCCGCAGCCGGATCCGTTCCAGGGCCGCAGCCCGCGCCGCGCCGACCGCCTCGCCTTGTTCCAGCGCCCGGCCCTGACAACGGATCAGCTCGTCCAGAAGCCGCCAGCGCTCCAGGGCGTCCGGCGCGAAAGGCTCCTGGTCCCCGGCAAAAGGATCGCCACTCTCGAAAAACACCCCCAGCCGCTCCTGATAAAAGGCGCGCACCGGATCCTTGAGAAACCGGGCCAGATCGAGCAGGGTCAGGGGTTCCTCCCGCGTCACCGGCGGCAGAGGCCGGTTGTGAGACGTCACGCACTCCGGCCCGCCTGGCCGCCACTCCCGGGCATAGGTGAAAAACGGGGAGTCCGGTTGGGCCGGAGTGGCAAAATAATCGCGGCTGAAGGGTTGCAGACGATGCTCGACGGTGAGCGCCCCCAGGAGGTCGCCTCCCCCGGCCAGCCGCCAGCCTGCCGCCAGGTGCTCCCGCAACCGCCCCACCAGCACCGAGGGCGGCGCCACGGAGTTGTCGTGGATGCTCCTGCCCACCCAGGAGACGTACAGAAGCTCGCGGGCCGACAGCAGCGCCTCCAGAAAGAGATAGCGGTCGTCCTCCCGGCGCGAGCGGTCCCCCGGACGACGGTTGCGGGCCATGAGGTCGAAATCCATCGGGGTCGTGGGACGGGGAAAGGCGCCGTCGTTCATCCCCAGCAGACAGACCTGCCGGAACGGAATGGCCCGCATGGGCATCAGGGTGGCGAAAGTCACTGCCCCGGCGAAAAATCCCTGGGACAGCCCGCCCTCATCGATGCTCGCCAGCCAGGTCTCCCCCACCACGGAGAGGGGCAGCGGTTCGCTCAGGCCCGCCTCCTCGCACGCCTCCCGCCACGGCTCCAGGGCGGCCTCCAGTTGCAACAGGGTATACCCCTCCTCCCCGTCGTCCGGAAGAAAGAAGGTGTCCAGCAAGGTGCGCAGACGCTGGCACCATTCGCCGACCGGAGCCGGCAGGCTGAAGCAACGCCAGGTCTCCTCCAAAGCATCGATCAGCCGGATCAGGGCACCCAGCGGACGGACGCAGCCGGCGTCGATCTCGTCGTAGGGATCGATCCCCCGCCAGGGATGACCCCGGTCGCCCACCGCATACCCCAACAGCATGCGCCGCAACCCGAAGCGCCAGGTGTTGCGGGACTCCTCGCCGTGGATTGCGCCCGGCAGACCCAGGGCGGCCCGATGCTCCCCGTGCAAGCCCCAGCGGATGCCGGAACCGCGAATCCAGCGATGCAGAAGCGGCAGATCCTCGGCGACGATGGCGAATTTCCGGCGCAGGGCCGGCAGCTCCAGCCAATCGATCAGCTCGCTTGCCGTCAGCCGGGAGCCGGGCAGGGCCAGCAGCCGCTCCACCGCGCGCAGCAAGGGATCGGCCCCGCGCCGCGCGCGATTGACGATCACGAAGGGGATGCGGCGCTCATCCGCAGGGTGATGCAGCCCGAACACGGCCTGAATGTGGGCGGCGTACTCCTCGATGTCCGGCACCATGACCAGGATCTCCCTGGGGGTGAGGGTGGCATCGGCGTTCAGGGCCGCCAGCAGCTGGTCGTGCAGGATCTCCACCTCGCGCAGCGCGCCGTGGGCCACGTGAAAACGCAGCGAGCGGTCGCGACTCGGGTCCACCGCCGGCCAGGCCTCCCGGGTTTCGTGCAGGGGGCGCAGCTCGTGGATGTCGTCCTGCAACTGCTGCAACAGCGTAGCGGCCTCTTCCCCGGCAAGCTCGAAACGCTCCGCGCGTTCCACCAGGTCGAAGCCGTCGCTGGCCAGTTCGTCCAGCAGGCCGATGAAGTCCCGGCCCTGTCTGCCCCAGGCGGCCAGCAGCGGCTGGGCGTGCAGGTGCAAAAGCTCCCCGGCGACAACGTCCGGAAAGCCGGGACGCGCCTTCGCGCCCGCGCGTCCGGCGCGCAGCAGCTCCCGTTCCGGCACGATGTCGGCCCAATAGTACTGACAGGGATTGTGGATGTACATCACGACCCGGGTCCAGCGGCTCAACACCAACAACACCTCCAGGGACTGCCTGGGCAGGGAGGTGATGCCGAACACCGTCACCCGGCGCGGCAGACCGGGGGGCCGGCGTTCGTCGCCCAGCCTGCCGGCATGGCGCAGAAAGGCGGCGTGGACCTCGGCGCGTCCGGCGTGATGGCCCATGGTGGTGCGTTCCACGTCCGCGAGGAGGGCGCGCCAGAGGGCGGGCTGCCAGCGCTGTTCCTCAGGCAGGGGTTCCCCTCCCCCGCGGGCGTCGATCAGGTGATCCTCGCCCCTGGCCCAGGCATCCAGCCAGTCGGCGCGGTAGACCTGGTACTGGTCGAAAAGATCGCTCAACCGCTCGGCCAGTTGCCAGCGCTTGCGCAAATCGGCGTCCTGTTCCAGAAAGCGACGCAGGGGTCGATAGGGTTCGTGGGGCAGGAGCGCCGGGAGCATGCGCATCAGCCGCCAGGAGAGCCGCGCCTTGTCGAACGGCGACTGGTCCGGCGCCCCGGCCACGCCCAGCACCCCCCGGTAGACCCGCCACAAAAAACGCGCCGGCAACAGCATCTCCAGGGCCGCCGCGATCCCTCCCCCTCCGGCCTCGGCGATCCCCAGCCTGAGCCACTGCGCCATGCCGTTGCTTTGCACCAGGATGATCTCGTTTGCCAAAGGCGGCAGCGGATCGGCCCGCATGCGTTCGGTCAGGTCGTCGCGCAACCGTTCCGGGCGGTTGCCGTGGACGAGGAGCATGCCCCTGCTCTCCTGACTCATGGCCCGTCACCCCTGACAGCGGGGACAAAAACAGGTGGAGCGCTGTCCGATCCGGCATTGCCGGATCGGCTCCCCACAGACCGGACATGGCGCATGCGCCCGCCCATAGACTTGCAATGATTGGACAAAATAACCGGGTTCTCCATCCGCCTGGCGGAAATCCCGCAACGTGGTCCCCCCCTGGGCGATGGCCTCCCTCAGGACCGTTTGCACTGCCTCGACGAGGGCCTGCCAATGCAGCGCGGAAAGTTCCCCCACCGTGCGACCAGGATGGATGCCGGCCCGGAAGAGGGCCTCGGCGGCGTAGATGTTCCCCACGCCCGCCACCATCCGGCCATCCATGAGCCAGCTTTTGACCGCCACCCGGCGCCCGCGCGCCTTTTCCAGGCAATAGTCACCGGAAAAATCCCGCTCCAGCGGCTCCGGCCCCAGGCCTGCCAGCAGCGGATGGTCCCGCCACTCCCCTGCGGCCCACAACACCGCGCCGAAACGACGCGGATCCGTCAGGCGCATTTCCGCGCCCCCCTCCAGGTGCCAGACCACGTGCTGGTGGGGCCGCAACGGCTCCGGCCCGGCCAGCCAGGTCAGCCGTCCCGACATGCCCAGATGAATCAGGAGATGGCCGGCGCCACAGGCCAGCAGGAGATACTTGCCCCGCCGCCCGATCTCCCGAATGACCCGGCCATCCGTGGCAACGGCCAGTTCCCGAACCGGCACCGGCCAGCGCAGGCGCCCATCGAGCACCCTGGTTTCGCGCAGGGTGCGGCCCACCAGCAAGGGGGCCAAACCCCGCCGGATGGTCTCGACCTCCGGGAGTTCCGGCATGGCCCGCCCTACCCGCCCAGGTCCGCCAGCACCTGCGCCGCATGCCCCTTGGTCTTGACGTTGGGGTAGACCCGCCGGACGGCTCCTGCGGCATCCACCACGAAGGTGGTGCGCACGATGCCCATGCTGGTCTTGCCGCACATGGTCTTCTCCTGCCAGACCCCGAAGGCTTCGCACAGGGCGCCTTCCCCATCGGAGAGCAGCGTGAATCCCAGGCCGTGTTTGGCGCAAAAACCGGCGTGGGATTTCACGGAATCCCGGGAAATCCCGATCACCGTGTACCCCGCCTGCGCGAAGGCCCCGCTCAGGGATTGGAAATCGTTCGCCTCCAGGGTACACCCCGGCGTGTTGTCCTTGGGATAGAAATAGACGATCCCGCCCCGTTCGCCCAACAGCTCACGCAACCCACGCGACCGGCCGGTCTGATCCGGGGCCGCCAAATCCGGTATGATCTCTCCGCTCGCCAACATGGCATGGACTCCTTGATCCTCGCAAGAAATGGGGATGTTCGCTCAAGCCAAGGATCGGATATTTCCGCAACCGGGGCAACCCTCGATCCGAGCCTTTGCCATGCATTCGGCGAGGGAGTATCCTGTCAGCGATTCGCCAGGCAAACACCCGAACAGGAGGGGAACATGTGGAATCGACGTCGGATGCTGATGGGCGGTCTGGGATTACTGGCCGCCACGCTGCTGCCTGCGCGCTCAGGCTGCGCCGAGGGGGAGAAAAAAACGGAACTGGTCATTCTGACCTGGTCGGACTATCTGGACCCGGACGTGGTGAAGGCCTTCGAGGCGCGCCACCCGGTCACGGTGCGCCAGGTGTTTTTCGACAGTGACCAGGCGCGGGATCAGCAGGTGATGCGCAAGGGGAGCGATGCCTTCGACATCATGGTCGTCAATGCCATCAATCTGGCCTCCTACGCGCATCAGAACTGGCTGACCCCCCTGGACAAGGGACGGCTGGCCAACTTCGCCCAGCTCGATCCGCTGTGGCTCGCCGAGGCGGAATCGCAGGGCAAACTGCTGGGGCTGCCCTACTTCTGGGGCGACATCGGCCTGGCCTACCGAGAGGACCTGATGCCTGCCGCGCCGACCAGCTGGATGGATTTCTTCCGGCCTGCCGAACCGCTGCGGGGCCATCTTGGCGCCATCGCCACCAACCGGGAGTTGGTGGGGCTGGCCCTGAAGGCGTTGGGCCATTCCGTCAACACCGAGGATCCCGCGCACCTGGCCGAGGCCGAAACGCTCCTGATGCAACAGAAGCCATACGTCACCAGCTATCCCTACATCGACATCAGCCAGGAGTCGCCGCTGGTCACCGGGGCGGTCAAGCTGGCCATCGTCTACAACGGCGACGCGCTGAAACTGCGGGAGTTCGATCCCCGCATCCGTTACGTCAATCCCGGTGAGGGAAGCATCAAGTGGGTGGATTTCCTGGCCATGGGCACCAACACCGCCCGCCGGGAGGTGACCCATGCCTTTCTGGATTTCCTGAACGATCCGGCCATGGCCAGCAGGAACGCCGGATTTCTGCACTTCGCGACCCCCAACCGCGGGGCGTTGGCGATGGCCGATCCCGGCTATCTGGCGGATCCGGTCATCTTTCCGCCCGAAGAGGTGCTGCGCAAATCCGAGACCATCCGGCCCGTGGCCCCGCGCACCCAGCGCAAGATCAACGAGATCATGGCCCGGCTGCAACGATGAGGATTTCGTTCCAGTGGGGAGCGCACAACCTGCAAAGCCGTCTGGCCTTGTTGATCCTGCCCCTGCTGCTGCTCTCCCTGGCGACCCTGGGCCATTTGGCCTACGGGGAGCTGCGCGCCTCTTTGCTGAACGCGGCCAAGGGTGAGGTGCGCAATGCCCTTGCCCAGGCCACGACCGGCATCCGGGCGCGTCTGGAGGCCCTGCACTCCCACCTGGAGGTGTTTTCCCAATCCGAAATTCTGGAAAAATATCTGCATTACACCAATGAGGAAGAGCGCTACACCCTGATGCAGCCGACCCTGATCCGGCTGTTCGCGGGATTTCAACGGGCCGTCGAGGAGTACTACGAGGTGCGCCTGTTGCTGCCGGACGGCTTCGAGGATACCCGGGTGACCACCTTCGATCTGCCCAACCGCACGGAACAGGAAGCGGACAACCCGTTTTTTCAACGGCTGAAAGGGCACGATGCCACACCCATGCACCTTGTGACGGTCAATCCGGACAACGGGGAGTGGGTGGTGATGGCGGGCCAGGCGCTTCACCATGATTCGAAAGAGGCGCATGGTTATCTGGCCGTCACCATGCGGCTGGGCTTTTTGGAAAAACTGAGCCGGACCCCGGTGGGCAGGGACGGCGGTTTCCTGATCGCGGATGGCCAGGGGCGGATCCGTTTCGGTCATCTGCCGACGCTGCGGGGCAGCCTGCTGCCTGCAGAGCTTCTGGCCTGTGCCGCGCGGGGGTGTCCGACGCGGGAACCGTTGATCGTGGAGCTGACGGGCAGGCGTCACCTGGCGGCGGTGGAGGCGCTGGAACCCGACCTGCTGGTGGCGGTGGCGGTGCCTTTGGATACCTTGAGCGAGGAAATGGAAAAACTGCTCGTTCTGACCCTGCTGCTTGGCGCCCTGGCCACCTTGATGATGAGTCTGGCCCTGCTGACGGGCCTCAAGCGGATGGTGGTGGCGCCGTTGCGGGAGTTGCGCCGGATCAGCGCCCTGCTCGGCAGCGGGGATTTCTTCACGCCGGTTCCTGTGCTGGGCAGAGACGAGATCGGCCAGGTGGCCCAGTCCATGGATGGCATGCGGCTGCAACTGGCGTCGCTTTATCAGGAGCAGATCCGGGCCAGGGACCTGGCGGAGAGCGCCAATCAGGCCAAGAGCGCGTTTCTGGCCAATATGAGCCACGAGATCCGCACCCCCATGAACGCCATCATCGGCATGAGCCACCTGGCCCTGCAGACCGACCTGAACCGGAAACAAAGGGATTACATCGGCAAGATCCACGCCGCAGCGCAGGCGCTGCTGGGGATCATCAACGACATCCTGGACTTTTCGAAGATCGAGGCGGGCAAGCTCACCCTGGAGCGAATCCCGTTTCGCCTGAGCGAGGTTCTGGACAACCTGGCCAATCTGATCGTGGTGAAGGCGAGCGAGAAACGGCTGGAGCTGCTGATGGCCACCCATCCCGGCACCCCGGACGATCTGGTGGGGGATCCGCTGCGGCTGGGGCAGATTCTCGTCAATCTGGCCAACAACGCAGTCAAGTTCACCGAGCGGGGCGAGATCGTGCTGCGGGTGGAGCCGGAGGAGGTTTGCGACCAGGAGGTGGTATTGCGTTTTTCGGTCACCGACAGCGGCATCGGCATGAGCGCGGAGCAGATGGGCAGGCTGTTCCAATCCTTCAGCCAGGCGGACAGCACCACGACGCGCAAGTACGGGGGAACGGGGCTGGGTCTGGCCATCAGCAAGCGGTTCGTGGAGATGATGGAGGGGTCGATCCGGGTGGAGAGTGAACCGGGCAAGGGGAGTGCCTTTGTTTTCACGGCGCGGTTCGGGTTGGCGTCCGCAGAGGGGGAGAGGCGGTTGGTGCGGGAGTACGACGTGAGCGGCAGTGCTGTTCTGGTGGTGGACGACAGCCCCATGGCTTTGGAGATCATCCAGCAGCTTGCCGAACATCTTTTTGCCGAGGTGGAGGCGGTCGGCGGCGGGCAGGAGGCGTTGGAGCGGATCAGCCGTCGTGATCGGGAGGGTCGTCCGTTCCGGACGGTATTTCTCGACTGGCTGATGCCTGGCATGGACGGCATCGAGGTGGCGCGCTGGATCCGCGCCGCGCCGTTGCAGGCGCCGCCCAGGGTGGTGATGGTGACCGCCTTCGATCAGGAGGTGATGCTGCAGCAACTCCGGGATACCCGGGTGGACGGGGTGCTGACCAAGCCGGTCACTGCCTCGACCTTGCTGGATGCCGCTTTGATGGCGCAGGGATTCGTTGCCGCCGCGTCCCCCGGTCGGGGTGGGGATCTGGGGCTGGGGGCGGTGGCGGGGCTGCGCGGGGCACGGGTGCTGCTGGTGGAGGACAACGAGGTCAACCAGCAGGTGGCCATGGAACTGCTGGAGATGGCGGGCATGGTGACCGTGGTGGCCGGGAATGGCCGCATCGGCGTGGAAAAGGCCTGCCAGGAGCCGTTCGATGTGGTGCTCATGGACGTGCAGATGCCGGAGATGGACGGCTACGAGGCCACGCGGCGGATTCGGCAGGAGGCCTCCCTGGCCGGACTGCCGGTGCTCGCCATGACGGCCAATGCCATGGCCAGCGACCGGGCGCGGTGTCTGGAAGAGGGGATGAACGATCATGTGGGCAAGCCGATCGATCCCAAGGAGCTGTTCGCGGTCCTGGCCAGGTGGATCAAGCCGCGCGCCGGGCTGGGAGGGGAGGCGCCTGCGCTGCCACCGCCCGTTGCGGACAGGGTGGCCCCCTTGCCGGAAATGCCGGGCATCGATGTGGTCAGCGGGATCGAGCATGTGGGTGGCACGATTGGCATCTATCGTAAAATATTGCAAAAATTCAGTGAGAACCAACGCGACATCCTGCAGCGGATCCGTGCGGCCCTGGATGCGGGCGAGCACAAGGAGGGGATCCGGCTGGCCCACACCCTGAAGGGGGTGGCGGCGACCATCGGGGCCAGGGATTTGAATCTGCTGGCCGCGCGCCTGGAAGCGGAAATGAAGCAGCAGCCGGGAATCCGCAACGACCCTCTGCTGTCGGGGGTGGAAAGCGAACTGGAGCGTGTCCTGGAGGTGATCCGTCCGGTGGTGGAGGGGACCGGGGTGTCCGGTGGCGGGGTCAGTGGTTATCCATTACCGAAATTGGAAGCATTGCGCGCACTATTGATGGAGTATAATCTGGAATCGGAGGAGTTTCTGGACGGGATTCTGACGGAGCTTGCCGATGGCCATGTCAGGGAGGCTTTGGCGCCATTGCGGCACAACATCCGTCAATACGATTTCGATGGAGCGATCCGGGAACTGGAACGTCTTCTGACGGAGTGGAAAACGCCATGAGTGATGCGGTTGCCAGGCAAGTGATTCTGGCCATTGACGATGCCCCGGAAAATCTGGATATCATCAAGAATATTCTCGTGCCGGAATACACGGTGAAAGGTGCGGTCAACGGGACGATGGCCCTGAAGATCGCGGCGATGCAACCGCCGGACCTCATTCTGCTGGACCTGCTGATGCCGGAGATGGACGGTTACGAGGTGTGCCGGAGGCTCAAGGCGGACCCGGTGACCGAGGAGATTCCGGTGATTTTTCTCACGGCTCAGGATACCGTGCTGGAGGAGGCCAAGGCGCTGATGCTGGGGGCGGTGGATTTTCTGCTCAAGCCCGTGATGCCGCAACTGCTGATCTCGCGGGTGCGGGTGCATCTCATGCAGGTCAGGCGTTGGAAGGCGCGGGAGGCGAAACTGAGACACCGCATCGAGGAACTGGAGGCGGAATTGGGCACGAGGAGGCAGGCATGAACACCCGGCAACCGCAAATTCTCGGCCTGACTTTGGCGCGGGGGGGATCCAAGAGTGTGCCGCGCAAGAACATCCAGCCGTTGCTGGGGCTGCCGCTGATTGTCTGGACCATTCGCGAGGCATTGAAGAGCCGGCACATCACCCGTTATCTGGTCTCCACGGACGACCCGGAGATCGGGGAGGTGGCGCGGCGGCATGGGGCGGAGGTACCGTTTTTGCGGCCTGCGGAGTTGGCCACGGATGCGGCCAGTTCGGTGGCGGCCATGCGGCATGCCGTGGCCTGGGCCGAGGCTGATGCGGGCGTGCGATACGATTATGTTGTCGAGTTGATGTGTACCAACCCCATGAAGAATGTGGAGGATATTGACGGTGCACTGGAAAAGCTGATGGCAACCGGCGCCGATTCGGTGATTGCGGTTCACCAATTGGAGGATCACCATCCCATTCGCATCAAAAAGATCGTCGATGACCGGATTGTGGATTTCAGTCTGCCCGAGACCCCGGAGACGCGGCGTCAGGATCTGAAGCCGGACGCCTACATTCGCAGCGGGGCCATTTACGCCTTGCGGCGGGATCATCTGATGGTGGACGGGCGGCGTTATGGTTCGGTGGAGAGTCGTCCCTGGATTCTTGCGCCGGAAAAGGGGGTGAACGTCGATTCCCCGGTGGATTTCAAGGTGGCGGAATTTCTGTTGGCCGCACGTGAAGCAAGGAGCAACGCATGAGACCCCGCATTCTCGTCATCACGCCGGTGCGGCACATTGCCAATGTCCCTGCCATTCTGGAGGGGATTGGCGAGGTGACCTGGCTGGATCATCCATCGCTTGCGGAGGTGACGGAGCGTATTGCCGGGTATCAGGCCATATTCACCAATCCGAACAAGTCGAACGTTTTTCTGGGGCGGGAGGTATTGGAGGCCGGGAGGGATCTGCGGGTGATCTGCACGGCCTCGACCGGGACCAATCACATCGACAAGGCGTTGGCTGCCAGTCGCGGGGTGCGGATTCTTGCTTTGACCGAGGAGCGGGAGTTCATCAACCGCATCTCTTCCACTGCCGAGCATGCCTTTGCCTTGATGATGGCGGCCTTGCGTCACATTCCGGAGTCGTTCGCCTCGGTACGGGAGGGGGAGTGGGACTATACCCGTTTCATTGGTCGGCAGGTGGATCATTTGACCATTGGTGTTGTCGGGTATGGTCGGTTGGGTGGGATGTTTGCCCGGTATTGTCGGGCGTTCGGGGCGCGGGTATTGGTGGTGGATCCGTACAAGCGGGTTGAGGAGCCGGGGATCGAGCAGACCGATCTGGACATTTTGCTGGCGGAAGCGGATGTGATCAGTTTGCATGTGCATGCCACGCAAGAGACCCAGGGGATGGTGGATGCCGGGTGGTTTGCCCGCATGAAGCCGGAGGTGTTATTGGTCAACACGGCGCGGGGAGACGTGGTGGATGAGGTGGCGTTGTTGGCTTTTCTGGATGCCAACCCCGGCGCGCGCCTGGCCACGGATGTCCTGGCCAACGAGGTGCGCGGCAAGGGGGAGAGTCCCCTTCTGGCCCGCGCCAGGGTTTCCGACCGGATCCTGATCACGCCGCACATTGGCGGCATGACCCGCGAAGGCCAGGAGATTGCCTACGGTCATGCCGCCGGGATGCTGCGACGTTTTTTCACCGATGGACAAGGCCAGGTCACAGGCCCATCCGGCCATGCCCTTGCGGCGTCATGACCAGCAGGGCGGGGGTTGTGTCGGCCTGACGGCTCCAGAAGGTGGTATCGACCGGATCGGTCAGGGGATCCCGATCATCGCCCGACACGCGCCAGAAAGCACGGGTCACCGCCATGATCAACGGGTCCTGCCCTGCCGGCATGGCTTCCGTATCCTGGAAGGCCCGTTCGAACACGGTGATGGGGGATTCGGCGGCTTGCGCCGAGGTCACGCCGACAGTCAGGGTGGCGAGCAGTGCGAGAATGGTTTTTTTCATGGTTTGTTTTCCTTTCGTCACATGGAGAGGGAACGAGATGTTCTTTCCGGTCTTGCCTTTCCTATCGCAACGCCAGTGCCATTTTTTATCTTATTGATAATCTTGAATTTCTCTTGAAAACGCCAGCCCTTTTGTTCACACTGAACAGTTCAGTGAACAGTTCAGTGTGAACATTACGCGGAGACGCCATGGGGTCACCCTTCGCACTGTTCGCTCCGTTCCTGAATGCCCTGGAAGAAGGGGTGCTGTTCCTGGACCGGGAACGGCGCCTGGTGGAGATCAACCGGGCCGCCACGGAAATGCTTGGCGAGGAGCGGGAGCGGGTGGTTGGTCGGCTTTGTCCGAGCCTGTTCAAGGGGACGGCCTGTGCCCGTGCCTGTCTGAAGCGCAAGGATTGCACTCTGCTGTCCAGCCACGAGCGGGAGACCCCCACGCAAACCCTGGATGTGACCCTGGAGCGGTCGGAAGGATCGCGCTTGACGGTACGCATGTGGGCGATCCTGCTCCCGGAAGCGGAACCGGAGGCGTGCGTGGCTGTGATCCTGCGCGACCGCACCCGGGAGGTACTGCTGGAAGAGGAGGTGAGCGAGCGGATGCGTCTGGGCAAACTGGTGGGACATGGCCCGGCGATGCGTGCGCTCATCCGTGAGCTGCTGCGGGCTGCCCAGAGCGACGCCACGGTGTTGTTGCAGGGGGAGAGCGGCACCGGCAAGGAGCTGGCGGCGCGTGCCTTGCACGAGAACTCCCAGCGGCAGCGCGGACCCTACATTCGGGTGCATTGTGCGGCCTTTCCGGAGCATCTGTTGGAGTCCGAGTTGTTCGGGCATGCGCGCGGGGCTTTCACCGGAGCGGAAAGTGCGCGCATGGGCCGTTTCGAGGCGGCGCATGGTGGTACGATTTTGTTGGACGAGATCGGTGAGATCTCGCCTGCCATTCAGGTCAAGCTGTTGCGGGTGCTTCAGGAGCGGGAGGTGGAGCGGCTCGGGGAGAACGTTCCGCGACCGGTCGATGTACGGGTGGTGGCTGCCACCAATCGGGATTTGCGGGCCATGGTGCGGGCGGGGGATTTCCGGGAGGATCTCTACTACCGGCTGAATGTCTTGCCGATCCGGATGCCCGCGTTGCGGGAGAGGCCGGAGGATGTGCCGTTGTTGGCGCAGACCCTGTTGGAGAATTTTGGCAAACCGTCCGGTCGGGAGCGGGTGCGGCTTTCCGAGGAGGCGTTGGTGGTACTTCAGGCTTACGTTTGGCCCGGCAATGTGCGCGAGTTGGGCAATGCGCTCGAGTATGCCTTGGTGCATGGCGACGGGGAGTGGATCCTGCCGCGGCATTTGCCGGCGGAGGTGACGGTCCCGGCAGATGCGCGGGGCGAGGAGGCAAGGACCCGTTACTATCGGCCTTCCCATATGGAGGAGGAGCGGACGGTGATTCTGCGTGCCCTGCAGGCGGCGGGAGGCAACAAGGTGGCGGCGGCCAAGGCGTTGGGCATGTCGCGCACCACTTTGTGGAAACGGCTGAAGCGTCTGGGAGAGTGAGGAATCCTTTTGACTTTCCCTGCTCGAAACTGCATGATTTCGATTGCAACTTTTACGGGTCCAGGGGGATTATCCCCCTGGTGGGATCCAAGGGCGAAGCCCTTGGT
>JADGAR010000026.1 GCA_015231915.1 Magnetococcales bacterium
CGTTCCACCAGTTGCCGTTTTTCTTCCGTCAGCGCCGCCAGCGCCTTGCGGGCTTCCGGCAGGCCGCGTCCGCTCTTTTCCAGCCGCTCGATTTCCATATCCAGCCGCTCGATGTGTGCCAGTCCGGCCTCCCGTTCGTCGCCGGGGCGTTCTTTTGGCGGCTTCTCGCCGCGCAGGCCCTGCAGTTGGGTTCGCGTCAGGTTCAAGAGCGCGGTCAATTCGGTATTGAGCGCCTGCAACCGCTCGATCCGGGCGCTTTCGGGTCCGGCCTGCCGGGTGCGGCTGACGAGCAGGTCGCCGAAGCGGCTGGCGGTCAGCAGGATCAGCACCAGAAACAACGCCCCTGCCAGCAACTCGATGAACAACAGCGGCAGCCCGAATGTCGAAGTCTTCATGCCGGCTTTCAAATGTGGTGCCTCCAGGGATTGCGGGCATTCATGGATCGGTTCTCTGGCGGATTCTGACATACCCGGCCACCTTGGGCAATCGCGAAAAATGGGGTTTGCCTTGCGATCCTCCCTTGAGGCATAATGATCTATTGCCTTGCGCACGGCATGGCGGGGCAGGTATCAACCTCAGGAGGGAGTCATGACGGCCAATCCGGACGAAAACGCCTTGCTGTTGGGGATCGATCTGGGCACGGCGCGCACCGCGCTGGCGAGCAGTCGGCAGGTCAGGGCGATGATGGCCTCGGTGGTGGGATATCCCAAGGACATCATCGGCGTGAAGATCCTCAACCAAACCCGGGTGATCGGAGCGGAGGCCATCGAAAAACGCTCCTTCCTCGATCTTTGTCATCCCCTGGGAGAGGGGGTGCTGAAGGAGGCGAGCGAACGCGACCTGGAAGCGGCCCACGATCTCCTGGAACACCTCGTCGCACAGGCCGGCCCCCGCGCCGGCGAAGGGATTTGCGGGATCATCGGCGTCCCCGCCCGGGCCACCGCCGCCAACAAGGGGGCGCTGCTCGCCATCGCTGCACGCTTCATGGACATTGCCATGGTGGTGTCGGAGCCGTTCCTGGTGGCCTATGGACTCGAGCGCCTGCACGACGCCATCGTCATCGACCTGGGCGCCGGGACCATCGACCTGTGCGCCATGCGCGGCACCCTCCCCGGTCCGGAAAGTCAGGTGAGCATCCTCAAGGGGGGGGACTACATCGACGCCCGCCTGGAGGAGGCCATCCGCGACGCCTGTCCAGGGGTGGCCATCGACCGCTATCTGACACGCGCCATCAAGGAGCAGCATGCCTTCGTCGGCGAACCGGATCGGCAGGCCCTGGTCACCCTGCGGGTGCATGGCCGACCCATGGAACTGGATGTCACGGATGCCGTGCGGTTTGCCTGCGAGACCATCCTGATGGACATCGTGGAACAGATCAAACGGATGCTGCCGCTGTTCGCCCCGGAATCCCAGCCTGTGGCGTTGGCGAATCTGGTGCTGGCCGGGGGCGGATCGCGCATCCGGGGGCTGGGGCCGGCCCTCGAGGAGGCCCTGGGCGATTATGGTCAGGCGCGGGCCTGGACCGTCCCGGATCCCGATTTCGCCGGCGCGGAAGGCGCCCTGAAGCTGGCCATGGAACTGCCGCCGGATTACTGGGATCAGGTGGGCGCGAAGATCGTGGGCAATCCATCGCCGGGTGCGGTGATGCGTTCTCGAACATGAGGGGGGAGTTGCGATGCGGGATGGTTCCGGCACCTTGATATCGGGTCTGCTTTCTTTGGCGTGGACCGTGGCGTTGGTCGTCGTGGCCGTCTGGCTCGGGGTGTGGGTCGCCGGCGCCTGGAATGTGGAGGCGGTGACCCGCTGGGTCGAACTGCCCGCCTTTTTGAGCCTGCCCTTGCAGCGTCAGGGGGAGAACCTGATCCTTTCCACCCTGGCCGGCGTGGTGAGTGGATTGTTGTTTCTGTTCGTGGCCGGTTACGTGTTTCAGGCGGTGTGGGACGCCTTGCGTCTGGCCTGGGTCGCGGGGGGGGTGCGGCGCCGGGTGTTTGCCGGGGGGGCGTTGCCTCCCCAGCGTTGGAGCTGGATGATCCATCCCCTGTTCACCCGTTTGTGGCGCGAATACGCCCTCTCGTTGCAGCCGCGTCCGGGTGGGGGATGGTTGGCCACCCAGCCCGCCGAGATGGTTTTTTCCCACCAATCCCTGGTGGATCTGCCCATGCGGGTGGAGTTTTTTCGTCATTTGCCTGGGATTCTCACCGGCGCGGGGATTGTCAGCACCTTTGCCGGGATCCTGTTGGGTCTGACCGGCTTCGATCCGTCGGTGGGGGCGGATCGGGTGACCCAGGAGCTGCAAAGGTTGTTCATGGGGGTTTCCACCGCGTTCACGGCCTCGTTTTTCGCCATTCTGATCGCCATCCTGGTCACGATTCTGGAAAAGCTGATCCTGCATTGGCGTTATGCCCAGGTGACGTTGTTGCAGGGGAGCCTCAACCGACTGTTCGATCTGGGGCATGTGGAAGAGATCCAGGATGACCGGGGAGAGCTGGTGGCGATCCGGCAGGCGATCGAGGGATTGACCGCACGCATCGCGACGTGGGAAAAGGCGGACGGCGAGCGTCTCGGGGAGTTGGTCGCCCTGGGCAAGGGTCGGCAGGAGGCCTTGGCCGGTTTGGCGACCCGTTTGAACGCCCTGGAGGAGACGTTGCGGCGGGAGTTGGGGGCGGTCTGCGCACGCATCCCGGATCGGGGAGATGTCGAGGCGGCGGTGCGTCTGCTGGCAGAGCGGATTCCTGGTCTGGACGAGGTGGGCGGGCTGCTGCGGGATGCGGATCGGCCCGAGGAGGCGCGGCATCTGGCGCTGCTGGAGCGGTTGCAGAAGGTGGCGGAGCGCATACCTGGCCTGGAAGAGGTGGGCAGGCTGCTGCGGGAGACGGATCGGCCCGAGGAAGAGCGGCATCTGGCGTTGCTCGCGGAGTTGCGCGCCGGTCGCGAGGAGATGAAGGGGCTGGCCGGACGGGTGCCGGCTTTGCGGGAGGTGGAGGGGGTGTTGCGGGAGGTACTGGCTCCGGTCACGGCAGGGCAGGCGGAGGTGATGGCGCGTCTCGAGGAGAAGGATCGGGCGGTCATGGGGCGGGTGGAGGCTTTGTCCAGCCGTCTGGAGGAGCGGGCCGGCGAACTCCGGGTGGGGCTGGAGGCGGTGACGATGCGGGTCGGGAAGGAGCGTCAGGCCGTGGTGGACGCCTTGGCGGGATTGCGCGGTCGGGTGGAACGGCTGGTCCAGAACGGCGAGGAGGGTTTTCTCCTGCTGTCCGACGAGATGAACAAGGAGATGGATCGCATTCGCCGCCAGATTCGCGAGGCAGCCGGAGAGGTGGCGGTACACGCGCGGGATCTGGTGGAGCAGAGCGGGACGCGGGGCGAGGAGAATCTGCGGGAGCTGGTGGGTGGGGTGACCGAAGAGGTGAAATCCACCTTGCGGGTCCTGGAAGAGAGCCGGGCGCATCGGGATGTGGAGCGGGAAACGCTGTTGCTGGAGCGTCTGTTGACCCGGCATCGGGAGCAGGTGGACGGGGTCAGGGAGGCGGTGCGCGAGGAGCTGAACGAGACCGCCCGCCGGCTGGATCTGGCGCGGGAGGAGTCGGGCCGCGAGGTGGTGGACCTCATCGCGCGCCGGGTGGAGGGTGCCTTCGGCGGTGTTGCGACGGAGTTGGCCGAGATGCGGAACCGGCTGGCCGAGGAGCGCCAGGGGATGGAAAACACCCTGCGGGAGTGGGTAAAAGAGGCCTCCCGCACCTCCATCGAGGAGAGCGGTCTCCTGGCGCGGCGCATTCAGGAGGTGCGGGCCGATCTGGACGAACGGCATCTGGGGATCATCGGGGTGATCGATCAGCTGGGTCAGGGTCTGGAGGACGATCTGGACCGGTTGCGCGAGGGGTTGATGCACAAGAACGAGGAGTCGTCGCAACACGTGGAGCGACATTTGAAGGATCTCGGTGCCTTGCTGGAGGGGGTGGTGACCAGTCTTGGCCGGGAGCAGGCGGTATTCATCGAGATGCTCGGCGAGCGGCTGGATACCTTGCGGCGGCGTTTGAAGGTCAAGTAGGGGCGGCGGATGTCGTATCGCACCTTGCGGTTGATGATCGGGGACGGCGGGCAGGCCTTCACCATGGAGGAGCACCCGATGGTGCGCATGGCGCTGGTGGGCAAGCCGCGCCGGCTGGAGCGGGCCGAGACCTTTTTCGACACCCCGGACCTGCGGCTGCGGCAGTCGGGTTGGACGCTGACCCTGCGTCGGCGCGGGGAGCGCTGGTTCGGGTGTGTCGCTTCGACCCGCGTGGAAAGAGCAGGGGGCGGGGAGTGGGAGTGCGGCCAGGGCGATGCCATGCCCGATTGGGGCGAGATGCGTCGGCATCTGCCGGAGGGGGTGCGGGAGGAGATCAGGGGCAGAAAGCCGGAAGCCTTGTTCGAGATGGCCTGCGTGGAGGAGCGGGTGCGGCTGGAGTTTCCGGATGGCACGCGGATCCAGGCGCGGGAGTTGCGCGGCGAGTTGCGGCGCGACGGGGTGGTGGTGGAACCGTTTCACGAACTGATCCTGGATGCCTTGTCCGGCGCGCCGCAGAGGTTTTTTCATGCCGCGCTGGCCCTGGCCCGGCACTATGCCGCGCGCCTGGAGCCTTTGAGTCCTGCCGACCGGGGATTTGTCCGTCTCGATGCCGGCTGGCTGGCGCCGGTGCCAAGGCGTGGCACGGAGGTGGGGCGCGGTGCCGGGGTTCTGGAGGCCTTTTCGTTGGCGGGGAGCGGTCTGTTGCAGGAGATCCTGGACAATCTCGCGCCGCTGGCGCACGGTTCCGGCGCCACCCGGCTGGGGGCCGCCGTTCAGGCGCGGGGGGCGGTGGCGCGTCTGGCGGGGCTGTTCGGTTTGTTTCATCCCCTGTTGCCGGACAAGGTGCGGCGGGAGCCTGAGTCCGAACTGAACTGGCTGTTGGGCGAGCTGGAACCGTTGGGGGAGTGGCTGGCACTGGAGCGGCAGGTGCTGCAACCCTTGCGCAGGCGTTGCGGAGAGTATGTCCAACTCGAGCAGGTCAGCGAAAAATATGCCCGGAAACGCCAATTGGCCGCCGAGCGGGTGGCGGGGGTGGTGACCTCTGTCCGCTTCACCCAGTTGATGCTGGGTTTTGCCGGCTGGCTGGTGGGCGTGGAGGAGTTGCGCAACTCCCTGTTGGCGACCGAGCCTCTGCTGCGGGAGCGGTTGCAGGGGAGCGGGGAGGGGCTGGCGCGGGAGGGGTTGCGTCGCTTGCACAAGCTGATGGGCGAGCAGGGGGGCAGGTACTGGGAGGCGGAGGGGCCTTTCCGGGAGCCGGTGGAGCCGCTGGCCTGGGCCGAGGCGATCGCTTATGCCCTGGAGCTGTTTCCTGCCTGGTTCGAGGAGAAGAAGGCGCGTCCGTACCGGGAGGCCCTGGCCGGGGTGGTGGGGAGTTTGCGTGCCCTGGTGGGGCTGGCCGACGCCCGCAGGTTGTGGGACGATCTGGACCCCGGTCGGGACGAGGCGTTGCGGGCGTTGTTCGCCGGGTGGCATGGGGCGCTGCTGGAGCGGGAGTGGGAGGAGGGCAAGCGGGCATGGGGTCTGTTTTCTGCCGCTGCGGCGCCGTTCGGGTGACGGGGGAGACATGATCAAGCGGATGCGTCAGCCCCGGCGGGGCGGGGATGAGGGACCGGGCAATCCTTTCTGGATCAGCTATGCGGATCTGATGACCGCGCTGGTGATGCTGTTTCTGGTGGTGATGAGCCTCTCCATGGTGGCGATCGCCTCGCGACCTTTGGTGGAGAAGAAGCAGCGCGCCGGGGAGATCCGGATGATACTGGCCAGGATGGATCTCATGGCCGAGGAGGTGGGTCTGGACGTGCAGGTCAACCAGGAGGATTTTTCCATCGGTTTTGGCGAGCGGGCGCGCTTTCCCTTCAACAGCTACCAGTTGACTCCGGAGGCGGTGGAGATTTTGCGTTCGTTTGTGCCGGTTCTGCTGGCCACCCGGGAGCGGCCCGACGGGGAGCGCTGGCTGGAGCGGGTGCATATCGAGGGATACACCGATGCGGTGGGGAGCTATCTGTACAATGTGGACCTCAGCCTGAAGCGGGCCGAGGCGGTGTTGTGCGCCTTGCTGTCGGCGGACCTGCCCCCGGAGCAGTTGCGGCGCTTGCAGGAGTTGCTGGTCATCGACGGGGCCTCGGTGACTGCCATCCGGCCCAGTCCGGAGGAGAGCCGGCGGGTGGAGGTACGGTTGGAGTTTCGCCGTACCGATGACATCCGCCGCGCGCGTGTTTCGCCGGACCTGCCTCTGGGGCGCTGCGCCATTCCCATGGAGGAGGCCAGAAAGGGCGTCGTGGCCTCCTCCGAGAAGGGCGTGGTGCGTGAGACCGGGCCGGAGTCGTCGTTTCCTCACGGCATGGGGATCTGGTTGGATCAGTTGCAGGAAGCCCCGTGAGGGGGGTGTTTCATGCAGCCGCTTCCACGGTCACCTCGGTGGGATCGCACTCCCAGAGACCGTGTTTGGTGCAGTAGGAGAGGGCGGTGAGCCGCATGCGGGTTCCGCCTGGCACCACGTTGAAGGTGACCTCCGCCTGACTTTTTTGTCCGGTCCCGCCCAGGGTGCCGGGGGGGAAATTGGCTTCTGCCAGCAGGGTCTGTCCATCGTAGAGTTGAATCGATTTGATGTAATGCTCGGCATCGTCGGGGTGGCTGTACTCCGTGCCGACGCGCACGGTCACGGGGAATTTGGTGCCGGCCTTGGCCCGTGTGCTGCACTGGATGAAGGGGGAGTGGCGGTCGATATAGTCTTTTTTGGTCTCCCGTTCCACGGTGGAGATATCGACGTAGCGGTTGATTGTAGGCATGATTGTTCTCCAGTTGTTGATACATGTTGCGGTAGGGGGCCATTTTCCCGAAACGCTTTCCGGATTGCAAGTCAAATCGTATAGGTCAACATACGCTCGGAAAAAGTGGTCAACGCCTCGCTGGTCTGAAAAAGGATGATCGGATAGGGTTGGATCGCATGCCCTGGGGGCGGTTGGAAGCGGTTTTGGTACTTTGCCACGAACCGTTCCTCTGTAACGGGAGATGTCGTCGATGCTCCAGCATGGCCTGATGATAAATCTCCGCAAACATATGGTAACAATCCTGCAGATCCTCCTGGCATTTGGTGGATCTGCTCGCGAACGTGCGCGATCAGGGTCGGATGGGTGAAGTCGGGATTGCGAAAACGCATCATGCCTTTTTATTGTGTGACCTCCTCGACCGGTTCCGAGCGGGCAAAAGCGGACTCTGTCGTACTCCACGCCGCTGCGTTGAGGATTTCCCTGATGTGGAGGTCCACGGGCACGCCGCGCGCATCGGCTTGCAGCCACAATTGTTCGATCACCTCGTCATCCACGTTGCGAATTTGTAAATGGCCCATTTCAATCTCCTCTCGTCGTAGTAGGGGGTGCAGGTTTCGCTGCATTGTAGCATTTTGCTGCATGGGTTGTCATTTCCCATTGTAGTCAGTGTGCATATATTTATTTTTATCAATAAAATATAATAAAATCAATAAAATAAAATCGTGATACGGGTGTTGCATTTTGCTGCACCCCAAGGCAAACCCTTGAATTGCGGCAGCGGATCGGGAGATTCCGTTGCACGGGCATTGCCTTGATCGCGCATTTTGCTGCATCCGGGCAAAACGGGCCATGGCATCCCCCGGTTTCGGCAACCCCTTGCGATTCCGGCCTTTTTGTTCGAACGGGCATTCTGGCCTGCTTCTTGTAGTATATAAAGCCAAGCAGGAGGGAAAAACAAGCCCGGATACCAGTAACCCTCAACCCGCGAGACTGATGAAAATGCCCAATCAATCTTTCCTGTTGTTCGGAAAGAGCATGAATCTGGACAAGCAGATCGAAGAATTTCTGAATCTGTTGTCCGAGGCCAATATCATTTTTCGGGGCGGGATCGGGTTTTACCTGGAAGAGGGGTCGGCTGGGGTGCGTTTTCAGGCCCGTTTGCAGCTTTCCCTGCATCACGAACGGGAGATGGATGCCTTGAGCCGCTTTGTCGAGGCCCAGTTGCGCACCCAGTTGATCGTTCCCGACCTGCGTGGCGACGTGCTGCAATTGCTGGAACAACTCAGCCGTCTGCAAAGAATTCTGGTGCGCAACCTGGACGATGTCAACGTGGAGGCCCCGCTCTTTCCGGCCCCGCTCCACGCGCGTCTGAACGAATTGTCCCATGCGGTCTCCCTGGCTGTGGAAACCTGCGTGGAAGCGGGACGGGTCTATTTCAACGAGACCGAAAAGGTGGGCGAATACTTGAGCAAGGTGGCCTTCTACGAAAAGGATGCCGACAAACTCACCACTGTCCTGGTCAAGGAGATCTTCGCTTCCGATCTCCCCCTGGACAGAAAGATGCACCTGCGCCGCTTCGCGGAAAAAGTGGATGAACCCGCCAACAAGGCGGAAGAGATCGCGGCATGGCTGGCCATCGTTTGTATGCGATATGCCCCCATGCAATCGGTAATGAATTGAACACAAAAAAACAACACAACAAAACAACAAACATCACATCACACACAAGAGGAGAAAAAAAATGGGCGGTTCCAGCACGACTTTTTCGAAATTGACCAATCGCGTTTTCCCCCGCATGCCGAATTTTTATGGCCTGATCCTGGAGCAGTGTGACCTGGCCAACCAGGCCGCCGCCCTGCTGGAAGAGTATGTCCAAACCGGCAACAAATCCCGCGCCGACCAGATCCTCAAGCTGGAGCAGGATGCCGAGACGATGCGCCAGCGCAACCTGGATGTCCTCAAGAATGCCTTCGCCACCCCCATGGACCGGGAGGACATCTATCGCGCCTACACCACCGTGGACTGCATCATCAGCTATGCCCACAACATCGTCTCCGAGATGGAGACCCTGAACATCAAGACCGACCAGTACATCACGGAGATGGTGGCCACCCTGCGCAACTCCGTGGAAACCCTGGGCGCCGGCTACAAGAAGCTTTCCAGCTCTCCCGCCGACTCGGACAAGGATGCCCAACTCGTCGGTGCCGCCCGCAAGAAGATCGAAAAATCCTATCGCGCCGCCATCGCCAGGCTTTACCAGGGGGACGCCTATGTCCAGAAGATGCAGCAGAAGCAGTCCGGCGCGGAAGCCGAGGCCATGAGCTATGTCCTGGATATCTTCAAGCGCCGCGAGATCTATCGCCACCTCTTCGATGCCGCCATCGACATGGGCAGCGCCGGCAAGGTCCTGCATGACATTGTGGTGCAGGTCGCCTGATCCCTGACCTCAAAACCCATCAACCGGCCTTTCGCCCATAGAGATAGGGAATCAAATGGACGCATCGACTATTCATCTTTTGATGTGGACGACTATTGTTGTCGTTCTGATCTTTGACTACACCAATGGCTTTCATGACGCCTCCAACATCATCGGCAGCATCATCGCCTCCCGCGCCATGACCCCGATCCAATCGGTGGTCGTGGTCGCCGTCTTCGAAATGCTCGGCCCCTTCCTGGCCGGGACCGCCGTGGCCAACACCATCGGCAAATTCATCACCATCAACGACCTGCCGGCCAACATCTCCATCGTGGTCCTGTTGTGGGGGATCTTCGGGGCCATCTTCTGGAACCTCCTCACCTGGTGGTTCGGCCTGCCCTCCTCCTCGTCGCACGCCCTGGTGGGCGGTTTGCTGGGGGCCGTGATCATGGCCGCCGGGGCCGACCATGTGCTCTGGGGCTTCAAGGAGTTCAGCGCAACCGGCAAAATGACCGGTGTGAACAAGGTGATCCTCTCCTTGATCATCTCCCCGGTCCTGGGCTTCCTGGTCGGCTATATCTTCAACAATCTGCTCAGCTTCCTTCTGACCCCCTGCACCCCCAAGGCCAACAACTGGCTGAAGCGGTTCCAATACCTCAGCGCCGCCTCCCTGGCCTTCTCCCACGGCTCCAATGACGCCCAGAAGAGCATGGGTATCGTCACCCTCTGCCTGGTGCTGGGTGGCGTCCTTCCCAAGTTCGATGTCCCGTTCTGGGTGATCTTCGCCTGCGCCTTCTGCATCACCCTGGGGATCCTCTCCGGTGGTTGGCGCATCGTGCGCACCGTCGGCTTCGGCATCTACAAGGTGCGTCCGCAACACGCCTTCTCCGCGCAGCTCACCGCCGGCTCGCTGATCTTCGGCGCCGCCATCTGGGGCGCCCCGGTCTCCACCACCCATATCGCCAGCTCGGCCATCATGGGTGTCGGCACCTCCGAAAAGCCCAAGGCAGTGCGTTGGGCCAAGGCCTCGGAGATCGTTTCCACCTGGGTGATCACCATTCCCGGCTCCGGTCTGGTCTCCGCAATGACCTACTGGGTGTTCGCCAAGATCGCCTATTGATCCCGCGTGTTGTTCCGGTGGAGGTTCGCCTCCACCGGCTTTTTTTAATGAATTGGATGGGGTTGCATCGCCCCACAGCATGCAAGATAATTGCAAATCATACGAAGCTCGAAGCGGGCGCGGATTGGAAACCTGTTGCAGCCTGCTTCTTTCACCATAACCCGACAGTTCTTTCATGAGGCATGACATGACCAACAGGGATCACCACCCGATACGCAACCAGCCGGTCGTCCTGGGGACCGGAAGCATGCAGGCGCAACGCTCCGCACCGCCGAAGGTGAAAAAGATCTCCGAGGCGAAATACCTGGAAATCATCAGCCCGCTCCATATCGAACTGGTCAAGATGCAAAACTGGGTCAAGGAGAACGGACTCAGGATCATCGCCCTGTTCGAGGGCCGCGATGCCTCCGGCAAAGGTGGGACCATCAAGCGGTTCATCGAACACCTGAATCCTCGCGGTTGTCACGTGGTCGCCCTGGACAAGCCCACCGATCGGGAACGCGGCCAGTGGTACTTCCAGCGCTATGTGGAGCATCTCCCCTCGGCGGGCGAAATTCGCATGTTCGACCGCAGCTGGTACAATCGCGCCGGGGTGGAACGGGTGATGGGGTTCTGCACCAAGGATCAGGTGCGCGATTTTTTGCGTACCGTGCCGGAATTCGAGCGGATGCTGGTCGCCTCCGGGATCATCATCTTCAAATTCTATTTTTCGGTGAGCAAGGAGGAGCAACTGCGCCGCTTCACCAGTCGCCAGGACGATCCCCTCAAGCACTGGAAACTCTCCCCGGTGGACAAGGAGTCCCAGGACAAGTGGGACGATTACACCCGTGCCAAGGAGGACATGTTCTTCTACTCCTCCACCCCGCACTGTCCGTGGACCATCATCAAGTCCAACGACAAGAAACTGGCGCGCATCAACAGCATCAAGTACTTCTTGAGCCGGCTCCCCTATACGGGGAAGGACGAAGCGTTGCTGGATTACGACAAGCGCATCGTGCGCACGGTCTTCGAGGAGATCGGTATCGATTGATCCTGGATGCGGGTCACGGTTTGCCGCGCATGTTGACGATGCGCCGGTTCAGGGATTGACGGGTGATCCCCAGCAGCGTGGCGGCGATCCCCTGATTGTTGTTGGCGCGCCGCATCGCCTCGAGCACGATGGCGTCCACCCCTTCCTTGAGCGTGGGAAAGGGGCCGGCGGAAAAGAGCATGGCTGGGGATTGGCCGTTGGCACTCTTTTCCGCCGGCGGTTCGCCACCGGGCTTGCTGTTGGCGCGGATGGCCTGGTGAAAACTGTCCATGGCCAGGGTCGGTCCTCCCGGATGTCGCGCCACGGCATCGAACACCAGGGCGCGCAACTCCCGGACATTGCCGGGAAAATGATAGGCCGCAAGCAGGCTCAGCAGTTGAGGCGGGGTGTTGGGCGGCACCTTGTTCATGGCCTTGGCCGCCTCCTGGGTGAAAAATCCCAAAAGTAACGGAATATCCTCGCTGCGTTCCCGCAGGGGGGGGATGTCGATGCGGTGGGAGGTGAGCCGGTAAAAGAGATCCTGGCGGAACTCCCCGGTGGTGATCATCTTGCGCAGATCGCAGTTGGTGGCCGCCACGATGCGGGCGCT
Source organism: Magnetococcales bacterium (assembly GCA_015231915.1). Taxonomy (GTDB): domain Bacteria; phylum Pseudomonadota; class Magnetococcia; order Magnetococcales; family Magnetaquicoccaceae; genus Magnetaquiglobus. The sequence goes on from JADGAR010000026.1 coordinate 11,972, forward strand.
GCTGAGTTTGGGCACGTCGGAACCCAGCGGATAGTAGCTCTGCTCCTGCAACAGACGCAACAGCTTCACCTGGGAGGCAGGCTTGAGATCGCCGATTTCGTCCAGGAAGAGCGTGCCGCCCGCTGCCCTGGCCACCAGGCCGTCGCGGTTGGCGTCGGCCCCGGAAAAGGCCCCCTTGCGGTGGCCGAACAGGGTGTCGGAAAACAGGGTATCGTCCAGGCCCGCCGCGTTGAGGGAGACGAACTCCCCGGAGCGGCTGCTGACACGATGCACCGACTCGGCCAGAAGCCCCTTGCCCACGCCGGTTTCTCCGGTGATCAGGATGGTCTCGCCGCTGCCGGCCACTGCCTCGATGTACTGAAAGATCCCTTTGATCTGGCTGGAATTGGTCAGAAAACGGCTGAACGCTTCCTGGTGGTTCAGTCCGCCATGAATGAGATAACTTTTGAGGGCATGCACCTCGTGGCGCAGCAGGTAGGTGTCCACCGCGCGTCGCACGCTGGTGACGAAGCGGGTCTTTTCGATGGGTTTCACCAGATAGTCGAAGGCGCCCTCCCGCATGCAGACCACTGCGGTTTCCACCTCCTGGGAGGCGGTGGCCACGATCACCGGGACCTCCGGAAAGTGGCGGATGATCTCCGGCAGCAGTTCGAGGCCGGAGAGGTTGGGCATGAAGAGGTCGAGGATGACGGTCATCGGTTTCTGCCGCAGCATCATGGGCATCAGTTCGCGGCTGTCTTGCACCGTGACCACGTCCTTGATCCCGGAGCTGCGCAAAAACAGGCTCAGGCTGTTGAGGACGTGCTCCTCGTCATCGACGAGAAACACCGGCTGCGTGGACTGACTGCCCTCGTTCATGCTGGGGACTCCTGACAGGGGATGTAAACGAATACCGTCGTGCCGATGTTGGGCTGGGACTCGAAACGCAGGCGACCGCCGTGGTTTTTGATGATCGACGAGGAGATCGACAGGCCCAGGCCGGTTCCGCCCTGTTCCAGGCGCGTGGTGAAGAAGGGTTCGGTGATTTTTTCCAGGATGGCCGGCGGGATGCCGATCCCCTCGTCGCGGATGATGAGGATCACCTCGCGTGAGGCGTCGTCCACCGTGGCTTCGAGCTGTACCCCTCGTTCGCGGTCGGGCAGGGCTTGCAGGGCGTTGAACAGGATGTTGATCAGCACCTGCTCGAGTTGCTGGGCGTTGCCCGTCACCATGGGCAGGTGAGGGGGCAGGAGCGTTCGGAAGCGTTCGGTGTGTTTCTGGATGGTGTTGTTGAGCAAAAGCAGCGTCCCCTGGATGGTGCGCAACAGATCCACCGGCTGGTTGACGAGGCCTGCCTCATTGCGTGCCAGGTGTTTCAACAATTCCACGATTTTTTTGATGCGGTTGGTATTGTCGATGATCCAGCCGATGGTCTGGGGGAGCTTGTCGCGCATCTCCTCGTAGGGGAGGCCGGCAATGGCGAAATCGCCGTTTTCCTGGTAGTAGGCCTCCAGAATGGAGCGGATGGTCGGCCAGGCGTCCTGGAGCAGGTTGGCGTTGTAGTAGATGGAGTTGTTGGGGTTGTTGATCTCGTGGGCCACCCCTGCGGCCATCAGTCCCAGGGAGGCCAGGCGGGCGTTCTTGCTGGCCTGCTCTTCGAGCATCTTGTTTTCCGAGATGTCGGTGGCCACCACCATGGCGTTGACGATGCGCTGCTCCTCCTGGAGCGGCACCACGCGGATCTCCCACCAGCTGTTTTCCGGGGATCGGTAGTGGAAATGATTGATCTCGTGGCTGTTGAAGGCCCGCTCCAGGGTGTGGAGATAGAGGTTGCGGAATTCGTTGTTTGGGCCGGTGAGCCGTTCGGTCGGGTCGTTTTCCTGCTCGGTGGAGGGGCGGTTGACCATGAGGGAGTGGCCCTGGCGGTCCACCAGACGGATGATGTCCGGGGATTGCTGGAACAAGGCGCTCAGCAGCCGTTCGGATTTTTGCAACTGGTCGGCCATGCTGGTGCGGATTGCAAGATCACGCCGGATGCGGGTCAGGTAGTAGAGGAGCCAGCCGGTGAGGGTTAAGCCGGTCAGCAGGGTGATCCAGTGGCCGAAGGTGAACCACTCGGCGGTGCGGAAATGGTCGGTCTGGGCGCAGGTGACCGACCAGGAACGGTTGCCGAGCCGGGTTTTGGTGGTGGATTTGCTGTCCGGTCCCCCCATCCAGAGTTGCCATTCCAGCGGGTCGTGAAACCGGAAATGGGCGGGGGAGATGCGCGATGCGTAGAAGTTGAGGAAACGTTCCTCCTCCGGCGCGCTGTCGTCGAGGATCATGCACTCCACGCCGCGCGGTTCCAGCATGGCGATGGCATGTTGGGCCAGGTTGGAGAACTGGAAGAAGCCGATGATGAAGCCGGCCAGGTTGGCGTGCCTTTCCAGGATCGAGGCGTGCGGTGCATCGGCACGATAGACCGGATGGATGGCCAGAAAGCCGAAGCGTGGCGGGGAGGTGTTCTCGATGAGGATGCGTCCGCTGATGGTCAGTCGGCCCGTATCCCTGGCCTCGTTGAGGGTGTGCGCGAGTTTGGGGTTGGCCAGGTAGTCGTCGCCGAGGCGGGCGAGGGGGCTGGTGGCGGGTTCCATGAGGGTGATGATGGCCCTTTCCCGGTCGCCATCCTTGAGGAGCGGGACCCATTGCAGGTTTTCGATCCCCATCTGGCGTGAGCGGATGAGGGTGGCGAATTGGTAAAACACCTCGGGATTGACCGGCTGGGAGGACTGGTAGAGGTCGTTCATCTCGTAGACCGCGCCCATGGCGATTTCCAATCCCTTGAGGACCGCCTTCTGGCGGTTTTGTGCCACCCATTCGAACTCCTGGCGGAGGTGATGGGTGATTTGCAGGCGTACGCTGTGGAAGGTCAACAGGGAAAAGAGGATCCCGCCAACGGCCACCAACAGCAGCATGCCGTTTTTCTGGAAGAAGGACCATACCGGGTGATGTCGCGTCGTGAACTTGTGCATGGGATCGATCGTGAGGTTCTCCTGGGGTACGGAGGATGATTTTAACATCCTCTCGATTTTCATCAAGGCGCGAGATGCGTCCTGATCACCATTCCATTCGATTGACCGGACGAGGAGAGAGCGAAATGAGTACCCAAGCGAGTATTGGCAAGATGTTGGACCAGGTGTTGCCCCCCATTCCCCCCTTTTTCGCGATGATGGTCGATCAGGCGGATATCCTGGTCGCGGGATTTGCGCGGGCGGCGGACTTTTTCGCGGAGGCCGGGGCCATTCCGATTGCGGATGTGGTGGCCATCGAGGAGCAGGGCAAGGGTCTGCGCAAGCGGCATCTGGACAGGCTGTATCAATCCTATTCCACGCCTGTGGATCGCACGGAACTGCTGGAGGCGATCAATACCCTGGAGGCGCCCTTGGGTTCGTTGCGTCTGCTGCTGGAGGAGATGGATGCGCTGGGCATCGGTTCGGATCCGTTTCTTGTGGAGATGGCGGTGGTGTTGCGGGAGTCTGCCGGGGCGCTGCGGCGCGGTTATGCCAAGCTGGCCGACACCCCGTCCCTGGCCGACCCGGACGCCGAGACCGGGATGAGCTGCCTGGCGAGCGTGGATCAGGTCTGCCGCAAGGCGCTGGGTTCGTTGTACACCATCGACGAGATGACCCTCCGGTTGCAGGCACAGGCGGGCGAGGAGCGGATCAGCGCCTATCGTCAACTGGTGGATCTGCTCAAGAAGCGTGAGATCTACCAGCATTTCCGGTCCATCGCGGGGGAGATGCACGCAGCGGCCTCCGTGCTGCACACCATCGTGGTGCAGATCGGCTGACCATGTAATCAAACCGGACCGGTCGCCGCCGTTTCGCGCATTTTGGGCGAAGCGGCGGCGGTTCCGGTTGGTTCAGTCGTATTTGGCAGTCGTCTTGTCGCTGCTTCTGTTGTAGAAGATGGTGATCTTGGAGACCGAGCAGAGGTCTATGTCGTGCCAGACTGCGGAGGAGTCGTCATCCGTGTAGACCACTTTCAGGTCCCAGGTGCAGGTGGTCGTGCCACGGGAAAAGTGGATCGGCACCGTTTCGCCATCCGCCATGGTTTCCCGACCGAGGACATCATCTTCCCAATCCTCGGAATGGGAAGGGGAAACGAAGACCTTGTCGAGGGTATAACCGGTTTTGTTGACCAGGGTGAAGTCCTGGTTGGCTCCGGCCAACGAGGTGCCGGCCAGCAGGGTGTTGGCAAGCAGGGCGCCGATGACTGCAATACGTTTCATGGTGTGTTTCTTCCTGATGGTGCGGGAATTTGCGACCTGGCCTTACTTCCAACCGGCCTCTTTTTCGCACTCAGCCATCTCCCTGGGGTGGGATTGTTCCCAGGCGGTGATGGACAAGGTTTCGTTGTCGGACATTTTGTTGTTCATGCAGGTGCAATAGATGGCCACGGTGGCTGCCGATTGGCCTTCCCGTTTGTTGTCTTTGATGCACTTTTGCACCCAGGCGACATCATCCGCGCCGGCCTGCACCGTACCCGCCGTAAAAACCATTCCCAAGCCAAGAACGCCTGCCAGCATTGCAATACGCTTCATTCTGAAAACCCTCCTTGATGGTGTTGATATTTCCTCATCGATTTGTTCCAAGCATATCATTTGCGGACACACAATCGATGTGCTGCCTATTATTAATTGCTCTGAAAAAGAATGCAACAAAAAAAAACGAGGAAACGGTATCAGGTGATCGTTTGATATATACTTTTTTTATATTTTGTATGTAACAAACTGTAACGTGCTCTGGTGCAGCGATATGGAGAGCATTTCCAATACCTGTTATGATATTTTGGTTTGACGGTGCAGCAAATCGTGCTGCTTGATTATTTATTAATTTATTGATTTAATTTAAAAAAATAAGAAATTTAAAAAATTTATTTAAATTTGATTTTTTTTGCTTGCCTTGGGGTGCAGCAAAATGTTACAGTCCTTTCACTCCCCATATCACAAAATAAAATTGGAAAAACGACACCTCAGATGAGCGGATTGCGTTCCCAGGTCTTGATCATCGATGACGAATCTCCCATACGCGATACCATTTGCCTGATCCTGGCCAAGGCCGGACTGGTCAGCATGGAAGCCGCCAGCGTACAGGAGGCGAAAAATATCCTGAAAGACAACATGCCCAACCTCATCCTGCTGGATTGGATGCTCAAGGGCACCTCCGGTATCGATTATCTGCGTCTGCTCAAAAAAGACGACTCCACCCGCGCCATCCCGGTCATCATGCTCACCGCCAAGAGCGAGGAGATGGACAAGGTGACCGGCCTGGAACAGGGCGCAGACGACTACATCACCAAACCCTTCTCCCCCAGAGAACTCCTGGCCCGCATCAAGGCCGCGCTGCGCCGGGTCGATCCGCACAGCGCCCAGGACGAGGTGACCTTCGATAGCCTGGTCCTCAACCGGGCCAAGCATACCATCAGCATCAGTCACTTCCCCCTCAAGTGCAGCTCCATGGAGTACAAGCTGCTGGGGTTCTTCATGACCCATCCGGATCGGGTCTACAACCGCGACCAACTCCTCGACCTGGTGTGGGGCCGCAACGTCCATGTCGGCGACCGCACCGTCGATGTCCATGTGCGCCAGATCCGCAAACTGCTGGAACCCTTTGGCAAGGACGTGCTGCTGCAAACCGTGCGGGGGGCAGGATACATGTTTTCCGCCAAGCAGCATCCATGATCTCGCGCCCCTGGCTCACCGGTCTGTTGCTGCTCTCCTTCGCCCCTGCCATCCTGATCACGCCCTCCCAGATGCCCTGGATCCTCTGGATCCTGCCGCTGACGGCGACCTTCCTGATCACCCGGCAACGGCAGCCCGTTGCCCATCCCCAACAAGAAACCATTGAGGTCCCGCCGGAATTCTCCCTGGCGCGCCGCTCCCATACGCCCCGCGAACAGTGGCAGACCACGGTGATGCGCTGGCGCGCCGCCATCGAGACCCTCCCGGAAGGGGTCATGATCCTCGACCACCAGTTCGCCATCTCCTGGTTCAATCCCGAGGCCCAGAACCTGTTGGGCCTGTTCGCCAAGCGGGATCTCGGCCAGTCGGTCCTCTACCCCCTGGGACAGCCCGTCCTGGATGACTACCTCCGGCAGGGGGATTTTTCCCGTCCCCTCGACCTCCCATCCCCGATCAACGGCCACCGGATGCTCAACATCCGTTTCATCCCCATGGAAAACGCACAGTCGTGGCTGGTCCTGGTGCGCGACATCACCACCTGCTACCAGATCGACCGTCAGCAAAGCGATTTTTTGGCCAATGTTTCCCACGAACTCAAAACTCCCCTGACCGTCTTCCGCGGCATGCTGGAGCTGTTGCCGGAATTGACCCCGGATTCCGAGCAGTGGCACAGCGCCCTGGCATTGATGCAAAAACAGACCGAGCGCATGCAGGGCGTGATCGAGGACCAGACTGCCCTGCTGCGCCTCGGCTCCCGGCAGGAGTATCCGGTCTGCCCCATCGACATGCGCACCTTCCTGAAGGAGTTGGTCGAGGAGGCCAAGGCGCTGAGCGGTGCGCGTTGCCACGAGTTCGTGCTTTCCGTGGATACGGAGTTCGCCTTCGCGGGCAACCGCGAACTGCTGCGTTGCGTGGCCAGCAACCTGCTCTTCAATGCCGTCCATCACACCCCCCCGCAATCCGAGGTGCGCGTGGTCTGGCAAAAGGACCATCTCAACCAACCCACCCTGATCGTCAGCGATAACGGCCCCGGCATCGCCGCCTATCACCTCCCGCGCCTGACGGAAAAGCATTACCGGGTCACCTTTCAGCAATCCGTGGCCGCAGACCATCTCCCCCATCAAGGTACCGGACTCGGCCTGGCCCTCGTCAAGCAAACCATGGATCGATGTCGCGGCCAACTGGAAATCGCCAGTCAACCCGGCATCGGCAGTCGCTTCGCATGCCGTTTCCCTTCAACCTCCTTGATAAGGCAGCCCGATCATGAATCCTAAAAATGCATTCATTTCCTTGTGTGTCGGTCTGGCCGTGGGGTGGACGGTACGAACCGATGCCCGCGTCACGATCCAGAACAAAGGCTCGGACACCCTCTTTGGCGTGGCGCAAGCCTGGTCGGAGGCCTACGGAAAACGCTATCCGGATATCGCGGTGGTGGTGACCGGCGGCGGATCCGGCACCGGCATCGCCAACCTGATCAACGGCACCGCCGACCTGGCCAATTCCTCCCGCACCCCGCTCCCCAGGGAGGTCGCCGATGCCCAAAAGAAAAACATCGACATCGTCGAGCACACCATCGGTCACGATGCCCTGGCCATCTACGTCAACGCCGCCAATCCGCTGCCCTCCATCACCCTCAAGCAGCTCGCCGAAATCTACGGCGACGGGGGATCGATCCGGGACTGGAACCAACTCGGGGTGACGATTCCCGGATGCAAACCGGACAAGATGATCCTGGTCAACCGGCAGAACAATTCCGGCTCCTACATCTATTTCCAGGGCGCGGTCTTCGGCGGCGGACGGGATTTCCGCCTCGGGACCATGGATATGGAAGGCTCCAAGGAGGTGGTGACGGTGGTGGAAAAAACCCCCTGCGCCATCGGCTACAGCAGCCTCTCCTTCGCCACATCCGCCGTCAAGCGCATCCCGGTGGCCAGGGACGACCGCGCCCCGCCCGTGGAGGCGAGCATGACCACCGTGGCCAACCGCTCCTATCCCATCTGGCGGCCTCTGTTCCTCTTCACCAGGGGCGAGCCGCACGGGGAGGTCAAGCGCTATCTCGACTGGATCAAAAGCGACGCGGGACAATGCATCCTGCGCAAAAAGGGTTTTGCCACGCTGCATGAAGCGCGGTGCGATTGATTTTTCCCATACCCCTCACAAGCACAAGGAGAATGTACATGAGTAGCAATTCCACTCTGGGCAAGATGTTGGATCAGGTTTTGCCCCCCATGCCCCCCTTTCTGGACATGATCACCCTGCAGGCCGACATCCTGGCCAACAGCATGGCGGCTGCGGTCCAGTGTCTCTCCGAACCGGGCAAGGAGTCGTTGCAGGCGCTCTCCGCCCTGGAGGAGCAGGCACGCAAGGAGCGCATGCAACACCTCGACAAACTCAACAACTCCTATTCCACCCCCATCGACCGGGCGGATCTGTTGCAAGCCATCAACACCCTCGCCAAACCGGTGGGATCGATCCTGTTGCTGGTGGAAGAGATGCAGGCGCTCAAGATCAGCTCCGACAATTACTGCCTGGAGATGGTGATCGTGCTGCGCGAAACCGCCGGCGCCCTGCGGCGCGGCTACGGCAAGCTGGCCACCACTCCCGGCCTGGCCCAATCCGACGCCATGACCGGCATGCAGTGCCTTTCCAGCGTGGATCGTGTCTACCGCAAGGCCCTGGGCCATCTGTTCACCATCGACGAGGCGCTGAAAGACATGCAAACCAGGAAGGATGAGGCCAAGATCGACGCCTTCATCCATGTCGTGGATATGCTCAAACGGCGCGAGACTTACCGCCATCTGCGCAACGTCGCCTCCTCCATGCAGGAAGCCGCTTCGGTGCTGCACGCCATCGTCGTGCAAAACGGTTAACATTGTCCTGTATTCATTCTTAACACTGGCGCGCGGACATATTGCTGAGTTCGATGACTGAAAAATACTGGAGAGGATCATCTCTCCAGTATTTTTTTGTTTTTTTTCTATAATTATTAATAAAGATATTTCGTGAAATCTTTTTATAGGCAACAAAGTATCTTTAAATTATTTTTTTTTAGTCAATTTTTAACAAACCCTTCATTTGCAGCTAACATGATCTCCTTACAATCCCTACGCAATCGCTTAACAAAGCGCAAATAAAATAAGGTTCAGGCAACATTCAATCAGGAAGAAAGGGGAAGCGCACAATGGAGACAATCGTACAACGAACAACCAGACAGAAAATCGAGGTGAGCTGCCATGGATAACAGTGTCTTGGTCATGATGTGGACAGCGGTCGTCGTCGTCCTCATCTTCGATTTCACCAACGGCTTTCACGATGCCTCCAACATCACCGGGTCCATCATCGCCTCGCGCGCCATGACCCCCATTCAGGCCGCCCTGCTCACCGGGGTGTTCCACTTCATCGGTCCCATGCTGGGCGGGACCGCCGTGGCGGACACCATCGGCAAGTTCGTCAAGATCGACGACCTCAATGCCCACATGTCCTTGATGATTCTGCTGTGCGGAATCTTCGGCTCCATCTTCTGGAACCTGCTCACCTGGTGGTTCGGACTGCCCTCCTCCTCGTCCCACGCCCTGGTGGGCGGCGTTGCCGGCGCGGTGCTTTTCGCCGCCGGTGGCGATCACGTCATGTGGGGTTGGGAAGCCCTGGTGACGAAAGGCAAGCTCACCGGGGTGATGAAGGTGGTGCTTTCCCTGTTTGTCTCGCCTATTCTGGGCTTCTGGCTGGGCTGGATCTTCCAGAAGGTGGCGCGCAGGCTGGTGGCCAATGCCCGGCCCGGCGTGGATCGCTTCTTCAAGCTGTCCCAGTGGGTGAGCGCGGCGGCCCTGTCGTTCTCCCACGGCACCAACGACGCGCAAAAGAGCATGGGCATCATCTCCCTGGCCCTGCTGCTGGGGGGTGACATCCAGAAGTTCCATGTCCCCTTTTGGGTGATCGTGATCTGCGCCGCCTTCATCACGGCGGGTAACATGTTCGGCGGTTGGCGCATCGTCAAGACCGTGGGCTTCGGCATCTTCCGGGTGCGGGCCATCCACTCCTTCAACGCCCAGTTGACCGCCGCCGCCGTCATTTTCGGCGCAGCCACCATGGGCGCGCCGGTCTCCACCACCCATGTGGCCTCGTCCAGCATCATGGGCGTGGGCACCGCCGAACAGCCAAAAGCCGTCAAGTGGCGCAAGGGCAAGGAGATCTTCGCCACCTGGATCCTGACCATCCCCGGCTCCGGCCTGGTTGGCGGGGCGACTTACCTGCTCGCAGACCTGATCTTCAAGGTCAGCGGCGTCAAATGATAACCAACATCCCCAATACGAGATGACAAGGAGATTCCCATGAGCGGTGCCAATTCCCCCTTCACCAAGATGCTGGACAACGTCTTTCCCCGCATCCCTCCCTTTCTGAGCATGATCTCCCAGCAGGCCGAAGCCCTGGCCAAGGGGATGAGCGTGGCGGTCGATTACATGTCGGAACCCACCACCGCGCGTTTTCATGAAATCATGAAAATCGAAACGCTGGCCAACGAACTGCGCGAAAAGCATCTGGACGTTCTCAACAATGCCTTCTCCACGCCCATCGACCGGGAGGATGTGTTGCGCTCCATCATTGCCCTGGAGGTCCCGGTGGCCTCGATCCGGGTGGTTGTGGAAGAGATGGAGGCCCTCAAGATCCGCTCCGACAACCATCTTCTGGAGATGGCGGTGGTCTTGAGAGAGTCGGCGGCTGCCCTGCAACGCGGCTTTTCCAAGCTGGACACCACCCCGGCCCAGGCCGATCCGGACGCCCAGGTGGGGTTGCAATGCCTGACCAACGTGGACCGGATCTACCGCAAGGCGCTGGTGCATCTTTACACCATCGACGACGACCTGAACAAGATGCGCACCCACGCCGACGGGGCCGAGGTGCAGGCCATGATCCACGTGGTGGAAATGCTCAAGCGCCGCGAGATCTATCGCCACCTGCGCAACATCGCCGGCAAGATGGGCGATGCCGCCTCCGTGCTGCATGCCATCGTGGTGCAGATCGGCTGATCACCATCCTCCCGCCCCGCCTCCGTGCGGGGCGGGAGTCCCTCGCGAAGGTTCACATCGATCCACGGGGATGCAGCAGTTGATCGATGATATATGTCTTCTCTTCCGTGGGTTCCCGACGGCGCGTTTCCACTCTGCGCAGCAACAGTCTCGCCTTGGTGAGTTCCAGGTGGTCGGCAGGCAGGTCCGTTGCCAATTGTGCCAGCAGGGCGCGGGCATCGGATAACCTCTGGTCCTGAATGGCGTCCAGCAGATTGTCGATTTTTTGTTGAATCTCGGGTGCGCGGATGTCGGTATCCATCTCTTGCAAAAGGATCTGGTTGACATCGAGACCGTAGGTGTGACCCGCTCGCTGGATCGTCCCATCGTTCAGGACGAAAACGCATATTTCGCGCTCCTGACTGATGACGATGGGGGAATGGGTGGTGAGAATGAACTGCACATTGGGAAAGGTCTTGGCCAAATTGCCGAGAATGCTCCTCTGCCACCTGGGATGCAGGTGCAGGTCCACTTCATCGATCAAGACGATTCCTTCGCCATGCAGGGGATTGTGCAAGGCAGGATTCATCATTGCCAGACGGCGGGCGATATCGCCGACCAGGGCAATCAGGGATTTTTCTCCCTGGGAGAGTTGACCGACATCGAGTGATTTTTGTTCTTTTTCGATCGTCATGCGCAGCGGACGGCGTTGAATGCGCAGGTTGGCAAAGCCGGGCATGAAAGTCATGATGGCGCTGCGTACCGCCGTGAGTTGTCTGTCTCGTTGCGATGACTTGATTTTATTGAGTTCGGTCCACAACTGTTCGTGATCCGTACCCCGAAACTGCTTGAGAAGCGAGTGCAGTTCTTCCCCGAAAATGGCGGAAGATTCGTTCTCACTGTCTTCGCGTTCCCGGAACCATTCGAAGAAACGGCGAAAATCCACACCTTGCAGTAACGCGTTATCGTAACCGTTTCTCTGCTCGAAGGCATGGCGGGTGCGGGTGCGGATGGGGATGTCCAGCACCACCCTTTCCACGGGATAGTAGGCAACCAGGGGCAGGGAAGCGTTTTCGGGATCGCTGGTCAATGCGGTCTGGAAGCGATCCGCCAGCCGGGAGGTGTCGGCCAGTTGGCTTTCCAGCTGTTTTTTGCGTCCCGGTCTGGTTCTGGCCAGGGTCCAGCGAAACACCTCCGTGTCGTGTTCCACTTCCAGGGTGATGGCTGCTTCGGGTTTGCCATTCCGGATCGCGTTTTCCGCCAGGGGAGAGCCGCTGCCCTTGGCGTGCAGGATGCGGGCCACCTGCCAACCGAGTCCATTGGTGATTGCCTCCAGGATGGAACTCTTCCCAGCACCGTTGTCCCCGACCAGCACAACCCGTGCGCACCCCCGCAAGGGGATTTCCAGGTTCTCGAAGCTGCGAAAATTCTTCAGGGTGACGTTGGTCAGTTTCATGGTGGTCTCGGTCAGGGATGCCATAAAGGTTCCAGCCAGGGACTCAGTATAGGCAACCGTATGAAAATTGTCAGAGATTTTTTTTGGGTCCGTTCATCCCGGCCAGAGCCAGGCCGCACCACGCACGCCGCTGGAGTCCCCGAAACGTGCCGGAACCAACCTTGTGACCGGATGGCCGCAGAAGATGTACCGGCTCCAGAGATCGGGGACGTTGCGGTAGAGGCGTTGCAGGTTGGACAGGCCACCGCCCAGTACCACCACATGGGGATCGAGGAGGTTGATCACCCCGGCCAGGGCGCGTGCCAGGCGATCCTCGTAATCGGTCAGCAGCCGTTCGGCATGGGGGTCTCCCTGGGCCGCCAAAGCGGTGATCTCGGCAGGGGTGCGGCGGATGCCGGTCAATGCCTCGCACGCCAGGCTCAGACCCGGACCGGACAGAAAGGTCTCGATGCAGCCGCGCTGACCGCAATAACACGACGGGCCGGGCAGTTCGTCAGGCAGCGGCCAGGGGAGGGGGTTGTGACCCCACTCCCCGGCAATGGCGTTGGGACCGGCGAGCAACTGCCGGTTGACCACCACTCCCCCTCCCACCCCGGTGCCCAGGATCACCCCGAAGACGATCCCAGCCCCCGCCCCGGCCCCGTCCGTGGCCTCGGAGAGGGCGAAACAGTCGGCGTCGTTGGCCAACCGCACCGGGCGTTTCAACAAACGGGTCAAATCCCCGGCCAGATCCTGACCGATCAGGCAGACCGAATTGGCGTTTTGCACCCTGCCTGTGAGCGGCGAAACCGCTCCGGGAATGCCGATCCCCACCGGAATCCCCCCCGCGAGGCCCAGCGTACCTTCCGCAGCGTGCACCAGATCCCCCAGTACCTGCAAAGTGGCGGCATAATCCCCTTGCGGGGTGGGGCGGCGTTCCCGGTAACGGATCCCGCCTTCCGGATCCAACAGGACGATCTCGATTTTGGTGCCCCCCAGGTCGATGCCGATGCGCATGGCCGTTCTCTCCACGAGCGGTTTTTTTTACTGTTATTTTTCCAGTTGAAACGATAGTATCGGTCAATTCTGGCGCAACTTCCATGGATGACGAGGCATGAAGGACGACAGCAGCGCCGTGACCGGCTGGATCCGGGAGTGGCAGGAACTCATGGAGGCCTTGAGGGCGTGGCGTGCCAATCTGACCCACGTGCCGACGGTGCATTCCGACGAAGAACTGCGCGACCTGCTGGTCCGCCGGGAACGGCTCGCCGACCAACGCCGCGCCGTGCGCCGTCTGGCGCGGGAAGAGGAACGGGAACTGCCGGAACTCGATCCCGACCCGTGGCGCTTCGCCCTGCGCGACTTCCGGCGCCATCGCCACGAGTCGCTCCTCGCCGAGGCCGGGGAGGAACAGAGCGAGGAGAGCCGCGCCGCCGACCGCCACCTGGTCCGCGAGGAGATGGAAAACCATCCCGACGGGCTGTTCCTGCTGCCCCATTGGCACTACTTCGGCAGGATGCACAAGGCCCTGGATCATGCGCGGGTGCAGCGGGAGACCACCGCCGTCACCCGCATCCACGAGTTCCACTCCCTGTTCGCCGCCCGCGAGCGGTTCCGGCATGTCACCCTTTATCTTGGACCGACCAATTCGGGCAAGACCTATCAGGCCCTGCGACGACTGGCAGAGGCGGCCAACGGCATCTATCTGGCCCCGCTGCGCCTGCTGGCCCTGGAAGTGGCGGAAACCCTCAATGCCTGGGGGGTGCCCTGCAACATGATCACCGGCGAGGAGCGCATCGAGGTGGAAGGGGCGCGCCATACCGCCTGCACCATCGAAATGCTCCCCCTGGACCGGCGCTATGAGGTGTGCGTCATCGACGAGGCGCAAATGCTGGGCGATTCGGGCCGGGGCTGGGCCTGGACCCAGGCCGTCCTGGGCGTGGCGGCGGACGAGGTGAACATCGTCGGCGCACCGGAGTCCCGACCCGCCCTGGAAAAACTCCTCGCCCTCACCGGCGATCCCTACGAAATCCATTACCTGGAGCGGCTGGCGCCCCTGCAGTTGCTGCGCAAGCCGGTCAAGGGGATCCGCGAACTGGAACCGGGAACCGCCATCATTCTCTTCTCCCGCCAGGGGGTGCTCAACCTCAAGGCGGAGATCGAACGCTCTACCGGCATCCCCACCGCCGTGCTCTACGGCGCCTTGCCGCCGGAGGTGCGCCGTCGTCAGGCCCAGCTCTTCGCCTCCGGGGAGACCCCGCTCCTGGTGGCCACGGACGCCATCGGCATGGGACTCAATCTCCCCATACGCACCCTGCTGTTTGCCCAGGACACCAAGGTCATCGACCGCCAGGAGCATCCCCTCACCCCCATGGAGGTGCGGCAGATCGCCGGACGCGCAGGCCGTTTCGGCAAGAACGAAGTGGGCTTCGTCGGCACCTACCTGATCCCCATGCACCACATATCCACCTCTTTCCGCCTGACCCCTCATCCCGTCAAGCGTGCGCACCTGGCGCCCAATCTCGACCACCTGCTGGCCATCGCCTCCCTCAAGGGCGAACGCAATCCCGCCCTGGCCCGGCTGTTCACCACCTTTGTCCAGACGGTCAAGCCAGACCCGGAAGTGTACGAACTGGCCGACCTGGAGGATCAGATCGTCCTGGCCCGCATCGCCGACCGGCACCGGAATCTTGGCCTGGCCACCCGCTTCGCCCTCTCCGCCGCCCCGGTGCCGCTGCGGGAGGCCAGCGCGGTCGCCGCCTTCGAGACCATGACCGCCACCGTGGCGCGCGGTCGGGTCCTCTCCCTGGCCAAGGTGCTCCCGGAGCAGGCGCATGGGGTGGTGGGCGGGGGGCGGCTGGGACTCCTGGAGGCGGCCATGCGCGTCGTCACCCTCTATTGCTGGCTCCATTTCCGTTTTCCGGAGCAGTTTCCCGAAATCGAGGAGGCCGAGATCCAACGCCGCAAGATCAATCAGGAGATCGGCACCCTGTTGAAACGGGAACGCCATCGGGAACGGACCTGCTCGATCTGCGCGAGCGCCTTGCCGCCCAAACACGAGCATGCCATCTGCGATCCCTGTTTTGTCGCCATGCGCGCGCGTTCCCGACCGCGCTGCCGGCCCCCGTACCGGCGCGTTCCCCGGGCTTGAGCCTCTGTCATGGCGACGCTCTACCGCAAGCAGCATGGCAGCGGCATGGTCGAGGTGGTCGAGGATGGGGAGCATCGCACCCTCAGCTTCGACTCCCATCTGGTGCAAAGCCGCCTCTCTCTGGCCGATCCCCTCGCCCTGGTCCTGAATTACACCCGCTGCATGATGGCCGGCCTGCTCTTCGGCGAGGCCAAGGGACGCGATACCCCGTTGCGCGTCCTGATGATCGGTCTGGGCGGGGGATCGATGGCCAAGTTTCTGCTGCGCCATTTTCCCGCCTGTCACCTGGACGTGGTGGAGCAGGACCCGGCCATCCCCCCGTTGGCCAGGGAGTATTTCCATCTCCCGGACAGCGACCGTATGACCTTGTTTCTGGAGGACGGGGCCAGCTTTCTGGAGCGTCGGGCCGCGTGTGCGTATGATCTGATCCTGGTGGACGCCTACGACCGGGAGGGGATGTCCCGTTCGGTGTATGCCATGCGTTTTTTCGCCGGTCTGGAGGAGCGTTTGACCTTGCGGGGCGTGGTGGCCGTCAATTTCGTGCGCGGGGATGCGAACCTGTTTCGCCGCTGCACCGAGTTCCTGCTGGAGCGGTTCGCGGGACGGGTGTTGAGCCTGCCGGTTCCGGGGACCAGCAACGAGATCGGATTCGCCGGCCCAGGCGTGGAGGCTTGGGAGGACCGTCAGGAGATCGATGCCAGGGCATGGGAACTGGAGGATTGGTTGGGGCTGGATTTCGTCATGTTCGTTCGGGAGATGCGACTGATGGAGTTGCCGTCCGGGCCGTGGCGATGGCTGGGGTTGCGCTGAGGGAGGCTTGGGGCATGATGCGATTCCTGTTGGTGGTGCTGGTGCTGGGGGGATTGGCGGGGGGGGGGGTGGTGGTGCAGCAGGAAAAGGCGGCGCTGGAACATCGCCTGGCGCTTCTGGAAACCCAATGGCAGAAGCACGGGGCGCACTGGGACGGACAGCGGGCGGAACTCGATGCCGTGACAAAGCGTTTGCAAGAAGTGGAGGCGAATGCCGTGCGGGAGCCGCCGTTGCGCCTGGAGCACGGCAATGTGGCCGCCAAACCGGAGGACAAGGAGTGGAAGCTGGCCAATCTCTTTTCCCGCACCCGGGAGTTTCGCCAGCGCGTGGCGTTCGTCACCCCCTTTGAAAAGCCCCCCCAGGTGATGCTGGGGATCGTGCTGCTGGATCTGCAGCATGACAAGATCCGCTTTCATGCCGTACCGGAGGCCATCGATGCGCGCGGCTTCACCATGCTCTTCGAAAGCCGCGCCGAGGAACGGCCACGGGAGGTCAAGGTGGAGTGGCTAGCCTTTGGCCGCTGACCTCTTGCAACAGGGCGCGCCAGGCCGTCACGGCGTGGGCGCGGTCGAAACGCTCTTCCAGCATGCGGCGTGCCCGCAAGCCCATCTCCCGGCGCAGCTCCGGATTGTTCCGCAGCAGACGAATCCGTTCCGCCAGTTGTTCGGCATCCCCCGGAGGCACGGTGAAACCGCAGGCATGACGCCGCAACTCTTGCGCGATGGCCCCGTTTTCCGCCCCGATGAACAGGATCGGACGGCCAGCGGCGGCGATGCCGTAGAATTTGCTCGGCACGATCATCCCTTCCAACTCCGGCAGCAAAGAGATCCAGTGGATATCCGCCACCCCCAGCGACCAGGAAAGCCGCTCCTTGGGTTGATAGGGCAGAAAGCGCATGCCGTCGTCGATCCCTGCCGCCGCGGCCTGATGGCGCAATCCGGCGTGGCGGGCGCCCCCGCCGATGAACAGCCAGACCGGATCCGTCGGGTCGCGCAGCAGACGGGCGGCCTCGATTGCCGTGGCGAACTCGTGCGCCCGTCCCAGATTGCCGGAATAGCCGATCACGCATCGATCCGTCAGGCCCCACTCCGCGCGCAACGGATTCTCCTCCGGGGCCAGGGGGCGGATCGATTCCTTGTCCGCCCAGTTGTGGATCACCCGGATGGCGGCTTGCGGAATTCCCTCCGCGCGCAGCCGGGTGGCCATTGGGTCGCTCAACACCACGTTGACCCTTGCCGCCCGCAGCGAGGCGTTGCGCAGCCGGCGCGGCAGGGCGGCAAGCGGGGTGTTCATGCCCGCCACCCCCAGCGCCTGCGCCACCTCGGGAAAGAGATCCTGGATCCAATTGACCAGCACCCCTTTTTTCAGTCGGGTGATCCAGGCGGCCACCAGGGAGATCAGGGGGGGATCGGTCATGGCCACCACCAGATCCCCCGGCTGGATTTGCCGCAACAAGGTCGGGATCACCGCCAGGTGAAAGGAGAGATAATCGATGGCGCGCCCCCCCAGGTGAAAACGACCGAAGCGGGAGGTGCGCACACGCAGAATGTCGATCCCTTGCCATTTCTCCACGGGGGAAAGGCGGGCATCGGGGTCGTCATAACGTTGACGGCTGGTGATCACACAGACCCGTTCCCCTCCGGCCACCAGGTCAACGGCCAGTTCGGTCAGCAGTTGACTGGTGGCGGAGTGGTCGGGATGAAAATAGCGGTTCAGGAAGAGGATGCGGCGCACCGGGGCGGTCAGCCCATGGTTTTGCCGTCCACCATCCCCATGATGCGGGAGACGTAACGGCGGGTTTCGCCCGGCATGGCAGAGGCGGGCTGGCGTTCCAGGTTGCCCATGCCCCAGTTGTAGGCGGCCAGGGCGGAACGGATGTCCCCGTCGTAGCGGTCGAGCAGGCGGCTCAGATAGAGGGTGCCGCCCATGATGTTCTCCTCGGCGTTGAAGGGATCCCGCACCCCCAACTCCTTGGCGGTTCCGGGCATGAGCTGCATCATGCCCTGGGCGCCGGCGGGGGAGACCGCCTTGGGATTGAAGCTGCTTTCCACCTGAATCACGGATCGGATCAGGTCGGCGTCCACGCCATAGCGTTCGCTGGCCCGCTGGATGATCTCGTCGTAGCTCCCCCCCTCGCGTTGCAGGGAGATCTTGAGGGCGGGATCGATGGAGGGTTTGGGCGGTTTGGCATGCTTCATGGCGCTGGTATTGACCAGATTCGGCGGACTGGAGACGAAGGGTCTGGTCTCCTCGAAACCGGAGGCCCCGCCACCGGAAAGCGCTGTCGGCAACCCGCCGCCGCCGTGCATGGAATCCTTGGCCTGTCGCAGGGCGCTCACCACCGCTTCCACCAGGGCGTTGATTTTGGAATGGGAGAGGGGATCGCTCTGGGTGAGACCGCCGCGCTCTTCCACGGCCTGCAGCAGCAATTCGTTGAAGCTGTTCATATCCGCTTGCGGCTGGACACGTCCGCGTCCCTCTTTTTGGCCAGCGGCATGAATGGCAAAATTCGGCATGGTGATGGGGGTTGTCGTCATTTCGTCACCTGTTGGTGGTTTTGGTTTTTTTTATCAAATTGCAAACTTCGGACCAGAATCGACCGGCAGTGCGCGATTGACGGCGTTTCGTGTATGGCATAGAATTTATCGACGGATCAATTCAAATTGGGTTCAAGGATCGCACGGCATGCGTTTTTTCGCGGATTTGCACATCCATTCCAAATACTCCCGCGCCACCAGCCGGGATGCCGATCTGGCACCCCTGGCGCTGTGGGCCAGGAAGAAGGGGATCACGGTGCTGGGGACCGGGGATTTCACCCATCCGGCCTGGATCGCCCGGATCGCCGAACTGACCGTCCCGGCAGAACCCGGTCTCTTGCGGTTGCATCCGGGAGTGGAAGAGAGCGTCTCGGAAGACCTGCGTGCCCTGGGGATGCGATCCGGCGAGGGGGAGGGGGTGCGCTTTCTGCTCTCCGTGGAGATCTCGACCATCTACAAGAAGGGGGATGCCACCCGCAAGGTGCATCACCTGGTCTGCGTGCCGAGCCTGGAGGCGGCGCGCCGCTTGAATCTGCGTCTGGCGCGCATCGGCAATATCGCCTCGGATGGCCGTCCCATCCTGGGCCTGGACTCCCGCGACCTGCTGGAGATCACCCTGGAGAGCGATCCTGACGCCTTCTTGATCCCTGCGCACATCTGGACCCCCTGGTTTTCGGCGCTGGGGTCCAAGTCGGGTTTCGACTCGATCCAGGAGTGCTACGGGGACCTGGCGGGACACATCATGGCCGTGGAGACCGGACTCTCCTCGGACCCGCCCATGAACTGGCGGGTGAGCAGCCTGGATCGCTACCGGCTGGTGTCGTTTTCGGACGCCCACTCCCCGATGAAGCTGGGCCGCGAGGCCACGGTGTTCGAGACGGATCTGGACTATTTCGCCATGCGGCGGGCGCTGGCAGACGGCGTCGGCTACGCGGGCACCGTGGAGTTCTTTCCGGAGGAGGGCAAGTACCATCTGGACGGCCACCGCAACTGTCATGTGGTCCTGGAGCCGGAGGAGACCAGGCGGCTTGCGGGGATCTGTCCGGCTTGCAGCAAGCCGTTGACCGTGGGGGTTCTCAACCGCGTGGAGATCCTGGCGGATCGGCCCGAGGGGGGGGAGCCTCCTGTGACGGCGGGGCCGTTTCGCTCCCTGATTCCGTTGACGGAGATCATCGCGGAGATCGAGGGGGTGGGGCAGGGGGCGGCCCGGGTGAACCGCATCTACGAGGAGATGCTGTGTGCTCTCGGGCCGGAACTGTCGATTCTGGAAGCGCTGCCGGTGGAGGAGATCCGGAGTGCCGGGTCTGCCAGGCTGGCCGAGGCGATCGGGCGGGTGCGGCGTGGCGAGGTGATCCGGCAAGGGGGATACGACGGGGAGTATGGGGTGATTCGGGTGTTTTCGGCCCGTTCCCCATCCGTGAAGTCGCAACCGGTGGCCAAAGCGGCGCCCAAACCCATGGAACCGGTCACGGTTGCCCCGGAGGCGGGGGCGCAGGGGCTGGACCCGGAGCAGGAGGCCGCCGCCGCGTATACGGGGGGGCCGTTGTTGATTCTGGCCGGGCCTGGCAGCGGCAAGACCCGCACTTTGACCCATCGTCTGGCGCGGGTGATTGGCGACGGAGCCGTGCCTGAGGCGTGTCTGGCGGTCACCTTCACGAGGCGCGCCGCCCAGGAGATGCGGGAACGCCTGGCGTCGCTGCTGGGCGAGGAGGTGGCCGGGCGCGTTGCGGTGATGACCTTTCATGCCTTGGGGTGGATGCTGGTACGGGAGCGGCAGCCCGGCTGGAGCATCGCCAGCGAGGTGGAGGTGGCGGGTCTGTTGCAGCAGACGGGCCTGACCCGGTCCGAGGCGTTGCAGCGTTTGCGTCTTTTTTCCGCCGTGCGGCGCGGCGTGACTGGGGCAACGGCGGATGATGCCGCCGCATTGGAGGCTCATCGTGTGGTCTTGCGCCAGCGGGGTTGGGTGGAGATGGAGGATGTGATCCTCTTGCCCGTGGCCTGGATGGAGGCCGATGACGATTTGCGGGAGGTGTGGCGGGGCCGTTGGCGGTGGTTGTTCGTGGACGAATTTCAGGACATCGATGCCGGCCAGTATGCCTTGTTGCGGCATTTGGCCTCCAGGGATGGCGAATTGTGCGTGATCGGGGATCCGGATCAATCGATCTACGGTTTTCGGGGTGGCGATCCCAGATTTTTTCAGGAGTTGGCGCGGGATTTTGCCGGTTTGCGCACCGTGCGGTTGACGCGCAACTACCGTTCGGGTCAGGCGATCCTGCGTGGGGCGTTGAATGTGATCGCCTATGCCGGCGAGCGGCGGGAGCGGGAGTTGACCGCCATGCGGGAGGATGCGCACCGGATCGTCATTCACGAGGCGGCGGACGAGCAGGCCGAGGCCCGTTTCGTGGTCCGAACCCTGGAAAAGATGATGGGGGGGCATGCCTTTCATTCCCTGGACAGTGGCCGGGTGGATGGGCATGGCGGCGGGAATTTTTCTTTTGCGGATTTTGCGGTGCTGTATCGGTCCGATTCCCAGTCGGTAGCCTTGCGTCAGGCCTTCGAGCAGGCCGGGATTCCGTACCGGAAGCGTGCTCATGGTCGTCTGACCGAGCATCCCGGTGTGCCTCCCCTGCTGGAGCGGATGCGGTCGGAGGGGGGTGGCGGCCCGCTCGTGGAGCGTTTGCGCCGTGTTGTTCCCCCCGGCGAGGTGGAGATGGCCGACGCCCTGGAGTGGCTGACCCCCCTGGCCCTTCGGCATGGGGAGAACGAGTCGGCGTTTCTGACCGCCCTGACCCAGGGCGAGGAGTTGGACTGGTGGGACCCCCGCGCCCAGCGGGTATCGTTTTTGACCCTGCACGCTTCCAAGGGGTTGGAGTTCCCGGTGGTGTTCATCACGGGGTGCGAGGATGGCCTGACGCCTTGGCGTTGGGGAGGGGAGGCGTCCGAGGCGGCTCTGGAGGAGGAGCGTCGTCTGTTTTTCGTGGCCATGACCCGCGCCCGGGAAACCCTGATCCTGACCCGTGCCCGACGCCGTCTGTGGCGGGGTGTGGCCCGTGACATGGTCATTTCACCATTCTTGACCCAGATTCGCGAGGAGTTGCTGGAACATCAACGCGCCATGGCCGGTCGTCCCCCCAGGAAACCCGTTGCCGTTGCCAAACAGTTGACCTTGAATTGGGACGATTGAGTCTTGGTTATGCCGGGGAGTGTGATTTCAGCCAGTCCCGCAGCACGTCATTGTCTGCTGAGCGACCATGGCGCACCAGTTTGCCGTCTCTGTAAAGGTCCGCTTGTTCGAACCATGCATCGGTCAACTCCGGCGCATCGTCAGGATCATTCCAAATAGGCTTGATATCTGGTTTATTCGCATTCACTGGCTTTCCTTAATGAGATCATATTGCACCTGACTCAATCAAGCAATAAATACAACAGCACCCAATACCGCCCACCCTTGCCGATGGCGACCAGCATGGTGAAACTGGCGAAAGAAACCCCGAGACTGCCGGCGATGAAGGTGAGGGGGTCGCCGATCACCGGGACCCAGGAGAAGAGCAGGCTCCATTGGCCCCAGCGCTGGAAACGGTTTTTTGCCACTGTCATCTGCTCCGGGGTGATGGGAAACCAGCGGCGGGAGTGGAAACGCATACAGTAACGGCCCAAAAACCAGTTGATCTGCGCACCCAGTACATTGCCCACCGTGGCGGTCAGCCAGATGGACCACGTGGGCCACTCCCCGGCCATGGCCGCCGCCGCCACCATTGCCTCCGAGGAAAACGGCAACACCGTCGCCGCCAGCAACGCCCCGAAAAAAAGAGAGATCAACCCGACATCCATGATTTCCACTTCCGGCAAAAAATCCCCTTATCGGATGTATCGGTCTTGCCGACCCTCGGGTTGAGTGGAAAATCGTCTTTCCGGAAAAAAAGCCTTCCACACCCCATGATACCCCATGACGCGATTTTTTTTGACCAGTCCCACCCGGCACCAGCAGGCGGCTCAGGATGGTTTATTGATTAACTTATTGAAAAAATTAAAAATTTTATTTTTTGTATCCGTTGCATAAAAACCCCCTTATCGGCTTTATCGGTTGCTGCCACTTGCGACTTGAGAAGTTTAAAAATACTGTATTTGATACTGAAAAAATCAACCAACCATGACAAAATCAACTTGTCAAGGTTGGTTTTGTCCAGAAAAAGTGGTCTGGTTTACGATTTTTTGTTCAAGCTTTTATTGAACTGCGACGATGAATAGAGCAAAGATGGCGAGGGAACGGCGCCGCTGGCCAGTACAAATCAACTCGCCGTCCCCGTCCGATACGAGAACGTCCCATTGCACAAGGAGAATCAGAAAATGGCCCTGTCCATCAATTCCAATATGACCAGCATGCTGGTCCGAAACAGCCTGCAAAAAAACAACACCGCCCTGGGCAAATCCATGCAACGACTTGCCAGCGGATTGAGAATCAATACGGCTTCCGATGACGCCGCTGGCCTGGCGGTGGCAACCCGTCTCACCACCCAAATCCGCAGCGCCAATATCGTCCGACAGAATGCCAACGAAGGCATCTCCTTGACCGAAGTGGCCGCGTCCGCCCTGGACGAAACCACCAATGCCCTGCAAGGCATCCGTGATATCGCCCTTCAGGCGAAAAGTTATTCACAGTCCAATGCCGACCGCACGGCCCTGCAGTTGACCGTCACCGAACTGCTGACCGAAATCCAGCGCATCGCCACCAGCACGAAATACAATGCCTCCACGCTGCTCACCGGCTCGTTCGCCAACCGCTCCTTCCAGGTCGGCACCAACCCCGGCGATGTCATCAAGATCACCATCGGCACGGCCAGTCTGGTGGGACTCGGCCTGAAAGGCGCAGGTGGCAACATCTCGATGGCGGTCAGCGCCACGACCGCAGCCGGCGGCCTCAGCGTGGCCAGCCGCACCATTCTGCTCGCCGACAGCGCCCTGGACTCCATCAGCAGCCTGCGCGCCTCCCTCAGTGGCGCCCAAAGCCGCTTCGAATCGATCATCAATACCCTGACATCCCTCTCGGACGCCTATACCAGCGCACGCTCCGGCATCATGGATACCGATGTCGCCATGGAATCGGCCAACCTCGCCCGTGGCACCATCATCCAGCAGGCGGGCATCGCGGTCCTCGCCCAGGCCAATCAAATGTCACAACAATGGCTGAAATTGCTCGGATGAGCCTGCGACTCTCCCTGCCTCCTCCGCCCGGTTCGTCAGGGGGGAGGCAGGGAGAAGCCGTTACCAACGCACCAGAGAGTCAGGCGCGCAACCGCGCCAACTCCTCTTCCATGACCGTCTCGCGCGCCGCCAGCGCCAATGAGAGTGCCTCCCACTCCTCCATGGCGGCATGCAACGCCTGCTCCACCTGACCGGCGCGGGTCAGCATCTCCTTCAAACCCTCCCGCGACGCGGCGGCATAGGCATCGGGATCGGCAAGTCCTGCTTGCAGATCCTGCTGCTCACCCTCCAGCAGGGCAATGGATTTTTCCAGTTTTTCCAACCGTGCCCGCTGCCCGGCGGTCTCCCGGCGCATTTGGTCGCGGGTCTGGGCGGACAGGCGCCGCAATTCGCGTGCGTCGCGTCCCCCTCCCTCCACGCCCGCCGGGGAGCCGGAGGCGCGTTCCTCCCGGACCACGTTTTCCAGATAGTCGTCCAGGCCGCCTTCCCAGGAGACCACCTTGCCACCGGCCACCACCCACAGCCGGTCACAGGCCGCCTCCATGAGATCCCGGTCATGGGTCACCAGCAGCACCGCTCCCGGATAGTCGGTCAATGCCTCTTCCAGCGCGGCGCGGGCCGCCATGTCCAGATGGTTGGCCGGCTCGTCGAGCAGCAGCAGATTGGCCCCGGACAAAAACATCCGCGCCAGCGCCAGCCGCACCCGCTCCCCGCCGGACAAGTCGGCGACCCGCGTCTCCACCGCCTCTCCTGAAAACAAAAGCCCTCCAAGCAGGGTACGCAACCCCGTCAGGCCGAACCCATCCGGGGCCGCCTCGGCAGCGGATTCCAGCACCGTCCGTTCGGGGTTGAGGGACTCCAGGGCATGCTGGGCAAAACGGGCCACCCTGGCCCGATCCCCCAGAATCACCTCCCCGGCGTCCGCCACGGCCTCTCCGGCGATCAGTTTCAGGAGTGTGCTCTTGCCAGCGCCGTTGATCCCCACCACCCCCACCTTTTCCCCCCGTTCCAGGGTCAGATTCACCCCGGAAAACAGCTCCCGGTCGTCGAATCCCTTGGCCAGCCGCCGGATCGAGAGCACCTCCCGCGCGCAGACGGGCGGCACGGGAAAACGGATGCGCGGGGGTGGCGGTCCCTTGGAAACCGTGGCCACGGGCGCCATCTTTTCCAGCATCTTGATGCGGCTTTGCACCTGTCGCGCCTTGGTGGCCTTGGCCCGAAACCGCCTGATGAAGCACTCCAGTTCCTCCCGGCGTTTGCTTTGCCGTGCGGCGTTCTTCTCCAGGCTCTCCATGAGGGCGCTTTTTTGTTCCAGCCAGGCGTCGAAAGGACCCGCATAGCGGGTCAGACGACCCGCCTCCAGTTCCACGGTGACATTGGTGGTTCGGTTGAGAAAGGATCGGTCGTGGGAGACCAGGATCAGCGCCAGTCCGCCGGGACTTTTCCGGATGCGGTTTTCCAGCCAGGCGGCTGATTCCAGGTCCAGGTGGTTGGTGGGTTCGTCCAGCAACAGAAGGTCGGCGCGGGAAAAGAGCAGCCTGGCCAACTGCGCCCGCATGCGCCACCCGCCGGAAAAACTGCGCAGGGGACGCTCCAGATCCTGGGGCGCGAAGCCCAGGCCCATGAGGATCACGGCTGCCCGTCCCTCGGCGGAATGGGACTCCAGGGTGGTCAGTCGCAGGTCGATTTCCCCCATGCGCGCCGCCAGTTCCTCGTGATGCGGACCTGGCCGTTCCTCCAGGAGGTCGGTTTCGATGCGCGCCCGTTCGTCACGCAGCGCCATCAGTTCTTCGTCCCCGGCCAGGGTGGTGGCCAACAGGGTGCGGTCGCCATCCAGGATCTCCTGGCGCAACAGACCGACCCGGACGCCACCCCTCAGCCGGATCGCCCCTTCGTCCGCGTCCGTTTCTTGCGCGATCAGCCGCAACAGCGTGGTTTTCCCCGCGCCGTTGGGACCGATCAGGCCAACCCGTTCTCCGGGATGAACCGTCAGATCCGCCTGATCCAGAACGCGGCGGCCTCCGAGATTCTTGGTGATTTTTTCAATGGTAAGCAATCGGGCATCATCGCAACTTGAGAAGCTGGGCAAAACCTCGGAATCCGCAGCGAGTCATCCATGAGGGATTCCGTTGCGACAATACCACATGCACTTTGCAAGGCAAAGGGGTGACCGGATGAAAATGCGGCACCCACCCGTTTTGAATCACGCGCGCCGTATCATGGTCCGCCAGGATGAGATCGGCGCCCCAGTCGCTTGCCATGCGTCCCAGTTCCTCGCCGGGGTGGCCGGTGATGACGGTGCAGTCGGTCACCTGCTCGCTGGAAAGCCCGACATGTCGGCGCAAGCGTTCGCGCAACGCCTCGGCGTTTTCCCGGAACCGCTCTTCCGGGGAGGACGAGGGGGTGTCGAGGTGATCGAACAGGGTGACGAAGCGTGACTGGGCGCCGCTCTCCCGCGCAAGCCGGAGGGCGGCGCCGGTCACTTCCTCGTTGGCGTCGAACAGATCGATGACGGCGATGATGCGGCGAAGACCGTTCATGAGGATATGCGGCTCTCCGTGGCCAGTGCGAGGTTGCTGGCGGGGGTGGGGAGCGCCGCCTCCCGTCTGCCTTTCAGGATTGCCATCAGGATGATCCCCGCCCCCACGGCCAGGGCCAGGATCATGATGGCGAAGCTGATGTTCTTCAACAGGCTCATGGTGGAGGGCTGCATGGCGCCGATCCATTCCAGTTGGGAGAGGTAGACCGGGATCACCAGTGCCCGGCTGACCATGACCGTCAGCATGATCACCGCCATCACCAGCTTGATCATGAAAGGTTTGACGTAGGTGGTGCCGATCGCTCCCAACTGGATCCCGAACAGGGAGCCGGCCAGGATGATCATGGCCAGACGAATGTCCACATATCCGCTCCAGGCGAATTTGATGGTCCCGCCCACCCCCATGACGAAGGCGATCACCAGTTCCGTGGCCGAGGCCATCAGGCTGTTCATGCCCAGGACGTAAATCTGCGCCGGAACGCCGATGAATCCGCCCACGGCGATGGTGGCGGCCAGCATCCCGGTGGCAAACCCCAGAGGAATGGTGAACAGCACGGAAATCCGTGTGTTGAGTCCACGGAAATAGACCATGGTGCCGGGGATGTGGATGCTCTGCACCCAGAGGGCCAGGCGACCCGGTTTTTCTTCCTCGGCCATCCCGGATCGGTAACAGTTGAGCGTATCACGCATCACCAGGGCGCCGACAAAGCCGAGTATCAGCACAAAGGCCAATGAAACGTAGAGGTTGGATCCGGCATCGCCGAAGCGTTGTTTGATCAATTCCTGATAATGCGCCCCCACCAGCACCCCCGCCTCGGCGGACACCCCCATGATGAGGCCCATCTTCAGATCGACCTGACCATATTTGGCCCGTTTCATGGCGCCGACCAGGGCCTTGGGAAACTTGTGGCACATGTTGCTGGCCACGGCGACGATCCCCGGTACCCCGAGACTCATCATGGCCGGGGTGAGGACGAAAGCCCCGCCCGAGCCGATGAATCCGCTCACCAGCCCGCCCACGAATCCCACGATGAAGAGATAACAACCATTGGCCAAATCCAACTGGATGAATTGTAACGAAAGCGCGTCCATGTCGTTGATTGTCCCTTATTTCTTGGCCGTGAAACCCAATCCTTCCCAGAATACGGCGGTGAACTGGCCGTGCACGAAGGAAAAGAGGAATGCGATCAGGATCGGAATGGTAAAATACCACTTGCCGCGCGACGACAGGTCGAGAATGGACTTTTCGTAGGCAAAAAGCAGGAGGTACATCGAGACAGAGATGCCACCCCATCCCAGGATGGTGCCGAGACGGGGTGGCGGTTTGGAGGGTACGGACATGGTGTTCTCCTTGGCTGGTGTGTGGAATGGACGGGGAGAATCCTGGCGCACCGAACGTTAAGGGAGGGTTAAGGGAGGGTTAAGAACCGGTTAAGCAAAGAAAAAAATGCCCCTCCGAACATTTTTTTTCCCGCATCCGACCCGGAGTCGCCGTGGGGAACGAACCGTACCGGGCAGGGCAGTGGTTGGGGTTGTCGCAGCCACTCCGGGCCATCGTGGCCGGTGATCTTGCCATGGTCGCGGCTTGCGGCCAGGATCAGCCCGGCGTTCCAGGAGTGGGCGAGTTCCACGATACGGTGGTTGGCGATGCCGGAGACCATGCGATAGCTGGCGGGACCAACCCCGAGTTTGTGCAACAGGGCATGCAGCCGGGCGGCCTGTTCCGCTTCGGTGCGTCGCAGCCATTCGTCTGGGGTGAAGAAGGGAAAATGACCGCTTTCGAAACCCAGTCCGATATCCTCGTCACAAACGTGGACCCAGAGGATCTCGGCGGGCGCCTGCCGGCGCAGGCAGGAGGCGCATTGTCTCACGAGGAGTTCGCCATGGGGAAGAGGATCGATCAAGGCGAGAATGCGGTTCGGTTGGTGTCTCATGGGGAATCTCCCGATCCGGTTCAAGCCGCCTTGGGGGATGGGAACGGCAGCACGCCGGGTCCGTGCAGCGACTCGCACTCCTGGAAGAGAGGACGCTTGCAGGCCAGGCAGGATGCCGGGGCGATTCTGGCGAAGGCGTTGCGGATCGCCTCGTTCTTGGAAGTGAAGAGATGCCCTCGACCGATGGTCTCCAGGTAGCCTCCGGCGTCGAGGAGTTGCATGGGCCGCTCCTTGAGGCGCACCAGATGAAGATCCCCGCCGGCCTGACGGCGCTTGATGGCCTCCGACGCCAGGAATTCCGCGCCGGCCAGATCGATGAAGTTGATGCCGGATGCCACCACGATCAGTTGTGAGTCGAGAGGCGCCATCTCCTCGAACTGCTCCCGAATGGAATGGATCGCGGCGAAGAAGAGGGAGCCGTCCACCCGGATCACCCGCACCTTGGGGCAGGCGTCGCTGGTCAGGGAGGTGGTGAAACGGCGGCGTGGATGCGTGGGATCGGGAATGCGGTTGATGACCAGGGGATTGGAGGTGCGTGCCAGATAGATCCCCAGCGACAGCAGGACCCCGAACAGGATGGCGATTTCGAGATTGAGCAGCAGCGTGGCCAGAAAGGTGGCGCTCATGATGATGGTTTCGGAGCGGCTGGTACGCAGGGTCTGGTGGATGTGGTGAAAATCGATCAGGCCCCAGGCAACCAGGAACAGCACCCCGGCCATGGCGGCATGGGGCAGCCAGGCCACCAGCGGGGCGATCAGGATCACGAGTCCCATCAGCATCAGGCCGGAGCTGGCGGCGGCGATGGGGGTCCTGGCCCCGGCGGCGTAGTTGAGACCGCTGCGGTTGAAGGAGCCGGTGGCCACATAGGCGGAAAAGAAACTGCCCACCAGATTGGAAAGTCCCTGGGCCAAGAACTCCTGGTCGGCATCGATGGTCTGTCCGCTGCGCAGGGCCATGGCGCGGGCGATGGAGATTGCCTCCGTGAGGGCCAGCAGGGTGACGGCAATGACGCCCGGGGCCAGGGTGCGCAGCGTTTCCAGCGAGAAATCCGGCATGGACAGGGGCGGCAGGGTGGCGGCGATGGCGCCCACGCGGGTGATGCCGGTCTGCATGTCCGGGTCGATCGCCAGGGCCAGGAGCGTGCCCGCGAGCAGGGCCACGATCATGTAGGGGATGCGCGGCAACCAGCGGTGGCAGGCGATGCCGGTCAGCAGTGTCGTCATGCTCACCCCCAGGACCCAAGGATCGATTTCACGCCACCCCTGCAAGGCGAGCAGCAGGGTGTGGGCGAAATCGGTGCCGCGTGGAATGTGGATCCCGAGAAAGTGGTGCAATTGATTGGCGGCGATCAGCAGGGCAGCGCCGGTGGTGAAGCCGATCACCACCGAATGGGAGATGAAATTGACCAGGATCCCCATGCGCAACAGCCCCAGGCCCAATTGGGTCAGCCCCACCAGGAAGGTCAGGGTGAGGGCCAGTTGCACATAGGCGGCGCTGCCCGGTTCGGCAAGTCCGCTCAGCAGCGAGAACAAAACGATGGAGGCGGCGGTGGTCGGCCCGGACACCAGGTGCCAGGAGGAGCCGAAAAAGGCCGCCACGATGGCCGGGATCATGCCGGCGTAAAGCCCGTAGACCGGTGGCATGCCGGCGATGGCGGCGAACGCCACCCCCTGGGGCAGCACCACGATCGCCCCGGTAAGCCCGGCCAGCAGATCGGCCTTCAGCGTATGCACAGTGACCTGGTCCCACCAGCGCAGCGGCGGCAACAGGCGTTCCCAGGGTAACGGGGCAACGGCGGATGATGATGTGGACATGTTGGTAAATCCTCTCTCCCATGGGGTTGCAGTATCAATGGGGAGAGCGTATCGGGTCGCAGGTTAAGGGGGGGTAAAAGGGGCGTTAGGGGGTGGTTAATGCGAAAAAAATTCGATTCGGATGGCCGTGCCGCATCTTTCCTGGCTGGTAACGCGGATTTTCCAGCCGTATTGATCGCAGATGCGCTTGACCAGGGAGAGGCCGATTCCGGACCCCCTGGCGTGGGTAATGGCGTAAAATGGCGAGAAGAGAATGCGGGCGGTCTGCTCCTCGCGCATGCCGCAGCCGGTGTCGCTGACGGTCAGCGAGGAGGGATCCTGGGTGATGCGGATTTCGCCTTGTTCCGTGTAGGAAAAGGCGTTGCGGATCAGATTGGCCACGGCGATGAACACCAGACCCCGGTCTGCGGGGACCACCAGGTCGGGGCTGGTGGCGACGACCACCTGGATCGGTTTGCTTTTCAACAGGAAGCGATGTTTTTCCACTGCCTCGTCGATCACCTCGGCGACACGTGTGGTGGACTCGATGGCCATGGCGTGCCGTTCGCGGGCCATGAGCATCAGGGCGGTGCCCATTTCTCCCATTTCCCGTGCCGCGCGTTCCACCCGCAGGACCCGGTTTTTCTGTTTTTCCGTGAGGGTGTCGTCCGACAGGAGGATCTCGGTGGCGCTGGAGATGACCGCCAGCGAGGTGCGCAGTTCGTGGCTCAGGTCGGCGGTGAAGGCCCGCTCCCGCTCCATGAAGGCGCGGATCCGCCCCAGATGCAGATCGAAGGCATGCGCCAGTTCGCCCACCTCGTCGTGGGCGAAGTCGTCCGCCATGCGCAGGGACCAGTCGTCGGGAGAGCGGTTGCGCACCTGTTTCGCCAGTTCGGTCACCGGGGCGATGATCACCCCCACCAGCCAGAATCCTCCCACAGCCGCGCACAGAACGACGAGGATGATGGTGGCCCCGATCTGCAGGGTGAATCGTCGCTCCCGTCTTTGTTGCAGGCTGGTATCGTAGAGGAAATAATAGCGATCCTCCTGATGGTCCGCCACCGCCACCCGATAGGAGAGGGCGCCCACGGTGATGTCGTGGCGACCGGGGAGGAGGGGGGGCAGGTAGGGTGGGAGCACCTCGCCGTTTTCGTGGCCGGAACGGACGTAGCCATGCAGGGTGATGGTGTTGGGCGGCTTGGAGTGGGGATTGCGTTCCCGGCGGGCGAAATAGTCGTCGAGTTCTGCGGTGAGGGTGTCGTCGATCAGCCGCTGACCCAGGTCATGGGCGGCCCATTGCAGAAAAATCCCCATCAGAAAGCTGATCAGCGCCCCGAAGGTGGCGAAGGCGATGGCCACCCTGAGGCGCAGATCATGTCTTTTGCGCATCGGCCAGCACCAGTTGATAGCCGATACCGCGCAGGGTATGCAGCAAGGGAGGCGCGCCGGAGTGGTCGATGGCGGAACGCAGGGTGTGCATGTGTACCCGCAGGGCGTCGCTGTCCGGCGGGGAGTCGCCCCAGACCGTCTGTTCGATCTCCCGGCGCCAGACCACCGCCGGGGAGCGTTGCATCAGGAGTTCCAGTATTCGCAGCGGAATGGCCGGCAGTTCCGCAATTCGCCCGCCCCGTCGCACCTGCATGGTTTCCTGATCGAATTCCAGATCCGCCACCCGCAGAACCCGTCGGGTGAGCATCCCCTTGGCCCGCTTGGTCAGGGCCTGGATGCGCATCTCCAGTTCCCTGAGTTCGAAGGGTTTCACCAGATAATCGTCGGTTCCGCTGGCGAAGCCGGCCACCTTGTCATCCAGGTCGCCCCGGGCGGTCAGCATCAGGATCGGGGTGGCGATGTTGCCGTCCTGGCGCAGCTTGCGGCACAGGGTGATCCCGTCCATGCCGGGGAGCATCAGGTCCAGGACGATGATGTCGTAAGGGTTGACCAGGGCCAGATGCAGGCCGGTGATGCCATCCTGGGCCGAATCGGCCACATGTCCCTTCTCCTCGAAGTAGTCGATGAGGTTGGCCGCCAGGTCCGCGTGATCCTCGATGAACAGAATGCGCAGCGATGTGTCTGTCCGGGTCATGGGGGAGACTCCGTTTCGCGGATCATGTGGATGAATTTCTTGACCAGTTCCGGGTCCCATTGTCCTCGATTCCACTCGGTTTCCAGGATGCCGAGCGCCTTTGCCACAGGCATGCCCTTGCGGTAGACCCGGTCGCCGGTCATGGCGTCCCATGTGTCGGCGATGGAGACGATGCGCGCCAGCAGCGGGATCCGCTCCCCGGCCAGGCCGTCCGGGTAGCCGGTGCCGTCCCAGTGTTCGTGGTGCCAGGCGGCGATGTCCAGGAAGTCGTGCAGCCGATGCAAGGGCCGCATGATGGTGGCGGTCAGGGAGGCATGGGTGCGCATGACGGCATATTCTTCATTGGTCAGGGGGCCGGGCTTGTTGAGGATGGCGTCCGGGATGCCGATCTTGCCCAGGTCGTGCATCAGCGCCCCCTTGTGCAGCACGGCGAGTTTCTCCTCGTCCAGCCCCAGATGCCGGCCCAGCATGACCGCGTATCTGGCCACCCGCGCCGAGTGGCTCTGTGTGTAGGCGTCCTTGGCGGAGAGCGCCTTGCCGAGGACCCGCAAGGTTTGCAGGTAGTCCTCTTCCTGGGCATCGAGCAGCCTGCCGATGGCGTCGGCCATGGTGTTGAAGGTGTGTCCCAGATCGCCGATCTCGTCGTTGGGCAATGGCAGGGCAATCCGCGCCCGCGGGTCGCCGGAACCGAAGGCATGGGCGGCTTTCGCGAAAGTCAGGACATGGCGGATCACCAGTCGGTGCACCAGCCACCACACGAACAAAAACAACAGAATGCCGCAGCCCGTGGTCAGCAGGAGGATCCGTTTTTCATAGGTATTGTCGTTGACCGAAATGATGTGCCGCAACTCCTCCAGGTCGAGTTCCGCCTCCAGGCCGGCGTTGTAACGGTCACTCGCCAGCCGGATCGGCACGATGATGTCGATGGTGGGGTGAGCGGATGGATCCCCTTTTTCCAAAATGGAGGTCAAATCCTTGGATGCGGATGGTTTGCCATCCCGGATCACCTTGCCGTAGATGCCGTCCATGGGTTTGTCCAGATAGACCCCCGGCTCGGTGTGGGCGAGAATTTGGCCGGTTGCGGAGTAGAGATAGATCTCAACCGGGGAAAACTGCAATACTCCCTCCTTTTCCATGGAGAGGCTCTTGAGCAGGACCGCGCGGTACTGTTCCGGGGTGGCGTCGGCGGGCATGGTTTCCAGATTCAGGGCGATGCCTTGCAGGTAGCTTTGCGCCTGCTTGTAGACCTGATCCAGCATGGCCTCTTCCAGAGTGTCCTCGGAGGCGAGCGCCACGAGCACGATCGTGACGACGAAACCCGCCAGGGCGAGCAGGAGGATCTTCGGCGTGAGTGTCAATCGGAGTGAGCGTGGCATGGTCTGCTCTTTATCGTTGATCGCGATTCCCGCAATCTAGAGTGAAGGGTGCACAGGGAAAAGTCAACGTCGCATCCTGGGGGTGTCGCGCAAGGTTGCGTCACGTCCGGGTCTTCGGGATAATATCATGAGAGGGAGTTTTGCTTGGGACACGAAAGATCCATTGACCGTATCCACCGAATGGGATGTCATCATCCTTGGGGCCGGGGCCGCCGGCCTGATGTGCGCCATGACCGCCGGCAGCCGCGGACGCCGTGTGCTGGTGCTCGACCATGCCAGGCGCGCCGGGGAGAAGATCCGTGTTTCCGGGGGGGGGCATTGCAATTTCACCAATCTTCATGCCGGGCCGCGTCATTATCTGTCGGAGAATGCCCGTTTTTGCCAGACGGCCCTGCGCGCCTATTCTCCGAGGGATTTCATCGCCCTGGTGGATCGGCATGCCATCCGCCATATCGACAAGGGGGGCGGGGCGATCTTTTGCGAGGGGCCGGCGGACAACATCGTCGCCATGCTGCTGGACGAATGCCGGAAGCATGGGGTCACCTTCCTGCAAGAGACCGCCATCCGCAAGGTCGAACGGGACGCAGAGGGATTCCTGGTGCGCACCAGCCGGGGGGATTGGCATGGCGCCTCCCTGGTGGTGGCCCTGGGGGGTCGCGCGATGCCCAAACTGGGGGCCACGGGCCTGGGCTACGACATTGCCCGCCGGTTCGGGCTGCGCATCATCCCGGAACGACCCGGCCTGACCCCCCTGCTCCTCGGCCCGGAGAGCGGCCCCGGCTGGAGCGGGCTGGCGGGGATTTCCCTGCGCGCCAGGGCCATGTGCGGCACCACCGGCTTCACGGATGCCATGCTGTTCACCCATCGC
This sequence comes from Magnetococcales bacterium, assembly GCA_015231915.1. Classification (GTDB taxonomy): domain Bacteria; phylum Pseudomonadota; class Magnetococcia; order Magnetococcales; family Magnetaquicoccaceae; genus Magnetaquiglobus. The sequence goes on from JADGAR010000026.1 coordinate 46,404, forward strand.
GGTCTGAGCGGGCCGGCCATTCTGCGCCTCTCCTCGCACTGGCAGCCCGGGACGGAACTCCTCATCGACCTGGCCCCGGAAATCGATCTCTTCGCCCATCTCCAGATGGCCAGGCAATCCCATCCCCGCCAGGCCGCGAGCAGCGCGCTGGGGCGATTCCTGCCCGGACGACTGGCAACTCATCTGGCTGCCCGCGCCGGGGTGGATGGCCACCTGGCCGAGATCGGCAATCAGCGTCTGCGCGCCCTGACCGACACCGTGCATCGCTTGCGCCTGTTGCCCTCCGGAACCGGGGGCTACGCCCGCGCCGAGGTGACGGTCGGCGGGGTGGATACCCTGCAACTCGATCCTGCCACCATGGCCTGCCGCACCGTGGCGGGACTGTATTTCGTCGGCGAGGTGGTGGATGTGACCGGTTGTCTGGGCGGCTTCAATCTGCAATGGGCCTGGTCGTCCGGGTATGTGGCCGGACAGGCCGTCTGACGTGACCGAATCCCCCGACGACCGGTTGCTCCTCGAGGGGGCGGTCGCGCATCATGTGGCCGGGCGTCTCGCCGAGGCGGAGGCGGGGTATCGGGAGATCATCCGTCGCGCTTCCCTTCCAGGGGTGCTGGTGCGCGCCTGTTACAACCATGGCATCCTGTTGGCCGGCATGGGCCGCGCCGGGGAGGCGGAGCGGGCCTATCGGGAGGCGCTGCGCCTCCATCCGGGGTTTGCCCCGGCCTGTCACGATCTGGGCAATCTGCTTGCCGACCTGGGGCGCGACGGCGAGGCGGAGGCAGCCTGGCGGGAGGCGATCCGTCTGGTCCCCGCCTTTCTGGAACCACGCATCAATCTGGGCAATCTTTTGCTTGGCAGCGGGCGGCTCGACGAGGCGGAGGCCTTGTGTCGGGAAACCCTGCGCCTGTGGCCGGACAATGCACGGCTGCATTGCGACCTGGGGGGGATCCTGCATGACCGGCAACGGTTCGACGCAGCGGAGGCGGCCTGGCGGGAGGCGCTGCGGCTCTGCCCGGAGTTTGCCCGTGCCCATTGCAATCTGGGCAGGCTGTTGCACGAGGTGCGTCGTCTGCCTCGCGAGGCCGAGGCGGCCTACCGGGAGGCTTTGCGCCTGCAACCGGATCTGCCGGAGGCCTGGCACAATCTCGGACAACTGCTGTGTGATCTAAACCGGTTGGCCGAGGCCGAGGCCGCCTGGCGCGAAGCGTTGCGTCTGCGGCCAGGATATGCGGACGCGGCCTGGAATCTGGGCCTGTTGCTCCTCAAGAGCGGTCGTCTCGCCGAGGGGTGGCCGCTGTACGAATACCGTCACCATCCGGAGCGCAAAAATCCTTTGCCCCTGCCGTCCGGGCTGGCGTTTCCCCGCTGGCGGGGCGAGGCGTTGACCGGTCGTTCCCTGTTGGTGATCGGCGAGCAGGGGTATGGGGACGACATCCAGTTCTGCCGTTGCGTGCCGCTGCTCGCCGAACTCGGGGCGTGCCGGATCACTTTGGCGGTCAAGCCCCCCCTGTTGCCCCTGCTGGCGACCCTCGCCGGAGTCGATCGGCTGATCGACTCCCTGGACGACGTGCCCTGGCACGACTTTTGGACCCCCTTGATGAGCATTCCCGGTCATCTCGGCGTCACCGGGGAGACCATTCCTGCCCGTATCCCCTATCTGCAGGCCCTGCCGGAGCGGGTCGCCCGCTGGCGGGAGATCCTCCCGGCGGGCGGTGTGCGGGTCGGACTGGTCTGGCGCGGGTCGCGGTTGCACGCCAA
>JADGAR010000027.1 GCA_015231915.1 Magnetococcales bacterium
CCGGTACTAATTGGTCCAATGGCTTAATTCTCCATTTGACGTCTCTCCTCGAACCCCATGCCTATTCCCTTCAGTTGTTAGCGATCCAAACCAGACCTTACGGATCTTCCTGGTGGCAATGGCGAGGGGGAAACACCCGATCCCATGCCGAACTCGGCAGTTAAGCCCCTTTGCGCCGATGATACTTCGTCTCAAGACGCGGGAAAGTAGGACACTGCCAGGAAGTTTTTATTTGCATGTCGCGGGATGGAGCAGTCAGGTAGCTCGTCGGGCTCATAACCCGAAGGCCGGAGGTTCAAATCCTTCTCCCGCAACCAAGACATCACAGAGTCAGGGGCGTTTGCGCCCTGTCGGAAAGAGCCGGTGCGACCCTTTTGTGTCCACCGGCTTTTTTTTTGACCATTGCAAAAAAGTGCGCGGGGGTGAGCATGTCGAGCATTGTCCTGGATTATCACGCAGCGAGCAAGCATGCCCCGCAGCGGTATGCGCCTGGTCCGGGTCGGCTGGATTGGGCGCAACAGCCGGATCCGTTCCGGGTGTATGCGGGCGCGCCGAAGGTGCATTTGCCGCTGGCGGCTGACTCCCTGCGCGCCGATTACGCGGATCTGTTTGCTCCCGCAGGGGGGGTGCCCGTTGCGAGTCCGGACCTGGCGGGGGTGGGGGCTTTGCTGGAACTCTCCCTGGGATTGTCTGCCTGGAAGGTGTATGGCCATTCCCGCTGGGCGCTGCGCTGCAATCCTTCCAGCGGCAATCTCCACCCTGTCGAGGGATATCTTGTGCTTCCCGACCTGGCAGGGATTCCGGCAGGTGTGCATCACTACCTCAGCCGCGACCACCTTTTGGAGCATCGATTCCAGCCATCGGAGCAGACGCTTGCGGCCTGGAACGCCCTGTTTCCCGATCATGCCTTTCTGGTCGCCCTGACCACCATTCACTGGCGCACGGCCTGGAAATACGGGGTGCGGGCCTGGCGCTACTGCCAGTTGGACCTGGGTCATGCCCTGGCTGGGCTGCGCTGTGCGGCGGCGGCCCTGGGGTGGCGGGTGGAGTTGCTGTTTCCCCCGACAGACACCTTGTCGCGCTTGTTGGGGCTGGCCCCGACCAACGATAACGATGCGGAACCGGAGCATGCGGATTGTCTGGTGCAAATTTCCCTGACGGAGACGCCGCAGTTGGATGTCACAAACCCCCTGGCCCGTCTGGCCGCCCTGGCCGGGGAGGGAGCCTGGCGAGGGGAGGCCAACCATTTGAGCACCGGCTATCGGCGGGAGTGGCCGCAAATCGACGCGGTCTCCGTGGCAGCGGCCATGCCTGCCGATGCGACCGGCGCCACTCCATTCGTTCCGGCATCTTTGCCGCCACGGAGTGTGGCTCGTTTCGGCATCCGGGCAGCGGACCTGATCCGGCAGCGCCGCAGCGGGCAGGCGTATGATCCGGAGGGCTGGCTGGACAAGGCCGCCCTGGCCGGGATCCTGGATGCCACCCTGCCCAGACCCGCTGCTTCTCCCTGGGATCTTCTCCCCTGGCGGCCCCGCATCCATTTGTGCCTGATGATCCATCGGGTGCGGGACCTGCCTGCGGGCCTGTATCTGCTGCCCCGTGCGCCGGAGGTGGTCCCTGCCTTGCGGAAGGCCATGGATGCCGATTTCGCCTGGCATGCGGTGGCGGAGTGGCCGGAGCACATGCCGTTGTTTCAATTGCTGAAAAAAAATTGCACCGAGAGCGCCCGGCAGATCTCCTGTAATCAGGAGATCGCCTCGGACGGCGCGTTGAGCCTGGGGATGCTTGCCGAGTTCACCGCCGGCCTGGCCCCCGGCCCCTGGGGTTACGCGCATCTTTTGCAGGAAGCGGGTGCTGTCGGTCAGATGCTTTATCTCGAAGCCGAGGCCGCCGGGATGCGCGGCACCGGCATCGGCTGTTTTTTCGACGATGTTTTTCACCAGTTGTTGGGATTGCGGGATGGAACGTTCCAGACGCTCTATCATTTCACCATTGGCCGTCCCATCCCGGACCCCCGCCTGCGCACCGAACCGCCGTATTCCCGCGATTGCCAGTGAGGTGGTCAGTGTGGCAATATGAGGTCGTTATGCGTAGTTGACATCCCCTTGGTGACTTGCAACCGGAAGGTCATCGGCCATGCCAAATCGATCCCTGGCTGCCCTGTTCCATGAGTGCAGCCGTATCAGACGTTCGGAACTCAAAGCGTTCGCGGAAAAAGAAGGGCAGGCGGCCTTCATGGAACTGGTGCGCCACCCCACCCTGGTGGGAACGGGACGCATGACCGGCGAATGGGTGGATTCCCCCGACCAACGGCGCATGGCCGCCACCGTGTTGTTCCGGGAAAAGGGAGGGAGCGCCACGCCGGAAGAGGACAGCGCAGGGGTGCGCGACATGCTCTTTTCCCTGGTCGTGCCCCCGGAACGCCTGGCGGGTGCGCAACGGTTCCGCATCGGGCGCACCAGCGATAGCGAGATCGTCATCCCGGATTATTCGGTCTCCACCCGCCACGCCTCGATTCATTACCAGGACCGCCGCTATTACCTGGAGGACCTGAACTCCACCAATGGCACCTCCGTCAATGGCGCTCCGGTGGATGAAGTGGTGCCGCTCCACGATGGGGATCGCATCAAATTCGGACGGTTTCAGTTCCAGTTGGCCTGGCCCGCCTCCCTTTTCGCCATGCTCGCGCCACAGGCATCCCGCCATACCGCAGAATCCGCACCCCTGACGATCAACGACCTGACCGACGCCCTGGGCCGTTTCGATTATCTGTATTTGAAGGAATTCTGTCGGACCTCCAGACTCGAGGCCTTCAAAAAGCTGGTCCCCCATCCCGTGCTGGTGGGATCCTCCTTTTTTCCGGGCATGCAGTGGCAAAGCAGGGAAAACGTCTCCGCCACCATCCCCGTGTTTCCCGCTGGCGGCATGGCCGGAAAAATCAACTCCTTCATGACCGGCACCCTCTTTCCCCTGGTCAAGAATCCGGCTTCCACCATTCCGGATCGCTCCTTCCTCATCGGTCGTGCCCCGACCGCCGATCTTCGCATGAACGAGGCCACCGTGTCCGCCCTGCACGCCCGCATCGATCTTCAGGAGAACCGGCTCTTCCTGAGCGACCAGGAATCCACCAACGGCACCTCGATCAACGCCCATACCCTGCGGCCTTTCGATGCGCGGGAAATCTTCATCGGCGACAAGGTCCGTTTCGGCAAGAATCTCTTTGTTCTCGTCTCCCCGGACAGCCTGTACACCACCCTGAGCAGGTAGCGCGTATGATAAATAAGAATTGACATCGGTTGCGTTTTACGCTACCTTTTATTTAATTCTTTGCCGAAAAAATCGATCCTTCATGACGAGACTGCGAATAATGACCGAACGTTCACGCAACATATTAATCGTGGAAGACAACCGTCTTTTCGCCCGCATGCTGCGAGAAAAGGTCCAGGCCACTGGAGTCTTCGCCACCGTCGTGTGCGCCAGCCTCCAGGAGACTCGCACACAACTGGAGTCCAACGCGGCTGGCGAGTTCTTCCTCGCCCTGAGTGATCTCAATCTTCCGGATGCCCCCAAGGGCGAGGTGGTGGATCTGCTGGTGCAACACAAGGTCCCGGTCATCATCTTCACCGGCACCTTCGACGAGGATGTGCGCGAGGATATCCTGGCCAAGGCCGGGGTGCTGGATTATGTGGTGAAGGAGAGTCCGGCCAGCCTGGAATACGTCGTTGCGCTGGTGAACCGGGTCCATCGCAACCGATCGGTCCGCGCCGTGGTGGTGGACGATTCGCGCAGCGCCAGGGCCCATTTCTCGTTTCTGTTGGGGCAGCAGATGTTTCAGGTCCTCACGGCCAACAATGGCATGGAGGCCCTGCAACTCCTGGAGAGCCATCCCGACATCAAGTTGATGCTGGTGGATTACAACATGCCGGAAATGGATGGCTTCCAGTTGATCAAGAAGGTGCGGGAAAAACACGGCAAGGCCGATCTGGTGCTGATCGGCCTGTCCGCCTATGGCAACAACATCCTGTCGGCACAATTCATCAAGAACGGCGCCAACGACTTTCTCATCAAGCCATTCCTGATCGAGGAGTTCTATTGCCGGGTGCATCAGAACATGGATGCGCTGGAAAACGTGCAGGCCCTGCGGGAGAGTTCCTTGCGGGATCCCATGACCGGACTGCACAACCGGCGCTATCTCTTCGAAGTGGGCCGTCAGATGCTGGCCTCGGCCAGCCGGGGGCAGATCAACCTCGCCACGGCCATCGTGGATATCGATTTCTTCAAGAAGGTTAACGACACCCATGGCCATGACGCCGGGGATATCGTCATCAAGAAGGTCGGCGCCACCTTGCGTGAGTATTTCAGAGATACCGACGTGGTGGTACGGATGGGCGGCGAGGAATTTTGTATTCTTGCGGTCAATCCGGCCCAGGAGGGGATCGGTTCCTTGTTCGATCAGGTCCGCGAGCTGGTGGAAAACGATCCCGTGCAGGTGGGGGACAAGACCATAGCGGTTACCATCAGCATCGGGGTGAGCGCGGAGCTTCGCGACACCCTGGACGAGACCATCAAACAGGCCGACGAGATGCTCTATCTGGCCAAGGAGCAGGGTCGCAACCGGGTGGTGGTCCATTCCGAGGAGTTCCCGCAAGGGGAGGTGTTCGGTATCAAGCGTGACCTGCAACCCGCGCCCTGGGCACGGCAGTAGTTCTCTGTACTCCACTTCATCGCCGCGTCTCCTTCCTGGCCCTGGCGAATGCCTCGGCCAGGGCGCCCCCAGGCGTTGCCGGCTGCGGGGCAGCGGGAGCCGGCGCACGGTTGTTGGTGCGGGGCGGCGGTGGGGCGGGACTCTCTTCCAGCCGCATGGTCAGCGCGATGCGTTTGCGGGGAATGTCCACCTCCACCACCCGCACCTTGACCACTTCACCGGCCTTCACCACCTCGTGGGGATCCTTCACGAAGCGGTTGGAGAGCGCGGAAATGTGTACCAGACCATCCTGATGCACCCCGATGTCCACAAAGGCGCCGAAATTGGTCACATTGCTCACCACCCCCTCCAGGAGCATGCCGGGACGCAGATCCTCGATCGACTCCACCCCTTCCTGAAACGCGGCGGTGCGAAACTCCGGACGGGGGTCGCGGCCCGGTTTTTCCAGCTCCGCCAGAATGTCGCGGATCGTCGGCTCGCCGAACCGGCCATCCACCAGGGTGGCGGGGGAGATCCCTTTCAGCAGGGTGGTGTTGCCGATCAGTTTTTCCAGGGTGGCGCCCAGTCGGGCCACGATCCGCTCCACCACAGGATAGGATTCCGGATGCACCGCCGAGGCGTCCAGAGGGGTGGCGCCGTTGCGGATGCGCAGAAATCCCGCCGCCTGTTCGAACGCCTTCGGCCCGAAGCGGGGTACCTTCAGCAATCCCAGGCGCTCACGGAACGGTCCATGGGCGTCCCGGTAGATCACGATATTCTTGGCCAGGGTCTTGTTCAGCCCGGCCACCCGCTCCAACAGAGGCACGGAAGCGGTATTGACATCCACACCCACCGCGTTGACCGCGTCTTCCACCACCCCGTCCAGGGCCTCGGCCAGGCGGCGCGGGTTGACATCGTGCTGATACTGCCCCACCCCGATGGAACGCGGATCGGTCTTGACCAGTTCTGCCAGCGGGTCTTGCAGCCGCCGCGCGATGGAGACCGCCCCGCGCAACGCCACATCCAGATCCGGGAACTCCAGGGAGGCATACTCCGAGGCCGAATAGACCGACGCCCCGGCTTCGCTCACCACCACCCCTGTCAGCCGCAGGTCCGGGGTCGCCTTCCCCGCATCGGCCACCAGGCGGGTGGTCTCCCGGGAGGCCGTGCCGTTGCCGATGGCGATCAGACTCACCCCGTGCCGGCGCGCCAGTTCCGTCAACCGTGCCACGGATTCCTTCCAGAGATTGCGCGGCGCGTGGGCATAAAGGGTATCGGTGGCCACCAGCTTGCCGGTTCGGTCCACCACCGCCACCTTGACCCCGGTGCGCAATCCCGGATCCAATCCCATCACCGGCACCATCCCGGCAGGGGCTGCCAGCAACAGCTCGTGCAGATTGCGCGCGAATACCCGGATCGCCTCCTCGTGGGCGCTTTCCGTCAACTTGCGGACCAGATCGCTCTCCAGCCGGGGCTTCAGTTTTTTGCGCCAGGCCAGCCGGCAACTCTCCCTGAGCCAGGCATCCCGAGCATGGCCTCGATCCCGTGGCAGGCAGTTGCGGGCGATCATGTCGCTGCCCGGATTGGCGGCATCCGTTGGCGCGTCGATCTCTTCGGGCAGATCCAGGCTCAGGCGCAGCACGCCCTCCTCCTGGCCGCGCAGCATCGCCAGGATGCGGTGGGGGGGGATTTTGGCCATCGGCTCGCGCACGTTGAAGTAGTCCGCGAATTTTTCTCCAGTCGTCTCCTGGCCTTTCACCACCTTGGCGCTCAACAGCCCCGTGTCCCACAACAGATTGCGCAATCCCCCCGCCAGTTCCGGCGCCTCGCCGAACCGTTCCATGAGGATCTCCCTGGCCCCGTCCAACGCCTGCGCCGCATCGGAGATGCCCTTCTCCACGGCAACGAATGGCGCGGCGGCCTCTTCCGGGAGCACGGGAGGATCGGCCAGCAGACGTTGCGCCAGGGGTTCCAGGCCGGCTTCGATGGCCTGGGCGGCCTTGGTATGACGTTTGGGCCGGAAGGGGAGGTAGAGATCCTCCAGGCGGGTGCGGGTCTGGGCCTCCAGCAGGGCGCGTTCCAGTTCCGGGGTCAGTTTGCCTTGTTCGCGGATGGCATTCCGCACCGTTTCGCGGCGCGTTTCCAGTTCCCTCAGCACCCCCAGCCGCTCATGCAGGTGGCGCAGGTGGATGTCCGTGAGTCCGCCGGTCACCTCCTTGCGGTAGCGGGCGATGAACGGGACCGTCGCGCCTTCGTCCAGCAGGGCGATGGCGGCTTCGACTTGGGAGTCCCTGACGCCGAGTTCCTCGGCGATGCGCTGTGGAATGGTCTTCATGGGGGAGTCTGGTTTCCAGGGTTCGCTTGAGTGGAGAGGATCAATTGACGAATGAATTTTTTCCAGTTTTCGATCTTTTCGGTTTCGTATCCACGGGTCAGCCGGCTCAATTTGATCTCCGGATATTGCCTGTCGAGGATTTGCAGCGCTTCGGCATAGCGTTGCGCGCCCATCAGCCATTCCGTCTTCTTGAAGACCATGAAATAGTACGGACTCAGGCGCAACGCGGCGTCGATATGGGTCAAGGCCTGTTCGAGTTGGCCGTTTTTGTGATGCACGAGAGCGGTATAATAATCCAGGACGGCAAAATAGTGAACCGGAATCCTGGCGGGATCGACAGGTCGCAGGGCCAACAGTTCCAGCAGGAAGGCCGCGTCGATCTGTTTGCATTTGCCGCCGTTCCACTCCGAGAGCAACAGGTCGATGGACGGCAGATACATGATCTCCGACCGGAACGCCTGCCGCATCTCCCCCATGGCGGGCAGGGGGATTTCCGGGAAGTGGCAGGCGAGTTTCAGCCAGTCGAAATAGGGTGTTTTGTCGGCAGTGTTGGCTTTCAGCAATTTCTGGTAGATCTCCAGGGCAGCGACAGGTTGGCGCTGCATGATGAGCATGGTGGCCAACTGGCCTTGTGCCCAGCGGGAGGTCGGGTGGTTCTGGCTCCAGATGAGCGCGAGTTGCTCTCCGTTGCCCCACAGGGTGCTCTCCGAGCGGGTCAGAAATCCCAGGAGCAGGCAATAGAACGCCCCGCAGACGGTCAGGAACGGGCGCAGCCGGATGGCCTCCCGCTTGTCCCACAACCGGAAAAAGCTGTTGACCGCTGCGTACCAGAGGCCCATGGCCGGCAGGTAGTTGCGGTGTTCGAAATAGAGGTGCAAGGGCAGGACCGTGGACTCCAGGGTGTGGCCCGCGAAGTACCACAGCACGCCGAAGGCCCAGACCGGTCGGTTCTTGCGCCACAGCAGGGCAGAGCCGATCAGCCCCAGGATCAGGAGCATGGCGGGCAGGGTATGGACCGGATCCAGCACGCCGTGGGAGACGGGATAGTCGTCGTGCATCAGTCCCAGGCGGGCGAGCGATGGCAGGGCAATCTGGCGCAGGTAGTCGGAGAGGACGACGAAATTGCTTAAAATCCGCTCTGTCAGAGTAAATTTATAATCGATTGTCGGTGTTTCGATATGAACTTTATAATCGATACCGATCAATGCGAGCAGCAGCAGCAGAGGGGCCAGGAGAAACAGACCGCTCCATGCCCGCCAGCCGACCGGTCGCGGGATCCGCCGCAGCAGGGTCCCTTCCAGGACCAGAATGAACAAAGTCAACAAGGAGCCGTTTTCCTTGCCGAGCGTGGCCAAAACTCCCCCCAATGCGACGCTTCCCGACAGCCACAGATAGCCGTTCAGGCGACTGCGGCCCGCATCGAGCAGAAGCTGCCGGCCATGCAGGTAGCCCAGAATGGATAACAGAATGAATAGTGTGGAGAATTGTGTTCCACGTTGAATGATATAAAGTGTTGTAGAAATATTCAGCGGGTGAATCAGCCAGATACAGGAGGCGCTCAAGGCGATCTTCCGCGCCAGGTTCGGTTCGTCCTGGCGCAGACGGCCCAGTTTCATGAAGACGAGGCAAAGCAGGCAGCCATTGATCAAATGGATGGCAAGATTGACATATTTGAACATCCAGGGATGGTGGGGCCAATCCTGATACTGGGCCGCAAAGGTGGTCATGGTCAGGGGACGACTGAATCTGGCGGGATCGATGCCGTTGATCACGGCAAGAAAGCGGTCGAGGGATGGTGCGTCATGGATTTGCTCCAGGTGGGGCAGATGCATGAGATCATCCAGCAGGTAGGGTCCGTTCAGCCCAGGCCAATAAAGAAATGCGGTCATGCCCAGCACCGCAAAAAAAACGGCTCCCCACCAGGGGGAGCCGTTGTCGTGCTTGTCGATCCGGACGGCCATTCGCCAGTCCCGGAGATTACTTGCAGGAGCCGGGCAGATAGGCGGAGTTGGCCAGGGAACCGACCCCGGAGCAGGTCCAGGTCCGACCGCCGTCGGCGGTGGCCAGTTGCAGGGCTTGTCCGGCGATGTTGGCATTCACGCCGCTGCTGGTGAAGGTGGCGGTCATGGTCAAGGCGCCAGTGGTGCTGCCTGCGCCGGTGAAGGCAATGGCGCCGACGTATTTGCCGCTGGTCTGCACGCCGCTCAGGGTGGCGAGGGCCGGCATGGAGCCCTTGTCCTGATAATACTCCGAAACCGAGGTCTTCAGTCCGGCCAGCAGACTGACGCCTTCCGACGCCTGGGCGCGGGCGATGTAGTCCTGGTAGGCGGGGATGGCCACGGCTGCCAGGACGCCGATGATCGCGATGACGATCATCAGTTCGATCAGGGTGAAACCGGCTTGTTTTTGGATCTTACGCATGGGAGTTCTCCTCGAAGGTTGGTGTGACCATTATGCTGGTCTGGTGAATTGTGTATCGCCGAAATCAATTGCCATGGTGAATCTCTTTAATGGAGTATAGAGCAACAGGCGTACCAAATGCAATGTATTGAGAATCCGGACCATTTTTGCGGTTGCCGCATTTCCTGGGTGACGGAATTGGGCAGTTGGTGACAAAAATGGTCACTTTGAGGGTACCAATTTGGTCGTCAGCAGTCCGAAGGCCTCCCCCTCGTGCCAGGGAGGGGAGACCGGCCATCCCTCGTCGCGCAGGGTGAGGGGGAGATTGGTCAGCGGTTCGCCGCCGTTCAGGCGGACGTGCAGGCGTTGTCCGGGGGCCATGGTCTCCATTTTCAGCTTGACCAGCACGAAGGTCATGGGGCAGGTGGCGGCGGTGATGTCGATGAACTCCGTGGCGCAGTGGGGGCAGGTTTGATTCCGCTCCCGGTGGATGCGCTGGTAGGCGGCGCGCATGGGGTCGAAGAGCAGCGCGGCGCTGAAGAGGATCGGATCGCCGATGGCAAGCAGGGTCTTGATCGCTTCGCTGGCCAGTGCACAGCCCGCAGCGGGCAGGGCGAGGGTGCTCCAATGCGGGGGGTGCGTGGGGCAGGGCGGTGCGTCGCAAGCCGCGCAGGGCAGGTTGGGATCCAGGCCCGCCTGGGAGCCGACGAGCCGGATCCCCCCATCCGCAGCGAACCGGGCCACAAGCAGCGGCAAATGCCATTGCAGGGCGATCCGGTTGCAATCGATGGCGCTCTCTCCGGTATCGATCAAAAGGTCGAGATGCGCGGCATCCTCCGGCAGGCGCAGCGGTTCGATGCGGCATGCGGGTTGGATCGCCAGGGCATGCCCGGCATCCGGGGTTGCCGCGACGGGAGCGGTTTCCCCACGCAGCAGCCCCACCCCCGCCGCCGCCAGATAGAGAAGCGCGATCCGGGCAGAGGGACCGGACCCGGCAATGCCGACCCGCGCCGCACCCAGACGACGCTGACCGTTCCCGCCGATCCCGGCCAGCATGATCTGGCGGGAGAAGCGTTCCGCCCAGTCGCTGTCGGTGGTCATGGGCACAACCCGGTGGAAAGATACCGGTCCGCCAGATCCGGCAGGATCACCACCATGCGCATGTCGGCGCATTCCGGTCGTCCGGCGACCCGCAGGGCCGCCGCCATGGCCGCACCACTGGAGATCCCGCACGGAATCCCTTCCCTGGCGGCCAGCGCGCGGGCGGTTTCGATTGACACCATGTCGCCGACGCGGATCACCTCGTCGATCAGGGTGAGGTCCAAAACCGGGGGGATGAAGCCGGCCCCGATCCCCTGGATCGCATGCATTCCCGGCATGCCCCCGGAGAGCACCGGGGAGTTTTCCGGCTCCACGGCCAGGATGCGCACGGCAGGAAGATGGGCGCGCAGGGTACGGGCGATGCCGGTGAGGGAGCCTCCGGTCCCCACGCCGGCCACCAGCAGATCCAGTTGGCCATCCGTATCCGCGAGGATTTCGCCTGCCGTGGTTTCGGCATGGACTGCCGGGTTGGCCGGATTTTCGAACTGGTTGGGCATGAAGCCCTTTTTTTCTTTTTTCAGCAGTTCTTCCGCCTTGCGGATGGCCCCGCCCATCCCCTCCTGTGCCGGGGTGAGGACCACGCGGGCGCCCAGAAGCTGAAACAGCTTGCGTCGCTCCACGGACATGGAGTCCGGCATGGTGAGCACCAGTCGCAGCCCCTTGGCCGCGCAGATGCCCGCCAGGGCGATGCCGGTATTGCCGGAGGTGGGTTCGATCACCACGGTCTCCCGGTCGATGCGGCCTTCCGCTTCCGCAGCGTCGAGCATGGCCAGGGCGATGCGGTCCTTGATCGACCCCAGGGGATTGAAGAATTCCAGCTTGGCCAGGATCTCGATCCGCAGGCCGGCGGTCAGGCGGTTGATGCGCACCAGGGGGGTGCGACCGATGGTCGAGGTGATGTCCGGGTGTATGCCTGGTCTGTTCATCTCACGGGGCCGTGCAGGGACAGTCGGGATTGAGAGGGACGGGCAGCGTGCGCCGCTTGCCGGTGAGGGCATCGATGGTCAGCATCAGGTTGCTTAAAGGTTCGCCCTCGCCGCTCAGCAGCTTGATGGCCTCCATTCCCATGAGCCAGCCCACCTCCCCGACCAGGGTGGCCAGCACCCCCTCGCCCTGGCAGGTGGGGCCGTTTGCGGGCGGCGGGGCGGTGAAAAGACAGCGCAGGCAGGCGGAACGGCCCGGCAGAATGGTCATCAGTTGACCCCGGAACCCGGTCGCCGCCCCGTGCACCAGGGGAAAGCCCCCCAGGAGCGCCGCGTCGTTGGCGGCAAAGCGGGTGGCGAAGTTGTCCGAGGCGTCGATGGTCACGGCGTATTGTCCGGCCACGGCGGCGATCTGCTCCCGGCCCTCCAGGCGTTGGGCATGACGGTCGATGCGCAACGTGGGGACGATCCCCTCCAGGCGGGCCGCAGCCCGTTCCACTTTGGGCGCCCCGATTTCGTCCGTGCGGTAGAGAATTTGCCGATGCAGGTTGGAAAGGGCGATCCGGTCCCCGTCCGCCAGCCCCAGCCGGGTCACCCCGCCCTGGGCCAGGGCGAGGGCGGCGGCGCAGCCGAGGCCGCCAGCGCCGATGAGCAGCACGCTCCATTCCCGACCATGGGTCATCATATGGAATAGGTGATCCGGTTGGCGCTCTCGCACGGCACGCCGTTGCGGAAGGCGCGATTGGTCAGTTCCTCGATGGTGACCGTATCCATGAGGGCCAGGCAGCGTTCCTGGAACTCCCCCCACAAGGGCCGGATCACCATCTGGCCGATGGGACCGGTGGCCGCGTCGGGGGGCAGGCCGGTGTCGTTGAACTCGTCGATTTCCATCACCACCCGCGCGATGTCCCCCACCGAGATGCCGGATTTCTCCCTGCCCAGCAGGTATCCGCCGCGCGGTCCCCGCACCCCGCGCAGAATCCCGGCCCGCACCAGCCGCTGCATCACCTGCTCCAGATAGCGTTGCGGCACGCCCTGGCGGGTGGTGACATCACGGATCTGCACCGGTTCTCCGGTCGCGTTGTAGGCGATGTCCGTGACCGCCTCGATGGCGTACAGCAATTTCTTGGAAAATTTCAGCATGCCCTGGCCCTCCTCCCCAATGGTTGGGCGTTCCCTCAGCGACCGGTATGGCCGAATCCTCCCGTGCCCCGCGTGCTCGCTTCCAACTCCCCGACCGGCAGCCACTGGGCCTGCGACACGGGGGAGAACACCATTTGCGCGATCCGCTCCCCGCGCCGGATCACGAACGGCGCACCTCCCAGGTTGATCAGCAGCACCGCCACCTCCCCGCGGTAATCCGCGTCGATGGTGCCGGGGCTGTTCAGGATCGTGACGCCGTGCTTGAGCGCCAGACCCGAGCGCGGTCGGATCTGCGCCTCCCACCCGGCGGGTATGGCCATGGTCAGGCCGGTGGGAATCAGGGCGCGTTCCATCGGGGCCAGGGTCGTCTCCGTGTCGATGGCCGCCATCAGGTCCATGCCTGCCGCTTGCTCTGTCATGTAGCGGGGCAGTGGCAGCCCCACGCCGTGGGGAAGAACATGTACCGGTATTTGCATGGTGATCCGCTCAGGTTGGATGGCGCTGGCCGAGCAGTGCGTGAATCGCCCGGATCAGCCGTTCGGCCACCGCCTCCTTGGGGAGCAGGGGCCAGCTCTCTTCCCAGCCGTCGCGACCGATCAGGGTCACGATGTTGGTCTCGGAGCCGAAGCCGCATCCCGGTGCGGTCACGTCGTTGATGGCCAGCAGGTCGCACCCCTTGCGTACCAGCTTTTCCCGGCCACGCTCCAGGGCGTTGCCGGTTTCTGCGGCGAACCCGCACACCACCTGATTCCCGTTCGCACGGGCCGACAGTTCCGCCAGGATGTCCGGATTTTGCGTCAGGGTCAGATGCATTTCCGGTTCCTCGTGCTCCTTCTTGATTTTGTCCGGCTGGCGTTGCGCGGGGCGGTAATCCGCCACTGCAGCCGTCAGGATGGCGGCGTCGCACTCCCGTTGCTGCCAGGCCTCCAGGGCTGCGGCGCGCATCTCTTCGGCTGTGGTCACCGGCAGGAGGCGCGCCCCAGGGGGGGGCGGCAAGGCCACCGGCCCGTGGACCAGGTCCACTTCCGCCCCTGCCCGCAGGGCCGCCAGGGCCGTCTCCCATCCCATTTTTCCCGACGAGTGATTGGTCAGGAAACGCACCGGATCCAGCTCTTCCCGGGTTGGCCCGGCGGTGATCAGGAAACGTCGTCCCGCCAGGATCGGGGGGGTGAGCGCCCGGCGTGCCGCCTCCAGGATCGCGGCGGGTTCGGCCATGCGTCCCTCGCCGCTCTCTCCGCAGGCCATGGCGCCGCTTTCCGGGCCGATCACCAGCAGTCCGTCCTCCCGCAGGCGGGCCACGTTGCGCTGGGTCGCCGGGTGGCTCCACATGGCCGGATTCATCGCGGGCGCGGCCAGGGTCGGGCCGCGTCGTGCCAGCAGCAGGGCGGTCAGCAGGTCGTCCGCCTGGCCCGATGCCATGCGGGCCATCAGGTCGGCTGTGGCCGGTGCGATGATCACCAGGTCGGCCTCGCGGGCCAGACGGATATGGTCCATTTCGCCCGGCTGGCGGGGCTGCATCAGTTCTCCGTGGACCGGACCCCCGGCCAGGGATTGCAGGGTGAGTTCCGTGACGAAGCGCAATCCGGCGGGCGTGGGCACAGGCACGACCAAGGCTCCCGCCTCCCGCAGGCGGCGGATGATCTCCAGGCTTTTGTAGGCGGCGATCCCACCCCCGATGCCGATGACGATCTGTTTCCCGGTCCAGAAGCTCAACGATTCATTTCTCCCGTGCTGTTGTCGTGCAATCGTAAAATTATCCATTTTTTTTGCGTGCCGGTCAATCGATTTCCGGCCAGGGCATTTTGCGCGTCTGGTGCGAAACGGGCTGGTATGTGAGCCGATTTTCCGGCATGATGCCAGATACGGCGTATTGCGGTTACCATGTCGATACCGGATAATGACGACAAGGAGGGGGGAGAGCATGGCGAATGAACTGACTTTGGACACCGAATTCCTCGTGTTCACCGCGAACCATAACCGTTACGGCGTACCGCACCTCAACGTGGTGGCGGTCATGGATGTGCCGGAATACACCTGCGTCCCCTGCATGCCTGCGGAAATGCGCGGGGTGATCCCGTTTCAGGAACGCAGCATCCCCTTGTTCGATCTGCGGATCTGTTTCGGGGAACCGCCCCGGGCGCAGGAGACCGACGAACTCAAGCAAACCATGGCGTTGCGCAAACAGGATCACATCAACTGGCTCGACAAGTTGAAGGATGAGGTGTTCAACGGCAGGCCCATCACGGTGCAGACCAATCCCCACCTGTGCGCGTTCGGCAAATGGTACGATCGATTCCACACCGACAATCTCAACCTGAGTGCCTACATGCAGCGGTTCGACACCCCCCACCAGCAGATTCATCAGGTGGCGGTGCAGGCAGCGGCCCTGATCCGGGACGGTCGCACCAGGGAGGCCGAGGAGTTGATCCATCTGACGGAAAAGGGGCTGTTGACGCGCCTGATCGACCTGTTCGACGGCATCGGCGGGCAGATCCGTCAATATCTGTTGGAGTACGCCCTGGTCTTGCAGGTGGAGGGGGAACAGTTCGCCGTGGCGGTGGACGACATCAATTATTTCAGCCGGCTCCATCACATCGAATCCCGTGTGCCGACCGGCATGACCAATGCGGAAAACGACTTTGTCCAGGCCATCGGTCGCTATCGGGAAGATGGCAACCAGGAGGAAACCGATATCCTCCTGCTGGATGTCGGTCGCATCGTGAATCGTGAGGAGGTGGATGCCAAATGACGGAAAATCCCGCATGGATCTCCTGGCTCGTCCTGCTGGCAGGTGGGGTCGTGACGTTGCTGGGTCTGTTCAAGATCATCGTCAGCAGCGCACGACTGATGGTGTGGCTGGTGCTGTTGACCGTGGGTCTGACGGGCATGGCTTATGGCATCCGCCAGCATCCCGACATCCTGGTGACCATCGGCGTGCCGCCTGAAACGGTACGTTCGATCCATTCCGTGCTGGCGCCGGGCAAGTGAAGCCGGAACTCCACACTGCCGATCGCCATCCGCGCGGCAATCGGCGGCGTCCTCTGGCGCGGGACACGCTGTTGGCCATTCTGCTGTTCGGGACCGCCTTTTGGTCCATGGACGCCTTGCGTGTGTTCGACTGGCTCGTGGAATTCTCTGAGCGGTTTCCGGCCTTGCGGATCGGGCAACTGGTGCCCGCCTTGATTTTCGGTCTGGCGGGCTATGTGGCCCTGACGGTGGCGCGGGTGCATTTTCTGAATATCCGCCTGCAGGTCGGGGAGCGGCGCATGCGCTTCTTCATGGAGCATGCCCCGGCAGCCATGGCCATGTTCGACGCGGGGATGCGCTGTCTGGAATCGAGTCTGCGCTGGCGCTCCGATTTGGGCTTGCCCATGTCCGGCACCAACGGTCTGCCGTTGGCCGAGATGCTGCCGGCGATGCCCGAGGGGTGGAGGGACCTGCCGGGGGCGTGCCTGAACGGCGCGGTGGTCAGCGTGGAGGAGGAGAGCTACCGGCTGCCCGATGGCACGGAGGAGTGGATCCACTGGACCGCCCATCCCTGGCATGAGTTGGACCCGCATCATGGCCGGGAGCGGATCGGCGGGGTGATACTCTTTGTCGAGCGGATCACCGCCCGCAAGCGGGCGGAAGCGGAACGACGCGCGCGCGAGGCCGCCGAGGCGGCCAATCAGGCCAAGAGCGCCTTTCTGGCCGTCATGAGTCACGAGATCCGCACCCCCATGAGCGGGACCATGGCCATGGTCGATCAACTCGCCACGACCCGGCTGGATGCCGATCAGCAGCAGTTGGTGGCCTTGCTGCAGCGTTCCAACGAGGCGCTGCTGGGCATCATCAACAACATTCTCGATTTCTCCAAGATGGAGGCCGGCAGGTTGCTTCTGGAGGCGGTTCCGTTCGCGCTGGATCAACTGCTCTCCGATCTGCGTTCCCTGTTCGAGCATCCCCTGAACAGGAAAGGGGTGCGGTTCCGGCTGTTGCTGGAACCGGAGGTGCCTGCGATGCTGGTGGGGGATCCCTTGCGGTTGCGCCAGATTCTGATGAATCTGCTTTCCAATGCCGTGAAATTCACCTCCCGTGGGGAGATCGCCCTGGAGGCCCGCATGCGCTCCCGTGAGGGGGAGGTGTGCCATATCGTTTTTCATGTGCGTGACAGCGGGGTGGGGATGACCGGGGAGCAACTGGAGGCCCTGTTCGTTCCGTATGTCCAGGCCGATGTCTCCGTCAGCCGTATCCATGGCGGGACCGGGCTGGGGCTGGCCATCTGCCGTCAACTTGCGGATCTCATGGGGGGGAGCATCACGGCCCGGAGCGTGGCCGGCGAGGGAACCGTTTTCACCCTGGAACTCGCCTTTGGTGTGGCGCGGGCACAGGCCGGGGCCGTGGTGGTCCCGGAGCCGCTTGCGCCCCCCGTGCCGGTGGCGGCGGATCTCCCGACGGGCACGGGGGGCGCCAGGGTGCTGCTGGTGGATGACGACAGCTTGAGTCGTCAATTGACCGAAGTGATGCTCAAGGGGAAGGTCGCCCTGGTGCGCTGCGCCGAAAGCGGGGTACAGGCATTGGAGTGGGTGGCCAGGGAGTCCTTCGATCTGATTTTCATGGATGTGCGGATGCCGGGCATGGACGGTTACGAGACCTGCCGGAGGATTCGCGCTTATGAAAGCGAGCACGCCTTGCCGCGCACTCCGGTCATCGCCTTGACGGGCAATGTGCGTGCCCAGGTTCAGGCGGCGGGGCTGGCGGCGGGGATGGACGATTCTCTTACCAAACCCTTGCGCATCAAAGTGCTGCACGATGCCCTGGACCGTTGGCTCACGCCTTCTTCCGCGCCCGAGGCGCCGGTTGTCGCTGCGCCTTCGCACCCTGCGTCCGGGGAGAAAGAAGAAGAGGAGGAGATCCCGCTGCTGGAAGAACGGATTCTGGAGACGCTGCGTCAGGAATTGTCCAGGGTGCCGGGGGCCTTCGCGAACATCCTGGGCATGTTTCTCGACGATATCGATGTCAAGCTGGAGGAGATCCGAACCGCCATGCGGGAACAGGATGGTTCCTCTCTCTCCCGTGTTGCCCACAGCATGAAATCCCAGTGCGGTTCCGTGGGTGCGGCCCGCCTGCGCCAGCTGTTCGTGCAAATGGAACGCCTTGCCAAGGAGGGTGATCTGGCGGCGGTTCCGTCCATCCTGGAGGAGGCGGAGCGGCTGTTCGGCGCGCTCCGGCCTCGTCTGGAGCGGGCACGCCAGCACCCCGATCAACCGGTCTGAGCGGCTTGCCGCGCATCATCTCTGTTTTTCCTGACCCTTCCCCTGGTGGGGTTTTTCGCTAAAAATCCAATCTTTCCATTTGGTTATTCTTTGCCATGCCGGGTTTGATCCCGTCATGGCTTTTTTTTGCGCAAATGTGCTCAAGTGTAGAATGGAAAAACCGATAATTTGATTCAGGGGGTATATTGGTCAAATGGCCGATACTCCCGCAAGGCCACGCCGGGGCAGCAGGAGGGGGTGGTGAAAAAAAGTGGAAAAAGTGCTTTAGTCCCAGATGGGATCGGACGATAAATTGATCAAGGGGAATTTTAGGCAATTTAAAATGAAGCAAGAGGGTACCGGGTCAGGGTTAAGCCCGTAAAACGAATAGCCCATCATCCACCAGGGAAGGAAACACAACGTGGCCCGGAGGTCTTGCCGGCCAGGAATTTTTTTTCAGGAGAAAAAAAAATGGCGCTCACCATCAATGGCAGCATCGCATCCCTCAATGCCCGTCGTCAGCTCGACAAGCACACCGACGCATTGAGCAAGACCTTTCAGCGCCTCTCCTCCGGGATGCGCGTCAACACCTCGAAGGACGACGCCGCCGGCCTGGCCATCGTCAACCGCATGATCGCCCAGATCCGGGGCATGAATGCCGCCGTGCGCAACGCCAATGACGGCATCTCCCTCACCCAGGTGGCGGAAGGTGCCCTGAACGAAACCACCGCCGCCCTGCAAAGGATCCGGGAACTGGCCGTGCAGGCGTCCAACTCCACCTACAGCTCCACGGATCGCCTGAACCTCAACAACGAGGTCAAGCAGATGCTGACGGAAGTCCGCCGCATCGCCGAAACCACCAAGTTCAACGGCGTGCTCCTGCTGGGCGGCAGCGCCGATGGCGGGCGGGTGGCCACCGCCTCCCTGTTCACCGGCAAGTTCCAGATCGGCGGGGACATGGGGCAGACCCTCACCGTCTCCATCGGCGCCGCCGATACTTCGACCCTGGGACTCGGCAAGGCCGGCTCCCTGATCGGTGTCTCCCTGCGGGGTTCCGCCAGCGCTGCCATCGGTCGCATCGACTCGGCCCTGGACAGCGTTTCCGCCCTGCGTGCCACCCTGGGCGCAGCGCAATCCCGCTTCGAGAACATCATCGCCTCCCTCTCCAACGTGGTGGAGAACACGGACGCGGCCCGTTCCCGGATTCAGGATGCGGATATCGCCCTGGAAACCGCCAACCTGACCAAGCAGACCATCCTGCAACAGGCAGGCGTGGCCATCCTGGCCCAGGCCAACCAGCAGCCCACCATCGCCCTGGCGCTGATGTCCAACGGTCGCTGATTGCCGCAATCACCCACCCCCCACCGCGCGGGGGGTGGGTCTTTGTTTTTTTGTGAAATTTTGCAAATCCGTAACGATACGCATGACGACTTCGTGCCAGTTGCCTGGTTCGCTCTGGCGGTAAAGCCGCATCCCCTCCGGATACCAGGGGGTGGTGTTCCCTTCCTGCCCCCAGCGCCAGTCCGCATTCCAGGCGAGCATCACCCAGCAGGGTCTCGCCAATGCCCCGGTCAGATGGGCCACCGCAGAATCACTGCAAATCACCAGATCCAGTTGCGCCACGATGGCGGCGGTCTGCGCGAAATCTGCCACCAGGTCGCCGGCGTTCAGAAGCGGCTGGTCCCGGGGAGGAAATCGCGCCTCTTGCGCCCCGGCCCCCTTTTGCAGGGAGACAAAGGCGATCCCAGGCACGGACCAAAGCGGCGCCAGGGTCGTCAATCCCGGCAGGGAGCGGGCGCGATCCCCGTGAAAATTCGGATTGCCCCGCCACGCCAACCCCACCCGGCAAGGGGCGCTCGGCAGCCGCGCCCGCCAGTGGGCGATCCGTTCCTCCGGGACGCGCAAAGCGGGCAGGGAGGCCGGAATGGTCCCCAGATGCCAGGGAATGGACATGGGAAAGGTCTGTAAATCGGCAACGGGTTCTTCTGCCTGTTCGCCCCTGGTCAGGACCCGGTCCACCCCGTCCAGCGAGGCCAGCAACCCCTGCAGGGCCGGTTCGCACACCAGCGTGACCCGCCGTGCCCCCATGGCCTTGAGCAGCGGGGCGAAACGGCTGAACTGAATCTGATCGCCGAACCCCTGCTCGGCCAGGATCCGGATCGAGCGCCCCGTCAACGCCTCCCCCTGCCAGAAGGGCACACCGCAATCCGCCGGATCGGCGCTCGCCTCGGCGCGTGCGGGGTGATGGCGCGCCTCGTACAGGGGCCAACCCTCGTCGAAACGGCCCAGCGTCAACAGCAGATGCCCCAGATTGCACCGGGTGTCCGGACATTCTGGCCGGATGCGCAGGGCTTCCCGGAAACAGATCTCGGCCTCGCGCCACTTTTTTCCGTCCGCCAGGCAGTTGCCCAGATTGTTCAAGGTATCCGGATGGTTCGGTTCGAGACCCAGGGCCTCCCGGCAGGCGGCCTCGGCCCGCGCGGTCTCCCCCATGCGGCGGTAGAGATCGCCCAGTCCCCGCAAGGCGCTGGCGCGGGCCGTTTCCCTGGTCATGGCGTTCGAGAGCAGTTCTTCCGCCTCCGGATAACGGCGCATGGCGGTCAGCAGCATCCCCAGATTGAGCAGGGCGTCGTCATGATCCGGCTGGATTCGCAATGCCTCCCGGTATGCCCCTTCCGCCTCCTCGAATCGGCCCATCTTCTTCAGGACCACCCCCAGGTTGCCCAGGATGCCGGCATGTCCGGGCCGGCCATCGAGGGCCAGGCGATAGGCCGCTTCCGCTTCGGCAAAACGGCGCCGGTCCACCAGCAGGTTGCCCAGATTGTTGCAGGTCGTCACATGGCCGGGCCGGATGCGCAACGCCTCCCGATAGGCGGTCTCCGCCTCGGTGGCGTCCTGCCGTTTGGCCAGCAGGTTGCCCAGATGGCACCATGCCTCGGCATCCTCCGGGCAAAAGTGCAGCAATTGGCGGAATTCGGTCTCGGCTTCCGCGTCCCGTCCCTGTTGGGTCAACAGATTGCCCAGGTGGAAGCGGGCATCGGCATGCTCCGGGCGGATGGCCAGGGCGGCCCGGCAGGCCGCTTCGGCGGCTTCGGGTTGCTGCAGTTCCATCCGGCAGGCCGCCGCCAGAGTCAGGAGATTGGCGTTCGGCGCACCGTTCGCCAGACCTGCCTCGGCCATGGTCAGTGCCTGTGCGTATTGCTGCGCATGATAGTGGGCCAGGGCGTCACGTTCCGGAGTGGTCATGGTTTTCAATTGGGGGATCATCCGGTTGCGAGGAGTGGATGGTTGAGCGGCTCTGCATGAAGAATGCCATGCGCAACCGTGGCGGTTCGGGTCGTTTGTGCGGTTGGAATGGATTTTGCTTATAAATTCCCTATTGTTATCGGAACAACGCCCAGGCAGAGTCGCTTCCATGGATGCTTCCCCCTTCAAAATTTCCGTACACCACATTGGCGGACGTGCCGGCACACGCCCCTATCCCCATCTGAACTGGCTGGAACCGGCGGTCGAAAACGTCCTCTACGATGCCGATCCCTCCTGCCTGGAGCAGATCCGGCAGGTGTGGAACATGCAATGCACCGTGCTTCCCTACTGCATCGGCAAAAGTCGGGAAGAGGCCCTCTTTCATCTCACCTACGACCGGTACGGCTCCTCCCTGTTGACCTGTCGCCCGGAGTACGACAACCTTTACCTGTACAGTCGGCAGTTCAACCTGGATTACGACCCGCGCTCCCATCAAACCGCCGCCAGCGTGCCGGTGACCCTCCATTCCCTGGATGAACTGTTTCCCCACACGGCCCCCCCCGTCCAGGCGCCCAATTTCCTCTCCCTGGACGCCGAAGGGGCGGAATACGACATCCTGCAAGGGGCTGCGGACCTGTTGCGCACCTCCATTCACGGCGTCTATACCGAGGTGCAGTTCATGCGCCGCTTCGTCGGGCAGCATTCGCTCCAGGAGATCGACGACCTGCTGGAGCGTCATGGCTTTGTCCTGATCGAAATCCGTCAGACCAACGTCCTGTCCATGGAGGTGTGTCGCCCCATCGGGCTGCGCGACCACGGGACGGTGAACAGCGGGGATGTCCTGTTTTTGAAAAAACCGCAAAGCATCCTGGCCGATCACCCGGACCCATTCGTCTCCCTGTTGCAGGCTGCGGTCACCGCCCTGGTCTTCCATCATTTCTCCTTTGCCCTGAACTACCTGGACGCCTTCGTCGCCAGGGGTGGCGAGGCCTGGCTGGACGCCTGCGCCGAGGGGGTGCCGGATTATGTACACGTCATGAAAAGCATCATTAAAACCGTGCGCAACTATCCGCGGCTGACCCCGGTTCGTTTCACCCAACTCTATCTTACCCCCGAAGATGCCGCCGCGCGTTTTGCCGCAGTGCCCTCCGGCCAAGGTACGCCCCTCACCTGCGCCTCGCTCTTCGATGATTATCTGCGCAGCCTCGACATGACACCCGAGCAGTTCCGGCTGCAGGTGAATCATCTGCTCGGTGAGCACTATTTCGGGGTGGAGGAGATCCTGCGTCTGCTGGACATGGCGCCCCTGGCGGATCTCATTCGCGAAGGCCGGTTGCAGCAGATCCGGGGACTCTGCTCGAGATTGCGCATTCCCATCGAGCAGACTGCGGGGAGCGGTCGGGCATGAGGGCGGTGATCCTCGCGGCGGGTCGCGGCAGCCGCATGGGCAGCCTGACCGACGAACGGCCCAAATGCCTGGTGGAACTGCACGGCAGACCGTTGCTGGAGTGGCAGTTGTCCGCCCTGAGCGCTGCCGGGATCCAGGCCATCGCCCTGGTGACCGGCTATCGCCGCGAGATGCTGGCCGGGCGCGTCGCCACGGAGTTTTACAACCCGCGCTGGGCGGAAACCAACATGGTCGCTTCGCTGGCTTGCGCCTCGTCCTGGCTGGAGGAGGGGACGTGCATCGTCAGTTACTCGGACATCTTCTACGATGCCGGGGCCGTTGCCTCTCTCATGGCCACTCCGGCCTTGCTGGCGGTCACCTACGATCCCAACTGGCGCGCCCTGTGGGAACGGCGCTTCGGCGACCCCCTGCGCGATGCGGAGAGCTTCCGTCTGGATGGGCAGGGCGGTCTGCGGGAGATCGGCAACCGTCCCGGATCGGTTGAGGAGGTGGAGGGCCAATACATGGGGCTGTTGCGTTTCACGCCGGAGGGGTGGGCCGAGGTGAGCCGGATCCGCGCCGCGCTTTCTGGCGAGGAGGCCGACCGCATGCACATGACCGGCACCCTGCAAAAGGTGATCGAGGCGGGCCGGGTGACGGTGGCCGCCATTCCCTATCCCCGTGTCTGGGGGGAGGTGGATTCACCGGATGACCTGGCGGCCTGCCAATGAGCGGATCGGCCATGGAGGAACTCCGGGTGCTCTGGATCACCGGTCTGTCCGGCGCCGGGAAGAGCACCCTGGCCAGGGAAGTGACGGGGCGGTTGCGGGCCATGGGCCGGTTCGTCCTGCTGCTGGACGGGGACGAGTTGCGGGAGGTGTTCGGCGCGGTGGCGGCCAACACGGCCAATCACGGACGGGAGGGGCGTCTGGCATTGGCCATGCAATACGCCCGACTGTGTCGGGTGCTGGCCGGGCAGGGGGCGCTGGTGGTGATCGCGACCATCTCCTTGTTCCGGGAGGTCCATGCCTGGAACCGGCAACATCTGCCGGGATATTTCGAGGTGTACCTGAAGGTTCCCCTGGAGGAGTTGCAAAGGCGCGACCCCAAGGGGATCTATCGCCGGTTCGCGAGCGGGGAATTGACGAATGTGGCCGGGTTGGACATGCCGGTGGACGAACCGGAGGGAGCGGACTGGGTGGTCGATTTCGTGCCGGGGCGGTCGGTGGCGGCCCTGGCGGAGGCGTGGTTCGAGCGCATGCATGGAGAAGAGTGAAAGATGAAAACCGAGTGGGATTACACCACGTTGGCGGATGCCTATCTGAAGCGTCCCGATTACGCGGATGCCGCCATCGACGCGATGCTGGCGATTGCGGGGATTGCGGGGGGTGCGCCGGTGTGCGACGTGGGCGCCGGGGTGGCGCACCTGACCCTGATGCTGGCCGCGCGCGGTCTGCGCGTGACCGCAGTGGAGCCGAACGACGCCATGCGTGCCAATGGTATGCGGCGCACGAGCGGCCTGGCAGGGGTGCGGTGGTGCGAGGGGAGCGGCGAGGCGACCGGTCAGGAGGAGCGCGCATTCTCCATGGTGACGTTCGGCAGTTCGTTCAACGTGTGTGATCGTCCCGCCGCCCTGCGGGAGACGGCGCGCATCCTCGCGCCGAACGGCTGGTTCGCCTGCATGTGGAACCACCGTCAACTCGACGATCCGATTCAGTCGGCCATCGAGTCCATCATCAAGCAGCGGGTGCAAAACTACGGCTACGGCACGCGCCGGGAAGATCAGACCGAGGTGATCGACGCCAGCGGGCGGTTCGGTCCGGTGGTCCATCTGGATGCGCGGGTGATGCACGAGCAGACCATCGAGGAGTGCGTGGAGGCCTGGCGTTCCCATGCCACCCTGCAACGGCAGGCTGGGGAGGCCTTTGCTCCGGTGATTGCGGCCATCGAGGATCATTTGCGTTCCCTCGGGCAGCCGGTCATTCGGATTCCCTACACGACCAACATCTGGGTCGCGAGGTTGCGTTGACCGGCCTGCTGGTGGCGGTCACCCAGCGGGTCGATGGGGTGCCGGGGCGTGATGAGCGGCGAGACGCGCTGGATCAGCGGCTGGCGGCCTTCCTGGGGGAGGCGGGTTGGTACGCGGTGCCGGTGCCCAATCTCCTCGGAGAGCTTCTGGGTGCGTGGTTGAACCGGGTGCGACCGGCTGGGGTGGTGCTCTCCGGCGGCAATGATCTCGGGGCCTGTCCGGAACGGGATGCCACCGAGCGGCGTTTGCTGGTTTGGGCGGGGGCGATGTCCCTGCCGGTGGTGGGCATCTGCCGGGGGATGCAGATGTTGGCCGTGCATGCGGGCGGGAGCCTGCGCAAGGTCTCCGGGCATGTGGCCACCCGGCACGGGTTGCTAGGCGACGTGCGGGGCGAGGTCAACAGTTTTCATCAGTTCGTCCTGGCCGACGTGCCGCCCGGTTATCTGGTGACCGCGCGCGCCCCGGACGGGGTCATCGAGGCCATCCGGCACGAGCGACTGCCCTGGGTGGGGTGCATGTGGCATCCGGAGCGGGAGGCTCCCTTCGTGGCGGCGGATCTCACGCGGATGGGGGCGTGGCTGGCCAGTCCGCCTCGCTGAACACCTCCTGCCAGCCGGGCGCATCCAGAATCCGATCCATCCAACGGTGCAAGGCCTCCTGGTCGGCGGTCATCACATGGGCCTCGACCCACTCCGGCAATTCTGGGAAACGGCGCTGCAGGATTTGCATGAGGCTCTTGGCCATCCCGATGCGCTCGCCTGCCCGTGTGCCTTCCTGTTTGCCTTCCTGTTTGCCTTCCTGTTTGCCTTCCTGTCTGCCTTCCTGTCTGCCTGCCTGGATGCCTTCCTGTCTGCCTGCCTGGATGCCTTCCTGTCTGCCTGCCTGGATACCTTCCTGCCTGATCTTTTGCAGAAGTTCGTTGGCTCCGGGCAGTCGGGCGAGTTCCTCGCCGGGCAGGACGGACAACATTTTCATGGCCCATTCCTTACCAATGGCGATCACATCCTCGACAGTGAGTTCCTCCTCGTCCTGATCCAGAAACGCTGTCTTCATGCGTGTTCTCCTGATGCCCAACATGATATGGTCGAACTGGAGCGACGTGCTGGCGTCATTGCGCCCATCGATGCTGGCGAATGCCTTGTGCCACTCATCGGGGCGGCTTGCGGCATGGCGGCTCAGGTCAGACCGGCCTGGTTGATGATCGCCAGCATACCGGCATGCAATTTATTGTTGCAGGCCACCACGTTGCCGCTCTGCAAGAACTCCGGCCCACCCGAGAAATCGCTGACCAAACCGCCGGCCTCCAGCACCAGCAGTGCGCCGGCGGCGATGTCCCAGGGGGAAAGCCCGATCTCCCAGTAGCCGTCGCAGCGTCCCGCCGCCACATACGCCAGATCCAGCGATGCCGCCCCTTGACGGCGTTGATCCCGCACCTGGGCGAAAAAGCCGGCGAAGGCCGACTGGTAGCGCTCGAACCACTGGGGTCGTCGGCTGGGAAAGCCGGTGGCCACCAAAGCGTCCGCGAGGCGTTCGGCCTTGGCCACCCGGATGCGCCGGTCGTTCAAAAAGGCCCCGCATCCCCGCTCCGCGACGAACAGTTCGTCGCGCATGGGATCGTACACCACCCCGCCCTGCAAGGTCCCGTTCCCGAGCAGGGCGATGGAGATGGCGAAGTGGGGCGTCCCATGCAGGAAATTGAGCGTACCGTCGATGGGATCCACGATCCAGCAGGGACGATCCGTGCGCAGTGCCCCTCCTTTCTCCTCGGCCAGGATCCCGTATTGGGGGTAGGCCTTTTTGAGATGGAACAGAATTTCCCGTTCCACCGCCAGGTCGGCGCTGGTCAGTGGGTCGTTCTTGCCCTTCAGGGTGACTTCGAGTTCATGACGGCGGTCGAAATGTTCTCGCGCCAGGACGCCGGCCTTGAGCGCGGTGCGCACGGCGATGTTGATCGGGGGGGAAAAAGGCATGTGCAACCTCTTGGTATCCATGGATACGGCAATGATGGGTCCGATTGATGGCTAACGGTAGCATGATTTGCCCAAGGAAGTCACCCGTGGGAAACATTTGCCGCCAGGGGATCTGGACAAAAGTTTGTCTGGCTGGGGGCGGGATTGTGGGGCAAAATAAAATATCAAATAATAACAATGAATTATTTGCAAATTTTTCGGTTTATGACTCGTTTTGCAGATTGGCATGTCTTCTGCAATATCCTGGTCAATCGCAAGTTTCACCCCTTCGCAAACTTTGGATTGGAGCTTTTTGAGCCATGTCACTAGGCAGCTTGCTGGACATCTCCAAGCTGGGAATCTTCGCCTCCCAGGGGACGTTGCAGACGATTTCCCACAACATCTCCAACGTCAACACCCCCGGCTATACCCGGCAAACGGTGGAACTGACCTCCCTGCCGAGCTATCAGTTCGCGGAAGGGGGCAGCGGGGTGCGGGTGACCGATGTCCGGCAACAACTGGACCAACTGGTGGACCGCCGCCTGGAACTGGGGACCGGCGAGATGGGCCGGCTGGAGACCCGGGACAAGTATCTGCAAATGGTGGAGAACGTCTTCAACGAGATGGACGGGGATGGTCTCTCCCAGCGGCTGGAGGCCTTCTACGACGCGGCGGACACCCTGGCGGACAATCCGGCCAATGCCGTGGCCCGTTATCAACTGGTGGCCAAGGCGGATGCCGTGACCAAGCAGCTCAACGGGATGTACCAGGACCTCAACGGCATTGCCCAGCCGCTCAACCGCGAGATCGATGTGACCCTGGCGGATGTCAACACGCGGCTCAAGGCCATTCAGGAGATCACCAACACCATCGTGCGCAACCACAACACCAATCCGGCTCTGGATTTGCAGGATCAGCGCCGCAAGATGATCCAGGACTTGGGCAAACTGATCGACATCCGCACCGTGGACCTGAAGAACGGCGAGGTGCAGATCATGTCCGCACGGGAGCAGGAACTTCTTGCCGACTCGGTATTTTCCGCCACCCTCTCCCGGAGCGCCGACATCACCAGTACGGGGTTTCAGGGGATCAAGATCGGCGAGCGTCCGTTGGGCCTGGAGACCATCCGGGGCGGGCAGTTGGGCGGACTCCTGGAGTTGCGGGATCAGGTGATCAACGGTGCCCAGGGGTATCTCACCCGCCTGGAGACGTTGACCGACGAACTGCGCTATCAGGCCAACCGGGTCCATACCCAGTCGGTGAACAAGGACATGTCTTCGACGCTGCGGGGGATCATGGATCTTTCCAGCGTGGATACGGCGACGAAACTGGAGGATCTGGTCTCCTACGATGTGTCTGCGAGCGCGTTGCTGAAGGGGATCGAAACCACGGCCACCGGGTCGAGCGTGGCCACGCTGGTGGACAACGCGGTGGCCAAGACCCTGGTGGAGGCCAACAACCGCTCGGCAGTGGCGAGCGCCATCACGTCGGCCAACCTGACGACCGACGCCACGGACACCGTGGCGGCGGCGGCGGTGGCGGCGGACACGGGCGGCGACCTGACCCTGGAGGAGGCCCGCGTCATCGTGGTGGCCGCCAAGACCCTGAATGCCGGAGGCACGGTCGCCCAGGCCTACGCCGCAGTTGCCAACGGTCTCAAGACCCCGGATGACATCAAGCGGATCACCAGCGGCAATATCATCCTGGCCTACGGGACCAATGGGAACAATTTGACCCCCGGCACGGCGGTGAGCATCACCCGGAGCATGACGTTGACCCAGGTTCTGGCGGCCTTCAACGCTGCGGGGACCGGAGTCACGGCCTCGATCAACGCGGAGAATCGGTTGCAACTGACCGCCGCAACATCTGGCCAGAAAATTGCAGTCATCAACGACCAGACTGGATTGTTGGCGGCTTTGGGGGTGAACGGCCTGTTTGGCGGACGTGGCGCGCAAGACATGGCCGTGAACGCAAACATCATGGCGGATGCCGATCTGGTGGGGGTGGGACGTCTGAATGTGGACAGCCTGACCTCGCCGCAGGCGGTCTCCTTCGACGATGTCAACAGTCAGGGGGCGCTGAAGCTGGGTGGGTTGCGTACCGACCGGTTCACGCTCTTCGGCAACTCCGCCACTCTGACCGGCCATTACGCCACTCTGAGTGGGGAGGTGGGCGGGACGATCAACCAGAACAGGGAGACCTTGACGGCCCACAAGGCGGCGCAATCCTTCATCGCCGATATGCGGGAGTCGATTTCCGGGGTCTCTTTGGAAGAGGAATTGACCGACCTGATTCGCTTTCAGCGGGCCTTCCAGGCCTCGAGCAAGATGGTCGGTGTGGCGGATGAATTGATGCAGACCATCATCAAGATGGTCTGACCAAAACGAGGGAGCAGGAAAGATGCGTGTCACCCATAGTTTGATGTTCAAGACCGGCGCCCAGGCGATGCAACTGCAACAGCAGGATCTCCTGAAGGTGCAGGAACAGAGCGTGAGCGGTCAGCGTGTCAACCGCCCTTCGGAAGATCCGTCCGCAACCTATCGGCACATGATCTTTTCTGCGGATCTGAGCGGCATGCAGAGCCTGAAGAAGACCACCCAGTTCGCCACCGAGCGGCTGGCGCTGGGCGACAGCCATCTGGGTCAGATTCATGACACCCTGCTGAATGCCCAGGACCTGGTGCTGCAGATGGGCGAGAGCATGCAGGACGGCAATCCGAGCATCATGAAGGCCCAGGCCCAACTGCCCGCCGCGTGGTATCAGGACATCCTGAGAAGCGCCAACACCCAGTTGGACGAGGTGCCGTTGTTCGGTGGTGGCAAGTCGCAGCTTCCGTTCGACTCGACCTCTCTGGTCGCCACGCCGGTGCGGTTGAAGTCCACGGACAAGAGCACGCTTTCCGATGCGGGGTTTGCGGCCAGCACCACGGTGGGCACCACGCCGACCGGGCTGCCGTGGGACGTGCAGATCAGCTACGCCTCGGCCACCAACCAGTATACCGCGACGGTCAACGGTGTGGCGCAGGCGGCTGCCAGCCTGAACTCCAGCAACGAACTGGACCTCGGGCAGGGGGTGACATTCAAGATCGTCGATCCGCCGCAAGACGGGGATCTCTTCGCCTTCACGGTGGGGACCAGCACCCAGGGCACCCCGGAGATTCAGAACGTCTTCCGGAATGCCACCGCGAGCGTGACCGCCGGCACTGCCCCTTCGGATCTGCCCTGGAGCGTGCAGGTCAAGTATCTGGCTGCCACCAGTCAATACCAGGTCAACATCAACGGCGTGGATCGTCCGCCGACCACCCTGGACGCCAACAAGCAGTTGGATCTGGGCAGTGGCGTCAAGTTCACCTTGAGCGGCACGGCCCGTACCGGGGATGTCTATTATTTCGAGGTGGTTCCCAAGTACCAGGGCGGCAACGAGGACCGTCCGGTGCGGGTGCAGCAGGGGGGAACCCTGCCTGGCAACGTGACCGGACAGGAGTTCCTGGAAGGGAAGGGGCAGTATGGCCGGAACGTGAATATCCTGGGAGCCGTGACCGCCTTGCGGGGTGCTTTGTTGCGCGCCGATCCCACGGAGGTTGCCCTCCAGTTGAGCCGGATCCAGGAGGCCCGCGCCCAGATTTCGGACCTGCAGGGGGTGACCGGGGTGCGCAGCGCCCAGGTGAACGCGGTCAACACCACCCTGGAGTCCAACGAGGCCACCCTGACCAAGATGAAGGCCGAAAACGTCGAGGCGGATGTGATGGACGTGGTGTCGCAAATGCAACAGGTCTCCCAGGCGTTGCAGGTGATGACCGCCACCCAGCGGCAGATTCTCAACAACTCATTGATTGATTTCATTCGTTAGGCGCAAGGGAACGGAGGTTGAGCATGGAAATTCACGGCACCCGATTCGGCGTACTGGAATTCGAGGAGCACGAGGTCATCATCCTGAACGAGGGCCTGCTCGGTTTTCCCCTGAGCCGACGCTTTCTCCTCTTCCCTTATGGTCAGGACTCTTCGTTCTTCTGGCTGCAGTCGGTGGACGAACCGGAAATCGCGTTCATCGTCATCAACCCCTTCGACTTTTTCGCGGAGATGGAGTTCGTGATCCAGGACGCGGACGCGGAGGCCATCGGTTGTCCCGGCGGCGAGGATGTGGAGATCTTCACCCTGGTGACGATTCCCGAGGGCAAGCCGGAGGAGATGCGGACCAACCTGGCGGGACCGGTGGTGGTGAACACCGCCAATCGCATGGGTCGCCAGATCCTCATCAAGGAGTATTCGCCCCGGCAGTTGTTGATCCCGGAGCATCTGCGGCAGACCTATACACAAGAGCGCGAAGAGGAACAGCGACGATTTGGCCGGCAGGAGGCGCGCCGACGTTTCCGGCGCGAAAAGGTGGTTCCACAAAGAAGAATCGCCGCCGCGGGTTGAATCGTTTGAACGGATAAGAACAGCAATTCCAAAGGAACCGAACCATGCCTATCTATATCAATACCAACATTGCCTCCCTGAACTCCCAACGGCACCTGCTGGGCGCCACCGGCGAACTGAACAAGGTGTTCGCCCGCCTCTCCTCCGGGATGCGGATCAATACCGCCGGGGACGACGCCGCCGGGCTGGCGATCTCCAACCGGATGACGGCGCAGGTACGCGGCCTGACCCAGGCGATCCGCAATGCCAACGACGGCATCTCGGTCTCCCAGGTGGCCGAGGGTGCCCTCTCCGAGCACTCCAACATGCTGCAGCGGATGAACGAACTGGCAGTGCAGGCGGCCAACGCCACCAACAGCGACGCCGACCGCCTGAGCCTTCAGCAGGAGATCAATCAGCTCCTGGGCGAGATCGAGCGGGTGGCGCAGGAGACCGAATTCAACAACTGGCCGATGCTCAACGGCAAGACCCAGCCGCTGGTGTTCCATGTCGGGGCGCGTGAGGATCAGACCGTCACCGTGGGATTGGCCGACGCGCGGGCCAACACCCTGCTCGCCCAGCCGCATCTGGTCAATCCCAACGCCAAGGAGAGCGTGTTCAATCCCAAGATCAAGGGGTTGGTCACCAAGGTTCCGAGTCCGCCGCTGGCCAATACCAAGCTGTACAGCGCCAACGTGGCCACCGGGATCAACGCCATCGCCAACGCCAACGAGTCTGGGGCTTCCCCCTTCACCACGAAGCCGACCGATGTGATCACCAAGGTGGTCGATGCCTTCGAGGGGAACATCTCCGCCAAGGAGGCGGCTGAGGCCTCGGTGACCGGCGCGGCGGTCAACGGCACCACTTACGAGGGGGCCAGTTTTGCCAAGAGTCTGGCCCTGGCGGCAACCGGCTCCACGGTCAAATCGGATGTGTACGATGCGATCACGACCTATCTCGGACTGGGCGCCGTGACGGATTTGAACAGTGTCCCCGTCGGCCTGACCCCGCCGAAGACCGGTACCAGCCTGGATGGCACGGAGACCGTGGACAACGTGGCCACGGCCCTCAAGAACATCAAGGGGGACAATACCTCAGCGTTCTACGAGAAGGCCAAGGTGGCCGCCGCCGCGATGATCGCGATTTCCCGGGATGGTGCCAGCTGCCTGGACGCCCGTGATTCCGCAGCGGCGCAGGTGATCCGCAATGCGGATACCAGTCTTGATTTCGACAAGGCGCAGGTGATCGCCGCCGCCGCCTACAAGGCTGCGGAGAGTTCCACCCGCTCCACGATCGTGACCGCCATCAAGGCCAACAGCACCACGGTCTCCACCACGACCCTGGCCAACATGAACGGGACCGACGTGGTGACCGTGGGGGTGAACAACACCAATGTCAACGTCAACGACCGGCTGGCGGTGGCCAATACCATCACCAATGGGATCAATCGCGGCGACTCCGCCGAGGTGGTCGCCCTGGCTGCGGTGCGCTCGGACGCGGGCAGCAACCTGACCCTGGACGAGGCGCGTGTCATCGTGGCGGCGGCGAAGAACTTCAAGAACGGGGGCAGCGCCACCTCTGCGGGCACTGCCGCCGAGGCTGCGGTCACCAAGGACGGCGTGGCCTATGCCATGAGTTCGAACGTCTCCGCCAGCACGGCGGTGGTGGTGGAGAACGCGGTCTACGCCAGCGGCGTGAAGGATGTCCCGGTGGGCAATATTCGTCTGGTGATCAACGCCTTCGGCGCGGCCATCAGCCAGGGCAAGGATATCGAGACCGTTGCTGCGGAAGGCAGGGCGGCGGATGCCGGCGGGAATCTCTCCATCGACATCGCCAAGGTGATCGCCGCCGGCGGCAAGGCTGCGGCAGTGCCGGGTGCCACCGTGACCGCGGCCAATACCGCCGCCAGCAACATGGCCCGGGTGCTGGATGCCCGCGACTATACCGTCTCCTACGCGGCCAAGTTCGGTGCCAAGGCGATCGCCAATCAGCATGTCACGGTCCCCGATTGGCTGCTCGACACCAGCGGGAAGACCAAATTTCCGCCCGTGCCCCTGGTGGACATCACCGGCGCGTCGGTTCCCACCGATCCGACCCTGCCCTTCGATCCGCCGACCACGGACGCCACCAATCCTCCGTTGAACGGGGCCAAGGCTGCCGGTCAGATGTTGGCGATCATCGCCAGCGCCCTCGACCGGGTGTCGGCCACCCGCGCGGAGCTGGGGGCCATCGAGAGCCGTTTCGCCGCCAACATCAAGAACCTCTCCAACGTGGTGGAGAACGTTTCGGCGGCCCGTTCGCGGATTCTGGACACCGACATCGCTGCCGAGACCGCCAACCTGACCCGCCTGGCGATCATGCAGCAGGCCGGCACGGCGATCCTGGCCCAGGCCAATCAGCAGCCGCAGTTGGCCCTGCAACTGTTGAAATAAGGTGAGCAGGCGTCAGAAATTCCTGCCCGCCGGTTTCTCCTGGGGTGGGATTTCTGACAAAAAGGATTCCTGTGGGGGGCATCGGCTGGGCAAAACCTGCCGGCCTGCAGGAAGGAGAGTGGGTGTAGATATTGATATTGCTGGAAAAAATTAGTTGGCACACATCATGCTTTACTGATGGCGTGCCAAGTGCCCTCTCAAGGACCGGCAATCGGAATGTTGCGCAATAAAATGGGAGAAGATGATGGAGATCCATGGTACGCGGTTTGGAACCCTGCAGTTCAGGCAGGAAGAGGTGATCACCCTTGCCGATGGGATGCTGGGGTTTCCCCACAGCAAGAGATATCTCATGTTTCCCTATGCGGAGGACTCCTCTTTCTTCTGGCTGCAATCCGTGGATGAGCCGGAGATCGCCTTCATCGTGATCAATCCCTTCGATTTCTTCTCGGATCTGGAGTTCCTGATCGATGACGCGGATTCCCGGGCCATCGGCCTGGAAAAGGGCGAGGACCTGGAAGTCTTCACGCTCCTGACCATCCCGGAAGGCAAGCCGGAAGAGATGCGCACCAATCTGGCAGGACCGGTGGTGGTGAACGTGAGCAACCGTTGTGGTCGGCAGGTGGTGGTCAAGGAGTACTCGCCACGCCAGCCTCTGATTCCGCTGGAGATGCGCGCAAGCTACAGGGACCGCACGGAGTTCGGACGCGGGAGAAGGACAGTCAGACAACAAATGGTTGCGGTTTCCTGAATGGGTGACTAGAGACAAGGATTAGAGCCATGCCACTTTTTATCAATACCAATGTAGCCTCTCTCAATGCCCAGAGAAACCTGGAGAAATCCACGCTGGCCCTGGGACAGACCTTCGCGCGCCTCGCCTCGGGCCTGCGGATCAACTCGGCCAAGGACGACGCGGCGGGCCTGGCGATCTCCCATCGCATGACCTCGCAGATCCGGGGCCTGAACCAGGCGATCCGCAACGCCAACGACGGGATCTCCCTCTCCCAGGTTGCGGAAGGGGCACTGAACGAAACCGGCAATTCCCTGCAGCGGATTCGCGAGCTGGCGGTGCAGGCGTCCAACGCCACCTACACCGACTCGGATCGGAAGGACCTGCAAAAGGAGGTCACCCAGCTCCTCTCGGAGATCCAACGCATCTCCAAGGATGTGGAGTTCAACGGCAACAAGGTGCTCAACGGTTCGTTCCTTGGTCGTGTGTTTCAGGTGGGGACCTTCGCCGGACAGACCATTCAGGTCTCGATCGGCAACGCCTCCTGGGGCGCCCTGGGGATCAGCACGGTGAACATCAGCCTGCGCACCAGCGCCTCCACGGCCCTGCTCAAGATCAGCAGCGCCCTGGACTCGATCTCGGACATCCGGGCCAACCTGGGCGCGGTGCAGAACCGCTTCGAGGCGATCATCTCCAACCTCTCCAACGTGGTGGAGAACATGTCGGCTGCCCGCTCGCGGATCATGGACGCCGATATCGCCAACGAAACGGCCACCCTGACCCGCAACGCCATTCTGCAGCAGGCCGGAACCGCCGTGTTGGCCCAGGCCAATCAGCAGCCGCAGTTGGCCCTGCAATTGCTTGGCAAATAAGGGGCGTGGCGGGGCGGCTTTGTGCCCCGCATGCTTGGTGGTGTGTTTTTCGTTTATGAAAACCATCCAATCGGCCGATAAGCTTCTCGGATGGATTGGGTTTTGCTCTTAAAGGAAACCTGTGATATGAAATCGACTGCCGCTGTTCGTACCACCCCCCCCATTCCGGTGCCCAGCGACTTCACGCTGCGGGTGGAGGAGGGGGTAGATGCGGACGCATTGTTTCTGGCATCCCTGGTGGCGGAAGCCAACCGCACCCTGGACAGCCTGCAGGCCATCAACCTGATGGTGGAAGAGAAACAGGAGGAGACCTCGGTTTGCGTGGCCTATCGGGAAAGCAGACGGCCCATCGCCCGCATCCGGGAAGAGGAAATTCCCGATCTGGCGGAGAGAATCCGCAGCTTGCAAAGGATGCTCCTGGGCATCAGTGGGGCAACCTGACTCAACGGGTGAGTTGATACAAAGAGAGGAGATCCAGATGGCCACAAGCGCAGTGGGCAGTTCTTCCAGCGGATTGGGCAGCGTCACTTTCTCGGGCATGGCCAGCGGTCTGCCCCCCGATCTGGTGGACAAACTCGTCGAGGCCCAGAAGACCCGGCTCAAATCCTTTCAGCGGGATCAGCAGTTCTTCACCGATCAGAAGGCCGCTATCAGCGAGCTGAAATCGAAGATCGTCGCCCTGAAGACCAAGTCCGAGGCGCTGCAGGACACCACGGCCTGGGCGCCCCACACGGTTTCCACCTCGGATGACTCCCTGGTCACGCTCAGTGCGGACAGCACCGCGCAGTCGGCCAATCACACGGTCGTCGTCACCCAGTTGGCGAGTTACAATACGGCGGTCATGAACACCGGGGTGGCCAGCCGTTCCACCGCCGTGGACGCATCGGGGACCGGTACCTTCACCTTCGATTACAACGGCAGCACCAACAGCACCCCCGATGTCCTCACCAGCTACAGCGTCAACATCTCGGCGACCGATACCATCGACGACATCGCCGCGAACATCAACGCCCTGGATTACGGCAGCACCTCCGCCGGAGTGAGCGCCAGCGTCCTCTACGACGGTTCCACCTACCGGCTGGTTCTGACCGCCAAGGACAGCGGCACGGTCAACGCCACCGTTGGCGCCCAGCGTCTGACCAATTTCGGCGGGAGCCTGACCACGTCGCAGGGTTTTACCAGTTCCACGCCCACCGATGCCCAGCTCACCATCGACGGGATCGCAGTCACCAGCCCCAGCAATCAGGTCTCGGACGCCCTCACCGGGGTGACCCTCAATCTCAAGGCGACCACTGGCGTTGCCGGAGTCAATGTCACCATCGCCAACGACAAGTCCGCGCTGAAGACCACCCTCAACGAGTTCGTGGACTCCTTCAACGCCATCGTCGATTATGTCAACCAGCACAAGGAGGATACCCTCTCCGGGGATTCGCTCTCCAGAAGCGTGATCTCACAGATGCGCAGCGTGTTGAACACCAAGACCCAGACCTCTGCCAACGCCGAGCTGACCCCCTTTTCCACCCTCTCCGCCATGGGTCTGCGTACCGATCAGAAGACCGGCAAGATCAGCTTCGACGGCACCTCCCTGGACAAGGCCCTGAACACCAATTTCAACAGCGTCACCAAGCTGTTCACCAACCAGCACGCCACCTCCACGGACACCTTCACCGAGGGCCTGGCCCATCGGATGGCGGACCTGATCACCAACCTGACCTCCAGCACCAGTGGCGCGATTTCCGGCAGGATGGACGGTCTCCAGGCGCGGCTCGACCGGTTGGAGAAGAGCATCTCCAACGAAAATACCCGGCTCGACAAGGTACGTGAGCAGTTGACCAAGAAATTTTCCAATCTGGAGCAGATGATCACCAAAATGAATTCGGCCAGCGGATCCATGCTCAGCTCCATTCAGAAACTAGGCAATTAGAACCATCAGCGCCTTCAATCGCAGCATCCAGGAGAACCCAGTGGATATTCGCATCATGGAAAACGCAGAACACGTCATGCCCCCCCCACCCCCCCCCGTGGAAGAGGCGAGTGCCTCGCAACTGGACATCCTGATCCAGTTGTACGAAGGGTGCATTCATTTTCTGGAAGAGGCGAGCCAGGCGTGCGATCTGGGTCAGGTGGCCGAATTCAAGCACTGGATGCAGCGGGGCCGCCGGATCATCGAGGAGTTCCAGAACACGCTGGATTTCACCCAGGGCGGACAGGTTCCGGCCCAGTTGAACGATCTTTACCAGTACATGCTCGACAGTCTGACCCAGGCGGGACTGACCCACGACTCCATGTTCATCCAGCGGGTGATCGAGCAGTTGCGCGTCCTGCTGGAGGGTTGGCAGGGGGTGCGTTCGTCCGGGCTATCCTCCACGCTGGATCATTGAGAGTGACATCACGCCATGTCGTATGGCCTGCGTAGTTACAAGACATCCCGCGCCAACACCGCCTCGCGGGAGGATCTGCTGATCCTCCTGTACGAGGGGGCGATCCGTTTTCTCGAGCGTTCCATCGAGGAACTGGCGGAGGGGCGTCTGAGCGAGCACAAGATGAGCCTGCGGCGTGGCATCGCCATCATCGCGGAACTGCAAAACACCTTGAACTTCGAAAAGGGCGGGGAGTTGGCGACCCAGTTGTTCGACCTGTACGCCTACATGCTCGATCAGCTCACACAGGCCAATTTGCGCAAGGACGCCTCCCTGATCCGCGAGGTGATCGGTCATTTGAACACCTTGCTGGATGGGTGGCGGGACGCGGTTCGTCAGGTCAAGAGCGGGTCCATCGCCCCCCTGCCGCCCATGGAGACCCCGGTGGATGCGCCGCCCCGGCGCATCGGTGGCGTGGCATGAGCGACCTCCCGGAACTGCTTTGGCGACTGGAATCTTTGTTGGACCGTCTCGCCGCACCGGAGCGGCTCGACGGCGAGGAAGTGGGGGAGATGATCGCCCTCTGGGATGAGGAGATGGCCGCGCTGGAGGCCATCACCGCCCGCTTTCCCGAAGGGGTGACCCCCGGGGATGGCACCAGGGAGCGGTTGATTCGCTTCGTCAAGCGGATCGACGAGGTGCAGCCGGAACTGGTCAGACACAAGTCAGAGGTGGCGGATCAGTTGTTCGCGGAGAACCGGCGGGTGCAGTCCATGCGCCGGGGGTATGGGGTCATGGCCGCCGATTCCGGTTTCTGGCGGCAGAAGGCATGACGTTATTTTCATTATCCACGGCAACCCTGCCGATCATTCTCTTGACCGATTTCGGGTCCGGAGATCCTTATGTGGGACAGATGAAGGGCGTGCTGGCCCGCCAAGCCCCTGGGGCATTGGTGATCGATCTGTTTCACGATATCTCCCCATATCATATCAAAAGTGGCGCATGGCTGTTGGAACGGTGCTGGCCGCACATGCCCAGGCCGGCGGTCTGGCTGTGCGTGGTGGATCCGGGCGTGGGCAGCGGACGCCGGGGTCTGGTGGTGGAGGCGGGGGGATCGTTTTTCGTGGGGCCTGACAACGGGCTGTTCACCCATCCTTTGTCGTTGGCCGGGGCCAAGGCGCTGGTGCTGGACGAGATGACCGGAGGGGAGAACGGGGTGAGTCCGACGTTTCATGGCCGGGATCTGTTCGCTCCCGTGGCGGCGCGTCTGGCCGCCGGGACGGCATCCAAGGGGTTGGGATCGCCTGTGTTTTCCCCGCCGCCGGTGACCTTTGCCGATCCCGGCTGGCGCGGCGGGTTCAACGAGTGGGAGGCGGAAGTGATTCTGGTGGATCGCTACGGCAATCTGGTGACCACCCTGCCCGGGACCGAGGTGTCGGGCCGCCAGGCCCAGGGGGAGATCGATGGCCGGCCTTGCGGCGCCCTGGTGACCACCTTCGCCAGCGTCGCGCCAGGGGCGTGCGCCATGGTGGTGGGCGGCTTCGGCACCGTGGAGGTGGTGGTGAACCAGGGGAGCGCCAGGGAGATGTTCTCCGCCGGTCTCGGCACCAAACTGCGGGTGCGGGCCGCCTTTTGACGGGCGGATGCGCTATTCATCATCATCGGGAAGGGGCAGGCACTCCCTGTCCATGGGTTGGCGCCGTCGGCAAACGCATCTCCTGGGCAAAAGGCGGGTAATGGATCGGGAACGGCGGGAAGAATCGATTGATGGTGACGACGCCACCGAGAATGACGATCGCCGTGGCGACCACCCATTTGATGGTTTCCACCTTGGCGGCTTCGATTTCCTTGCGTAATTCCACTTTGGCCAACTCCAGATCGCCCTTGGTCACCAGTTCCTTAAGTCGCGCTTCCTCCACCCTCTGAAGTACGCCGGACAACACCTTGGCCTGGACTTCGGCCTGGGCGGGCGGCACTCCGGCGCTTTCCAACTCCTTCACAAAGGCCAGCGTGTCAAACGGGATGGCAATGGTGGCCATGAGGTTTCCTCCTGGGCAGGCAGAACGCAATCGTAAAAATACTCTATACGATCCGGGTCGATCCCGTCCATAAGAAGCATGCCGCCTGCCGCGAATGCCGTTCCCTGCTCTGGAACTCACGCCGTGCGGAAGCCGGCGAGTTTGGCTTCCAGGGCTGCGGCGATGGCGGTCATGCGGGTGGCCTGCTCACCGATGGAGCGACCTGCTTCTTGCACTTCTCCCGCAGATTGGTTGACGTGACCGGTGCTTTGCGCCACCTCGCGCACCGCCTCGGCAACCGCCCCGATGTTGCGGTTGACCTCCTGAACGCCAGAGGAAGTCTCGTTGATCCGTCGGGTGACCTCGTTGACCCCGGTGGATGCCTCCAGGACGCTGCGGGTCACCTCCGCGATGCCGGATGCGATTTCCACCACGTTGCGCGTCACGTCCTGGA
Source organism: Magnetococcales bacterium (assembly GCA_015231915.1). Classification (GTDB taxonomy): domain Bacteria; phylum Pseudomonadota; class Magnetococcia; order Magnetococcales; family Magnetaquicoccaceae; genus Magnetaquiglobus. The sequence continues at coordinate 39,692 of JADGAR010000027.1, forward strand.
TCTCCGAGGAGGACTCCTGCACCAGGTGCATCACGCTTTGCGTCTGCGTCGTGGCCGTCGACATGGAGCGGGAAACCTCCCGCAGGGTCAGGGATTGCTCCTCCACAGCCGACAGGATGGAGTCGTTGGATTGGCCGAGATTGTCAATGATTTTCATAATATGGCGCGTCGCATCGCCGGCCTGGCTGGCCTGGGCCTGGATTTCACTGATCCTGGTGGCAATCAATTGCGTGGCATCGGCGGTTTGGCGGGCCAGGTCCTTCACCTCGATGGCCACCACCGAGAAGCCCTTGCCCGCCTCGCCAGCCCCCGCAGCCTCGATGGCGGCATTCAGCGCCAGCAGGTTCGTCAGACTGGCGATATCGTTGATCATGGTGACGACCTGATCGATCTCCCGGGCGGAATTCATCAACGTGCCCATCACCTCGTCCGTGGTCGTAATGCTGTCTTTGGCTTGATTCGCCCTGGACGATGCCGTCTGACAGAGGGCGCGGACCTCTTCGAGGGAGGTGCTCAGTTCCTCCATGGCAGAGGCGACGGTCTCCACGGATTGCAGTGTGGCCTGCATGGATTCGGTGACCTCCTCCATGCCGTGATTGATCCGGTTGCTGCTGTTGGCGACCGCGTTCAGGTTGGTATTCGCCTCCTCAGCCGCAGAGGAGATGGTGGTCATGTTGGTGGCCATCTCCTCTGCCGCAGCGGCCACCGTGTTGATGTTGGTGGAGATCTCCTCCGCCGCGCTGGCGATGGTCTCCATGGTGGCGCTCATCTCCTCGGTGGCGGCTGCCACGGTGGCAGCCTGTTGCCCGAGCGTCCCGGCGCTTTCGTTCAGACCGGTGGACACCTGGGTGAAGGATGCGGCGGCGGCATTGACCTGTCCGGCCTGGCCGGTGATCTCCTGCACCGTTGTCTTGAGCGCGGCGGACATGCCGTTGAGGGATGTGGCCAGTTCGCCGATTTCATCCTTGCGGGTGCTCTCCATGTGGGCCGTCAGATTGCCGTCCGCCAGATCCCTGGCCAACGCCACGCCCTGGCGCAACGGCCTGGTGATGGCCTGACTGATGGACCAGGCGATGAAACTGCCGAACAGAATGGCCATCACCGTGCCGGCAATGATGAGAAAAATGGCGGTGGTGACGCGCTTCTGGACCGCCTGTTCGGTCTGTGTGCTCAATTCGGTGGCGTGCGTCACGACCTTGTCGATGAATCCCCGGTGCGTGGCATAGTGGCTGGCCAACGTGGCCACGATCTGCTCGGCGTCCTGTGCATTCCCCTGCCGCAAGGCCGTCAGATAGTCGCCCGTGGCCAGGTCGAAAAAGCGCATGGCAGGTTGGTGCGCCTGCCCCATCAGGTCGGTCAAGGTGGAATCCAGGTGCTCTTTTTTCCAGAATTCATGGCGCTGCATGTAATCCTTGCGCAAGGCGGTCAGTCTTTCCTGTGCCTTGGCAATCGTTTCGGGAGTCGTATTGTCGTGACTTTCCAGAACCACCTGCCATGGCTCCAGGATAAAGAGCGGTGGCGGCAGTACATCCGCCAGCAGATCCTTGTCCAGGATGATCTCGTGGTAGTATGGACCATTGACTTTGTACTGGCTGATGGTATGGAGGGCGTCCAGGGCCACGAATAATAAAAGTAGAAGGACAATCCCGAATCCGATCCCCAGCTTAGTAATCACTTTAAAATCATTGATTGCTCTCATATATTAGTTTATCCTTGCCTATTTTTTACAATAACGATTTGCCAGTCGAGTATAAAAGGAAGAGGCAAGGATGGCAAGCGTGATGAATGGCAATACCCCTCACTGGGACCGGCTGCGCAGCTTTCTGACGAATTGCAATAAATCATCCACATAGCCATAGATCACCGGGATCACCAGCAGTGACAGAAAGGTCGAAGTGATCAGCCCGCCGATCACCACGATGGCCATCGGGGAGCGGAAACTCGGTTCCGCGCCGATGCCCAGGGCCACGGGCAGCATGCCGGCCCCCATGGCGATGGTGGTCATGACGATGGGACGCGCCCGCTTGGCACAGGCGTCCAGCAGCGCCTCACGGCGCGGCAACCCCCACTCGGTGCGGGCCACCACCGCATACTCCACCAGGAGGATCGAGTTCTTGGTGACGATCCCCATGAGCATCAATATACCGATCACCGCCGGCATGGAAAACGAGTTGTGCGTCACCAGCAGGGAGAGAAAGGCGCCACCCAAGGAAAGCGGCAGCGCGGCCAGAATCGTGACCGGTTGCAAGAAATCGTGAAACAGCAACACCAGCACGATGTAAATGCACAGCACCCCGACGGACATGGCCGTGCCGAAACCGCCGAACAGCTCCTGCATGCGCTGGGCCTCGCCGTCCGGGGGACGCCGCACCGCCGCAGGGAGATTGACCATGCTCGGCATCCGGTTGACCTCGGCCAACACCTCGCCGATCACCCGCTGCTTCAATTCGACGTTGATGGTGCTGTAACGCATCCGGTCCAGCCGGTCCACCTGGGTGGAGCCGCTGCCCATCTCCACCGTGGCGACGGACTCCATCGGGATGACGCCGTTGCGGGCGGCAACCGGCAGTTGGCGGATGGCGGCCAGGTCGCTGCGCGCCGCAAGGGCCAGCCGCACCCGGATGGGCACCTGCCGCTCCGGGAGATTGAGTTTTGCCAGTTGCACCTTGAAATCCCCGGCAGTGGCCACCCGTACCGCCTGGGCGATCGCCTCGCCGGAGACCCCCAGGTCCGCCGCCCTGGCAAAGTCGGGCACGATGTGAACCTCCGGGCGCTCCAGGGTGGCGTTGGAGATGATGTTGCCCACCCCACGCAACCGGGAACGGAGATCCTTTTCCAGCGCCAGGGTGGCTTGATGCAGGGCCTCTGCATCGCTGCTGGCCAATACCAGCATCAACTTGACCCCCATGGCGTTGGCGTTGATGGAGACCCGCGCCCCGGGCAGGGGCTGCAAACGGTCGCGCAGGAGGTTTTCCACCTCTGGCTGTTTGACCCGCTGATGGCGGTCGATCAGGTTGACGATCAACGTCGCCTTGCGCACGTCTCCGGTCGCCGTCCCGCCCAATGGTCCGCCGTCCACGCTGGCCGCCGAACCGACTGCGGCGTAGATCGAGGTGATCTCCTGGACCGGTTTCAGCAACTCCAACGCCTGCCGGGTGGTGGCCAGGGTGTCGTCCAGGGAGCTGCCCGGCGGCAGTTCCAGGCTCACCATGGTCTGGCTGCGATCCGCCGCCGGAACGAACCCCTTGGGCAGCATCGGGGCCAGGGAAACCGACCCGGCGAAGAAGAGCAACGCCCCCAGCATGGTCAGGCGGGGATGGTCGAGACAGGCGGTCACCATGCGCCGGTAGATTCTCTGCCAGGCCGCCTCCTCCGGGTGCGTGCGGGTGTCGGGACGCAGCAGATGGGCGCACATCATCGGCGTCAGCAGGCGGGCCACCACCAGCGAGGCCAGAATGGCCGCCACCGAGGTCATGCCGAACGAACGGAAGAACTTGCCGGGAATCCCCCCCATGAAGGCCGTGGGGAGAAAGACCGCCACCAAAGTCAGGGTGGTGGCAATGACCGCCATGCCGATCTCGTCCGCTGCCTCCAGGGCCGCCTGCAGGGGGGACTTGCCCATCTTGAGGTGCCGGATGATGTTTTCCACCTCCACGATGGCGTCGTCCACCAGGATGCCCACCACCAAAGCCATGGCAAGCAGGGTCAGGGTGTCCAGGCTGAAGCCGGCCAGCCGCATCACCAGAAAGGCCGGAATGATGGACAAGGGCAGGGCCGCAGCCGAAATCAACGTGGCGCGCCCGTCGCGCAGGAACCACCAGACCACGATGATGGCCAACAAGGCCCCTTCGTAGAGCAGTTCCATGGAGCCGCGATAATTGTCCTCTGCCGGGAAAAAGGTGTTGTATGCCTCCTGGATGGTCACCTGAGGATGACTCCTGGCGAACTCCTCCACCGCCTTGCGTGCCGCGCGCGCCACGGTCACCTCGCTGGATCCTTTCAAACGGGCGAGTTCGAAACCCACCACCCGTTCCCCGTTGAAGAGCACGATGCTGCTCGGCTCCGCCTTGCCGTCGGTGATGGTGGCAATCTGGCTCAACGGCACCCGGCGTGTGCCTCCGGGGAGGGGGATCTCCAGTTGCCGCAGATCTTCCACGGATTCGGCGGCGGCCAGGGTGCGGATCGACTGTACCTCGCCGGCGATGTCCCCGCGTCCCCCCGGGGCATCCCGGCGCACCTGCCGCAACAGCCGGGAGATATCGGCGGCGGTGATCCCCAGAGAGCGCATGCGTGATGGATCCAGATCCACCTGGATCTCCCGATCGATCCCCCCCATGCGGTTGAATCTGCCCACGCCCGGAACCGCCAGCATGGCCTTGGCGATGTCGTTGTCCACCAGCCAGGAGAGTTCCCCTTCGTCCAGTTTGTCGGATTTCACCACGAAGGCGATCATCACGCCGCCCGTGGTGGTGCGCTTGGAGATCACCGGTGTGGTCAGGTCCTGGGGCAGGTCGGCCCGGGTGGTGTCCACGGCGTTGCGCACCTCGTCCAGGGCCACGTCCGCGTTCTTGTCGATGTTGAATTCGATGAGAATGTTCACCACGCTGTCGGTCAAGGTGGAACGGATGTGTTCCACCCCGCCCAGCGAGGCCACGGCATCCTCGATCCGGCGTGCCACCTCGGTCTCCAGTTGCGCGGGGGCCGCCCCCTCCAGGGTCGCGGTGACCGTGATGATCGGCACCTCGATGTCGGGAAAATTCTGGATCCCCAGACTCCGGAACGAGGCGATACCCAACAACGTCAGCAAAGTGAACAAAAGAATCGCCGGCACCGGATGCTTGATGGAGAGCGCGGAGAAGTTCATGGCTTTTCGGTCTCCTTCACCAGCACCCGATCCCCGTCCTTGAGAAAGGCCCCGCCGCTGGTCACCACCCTGGCCTGCTCCTCCACACCTGCGAGGATGGCGATCCGCTCACCCCGCCGCTGCCCGGTGGTCACCTTGCGCCGCACCACCCGATCCGGGCCGACAAGTTCGAACAGATAGGTGAAACCGTCGGCATTGACGATGGTGGACTGGGGCAGGGTGAGCACCCGTTCCTCCCCCAGCAAGATCTCTCCCTGGGCGAACATGCCGGCCTGTGCCTCGACTTCGGCGGGGAGATCGAAATAGGCCAGCCCCTTGCGGGTGTTGGGGTCCTGGGTCGGGGCGATCTGGCGCAGGATGGCCATGGCGCTCTTGCCGTTGGACAGGGAGAGGGTGGCCTTTTGACCGGCACGGATGCGGGTCGGCTGGGCGGCGGTCAATTCCGCGCGCCACTCCAGGCGGCCCTGGCGCACCAGGCGGAACAGCTCGCCACCCACCTGGGTCACCGCCCCCAGCGTGGCGTTGCGCGCCGAAATGACCCCGTCGTCCGCCGCCAGGATGCGGGTCTGGCGCAGACGCACCTCCTCCAGTTCCAGATTGGCCTTGGCGGCAGCCAGGTCGGCCCGGGCCGACTCCTCGCCAATCAGATACTGGGTGATCTGCTGCTCCGACAACGCCCCGGATCCGGTCACCGCCCTGGCCCGCTCCCCGTTGGCCTGCGCCAGGGCCAGCCCGGCCTGGGCGCGGGCCACGTTGGCCTTCTGCAGGGCAAGCGTCGCCTTGACGGTGGCATCCGACAGGCGGGCCAGCTCCTGATCCCGCTTCACCACGCTGCCCACGTCCACGGACAGGGAGGTGATGGCCAGGCCGCCGATCTCCGCCGCCACGATGGCCTCCTGCCAGGCATGAATGCCGCCGCTCGCCATCAGGGTCTCCGGCCACTGCTCGGCGACCGGTTGCACGGTGGTCACCGTGAGCACCGCCTTTTCCTCCTGGTTCGGTGGCGCCGCGACCCCCGGAGTCAACGGCACAAGCAGCATGCAGACCAGAGGCAACCAAAACCGCGTCTGTTTCATCGCTCTTCTCCGGGCGTCCAGCCGCCGCCCAAGGCCTTGTACAGATTGATCCATTGCTGCGCCTCCCGCCGTTCCAGATCGATGACCGCCCGCTCGGCGCCGATGCTTTTGCGGCGGGCATCCTCCAGGGTCAGCAGGCTGATCCCCCCCTTGTGCCAATGTTCCTGGCTGGCGGCAAAAAATGCGGCAAATCCCGCTGCCGCCTTGCGGGTGTCCGTGCTCCGCTCCCGGGTGCTCGCCAGATTGACCAGCGCGCTTTCCACCTCCCGCACCGCATTTGTGACCGCCTGTCGGTAGTTGGCCAGCGCGATGCGTCGTTTCGCCTCGGCGGCCCGCACATTGGCCGCCCGCACCCCGGCGTCGAACACCGGCAGTTGCAGGGCCGGGCCGAAGCTCCACGGCTGGTTGCGCAACGTGACGCTCCCCATGGCGCTGGAGCTGCTGCCCACGCTTCCCAGCAGGGAGAAACGCGGCCAGCGGTTGGCCTCCGCCTCGCCGATCCCGGCGTTGGCCGCCATCAGTTCCGCCTCCGCGCTGGCCAGGTCCGGGCGCTGGCCGAGCAGTTGCGCCGGCACCATGTTCACCACGAAGGGCGCCATTCTGGGCAGGCGCCCGCGACCGGGTTGCAGGCGTTGTCTCACCTCCGGTTCTTGCAGACCGCTCAATGCCACCAATCCCTTGACGGTCGAATCGCACAAACCCTGCTGGGCAATCGCCTGGCTGCGGGCGTCCCCGAGTCCGGCCTCGGCCAGATCCCCTTCGCTGGCGGCGGTCAATCCGGCCCGGATGGCGGCGCGGGTGGCCTCGACGCTCTTGATGCGGGAGGCGATCTCCTCTTCCATGCTGGTCACCATCCGTTCGCAGCCGCGCAGATCGGCGTAGAGCGTGGCCACTTCGGCGGCCAGCGCGACTCGCAATCCCTGCAACTCCGCCTCGCGGGCCGCCACCTTGGCCCGCGCCCCCTCGGTGGCCCGTTTCACCCGCCCGAAGAGATCCAGCTCCCAGCCGGCATCCACCGTCATTCCTGCGGTACTCATGGAGAGCACGGCAGGGTTGGGGTGGTTGCCGCTCCGGTTGGCCATGCCTCCCAGGGTGACCTGCGGCTTGTCCGTGGCCTGTTGGCCGGTCAGCGCCGCGCGGGCTGCGTCGATGGCCCCTTTCGCCCCTTCCAGTCCGGGGTGGCGGGCGAGGGTGGCCTCGAGCAGTGCGCTCAAGGCCGGATCTTCGCAGCGCGCCCACCAGTCGGCGGGATTTGGCATGGTGTCACCCTGGGGCAGGGCGGCCTGCCAGCCGGCGACCGGCACCACTTCTGGCGGCCTGCGGTAGTCCGGTCCCATGACCGCGCAACCGGCCATCATCACCAGGGAGGAACACAAGCCGAGCAGTCGGCGGGTGGGGGTAACGGGCATTGCGCGTCCATTCGGGGCGGGTGTGTGGATGAATATTTATCTTGCAAGATAAATTTTTGCACGAAGTATATTGACATTTTATCTGTCTTGCAAGATATTTTTTTCACCATTCAACATTTGGGGGGAATCATGGCGATCTCTGTTCGTGAACTGATTGAGTTACATAGACAAAACTGGTGCGAGACCTTTGATTCGTTGCTGACTCCCTTTTTCTACACGTTGCATCGTGTGCATGGCAATCTGTTGGGGCAGGCCATGGGGGTGATGGAGCGGCACGGTTTCAGCCCTTCGGAGTTCGATGTCCTGGCCAGTCTGCGCCGCAGTCCGCCGCCCCACGAGATGACCCCGTCCCAGTTGCAGCAGGCGCTGTTGATCACTTCCGGGGGGTTGACCAAGATTTTGCAGCAGTTGGAGGGTCGGGGTCTGATCGCGCGTTCCATTGCCCCCGGGGATCGGCGCGTCAAGCCCGTACACCTGACCGAGGCGGCCTTTCCCGTGGTCGAGGCGGCCATGCGGGAGATGGTCAGCCAGGAGTGCGGGCGGGTTACGACGCTTTTGACTGCGGAGGAGATTCAACGCATGACGGAGATACTGGCGAAACTGCTCGTGGATGGGGAGGGGCAGGAGGGGTGAATACCTCTATTTTTAAACAGTGTAGTATTGACTTTTTTGTGAGATTCTTGCCAGAATACGCAAAAATTTAAATGTTGGATTTGTGGCGGAATGTAGATCAAAGTATAGAGTCAACGGGGGGCAACATGGAGTCTGCCAACCAGCACAACCGGTCACAATACGACACCACGCTGAAGGATTTGTTTCAGCAATTGCCGCAGTGCCTGTTGCAGGCGGTGATGGGGGGCAGGGCGGTGCGGCATCTGCCCGTGGAGTTCGCCTCCACCATGAAGCGCATTCCGGATCTGGTGTTGTTGATGGAAGACGGCTCCATCGCCCATCTGGAACTGCACAGCCAGTCGGAGAACCTGAACTGGCGCATGCTGGGCTATTATTCGTTCATACGCCAGAGTCATCCGGAGTGCCGTCTGGTCCAGAAG
>JADGAR010000028.1 GCA_015231915.1 Magnetococcales bacterium
CAGAGGCGATTCTGGCCGGGGGCGACGACTTCGGCGGGATGATCCGGCAGATTTTCGCGCAATACGCCCTCCTGCACCGCAAGACCGGCTGGGTGGACAACAGTTCGTTTTACGAACCGATCTCCCTGGAGGTCTGGCGGCGGCACCTCCCGGATCTCAAGATCATCCACATCGTGCGGGATGGTCGGGATGTGGCCCTCTCCTGGCTGCGCTCCTGGTGGGGACCCGCCACCCTGGGAGAGGCGGTCCGGTTGTGGAGTCGCCATGTGCTCGACAAGCGGGAGTGGGGCGTTGCCCATCCCGACAACTACCTGGAGGTACGCTACGAGGATCTCCTGAGCGATCCGGAAGGGACGTTGGCACAGATCGCCGCGTTTCTCGGTCGTCGTATCGATGACGCGCAAGCCGATCTGACCGCAAGCACCACCGCCCGGATTCTCTCCGTGGGGGGGACCCATGATCTCCTGCGCGGTCCCATCGTGGCGACCAACCGGGGCAAGTGGCAGGGCGTCATGAGCGGCAGGGAGCAGGCCTATTGCGAGTTCATCGCCAGCGCCACCCTGGCATCCAGCGGCTATCCCATCCTGCATGCGCCGATTTCTTTTATGAACCGGTTTCTGTTTGGGGCGAGATTGCTGGCTGCCTTGTCGAAAAGATATTTGACCTTTGTTTATTATGCAAAGAAAATCAAATGGATGGTCCCGTCGGTACTCTTTCTGGCCGGGCCTTTGGGCGGGCGGATCGCCGCCATGATTGTCGCGCGGGCGCGCGCGAAAGCGGAGAGAAAACCGTGAACCGGTTGGAATGTCGGCTCTGTCCGCGCTATTGCGTCATCCCGGAAGGGGGAGCCGGGGACTGTCGCGTGCGGGTCCATCGGAACGGCAAACTGCGCGCCGTGACCTATGGGCGACCCTCGGCCATCCATATCGACCCCATGGAAAAGAAACCGATGTTTCATTTCCTGCCCGGAACCGCCATCTTTTCCATCGCCACCGCCGGGTGCAATCTCCACTGCCTGAACTGCCAGAACTGGCAACTCTCCCAGCGGGGCGGCGAGGAGATGGAGGTGATCTATCGGGCGCCGCCCGAGGAGGTGGTGGAGATGGCCGTGGACAAGCGGTGTCCCTCCATTGCCTATACCTATTCCGAGCCTTTGGTCTTTTATGAATACGTGCGCGATACCAGCATCATCGCGCGGCAAAAGGGGGTCAGGAATCTCCTGGTTTCTGCCGGTTACATAAACCGGCAGCCGATGAAGGAGCTGGCACCCCTGATCGACGGGGCCAATATCGACATCAAGGCCTTCGACGAGCGGTTCTATCGGGAGGTGTGCGGGGCGACCCTCAAGCCGGTGCTGGAGGCCCTGGAAGTGATGAAGGAGGCCGGGGTGTGGCTGGAGATCACCAATCTGGTGATCCCGGGCCTCAACGACGACATGAGCAAGGTGCGTGCCCTGGCCATCTGGGTCCGGGACCATCTCGGCGCCGAGACCCCGCTGCACTTCAGCCGGTTTACCCCCATGTACCGGATGCGCAATCTGCCACCGACGCCCGCCGAACTGCTGGTCCATTGTCGCCAGGAGGCCCTGGCCGCCGGACTCCGGCATGTCTATATCGGCAATCAGCCCGGCATCGACGGGGAGTCCACGTTCTGTCCCCACGATGGCACCTTGCTGATTCGGAGGTTTGGGTTCACCATTATGGAATATCATCTTGTGGGCGGGCGATGCCCGGTATGTCGTCAGGCGATATCTGGGGTGTGGACATGAATGAATATGTGTGCGCTGGTGACAAACAGGGTACAATCTGGCATCATGAGTCTCGTACCCGGCGTCAGGTGTTGACCGCGCTGGCGGCGGGCGGGGCGCTGCTGGTCGAACCGGATCTGGCCGTATCCGGCGGCGCTACACGGCCCAGGGAACTGCCGTTGGCGGCGGCGGATGTTTCCGTGGCCTGGCATCTGGCAGGCTGAAAGGAGAACAGGATGCGCGTATTGTTCCTGGTGGCATGGTGTTGGCTGTTGATTGTGGGGAGCGCTGACGCGGCGGGGGCGGAAAACGCGGAAAAACGGGTGCGTCCGGCGGCAGTGGCCGGTTCCTGGTATCCGGGTCAGCCGGAAGAACTGCGCGCCTATCTGGAGAACCAGCTCTCCCAGGCCGAACCGCCGTCCCTCGCGGGACGGGGGGATGTGCGGGCCGTGCTGGTCCCCCACGCCGGCTACCGTTTCAGTGGCCCGACCGCCGCCCTGGGCTTCAAGCCCCTGGTGGGCAAGCGGTTCAAACGGGTGGTGGTGATGGGGCCGTCCCATCATGGGGATTTCGCGGGTCTGGCCGTGTCGGACGCCACCCATTTCGCGACTCCGTTGGGGGAGATCCCCCTGGATGGCGAGGCGATCCGCCAGTTGCGCCGCGCAGAGGGGGTTCGGGTGGTCCCCGGAGTGGACCGCAACGAGCACAGCCTGGAGATGCAACTCCCCTGGTTGCAGGTCGCGCTGGAGCCGGGCTGGCAACTGGTGCCCGTGCTGGTGGGACATGCGGACGCGGCGGGATTCGCCAGGGCGGCGGCAGCGTTGCGGCCCCTGCTTTCCGGGGAGACCCTGCTGGTTCTGTCCGGGGATTGGACCCATTATGGTCCCAATTACGGCTATCTGCCCTTTCCCCCGGACGACAAGGCCGCAGAACGTCTCAAGCAACTGGATCTGGGGGCCTGGGAGCGGATCGAGCGCGCGGATGCCAAGGGATTGTACGCCTATCGGGAACGCACCGGGATCACCGCCTGCGCCTTTGGGCCGATGATGGTCTTTTTGCAACTGTCCGGACGGGAGTTGACCGCCACGCTGGCCGGCATGGCCACCAGCGGGCCGGTGACGCGGGAGAATCCCAATTCGGTGGGTTATCTGGCCGCCTGGTTCGTCTCCGCGCATCCCCTGGCCGGCGCAACCCACGGGGAGTTGACGCAGGAGGAGATGACGCAGTTGCATGGACTGGCGCGTCAGGCGTTGCAACTGGCGGTCACCCGCGGGCCGGAGGCGGTCACCGCCCAGGCCGTGGTCGCCGGGCTGACCTTGCCCGAGGCGCTGAAACAGCCGCGCGGGGCCTTCGTCACCCTGAAACGGGGGGAGGATCTGCGGGGTTGCATCGGTTACATCGCCCCCGTCAAGCCGTTGTACGAAGCGGTGGTGGAGAACGCGGTGAATGCCGCCTTGCGGGATCACCGTTTCCGTCCGGTCGGCCCGGATGAGTTGCCGGGGCTGAACCTGGAAGTGAGCGTCCTGAGTCCGCTGACCCCGGTGGACTCCTTTCGGGAAATCGAGGTGGGACGCCATGGCATGACCTTGAGCAAAATGGGACGTAACGCCGTCTTCCTGCCGGAGGTGGCCCCGGAACAGGGTTGGAACCGGGAGCAGACCTTGACGCAACTCGCCATCAAGGCGGGTCTGCCCGGCGACGCCTGGAAGGAAAACGCCCGTTTCGAGGTCTTCACTGCGCAGAAGTGGACTGCGCCTTATGCACAATGAGGGAGGGTAATCAGCATGTGGAACAATCTGAGCCTTGGCAAAAAAATCCTGACCGGTATCGGCGTGGTCCTGCTGTCGCTGATTGGGGTGGCGGGGTGGTCCCTGATGGGGATGACCCGCATGGTGGATGAAGGGATGCAGGTGGTGGAGGGGAACAAGCTGCGGGGCGAGATCCTGCAGCGCGAGGTGGATCATCTCAACTGGGCCAACCGGGTGGGCGCCTTCATCAACGACGAGAAGATCACCGAGATCGGCGTGCAGTTGGATCACACCCAGTGCGCGTTCGGCAAGTGGTTTTATGGCGAGGGACGCAGGCACGCGGAAGCGCTGGTCCCGGCCCTGCAGACGGTCCTGGCCGCCGTGGAGGAGCCGCACAAGCTGTTGCATGCCACTGCGCGCAAGATCAACGAGGTGTTCAAACGGGCCGACATGGGGTTGCCGGAGTTTCTCGTCCAGCGCGAGGTGGATCACCTGGTCTGGTCGGGCAAGGTGCAGGACAGCATCCTGCAAGGCCAGAAGGATCTGACCGTGCAGCTCGATCCCACCAAGTGCGGATTGGGAAAGTTCATGTTCGGCGAGGAGGGGAAAAAGATGCGCGCCTCGGACGCGGAACTGGGGCGGATGCTGGATGAGATGGACCCGGAACACCGCAAGCTGCACAAGGCCGGGGAGGGAATCAAGGCCGCGCTGGTGACCGGGGATCACGCCCTGGCGGGCAAGCGTTATCAGGAGGAGGTGGTGCCGGCCCTGGGCAAGGTGCGCGGCGTGCTGGCGAAAATGCAGGAGCGGGCGAGAAAGAACCTGGATGGCAAGAGTCAGGCCGAAAAGATCTTCTCCGAGGAGACCCAGGTCCATCTGGCCGCAGTGAAGAAGCAGTTTCACGAGATGAACAAGCTCACCGAGGAACACATCCTGTCCGAGCAGCAGATGCTCGGCAACGCCCGCAACGTGCGCGGCGTGGTGGTGATGGTGGCCCTGGCAGCCATCGTCATCGGGTTGTTGCTGGCGTTGTGGATCAGCCGTTCCATCACCCGGCCAATACTGGTCAGTCTCCACTTCGCCGAAAAGGTGGCGAACGGGGATTTGACCGCAGTTTGCGATTGCGATGCGAACCGCAAGGATGAGGCCGGGCGCATGGCGCTGGCGCTCAACAACATGGTTGCCCATTTGCGGGTGGTGGTGGAGGAGGTGATCCAGGCCGCCGAGACCGTGGCCAATGGCAGCCAGGAGTTGTCTTCCAACGCCCAGAACCTCTCCACGGGGGCCACCGAACAGGCCGCCTCCATCGAGGAGACCTCTTCGGCCATGGAGGAGATGGTTTCCAACATTCAGCACAACACCGACAATGCCCAGACCACCGAGAAGATCGCCACCCAGGCCGCCCGTGACGCCCTGGAGGGGGGGAAGTCGGTGACCGAGGCAGTGGCGGCCATGCGGGAGATCGCCAGCAAGATTTCCATCATCGAGGAGATCGCGCGCCAGACCAATCTGTTGGCCTTGAACGCGGCGATCGAGGCCGCCCGGGCCGGAGAGCACGGCAAGGGGTTCGCAGTGGTGGCCGCCGAGGTGAGAAAACTGGCAGAGCGCAGTCAGACCGCTGCGGGCGAGATCGGCCATCTTTCCGCCTCCAGCGTGGAGGTGGCGGAGCGGACCGGACAGATCATGAGCAAGCTGGTCCCGGACATTCAGCGCACCTCGGAGTTGGTGCAGGAGATCGCCTCCTCCAGCGTGGAGCAGAATCAGGGCGCCACCCAGATCAACAACGCGATTCAGCAGTTGGATCATGTGATTCAGCGCAATGCCGGGGCAAGCGAGGAGATGGCGGCCACCGCCGACGAGTTGTCCGGTCAGGCCGCTTTGTTGCGGCAGAGCATGGCGTTCTTCAAGATCGGCAACTCCGGGCGGGAGGCGTCAGGGCGGGTTGCGCTGCCTGCCGTGCGTCGCGAGCCGCGCCTGGAGGCGCCGGTGGTCGTCAAAAAGCAGGGCGCCGTTGCGTCCGCCAAGGCGTTGCCCGCCCCCAAACAGGCCACTGACGATGAGTTCGAGACCTTCTGACGGCATCTCCGGCCCGGTGTGCGCGGGGAGGGGTAGCGGCGGGTGAATCTGTTTTTTTTCGCCATGGTCGCCATCGCCTTCGGCGTGAGCGCGGTTCGGCAGATCGCGTGGACGCCGGGCGATGGCGGCGACGCCCCCATGCAGGCGTTGACCAACGGCATGGTGGAGGCCGCTTCCGGCTCCGTGACCCTCTCCATCGGGATGGTGGGGGTGATGGCGTTGTTTTTGGGGCTGATGAAGGTGGCGGAGGCGGGGGGATTGCTCACCATTCTGGCGCGGTTGATCCGGCCCATGATGGTGCGTCTGTTTCCCGAAGTTCCGGCGGACCATCCGGCGATGGGGGCGATGATCCTGAATCTGTCGGCCAACGCCCTGGGCCTTGGCAATGCGGCGACCCCGTTCGGGATTCGCGCCATGAAGGAACTGGACCGGCTCAATCCCCGGCCCGGATGCGCCACCAACGCCATGGCGTTGTTTCTGGCCATCAACACCTCCAGCGTCACGCTGGTGCCGACCAGCGTGATCGCCTTGCGGGCCTCGGCGGGTTCCGCCGATCCGGCGGCGATCTTGTCCACCACGTTGTTTGCCACCTTTTTTTCCACCACGGTGGCGATTGTGGCCGCCAAGTGGTTGCAGAGGTTTTTTCCTTCCGACCTGCCGGAAGCCGGCGCGCCGGAGGGGGCATCCATGCCCGTGGAGCGTGATCCCTCCCTGGTGGTGGAAGGGGGGTATCCGGGGTGGGTCTCGGTGGTGGCGCTGTTGGCGTTGATCGGGCTGATTCCATTGGCCATCGTTTACGGGCGTGCCATTTCGCCATGGGTCTTGCCCGGAATCATGGTGGGGATGTTGGCCTTTGGCTGGTGGCGCGGGGTGTTGGTCTACGAGGTGTTCGTGGAGGGGGCGCGGGAAGGGTTCGAGGTGGGGGTGCGGATCATCCCCTATCTGGTGGCGATCCTGACGGCAGTGGGGATGTTGCGGGTGAGCGGGGCGTTGGGGGCCTTCACCGGTCTGCTGGGACCGTTCACCGCTGCCATCGGTCTGCCCGCAGATGCCCTGACCATGGCCATTTTGCGTCCGCTGTCCGGCTCCGGGGCGCAGGGGTATCTGGCCTCCCTGTTGCAAAATCCGGCCATTGGTCCCGACGGCTACATCGGGATGCTGACCAGCACCCTGCAAGGCTCCTCGGAGACGACTTTTTATATTTTGGCAGTCTATTATGGCGCCATTCGCATCCGCCGCATCCGCCACACCCTGGCCGCCGCCCTGCTGGGCGACCTGGCCGGGGTGGCGGCATCGGTTGTCATCTGCTCGCTATTGTATGCATCATGATCACCGCCGCCACCCTGGAGAGCGAATGGCTGGGCAACCTGGGACGCCGGACGCGGCGGACGGTGCGGGAAGTGGCCGGGGAGGCGCTGCTGGCGGTGAACTCCGGGCCGGACGAAACCTTTTTCGCCGCCCTGGGGGTGGCGTCCCACCAGGTGATCGTGCGGCATCTCCTGCGGCGCCATTATCCCCCGTTGCGGCTCTTCGTCTGGCGACAGGCGGTGGTGGCCACCCATCCGGCATGGCATGCACCCCTCCTGGCGGCCCTGGACGGTCAATTGCCGGGCAAACCGGCTGAGGTGGCGCGCATCCGCAGCGATCTGGCCTTTTTGCAACTCATCACCGACCAGTTCGCCGAGGAGGGGTTTCTCAGCGTGGCCTTGCATCTGGTGCAAAAGGTGCATGGCGAGATCCCCAGGCGTCCCGGCAATCTGGAATTCGCCGTGAGCTTGAGCGCCTGGCTCGACGAACGGTATCAGGAGGATCTGGAGCGGCTGGGCAGGGCGGAAATCAAACCGGGGTAAACCTGCGAGGGGAGGGGGGAACATGTTGCGTTTGCTTTGTTACGGGGTCGGCATCGGCCTCATGGTGAGCGGGTATCTCTATTATCTCCTGCCTCCCTACGTCTCCGGCGCGGCCAGCACCGAGGAGTCCGCCATCATCGGCATGCGCATGGTGATCGGCGGCGGGATCATCACCCTGTTGCCGATCCTGGTGTTTCGCAAACGCAACCGTTTGTGATCGCTCGTGCGCCAACGCGGCGCGCATCTCCTCGACCACCTCGGCCCAGTCGCCGGGTTGGCGCTGACGGAACAGGCGCATCACCCCAGGATACCACGGCGATTCCGTGTGCGCCTCTCCCCAGCGCCAGTCGATACCGATGCACGGCAACATCAACCAGCACCGTTTGCCCAATGCCCCGCTCAGATGGGCGATGGCCGTATCCACGCAGATCACCAGATCCAGTTGCGCGATGATCGCCGCCGTGTCGGCGAAATCCCGCACCCGGTTGCCCAGATCCACCAGGGGCTGCCCTTGCGGAGGCGTCTTGGCCTCCACCCCCCCTTTCTGCAAACCGACGAATCCGACCCCCGGCACCCTCCACAAGGGCGCCAGCACCTCCAGCCCAGGCAAAGAACGGTTGACATCGTTCCCGTGACTCGCATTCCCCTTCCAGGCCAGCCCGATGCGGAATCCCGCCTCCGGCAGCAGACCGCGCCAGAGGGCGATATCCTCCGGCGCGGCACGCAAATAGGGAATCGTTGACGCCATGAGATCATTGCCCAGAGGCAGATGAGCAGGCAGACTCATCAGCAATGACCAATAGTCATACTCGCAGGTCTCCGGGAAGTGGGTCGAGACGCTCAAGCCCTCCTGCTCCAGGCCTTTGCACAGTCGTTCGAGAGAGGCATGACAGACGAACCGGACCATTGCCACCCCCTGGCGCAGCAACGCGGGCAAGAAGCGGCAGAATTGCAGCATGTCGCCAAATCCCTGTTCCTTGACCACCAGCAGCCTTTTTCCCGCCAGCGACTCGCCCCTCCAGGGGGGCAAAGGGAGGTCCGGCGGGGTCACCAGGCGGTGGCGCAAGCCCGGATGCGACCGGTATTCGAACCAGGGCCAGCCCTCGGCGAACCGTCCGCAGCGCAACAGAAACAGACCCAGGCCAAGGCAGGCGTCGGCCAGTTCCGGTTGTCGCCGGATCGCCTCCCGAAAGGCCGTCTCGGCCTCAGCCATGCGTCCTTGCGACTGGTACAAAAGCCCCAGATTGTTGTGCGTTTCGGCCAGTTCCGGTTGCAGGCGAATCGCTTCCCGCAAGGCCTGCTCGGCCTCGGGAAAACGCCGCTGTTCCATCAGGGTCAGCCCCAGCAGGTTGCAGGCCTCCGCATGGCCGGGCCGGATGCCGAGCGCCTCCCGGCAGGCGGACTCGGCCTCGGCGGTGCGTTTTTGTTCCAGCAAGACCCTCCCCAGGCGGACCCAGGCGGCCACATGATCGGGTTGGGCGTGCAAAGCCTGCCGGAATGCGCTTTCCGCCTCATCCGGTCGTTTGTGTTCACGGTGGAGCAGGCATCCCAGGTTGTAAAGGGCCTCGACGCCATCCGGCTTCAGCCGGAGCGCCTCCCGGAAGGCGGCCTCGGCGGCTTCCGGGAGGTGCCGCTGCAGCAGCGCCACCCCCAGGTTGGAATGGGCCTCGGCCCACTCCGGGCGCGCCCGGATCGTCTCCCGCAAGGCGGTTTCGGCCTCCTCGTACCGCTCTTGCGCCAGCAGCAGATTTCCAAGCTGGAAACCGGCCTCGGCGAAATCCGGCTGGAGGCGCAGTGTCCGGTGGAAACAGGCCTCGGCCTCCCCGTCGCCGCCCCGCTGCAGGATGGCGTTGCCCAGGGCATTCCAACAGAATGCGCAGTCGGGAAACCGTTCGGTCAAGAACCTGGCCAGGGTTTCCGCATCGGCGAGCCGCCCTGCGGAAAACAGGCCGATCAGCCGGTGCAACTCATCCGGTTCCGGCATGGCGCTCATCGGTCGATTTTCGGATCGTCCGGCAGGCTGCGGACAATGCCTTCCGCCAGGCTCACCTCCGGAGACCAGCCGGGCAGGCGTTCGCCTTTGTCCCAGGGTTGCATCATCTCGCGCGGGTGATAGGGGCGTCCTCCCCAAAGCACGGGCAATCGGCGTCCGGTGCAATCCTCGATCATGCGCACCAGATCCTTGATCCGCACCGCCTGCCCGGAAGAGACGGCAAACCGCTCGTGACCGATCCCCTGGCCGGCCAGCAACCGTTCGGCGGCCACCCGGAAGGCGCTGGTCACGTCATCGATGTGAATCAGATCGATTTTCTGTTCGCCGGGGGACATGGCCAGTTGCGGGCTGTCGCTCTTCAGACCGGCGAGCAGCGCGAACAGCATCCGGCGCGGGTCGTCGGGTCCGTAGGTGTTGGAAAGATGCAGGGTGATCGCCCGCATCCCGAAGGCCTCCACGTAGTAGGTGACGATCTCTTCGAAGGCCTGCTTGGTGGCGGCGTAGAGATTGACCGGACCGTAATCCCGGTTGTCGTGGTGTTGCCAGAACGAGCCGGTATTGACCAGTCGCGTCACCCCGTGACGGGCCATGGCCTCGAGCAGTTGCGTGGCGAACAACAGATTGGCCTCCACCATGGGGGTGACATCGGCCTGGCGATGCTGGGCCGTGGTGACCGCTGCCAGATGCAACACCACCTCTGGCCGCACCCTTTCCAGCAGGCTGCCCAGCCCCTCGGTGGTGCCGTCATGGAGGTGGGCAGTCACCCCGGCGGGGAGGGGCGCCATGCGGCGCACCACGGCATGGACGGTCCATCCCCAGCCCATCAGCGCCCTGGCCAGCCGGGAACCGACATAACCGGTGGCCCCGGTGATCAGGCAGACCGGCGGCATCGGACGATCATCGCCTCCTTGTTTGAAAAGATGACGCATGAGTGGTTGCAGCATTCGATGCGGGCATGATCCCCTGGCGCGGGACAAAAGTCAAAGGCGAAACCGTGGCGCGGGTGCGCGCACTTGACCATGGGGGGGACGGGCTGGTATTTTAATGTGAGTTGGTGTATCCATGAAGCAAAAAATAGGGGTCATGCATGAAGGCCAAGATCATACCCAGGATCAATCTGGAAGGACGGACCCCCTTGCAGACCGTCATTCCCCTCTCCACGCCGTATATTCTGTACGTGGACCCGGCCAGCATCTGCAATTTTCGTTGTGATTTCTGCCCCACCGGCGACAAGGAACTGATCGCCGCCACCGGGCGCTGGCAGGGGCGCATGGATTGGGATCTCTATCGCAAGGTGATCGACGACCTTGCCGCCTTCGAGCATCCCCTCAAGGTGCTGCGACTCTACAAGGAAGGGGAGCCGCTGCTCAACAAGAAAATGCCCGACATGATCCGTTATGCCAAGGCGAGCGGTCGGGTCAACTACATCGATACCACCACCAACGGCGAACCCCTGACGCCTGAGCTTTCGCTGGCCCTGATCGAGGCGGGTCTCGACAAGATCAACATCTCGGTGGACGGCTTGACGGACGAGCAGTTTCTCAAATTCACTAAAACAAAAGTTAATATCAACAAATATGTCGGGAAGGTGCGCTTTCTCTATGAAAATCGCGGCAACTGCGAGATCGTGGTCAAGACCTCCGGCGACATGTTGAGCGAGGATGACAAAAAGCGCTTTTTCGAGCTGTTCGGCGACATCTGCGACCGGATCTTCATCGAGAATTTCGCCCCCTGCTGGCCGGAGTTCGACGTGGAGGAGCGCACCGGCATCGAGATTCGCAAGGGGATCTACGACAACCCCATCGGCCAGGTGGACACCTGTCCTTACATCTTCTATTCCCTGTCGATCAATTCGGATGGCACGGTGAGCCTCTGTTTTCTCGACTGGGCCAGGAAACTGATCGTGGGCGACGCCCGCACCCAGAGCCTGAGCGACATCTGGAACGGCGCGGAACTCCATGCGCACCGGGTGGCCAATCTCTCCGGCGCGCGCCGGCAGAATCCCACCTGTGGCGCCTGCGGGCAGTTGAGTCACTGTCTTCCCGACAACATCGATCCCTATGCCGCCGAGTTGCTGGCCAGGATCCAGGCGCGGCGCGGGTGAGCGATGGGTGGTGACTTTCGGCTGCTGCATGTCGTGCCCCACCTGGGGGGAGGGGTGGGCCGGGTGCTGTCCAGCGTGGCGGCCCTGCGTCGCCGGCAGAACTCCCCTGTGGAGGAGCGCTTCGTCTGCCTGGAGGCGCCGGAAAAGAGCCGTTATGTCGAAATCCTGCGTGAGGCCGGCGTGTCGGTGCGCATCGCTCTGGACAACCGGGAACTGGAAGAGGAGATCCGGGCCGCCGATGTGGTGCAGGCCGAGTGGTGGAACCACCCCCTGACCGCCTCCTGGCTGGCGGGGGTCCATGCCATCGACATGCGACTGGTGATGTGGAGCCATACCTCCGGGATGCACTATCCGGCAATTCCGGAGGCGTTGATCGCCATGCCTCACGCCTTTTTGTTCACCACGCCTCTTTCCATGCGGCCCGAACATGCCCGGTTTGGCAATCTGGTCGAGGTGGTACACAGCTCCGGGGGGTTCGACGACTTCCCGCCGGTTCCTCGCGAGGTCACCTCCGGGCCGTTGCGTTGCGGTTATCTGGGCACCCTGAATTTCGCCAAATTGCACCCGGAGATCCTGCGTTTCCTTGGCGCGGTGGATCTGCCGGGCTTTGCCGTCGATTTTTTTGGCGACGCGGATTCCAATCCGGATCTGGTGCGCCTGGCCTCCGGGAGGGTGCGCATCCACGGTTTCACCGATCGCCCGGATCTGGCGTTGCGCGGGATGGATCTTTTCATCTATCTGCTCTCTCCCCTGCACTACGGCACCACGGAGAATGCCCTGCTGGAGGCCATGGCCTGCGGGGTCGTACCCATCGTGCTGGACAATCCGGTGGAAAAGACCATCGTGCGGCACGGCGAGACCGGCCTGATCGTCGCCGACCCCGATGGATTCGCCCAGGCCGTGGCATGGCTGCACGATCACCCGGAAGAGCGTCTGCGCATGAGCCGCACCGGGGCCGGGGAGGTCAGACGGCTCTTCGCCCTGGAGGAGACCGAACGCCGCCTGAGCGATAGTTACGCCAGGGTGCTCGCCATGCCCAAGCGTGCCTTCGATTTTCGCCCGGTGATCGGGACCTCCCCTGGGGCGTGGTTTCTCTCCTGTGCCGGGCGCTATGCCGACTGTTTCGGTGATGGGCCGTGCGCTTTCTTGCCCCCGTTTTTGTTCGAGAAGTCTAAAAGCTCCATTTTTCATTATTTGCGATATTTCCACGAGGATGCGCAACTGCAACGTCTGGCCGGCAACCTGACGAGGCGGAATGGTCATGTCGGAATCTCTTGAGACGATTGTTCGTCTTATTAATGAAAAAAATCATTCCGGGCTGTTGGATTATGTTCGGACCACGCCGGGCGATCCCAATCAACTTCTCACCATCCTGTATCATCTGCTCGCCTTGCGCCATTATGCGCCGGCCCTGGTGTTGGCCAGCCATTTGCAATCTGGCGGTTTTCGGCATCAGATCATCTCCCTGGCTTTGGCCATCGGCGGGGTGGTTTTTGACCAGCCGGAGATGGAAACACTCGGCATGGCCGATCTCGCCCTGTTGGCCGACCGGTTGACCCCCGAGCAACAGGACGGCACCTATACGCAGATCATCGTGCCGGTGATGAAGGAGTTGCTGGGCGAATGCCTGCGCGGGCAAGATACCGGGCGCATCCTGAAATTGCTGGAGATCTTCAAGGCGGATGTGCCCCGTTGGCGTGAGATTTTCGATCCGGGGACCGAGCCGGAGCCGGATCCGCCTGCGGGGCCAGGGATGTCATGGGCCGGGGAGTGGTTGGGCGAGGAGAATTTTTTGCAGGTTTTTTGGTATTACGCGGCAGTGGCATGCGGGGTGCCCATCGAGCGCAACCCGACGCCGGGCCTGACTGCGTGCCACATCCGTTTCACCAGTCGGCCCGGTCAGGCCCGCGTCCTTTCCGGGCAGGGGGTCGAGTCGATGCGGCAAGGGGCGTTGCTGGTGCAGGAGTATGCGGAGGAGATGCACCGTGATTTTACGCCCGGGGTGCATTATCTGGAGTTTTCCACTCTGGGGCAGTTGCGCGCCATCGCCCGTTTCATCCGGGAACATCCGGAGGAGGCGGAAGCGATCCGCCGGCAGGGTCAGGCATGCGCGCGGGAACGGTACGGCCCTGACCGGTTGCCCGGAGTTGTCGATGGGTTGGCCCGAGCGGTGGTGGAACGGTTCGCTGGCATGGCCGGAAGCCGGTGGCTGGTCTTGTGCGAGGTGGAGGAGGCGCTGGTGCTGCTGGGCGCAATCCGCAGCATGGCGCCCCACATCGGTCTGCGGATTCAGGATCGCGCGGCGATCCTGGCCGATCCGGCACGGGCGGAGGGCGTCTGTTGCACGGACCACGAGGAGGTGCGGGAGTGGTTGGTGCGTGATGGCGGGTTGGCTGCGGAGCGGGTCATCGCGCTGGCGGAGTTGCGGAACCTGTCGTGCGCGCCGGTATGACATTTCCTTTGACTTTTGCCCGGAACGCTATCATGTTCTTCGGGTTTATCAAAAAATTTGTCCGCCGATGCCCGACGAGGAGGGGTGTTCGCCATGCCGGATACGACCATTCAGACCATTCTGCAACTGGATGCGGATGACAACCGGGAGGGGCTGCTCTCCTTCATTCAGGAGGGTCCCAAGGATCACTTCGCGATCCTGTCGGCTGCCTACCACCTGCTCTCTCGCAATCGTCTCCAGTCCGCCTATGTCCTGGCCATGTTCCTGGCCAATCAGGGGTATCAGCACCAGCTTATCGCCCTGACCCTGGCCATCGGCGGGGTGGTGTACGACAATGCCGACGAGGAACGGCGTGGGATGGCCAACCTCGCCACCCTGGCCGACCAGTTGACCCCGGAACAGCAGGAGAATACCTACCGGCAGATCGTCATCCCGGTGATGACCCCCCTGCTGACCGAGGCCGTGAAACACGGCAACGCCACCACGGCGATGCGGTTGCTTGCGATCCTGCGGGCCGATGTCCCCTTTCTGCGCACCATTTTCGACCCTCATGCGCCCCTTTCTCCCACCTTTCTCGACGATATGCGGCAACGCGGCCAGGCGCGGTTCGCGCCTCTCTCCCTGCCGCTCCCCGGCCCGGATACGCCCCGTCGCCCCCGTTGCGCAGTGGTGGCGTTTCGTCCCGGAGGACCCCGCGATCATCACCTCCTGGTCCACGACGGCGTGCGTCTGGTCGAGGCCATGCAGGTCTACGGCTGGCAAGCCACCCTTCTGCCTCTCCGACCCCAAGCCCTGGCCGGGGACCGGATGCCGCTCTTCCAGGAGATCGTATCGGTGTGTCGTGCCCAGCGGGCCGACATCCTGCTCCTCGATGACGCCCTGCTCCTCGACTCCCGGCAGTTGCGCACCGCCATGATCGATCAACTGCGCGCCGAAAACCCGGAACTCAGGGTGGTGGGGTGCCACCCCGATCCCTGGGTCGGCGATGCACAACCGCTGCGCGACTCCGCAGCCCGGCTCGACGCCCTCTGGAGCGTGGATGACCCCGATGCCCCGGCCTGGCGCCACCCGGAACTGTCCGGCAAGACGCTTTTCATGCCCATGCCCACCATGCGCCAGGGCGAGGTGCTCGGCGAACCGCTGGGACCGCGCATGCTGCTGGTCGGGGAACCCCTGGACGCGCAGAACTGGCTGCACATGGGTTGGGTTTGCGCCGCCGAGGATCTTGGCGTGCCGATCAAGCGCAATCTCGCCAGCTACCGGGCCGATCTGCTCGGGGAATTGACCCGGCGCGGGCAATCGGTCATCACGTTGAGCGATGCCTCTTGTCATGTGCGTTTTACCCTGCGTGGCGATCAGAGCCGTACCATCACCCGGCATGCCTTCGACTCCCTGGCGAGCGGCGCGCTCCTGATTCAGGAGTCCTCGCCCCAGATGGATCGCCGCTTCATGGCCGGAGAACACTACCTGGAGTTCGCGAACCTCGCGGAACTGGCCGCCCTGGCCCGCTTCGTGACCGAACGCCCGCAGGAAGCGGAAGCGATCCGGCAGCGCGGTCACGCCTTTGCCATGGCCCATTACGGCAACGACCGGCTGATGGGGGGTCTGGATCGGCGCCTCTTCGGTCCTGGGCACCGCCCTGTGGTTGCGCCGCCCGCCGACCAGGCCGCGCTCCTCTCCGTGAATCCCGATGGTTCCGTGACGCCGCTTTTTGCGGTCTTGCCGCCCCCGCAACCGGTGTCGGAACCTCCCGCCATCATGCTGACCATCTGCATCCCCACCTACAACCGCCATCTCCTGCTCGCCCACACCCTGGACAGCCTGCAATGGACCCTGGAGGCCGGCGTTCCCATCGAGATCATCGTCTCGGACAATGCCTCGGACGACGCGACCGGAGAGGCTGCGCGGGCCAAGGGGGCGCTCTTCCCCTGGTTTCGTTATGTGCGTCAGTCGCGCAATCTGACCCAGCCCACCCACTGGATTTCCGCCATGCGGCTGGCCCGTGGCCGTTATTCCATCGCCTTGTCGGACGACGACTACATCCTGCCCCAGGCACTGCTCGCCGAACTCGAGTTGCTGGAAAGCCACCCCGAACTGATCGCCAGTTACGCCTCGCCTTTGATGTGGAATGATGCCACGGGGACCGATCATGGCAATACCTATGGAATCGACGCGCCCCGCATCTATCGCCGCGAGGATAGCGTCGAGTTGTTCAATTTTTTCATGGATCGGCGCGTCATCCCCGAGTTCGCCGTCTATCGCACCCTGGAGTACTCCCCGATGCTGTTCGAGTCTCCGACGGTCTACCCCTGTTTCATCTGGCCCTTGCAGGCCTTGCGGTACGGCCAGATCCGTTTTCATGACAACACCCTCTACCGGGTGGTGCTCTACACCCCGTTGAAGACCCCTGCCGCCAATCTTACGAATGTGGGATTGGTGCAGGTGACCAGCCTTACGGATCAATACCGGGCCGGGATCGAACTGGCGGTGGCCCAGGCGCTGGCCAACGTGGGGCTGGAGGAGTTCACGCCCGGCAACCGTCCGGTGATGCTGGACGTGATCAACGACTTCGTGATCGGGCGGATCAGCGTGGCTTCGCGGGTGGCCCAGCAGCAGGGGAATTACACCGGTGCGGTCGAGTTTCTGAAACGCTGGTCGTTGTGGGTCAAGCACGATGCCGATCGGGAGTTGATCCGCAAGGCGGATCACGAGGTGGTGGGCGGGGCGGTGGTGCAGACCCTGGAGCGGTTGTGCCAAATCGTCACCGGCACCCGGCGGGTGGTGTTGTGCGAGGTGCCTCATGTCGAATACTGGCTGGGGCATTTCACGAGGGTCGCCCCCCAGCTGTCGGTGGAGGCGCGGGCGCTGACGGAGGCCGCGTCCGCTGCGGATCGCGGGGAGGCGCTCTATCTCACCGATCAGGCCGAGGGGCGCGCGACGCTGTTGCAGGCAGGGGTCGAGGCCGGCAGGATCCTGCTGCTGTCCGACCTGGTACTCATGTTGCGCGTGCGGAAATGAAAAGGATCGGGCGTGCCTCTTATGAGGGCGCCTGGGCGCACAGGGTGTCCAGCAGGCGGTTGACCTCGTCGTTGGGGAGCAGCAGACGCGGATCGCTGCGGAAATACCCCACCAGTTCCGCCAGCCCCTGCTCCAGGGTGACCTCGGCCCGCCAGTCGGGACAGAACCGTTTGATCTTGCTGTTGTCGTACAGGTCGCACCACATCTTGTGCCACAGGATCACTTCCCCCAGGCGCACAGAGGCGGCGGCGATGTCGGCGCTGGTGCGATAGCGCAAATCGGGAGGGGCCACTTCCAGTGCTCTGGCCAGGGCCAGGGTGATCTCACGCCAGGTCAGGACCTCGTCGGAGGTGATGTGGAAGACCTCTCCGAAGCTGTCGGGATTGCCGTACAACCCCATCACCCCACGGGCGAAGTCGCTGGAGTGGGTCAGGGTCCACAAGGTGGTGCCATCGCCATGCAGCAGGATGGGACGGCGGTTTTGCATGCGCCAGGGAATGGTCCAGTCCGGGTCGCCCACCGCCACCGGGACAATGGTGTCGTAGGTGTGGGCCGCGCGCACCACGGTGACGGGAAAGCCCCGCTCCCGCCAGGCGGCGAGCAACACCTCCTCGGCCTGGCGTTTGCCGACGGCATAGGGCCAGCCGTGGGTCAGCAGGTCAGCATCCTCGGTGAAGGGGAGCCTGGCCCGCGTCCGGTCGTACATCCCGGTGGTGCTGACGAACAGATAATGACCGGTCCGTCCGGCGAAATAGTCGAGGACCTGCGTGGCCTGCGGGGCGTTGTAACAGAGAACGTCGAGCACCACGTCGAAGCATTGCCCCTCCAGGCGGGCGAAGACGGCAGCCGGGTCGCGGATGTCCGCGAAGAGCACCCGGCAACCGGGCGGGGCAAGACGGCGAATTCTGGCCGGCGCGCCCCGGTTCAGGAGGGTCACCTCCCATCCCGCAGCCAGGGCGGCCTGGGCCGAGCGCCAACTGATGTTGCCCGTGCCGCCGACGATCAAAAGCTTCATGGCGTCTGCCTGGCGAGCAGACGTTTCCTGATATCGTCCGCATTGGCGTCGATGTTGTCCAGCACCCCATACGACATCACCTGACAGATGGCGCAGGTCGGATCCTCCTTGCGCCGTCCCTCCAGATGGGCCAGCCGGTGGGCGGTGATGCGCTGTCCCTCCCAGATCTTCTGCAACGACTCCTCCCGCACGTCGCCGATCACCAGTTTGCGCGCCCAGTCCTGCACGCACAGGCTCACCGTGCCATCGGAATTGATCACGGTCAGGTAGAAGAAATAGGGACAGACCTTTCGTTCCAGCACCTCCTGGCCGTAATGGCCGATGGTGAAGTTCATCGGCATCTCTTCGAACGCGAAGCCCGGCCAGGCCGGGGAGATGTGTTCGAAAAAGATGCGATCCGCGATCTCTCCGAAAATCTCCAGAAACCGCTGTTGATCCTCCTCCGAGAGATTCTCCTGAATCGCCTTGATGTAGATCTCGCACTTGCCGCGTATGGCGTAGAGGTGACGAATGTTTTCGACATATTTGGAAAACCGGGTCCGGGTCCTGACGTATTTCAGGAACTGGGCGTCGTTGACCCCGTTGACCGAAATGTTGATCTGGTCGATTCCGGCAGCGATCAGCCGTTCGTTGAGTTTGGGCGAAAAGAGCGAACCGTTGGTGGTCATGTCGATCCTGCCCACCCGGTCGCTCTCCCTGGCGTAGCGGATCATCTCCGGAAGGTGGCGGTTGAGGAGCGGTTCGCCCTCCTTGTAGAAACGCAGGACGCGGATCGGTTCGGGAAACTCCTGCAGGTCATCGACGATCTTGCGGAACAGGCCTAAATCCATCGGTCCCTGGTAACGCCCCGTTGCCGCGATCAACTCCCGGTTGCCGGTGGCGCAGAAGCGGCAGCGATAGTTGCAGTGGCTCGCCGGATCGACCATCACCACGAACGGGGTTGCCAGGGGCAGGACCTGCCCCAGGTCGGTTCTTTTTTGCGGGTCCATGGTGCGAGCCTGATATTCCGCTTTCATGCGGCATCTCCCGTAGGCATCAGAGGATTCGCAATTCGGGCACCGGAATGACGAAACGGCCTCCCCACTCGCGGATGTGCGCCATTTGTTCCATGATTTCGTCTTGAATGTTCCAGGGGAGGATCAGCAGATAATCCGGGCGCACGGTGTCGATCCTCGCAGGGGCATGGATCGGGATGCGGTTGCCGGGCAGGAACATCCCCTGCTTGTGGGGGCTGATATCCACCGTGAAGGGCAGCAGATCGGGCCGGATGCCGCAGAAGTTGAGCAGGGTGTTCCCCTTGGCCGGTGCGCCGTAACCCACCACGCTGCGTCCTTCCTCGTGTGCCCTGATCAGAAATTTCAGCAAATCGAGTTTGATCTGCAAGACCTGCTCCCGGAAGGTGGTGTAGCTTTCCATCCGTTCCCATCCCTGCTCATGTTCCAGTGCCGCCAGGGCGCGCATCCGGCTGGTGGGGAGCCTCTCCTCTTCTTCGATGTGGGCCGCGTAGATGCGCAGCGAGCCGCCGTGGGTGGGCAGTTCCTCGATGTCGAAGATCCGCAAGCCGTGATGGGCGAAAATCCGTTGCGCGGTCAGCAGGGAAAAATAAGAAAAATGTTCGTGATAGATGGTGTCGAACTGTTTTCCCTCCACCATGCGCAGCAGGTGAGGGAACTCCATGGTGATCGTGCCGCCGGGTTTGAGCAGGATCTTCATGCCGGCCACGAAGTCGTTGAGGTTGGGGACGTGGGCCAGGACGTTGTTGCCGATCAGCAGGTCGGGGCGAACGCCACGCGCCACCAGCTGGCGGGCGGTTTCCACGCCGAAGAAATCCATGTGGGTGGGAATGCCCTTGGCCATGGCCACTTCCGCCACATTGCGCGCCGGTTCCACCCCCAGGACCGGAATGCCCTTGTCCATCAGGTAGCGGAGCAGATAGCCGTCGTTGCTGGCGATCTCCACCACCAGGCTTGCCTGGTGCAACCCGAACCGTTCCACGGCCATGTCGGCATAGCGTTCCATGTGGCGCAGCCAGGTTTGGGAATACGATGAAAAATAGACGTATTCGGTAAAGATATTGTCCGGGGTCTGGAACATCTCCAGTTGAACCAGAAAGCAACTGTCACAAACGTAGACCCGCAAGGGGAAGTGCGGTTCCATTTCGTTTTGCTGATCGGGGCGCAGAAAGCGATTGGAAATGGGGCTGGTGCCGAGATCGATGAATTCGAACGTCACCACCTTGCTGCAAAACCGACAATGGACTGTGTTGTTCATGAGGTTCTCCTATGAGACGCCCGGACGGGGCGCGATGAAGTAGAGACGGGAACCGTTCTGCTTCATCACTCCGGCCTGGTATTCCATCAACTCCCCGAAGCCGAAGAAAAGATCCACCCGTCCAGGCCCGCGAATCGCGCCTCCCGTGTCCTGATTGACCACGAAACGGACATCCTGACGCCAGCCGGTCACGGTTTTGCCGTCTGCGTCCATGTTGGGCAGCGTGGTGGAGAGAATCCCGGGCGCCCCACGGGGAAACAGCCGGTGATCGGTGGCAATCGAGCGGTCTTTGGTCAAGGGGACATTGATGTTGCCCACGGCATCCCCCTTCAATTCGTGGAAGAAGACGTAGGAGCGATCGGCGAAGAAGAGCCGTCGCTGCTGCAGGGGATGCTCTTCCAGCCAGCGACGCAGGCGGGGCATGGTCATCTCCTGATGGGGAATCTCCCCCTCGTCGATCAGAATCTGGCCGACCGCCTTGTAGGGCTGTCCGTTGGCCCCGTCGAAGCCGATGCGCAGGATGCGTCCGTCCTCCATCTTGACACGGCCCGAACCCTGGATGTGCAGGAAGAAGGCGTCGATGGCGTTGTCCACCCAGACCAGTTCCAGGCCGCGTCCGGCCAATGCGCCTGCCGGAGGGGCGGGATTGGCCGGTTTTTTCTTGCCCGTTTTGCCTTTCGCTTGCGCCTTGGGATCCGGGGCTTTGGGCGGCGGTTTGCGGATGAACGGGTCGTCGATTTCGGCACGGGTGTAATAGGGCACGCGTTTGCCCTTCACCACGCGGTAGCCGTTTCCGGAACCGGCATTCACCAGTTCGGGCGGGCGGCGGTAGATCGGATAGAAATAGCGCTTGGAGGGGGTGGTGGAGCCGTACAACAGCGGCTCGAAATAGCCGGTGACCAGGATGTTGCCCTTGGAATTGCCCCCCACCGACCGGTACAGACGATAGCGTTCCTTCAGGGCGCGTTCCAGGGCCTCGGCATCTCCGGAGGCGGCCAGGTCCGCCAGTTCGCGGCTGATTTCGCGCATGCGTGCGGCATTGATGCGCAGGGAGCCGAACTGGAACTCCTGGTCCGCCGGAATGCGCTGGTAATAGAGCGCGCTTTGTTTCAGGGCCTCGGCCCAGGTATGGAGCATCTCGTCCCGGAACACATCCGGGGGGATTTCCTGCCAGGTGACGGCGCGCAGGCTGGCGCCTGGCGGTGCGTCTTCCTCCATCACCTCGACGATGGGGGGCTTGGCCTTGGGGGCCGGGGGGAGCATCACCTCGTGGACCGGCTGGCTCTGACATCCGGTGAACGTGATCAGTACCACGAATCCCAACCATTGCATCAATCGTTTCATGGCATCCTCCAACCTTGATGTCCGGCAAACCTGAATTTCAGGTTAATGCCATTAATGCCGAACAATTGCAAGGTCTTTCGTTAAACCAGGCTGGCGAGGGGCAGCAGGGCCGGAGTCCCGTTAGCGGCGAGAAGACGCAGGAAGCGCTTTACGCCGTGCGGTTCGTTGCCGTTGCCGTGCAGCAGGAGGATGCCGCCGTCGCGGATGGGGTCGCCGTCCGCCATGATGGCGTCGCAGCCCACCACCAGCAGCCCCAGGTCGGTGAGGGTTGCGAT
This sequence comes from Magnetococcales bacterium, assembly GCA_015231915.1. Taxonomy (GTDB): domain Bacteria; phylum Pseudomonadota; class Magnetococcia; order Magnetococcales; family Magnetaquicoccaceae; genus Magnetaquiglobus. The sequence continues at coordinate 21,894 of JADGAR010000028.1, forward strand.
CGACTCCCGGTTGGAGACGAGACCGGGAAAGCGAAAGAACGGCGTGGGCGTCACACCGTTTTGCAGCAAAAGCCATTCGAGGGAGAGGGCCTCGCAAACGGGATCGCTGCCTGGGGCCAGGAGAAAATTGTCGGCGTTGCGGCGGTCGCGGGCGTAAAAGTGGGTCAGGGTGTGATTGATCCAGGTGATGGCGAGGGCGTCGGGCCGGTCGTGGGCGCGCAGCCAGGCGAAGTCGTCGGGGTGGCGCCGGATCCATCCCCCGGAAACCGCGATGGCCACCGGGATGGGGCGGGGCAGGGGGCTGGCCAGGAGCGCCTCGAAGAGGGGGTGGTCCATGGGCCGGGGCGAAGGGCAAAGATCGATGGAGAGGCAGAAGCCTGCGGCGGGGTGGGCGGCGCGGCGCAGGCCGTCGTTGATGAGGGGATGGGGAGGGGCGGTCTGCCGGTGGAGCGCCAGGGCATAGGGGGACTGGGCAAAGGTGGCGGGCGGGTCGGCGGACCAGGGGAGGCGGGCGGCATCCTCGATGGCGGTGGCGAGGGTGGCGGGATCCAGCGTCACCAGTCGCTGCGTGCCTTCCTGCTCGAATTCGCGCAATACCAGGAGGTGACGACCCGATGCGTCCTTGCGGAATTGGCGCACCGGTCGATAGGGGGCGTCGAGGCGGCACGGGCGGGGTCCGTCGGCGGCCAGCAAAGGGAGGGGCGTCAGGGCGCATCCCAGCAGGAGCCGTCCCAGCATGCGGCGCGAAAGAACGGGGGGGACGGCGCTGGTGGGCATTGGCGTTCAGTCCGGGGCGCCAGGCAGCGGGTGGCGGCGCAGCAGGATATCGTCGTGACCGGGTTGGAGCAGGCCGGGAATCCGTGCCAGTTCGACGAATCCCAGTTGGCGATAGAATGTCAGGGCAACGGGATTGCCATCCGAGACGGTGACCCAGAGATTGCGGCTCGTGGTGGCGGCGCGGGCGAGGATCCCGCCCATGACGGCACGACCCAATCCCTGGCGGCGGAAGGGTTCCAGGATGGCGAGCAGTTCCACGAAGGGACCTGCCAGCCAGGGATGGCGGATGCAGATCACGCCGGCCTCGTTTGCCTCGTGCAGAATCCGGTAGCGCGCCAGTGCAGGGTCGGGACGGACGAGATGGCGGCGCAGACCGTCGGCGGTCGCCCCGAGGGTGCGCCACGGCTCCATGTCGGCCAGCCGGGCACCCCATTGCCGATCATTGGCTCCGAAAGGCTCCAGGACGATGGCGGCATCGATCATCAGTGGCGCGGCGGGAAAGGGCGGCTCCGTCAATGGAGCTTGTCCCTGGGGGGGGTCGGGATGATTTCACCCGATTCCATGGCCCGCAGCAGGGCATCGACCTCCTCGTGGACCACCGCGAAATCGTCCGGGAGGGTGGAATTGCCCGGGTAGCCGATAAAGCGGGTCATGCCCAGGGAGTCGCGCATCGCCTTGGCGATACGCGGGTCCGAGGCGGCGAACTCCCGGACCGAGGCCAGGGTGGTTTCCACCAGTTCCCGGTATTCCGGGTCCTCTTCCATGGAGCGCATGTGGCGCTGACGGGCTTCCATGGAGGGGGTTTTCATGGGTGGGGAGTGCATTGCCCTGGTGACGAGTCCTGGGCCAACCCGTTCCATGAGGAAGTCGGCGTTCTTGTCGCGTTTTTCGCACTCCTGGCAGAGTTGCAGAAAAATCATGAAATTGAAATCCGATCCCGGTCGTTGCATGCTGGAGAGGTAATCGGAATCCTGATGGTGTTCCCACATTTCCAGCCAGCGCGGGTCTGCCGGATCCATTTCGGCCAGTTTGCCTTCCAGCCAGCGGGCCATTTCCGGGTTGTGGGGGACTTCGGGATAGATGTCCCGCAGCAGGCGACCGGCGGTGGCCTTGTCGAGCAGATGGGGATCGTCCGGGGTGACTGCCGCGCGTTCCAGCATGGCGCGGCGGCACGTTTCGAGGGGTTGGTCGGTCAGGAAAGGCTCCAGCAGGTGACGCAGAAATCCGGCCACCCGGAAGAAGACCTGGGGTGCGTTCAACTGGCGTGTCAACAGGGCCTCGCGGTCATTTTCTTTCATGCTGGTGTCATCCGAACCAGGCCTTGAGCCAGAAATGCATGCCCCGATTGGAGGCATCCAGCAGAAACGTGACCGGGGTGAACAGTTCTTCGCGTTGCCTGAGGGCCACCAGCCACTCCTCGCGTTTGTGGGCAAGGGTGGTCATCCGCTCCAGGGTGGGGATTGCTCCCGGGGGGACGGGGGCGACGAGCAGGGCGATGCGTTCCTTTTCGGGGGTTTCGACGAACACGGGCAGGCCCTGCAGGGGGCAATGGCGTTCCCGTCCGGTGCGGTTGCAGTGCCCCTCCGGGGTTGCGGAACGGCAGGGGATGGTGGCCAGTTGCAGCGGGGCGGCGAAATGGGGATCGGTCGTCATGGCGCCGAAACCGGCGGTGAAGACGCACCGTTCGGCCACCCCCTGGAGCGCCTGGATGGGGATGGGGGTGGAGACGGCTTCCTCGTCGCTGGCTTCCGATTCGGTCATCAGCAGGCCCAGGACCCGCAGGACCCGTGCCGGCACGGTAGCCCGCACGGCGAGGCGTTCCTTGCCGCTGGCATCGACGATGGTTTCAAGGAGGTCATCGGGCAGAATCATGCGTGTATGCTGGCTATCAAGGTTGTGAATTGAAAGGGAAACCGGCATTCATGGAACGTCATCATGCCATGAAACGGGACGGGTTGCAAGGCTTGCGCAACCGGTTTCATGCCTCATCCGGATCCTGGCATGATGTTTCGTAAAATGATCTCTTGCGCACTAACAAACGATCATATATTTTTGACTCTCATCCATTGCCGCCCCTCATGCAATCCTTCAAGGAGAATCTCATGATTCCGTCGGATGACTTGAACCCACAAGATGCTGCTTCTCAGGAGCAGGAGCATGAGCAGGAGCAGGAGGAGGATCGGCAAAACCTGGATGACCTGACCGTGCTGCAGGAGGTGAGCAAGGTCGACCTCGATGCCGAAGAGCATCGTTTCCTGCAAGATGATGACGATGCGCAGGAGTTGCATGGCCGCGCAACGATCCAGATGGGTTCTCGCCCCGATCTTGTCCCGGAATACGACCGGGCCGGGGGCGGCGGAGGGGCTGCCTGGGAAGAGTCCCTGGATGCGGGTGCCGAAGGAAACCTTGCACGCCTCAGCCGACCAGGCCAGGCGGTCGGTACGGAGGAAGGGGACCAGGAAACCGCTCGGGGGGATGTCGTGCTGCCGGAATCCGACGACAGGACGCTCCCGTTGCCGGGACAGGTCGTCATGGAGGCGGCCCTGCAGCCATCACCCGACACGGCGCCCGCAGCAGGCGAGCCGGTCGCGGCGCAGAACGTCGCGAGGGATCAGGGGCAAGAGATCGGGCAACTTCCCCTCCCGCATGCTGCCCCGCTCGTTGCAGCCCCCATACCGCTCCAGTCCGCTCCCGCCGCCTCCCCTGGGGAACAACCCGAGGCGGCATCGCCAACCCTGACCACAACGCCGGATCCTGATTGGTCCCGACCCGTAGAGATAGCGGACGGAGTGGGCATCTCTGCGGAAGATGGCGCCGGCATCGAGGATCGTCCGATTCCGTTGCGCATCGCGGTGCAACAGGTGGATGGCAGCGAAAACCTGACGGTCTATATCGAGGATCTCCCGCCAGGGGCGCGGTTGTCGGCTGGGGTGGATCTCGGCCATGGTGTCTGGCAGTTGACCGGCGCGGATCTGGAGGGCTTGACCATCACCCCGCCGGAAAACTCGGATGACGATTTCGCCGTGCAGGTGCGGGCGGTCAGCAGCGAGGAAGGAGGCAGCTTCCGCGAAGCGCTCCAGACGATCCAGGTGGCGGTGGAAGCGGAGGCCGATGGCCCGCGACTGGATCTGACGAACGTTGCCGGCGTCGAGGATCGCGCCATTCCCTTGTCGATCTCGTCTGCCCTGGTCGATACCGACGGCTCGGAATCCCTGACGGTCATGATTGCCGGGGTGCCCGCCGGGGCGACCCTCTCCGTCGGAACCGACAACGGCGACGGCTCCTGGAGCCTGACCCCGGATCAATTGACCGGATTGACCCTCACCCCACCGCCCGACTCGGATCAACCCTTTTCCCTCACCATCTCCGCCATCGCCACGGAAGCCCACGGCGGGGACAGCTCCACGACCATCGGGACCATGCTGGTATCGCCGGCAGGGGATGCCGATGCCCCGTTGCTGGTCCTGAACGACGCCTTCGGGGTGGAGGACCGGGTCATTCCACTGGATCTTTCGGCCACCCTGACCGATCTGGACGGCTCGGAGGCGTTGACCATCACCCTCTCTGGCCTGCCGGCAGGGGCGCTCCTTTCCGCAGGCATCGACAACGGCGACGGTTCCTGGACGTTGTCGCCCGCGGAATTGCACGGTCTGACCCTCACCCCTCCCGCCGACTCGGACCAGGATTTCACCCTTTCGGTTGCGGCCACGGCCACGGAACAAAACGGGGGGGACACGCAAACCACCCTTGGCACCATGAGGGTCTCCCTGGCCGCGGATGTCGATATGCCGACCCTGGTGGTGCATGACGCCGCCGGGGTCGAGGACCACCCCATCGCCCTTGATCTTGCCGCAGCCCTGAGCGACATCGACGGCTCGGAGTCCCTCACCGTCACCTTGTCCGGTCTGCCGGAGGGGGCGCAGCTTTCCGCAGGCATCGACAACGGCGATGGCTCCTGGACCCTGACCGCCGACCAGTTGCCCGGCCTGCTCCTCACCCCGCCAGCCGATTCGGATCGGGAGTTTGCCATTCTGCTCCGTGCCACCGCCACGGAAGGGGATGGGGGAGCAAGCCGGGAGACCTTCGGCACCCTCGCGATCTCCCTCGATGCCGATGCCGACGTCCCTGTCCTCACCCTGCACGATGCCTCGGGAGTGGAGGACCAGGCGGTTCCCCTGGATCTTTCCGCCGCCCTGAGCGACCGGGATGGTTCGGAAACCCTGACGATCACCCTCACCGGCCTGCCGGACGGGGCGTTTCTTTCCGCAGGCGCGCGCAATGAGGACGGCTCCTGGAGCCTGACCCCAGCTCAACTCGACGGCCTGACCCTGACCCCGCCCAGCGGTTCGGATCAGGGCTTCACCCTCTCGGTGGTCGCCACATCCCGCGAAAGCGATGGCGGAGGGGAGGCGACGACTCTTGGCAGCATTCAGGTCGGCCTGTCGGGGGATGCCGATGCCCCGACCTTGGTCTTGCAGGATGCTGCCGGGGTCGAGGATCGCGTGATCCCCCTCGACATCGCCGCAGCTCTGACCGATCTGGACGGCTCGGAATCGTTGACCATCACCCTGTCCGGTCTGCCGGACGGGGCGATCCTTTCCGCCGGAATCCATCACGGCGACGGTTCCTGGACCCTGACCCCCGTCGAACTGACGGGGCTGACCCTCACCCCGCCTGCCGACTCGGATCGGGATTTCACCATTGCGGTCGCCGCCACGGCCACGGAACGGGCAGGTGGTGATGCGACGACCACTTACGGCACCATGGCGGTCTCCCTGGCCCCCGACGCCGATGCCCCGCGCCTGGATCTGCACGATATCTCCGGCGTCGAGGACCGGGCAATTCCTCTGGATTTGACCGCCGCATTGACCGATCCGGACGGTTCCGAATCCCTCGCCATCACCATTTCCGGTCTGCCGGACGGGGCGGTTCTGTCCGCAGGTGTCGCGCATGGCGACGGTTCCTGGCTCCTGACTCCGGATCAGTTGACCGGATTGACGCTCACGCCGCCGGCCAATTCCGATCAGGGCTTCTCCCTGACGGTTGCCGCCGTGACCACGGAAGCCGACGGAGGCGCCACGGCCACCACCCTTGGCACCATGGCCATTTCCCTGGCCGGCGACGCGGACCTTCCCACCCTGGCGCTCCTCGATGCCGCCGGTGCCGAGGACCAGGGGATCGGGGTCGATCTCTCCGCCGCCCTCAGCGACCTGGATGGTTCCGAAACGTTGACCGTGGTCATCTCCGGGCTTCCGGAAGGGGCGACCCTTTCGGACGGCAATGATCTCGGCAATGGCAGCTGGGGTTTTACCGGGAGCGCGGAGCAACCCCTGGACCTCGCCGGTCTGAAGATTCTCCCCCCTGACAACTGGTCCGGCGATTTCGTGTTGACGGTGCAGGCCAGCGCCACCGAGAGGGGGTCGGGGGATGTCGCCCAGGTCTCCGATACCTTCAAAATCACGGTCCATCCCGAAGCGGACCAGGTGACGCTTCTCGCACCCCAGGCTGCGGGCCGGGAAGATCAGGCGGTCGAACTCTCTCTGCGCTTCGCCTTGCAGGATCCCGACGGCTCGGAGAGCATCGACGGCGATCTCGTTCTGACCCACATTCCCGATGGCGCCATCTTGAGCATCGGTGTCGCAGGGCCGGATCACACCTGGGTGATTCCCCAAGAGGCGTTGCAGGTGGAGGAGACCCGCAACGGCAACCCGGTGGCCTGGAGCATTCCCGGTCTCAGCTTCCATCCCCCCGCCGATTCCAATGTGGATCTGGTGCTGGGGGTCGAGGTGACGACCCGTGATGGGGAGGATACCTGGACCACCTCCGGTTCCCTGGATCTCGATTTGACCGGGATCGCGGACGGCGTGAGCGGCATCGATGCCACCAGCGGCTCAGGCGGGGAGGATCAATACGTCTATCTCAATGGAGCCGGCCTGGCCCCGCACCTTTCCGCATCTCTGATCGATGCCGACGGTTCCGAGAAGTTGAGCTATCAGTTGGAATTCTCGCAGGCCATGTCCAAGGTCCAGATCAAGGATGGCGCGGTCTGGAAGGATGTGGTCAAGGATGCCCAGGGGAAATACACGGTCAGTGGCGAGGACGTGGCCGCCGGGGAGGTGCGGGTGATGGGACCCGCCAACCACCATGGCGCCATTCATGTGAACGTGACTGCCTTCACGACCGATTATGCCGAGGATGGCGTCACGGTGGACGATCGTTCGGTGGGGACGATGACCTCGTTCGATCTCGATCTGACCGCCATCGCCGACAGCGTGAGCTACAGTGGGACCACCAACCCGACCGTGTCGGAGGATCAGGTCGGTCCCTTCCCCATGACGGTGAAGATCAAACTCGGCGATCTGGACGGCTCGGAAGCGCTTTCGGGAGATGTGGTGATCCGGTTCGATCCCGCTACCCTGCCCGCTGGTTCCATCCTGACCATCGACAACGATCCGGGCGGGTGGGTGCGCGATCTGGGAGGCGGCTCCTTTTCCATTTCCCGGGAGGCCCTGACCTCCACTGCCACCAATGCCAGCGGGGATGAGATCGCCTGGCAGATCAACGGACTCAAGCTCAACGCCACCCTGCCGGCCAACTCCGATACCGACATTCCCTTCACCATTGCCACCACTGTGGTGGAGGAGTCGAATGGTTCGACAAAGGTGAGCAGCTTCAGCGGCAAGGTCAATGTCAACGCGGTGGCGGATGCGCCGGAGGTGGAGTTCGTCACCTCCGGTGGCTCCGAGGATCACTGGATTGCCCTTTCCGGAGGGATCGCCCTCACCGATACCGATGGCTCGGAACGGTTGCTGGGGGATGTGGAGGTTCGCTCCAGCGACCCGGACGCCCAGGGCGCCGCCATGCGCATCGACGGGGTGGCGATCACAGGGGTCACCAGCGGCGGGGTCACCACCTGGTCGATCCCCCAGTCCTTGCTGCATGCCACCGAAACCAATGGTCAGGGGAAGGCGATCGCATGGGATCTGGACGGGCTGGAGATCAAGCCGCCGCAAAACAGCGACGGCGACATCTCTTTGTCCATGACCGTCAAGGTGCTGGACAACAACAACAGCGTCGCGACCATGACCACCAATGTCGAGGTGGCGGTGGATGCGGTGGCCGACGCCCCGTTGCTGACGCGGGGGGTGGCCCAGGGCCGCGAGGATCATCCGATTGACCTGGACCTGACCGCTGCCCTGCGCGATGCCGACGGTTCGGAGTCGCTGGCCATCACCATCGCCGATGTGCCGGAAGGAGCGGTGTTGTCGGCGGGCATCGACAACGGCGATGGCACATGGAGTCTGACCGCCGCGCAACTGCAGGGGCTGACCATCACCCCGCCCCATGACGCCAATGCCGATTTTACCCTGCGCATCACCGCCACGGCCACGGAAGGCGCCAACGGCGACACTGCCGTCACCGCGATCACCCAGAACGTGCGGGTGCTCGGCGTGGCCGATGCTGTCGATATCCCGGCTACGCTCGCGGTTTCCGGGGTCGAGGATGCGGTGGTGGGGGGCGGATTCCCCGATGGTTCCATCGCCCTCGATTTTTCCGCAGTCTCCCTGACCGATACCGACGGCTCGGAGAAGTTGTCGCTCATCCTCAGCGACCTGCCCGAAGGGGCGCGCTTGTGGTTGCCGGAGAGTGCCACGGGGGGCCTCTCCTATGCCGGCAACGGACGCTGGGCCGTAAGCAACGACCACATGGGGGAGGTGCGCATCATTCCGCGCGCCGATTTTTCCGGGGAGTTCGACATCAAGGTACGCTTCGTCACCACCGAAGACGACGGCAATAAATGGCTGGTGGACCGTACCATGACCGTCACCGTGACTCCCGATGCGGATGCCCCCGACATCCGGGCGACGGCAGGCGGTCTGGAGGATACGCCCGGTGGCGTGGATCTCGATCTGGGGGTGGCGGCGGGGGATGCCGATGGTTCCGAAACGATTGCCGCCATCGCCGTCTCCGGACTGCCGGAGGGCGTGACCCTGGCGGGGGGGGCGGTGCTCTCCGGCCCGGACGCGCACGGGGTGTGGCAGGTGGATCCGGCCAACCCCTCCGGCTTGAAACTGATCGGCATGGCGGAAAACAGCAATACCGATTTCGCCATTCAGGTGGAGGTGACGGTGCGGGACGGGGAAGTGTCCCAGACCACCACCCGCACCCTGGACGTGAACCTGCATGGCGTTGCGGACGGGGTGGCGAACCTGGTGGCCGACGACCTGGCGGGGGCCACGGCAGCGCCGATTCCCTTGTCCATCGCCTTCGACATGGTCGATCAGGATGGTTCCGAGTCTCTTTCCTGTGTCGTCTCCAACGTGCCGGACGGGGTGATGCTGGTCAAGGGGGATGGCGCGGGAGGCTGGGAACTGGCCGGCGTCAACGCGGGTGACGGCTCCTGGCTGGTCTCTCAGGCAGAGATGGCCGGCCTGGCGGTGCTGCCACCCGCCAGCACCCAGGCCGGAAGCTTCGATCTGACCGTGACTGTGGTCACCACCGAAAACGATGGCGACATCGATACACACGCAGCCCGTTCCTTCACCGTCTCTTATGCCGCCGGCGCCGGCGGCGGTGCAGGGGGAGACGCCGTGGCCAGCGCGGGGGAATGGATTCAAGGCAATGCATCCGGCAGCGAGGACACCCCGATCCCCCTCGATCTGACCGCTGTCCTGCCCGACGGGGACGGCTCCGAGAGACTCACCTTCGCGGTGGACCCGGCGACGCTGCCGGCAGGGACGACGATCACCGGGGGGACGGTCCATCCGTTGACCGGAGCGTTGCTGTTCACCTCCGCCACCATCGGCAATCTCGCCATCACGCCCCCTGCCGATTTCAGTGGCGAGATCGCCTTCGACATCAAGACGATCACGACCGAGATCGGCGGAGACCAACAGATTGCGAGCAGGCGGGTGACGGTGGAGGTCGATCCCGTTTCCGACGGTCCCGTCATTCGACTCGCCTCGTCGGGTGGGGAGGAGGATCAGCCCATCCCGGTCGATCTGCAACTCTCCCTGCCGGATGCGGACGGCTCCGAATCCCTGGGAGAGGGGCCATTGTTGCTGACGGGGCTGCCGGAAGGCGCGACGATGAATATCGGCTCTGCAGGTCCCGAACCCGGTACATGGAGCATCCCCCAGGCAGGCCTGCACGTCACTGCGACCAACGCCGCCGGGGAACCGGTGGCCTGGGATCTGCCCGGTTTGACCGTCACGCCGCCTGCCGGTTCCGATCAGGCTTTCACCCTCGGCATTTCCTTCTCCGGAGGGGAAACGGGGGGAGAGGTGGTGACGACCAGTGCGGCGGCAAGCGTGGATGTGACAGCGGTGGCCGATGCCCCGGAGCTTGCCGCAGCCGACAACACGGGCGGGGAGGACGCCCCCCTCACCCTGACCGGACTGGTCGCCGCCCTGACCGACCTCGATGGCTCGGAGTCGTTGACCGTGGTGATCTCCGGGGTCGGGGAAGGGGTCTTCTTCAACAGCGTGACGGGTGCCGTGGCCGGCACGGACAACGGCGACGGTTCCTGGACCTTCCAGAGCGGCGAGTTGGCCCACCTGACGCTTTCCATGCCGCCGGACTGGTCTGGGCGACTCGACCTGACCGCCACGGCCTTTGGCGTGGAGACGGAAAACGGCGATGTCGCCCAGACCGCCAGAAGTTTCGCGCTCTCCTTCGAGTCGGCTGCCGACGAACCGGTTGTTACGTTGGGTGACGCCTCTGGACGCGAAGATTCCCCCATCCCTCTGACGATCCAGGTCGCCAGTGCCGACATGGACGGTTCGGAGATCCTGAATATCCGGATTGGGGAGATCCCCGACGGAGCCATGCTCTCCGGGGGCACCGACAATGGGGATGGCACCTGGAGCCTGACCCTGGCCGATCTGGAAGGATTGACCATCACCCCTCCCCGGGACGCGGACGCGGATTTCACGCTCAAGGTGACGGTGAATGCGCTCGATCCGTACAGCGGCGCGGTCTCTCCCCGGACGGTGATGGACCTGAACGTGAGCATCGAGGCGGTGGACGACCGCGCCGGCCTGACCGTCGATTCCGGGACGCAATTTGGCCGGGTGGGCGGGTCGGCCTTCCTGGTGGCCCCGGAACTGACCCTGACCGATGTGGACAGCACGGAAGTGAATGGCGCTGTGGTCAGGATCGCCGGCGGGATGCAAAGCGGGGATGCGCTCACCCTCGACGGGTATACCATCACCACGGTGGCCCCCGGTGTCCACCAGATCGATGGCACGCATATCCAGGTGGTGGGTGGTGGCTTCAATGCCACGACCGGTGCCCTCACCCTGACGGGCAGCGATGATCTCGCCACCTACCAGTCGGTGCTGGAATCGGTCAAGCTGACCGCCACCAGGGATGGTGATCGCGCCATCTCCTTTCAGGTGGTCGGCTTTGACGGCACTCCTGGCGCGGCGCAATCCGTGGATGCGGTCGTGACCCGCAGCATGGTGCAGGGGGACAACCTCCAGGCCGATACCATGACGGGAACCTCCGGCAATGACTGGCTGTCCGGACGCGGCGGCAACGATACCCTGAACGGCGGCGCGGGCAACGACGTGTTGCAGGGGGGCGATGGCAACGACCAACTGCGGGGCGATACGGGCAATGACCGTCTGGAGGGGGGTGCGGGAAATGATCTGTTCCTGTTCGGAGTGGGTCAGGGACAGGATACGGCTTCCGGTGGACTGGAAAACGGTTGGCTGGATGTGGTGCAACTGGAGGGGGTGCCGGGCACTCCGTCCGACTCGCTCACGGCAGCGGGGGATTGGACCCTGGAGACCGATGATGCCTATGGACAAAATGCCGACAGCATCGATTTCACGAATGGCGCGGGATCCGGGGTGATTACCATGCAGGATGGTTCCACCCTGGAATTCGAGAACATGGATCGCATACAGTAGTAGCCGTCCATCAGGCCGCAGACTGCACATGGATCTTTCTGCAGCAGGTGACAAGTGGCAAGATCTGCGATTTTGGCCCTGAAGTGAACCACAATGCATGCACCGACCCGCGAAAAAGCACGAATATTTCCTGCACCTCCCCTTCCTGATCGTTCCCTGCCTTGATCCGGCCAGCGGATCATGGCATGCTTGCCTTTTTTGTCCGGGAGCGCAAGGCAGCGCCCTGACGACGTGACCCCTTGGAGAAAGTCGAATCTTGGCCAAACCAACCAAAACGCCCGTCAGCGTCACCATTCATTATGACGAACACCGTCTGGAAGTCCCTGCGGGCCGAACCATATTGACCGCCCTCGAGGCGGCGGGTGTGCGCCTGGTGCGCGGGGTGGGGTGCCGCGGCGGCGTCTGCGGTGCCTGCGCGGTGCTCTTCCGTGTCCCCTCCCGCTCCCACGACCTTTCCGCCGGCCTGATGTGCCAGGAGATCGTCCAGCACGGGATGGAGATCCTGCCCCTGCCGTATGTCCCGCAACGCAAGGTCCGTCACGACCTGGAACTGGCCGGGGACGAAACCGCCGCCTTCCATGTGCAACATCTCTACCCGGAAATCCACAACTGCATCATGTGCAAGGAGTGCGTCCGGGTCTGCCCCATGAAAATCGATGTCATGGGCTACGTCGGCATGATCAAGCAGGGCGATCTCAAGGGCGCTGCCCGCGAATCCTTCACCTGCATCGGTTGCCAATTGTGCGTGGCGCGTTGCCCCTCCAGCATCTCCCAACCCAACGCCGCCCTGGCTGCCCGCCGCTGGTATGGCCGCCACGTGGAACCCAAGGCCGAACACCTGGAAAAAATGCGGGAAAAGATCGAGTCCGGCCATTTCGCTCCCATCATGCGTCGCCTGCGCCTCCTGGACAGCGAAAAATTCAAGGCGCTCTATCAACGCCGCGAAATGGAACCGGACGACGCCCCACCAGGAACCTGGCTCCCGGACGACAGGTGCATGCTGTGACCATACTGCCCGATTTTCTGCGCGACTCCGCGAAAAAGGTGCGGACCACCCGCGAGGCCCGCCTGGCCAAACGCCAGCGCGGCGAAACCTTTGAACGCTTCTCCCTCTCCGACCGCCGCGCCCTGATCCGGGAATACCATCCCGATTTTCGGGAGGACGGTCACCGCCCCCTCGCCATGGGGGCCTCCAGGGATCTCATGGTCCCCACGGAACTCGCCAACCTCCTGGAGGCGTGGCCACGCCCACGGATTCTGAGCCTTTGCGCGGAACGCGCCACCCCGCCGCCCCCGGACATGGAAACCGATGTCCTGGTGATCGGCGGCGGCGGGGCGGGCTGCGCGGCGGCCATCACCGCCGCCGAGGCCGGCGCGCGCGTCCTGATGACCACCAAGTTGCGCCTCGGCGACTCCAATACCGTCATGGCCGAAGGCGGCATGCAGGTCGCCGACCACGAATGCGACTCCCCGGCCCAGCACTTTCTCGACGTGATGGGCGGTGGCCATTTCACCAGTGATCCCGATCTGGTGGAGACCCTGGTCATGGATGGTCCCGCTGTATTGCGCTGGCTCGAAGATCTGGGCATGCTCTTCGACAAGTATCCCACAGGCCGCATGAAGGTCCGCCACGGCGGCGGGACCTCGCGCAAACGCCTGCATGCCTCCGGCGATGTCACCGGACTCGAAATGATGCGCGTGCTCGCCGACCGCGCCGCCTGCCTGGACACCATCACCGTGCAACCCTTCCACCCGGCGGTGGAACTGCTCACCGACGACAACGGACGCGCGGTGGGCGCCATCCTGGAAGAGATCCCCTCCGGTACGCTGCGCGTGGTCCACGCCAAGGCCGTGATTCTGGCCACCGGCGGTTTCGGACGGCTCCATCTTCAGGGATTCCCCACCTCCAACCACTACGGCGCCACCGCCGACGGACTGGTGATGGCCTATCGCGCGGGTCTACCATTGCGTGACCTCAAGGATTGCCAGTATCATCCCACCGGAGTGGTTTATCCGGAAAAACTGGCGGGCCTGCTGCTCACCGAGAAGTTCCGTGGGCTGGGCGCGCAAATCCTCAATCGGCATGGAGACGAGTTCGTCTTCAGTCTGGAACCGCGCGATGTCACCACCGCCGCCATCATCCGGGAGTGCGGAGAATTCGCCAACGGCGTCCGCCTGCCCGGCGGCGAAACCGGCGTGTGGCTGGATATCCCCATGATCGATTACATTCATGGGCGCGGCACCATCGAACGCGAGTTCCCGGGTCGCTTCAAAGAGTACCTGCGCATGGGCCTGGATATCCGGCAGATCCCCCTGCTGGCCTACCCCACCCTCCATTACCAGAACGGCGGGGTGGTCATCTGGCAGGACGGCAAGACCGATATGCCGGGACTCTACGCCTGCGGCGAGGTGACCGGCGGCATCCATGGTCACAATCGCCTGATGGGCAACGCCCTGCTGGAGATCCTGGTCTTCGGACGCCGCGCGGGAATCGCCGCCGCCCGATTCGCCGCCTCGAGCGGCAAGGCGCACAATCCTGGCATTGGCCACCTGGAACCCTTCCTGGAGGAACTGGCGGCCATGAATGTCCCCAGGGAACGCACCGCCCCCAGGCTGTTGCCCGGTTATGGCAGGGTGGCGCATTATTGACGGTTGCATCGGCTGTTGTTTGCCTTGGTTGGGGGATTCGTCCCTCGCTCGTTCGACTTTGACCGTTGGAGCACACTGGTGAGATAGAGTATGAACATTCATGAATATCAAGCAAAGAAGATTCTGTCCGGTTTCGGAGTGAAGGTCCCCCGCGGGCTGGTGGCCTACACCCCGGCTGAGGCGGAAGCGGCGGCCAATGAGCTGGGATCCCCGGTTTTCGTGGTCAAGGCCCAGATTCACGCGGGCGGACGCGGCAAGGGCGGTGGCGTCAAGGTGGTCAAGAGCATTGACGAGGCGCGCGAGGAGGCCAAACGCATGCTCGGCATGACCCTGGTCACCAAGCAGACCGGCCCCCAGGGCAAGGAAGTGAAACGGGTCTACATCGAGGAAGGGTGCCGGATTGCACGCGAACTCTATCTCGGCATGGTGATCGACCGCGCCAATGGCCGCGTCACCATGATGGCCTCCACCGAAGGGGGCATGGAGATCGAGGAAGTGGCCGCCCGCACCCCGGAAAAGATCCTCAAGGAGGCCATCGACCCGGCGGTGGGTTTTCAGGCCTATCAGGCGCGCAACCTCGCCTTCGGCCTGGGCCTGGTCGGCCCGCAGGTGAACAAGGGGGTGCAGTTCATGACCGCCCTCTACAACGCCTTCGTCAGTTGCGACGCCTCCCTGGCCGAAATCAATCCCCTGGTGGTCACCGAGGACGGGGACGTGATGGCCCTGGACGCCAAGATGAATTTCGACAGCAACGCCCTCTACCGCCACAAGGACATCCTGGAACTGCGCGACCTCGACGAGGAGAACCCCCGCGAGGTGGAGGCCTCCAAGCATGACCTCAACTACATCAGCCTGGATGGCAGCATCGGCTGCATGGTCAACGGCGCCGGTCTGGCCATGGCCACCATGGACATCATCAAGCTCAAGGGCGGCAGCCCGGCCAACTTCCTGGACGTGGGCGGCGGAGCCACCACCGAAGCGGTGACGGCGGCGTTGCAGCTGATTCTTTCCGACCCGAACGTCAAGGGGGTGCTGATCAACATCTTCGGCGGCATCATGCGCTGCGATGTCATCGCCGAGGGCGTGGTGGCCGCTGCACGGCAGATCGATGTCAAGGTGCCTCTGGTGGTGCGGTTGGAAGGCACCAATGTGGATCGGGGCAAGGAGATCCTCCGGCAATCGGGTCTTGCCATCATTGCCGCCGACGATCTCGACGACGCCGCCACCAAGGTGGTGGCCGCCATTCAATGAAGGAGAGCTGATCCATGAGCATTCTGGTTGACAAGAATACACGGGTGATTTGCCAGGGCTTCACCGGGGCCAACGGCACCTTCCACTCCGAACAGGCCATCGCCTATGGCACCCAGCTGGTGGGCGGGGTCACCCCCGGCAAGGGGGGCACCCGGCATCTGGACCGCCCGGTCTTCAATACCGTGAAAGACGCGGTCCAGGAGACCGGCGCCGACGCATCGGTCATCTTCGTCCCCCCCCCGTTCGCGGCGGACGCCATCATGGAAGCCGCCGACGCCGGCATACGCCTGGTGGTCTGCATCACCGAGGGGATCCCGGTGCTGGACATGGTCAAGGTCAAGCGGTTTTTGTCCGGACGCCCCACCCGGCTGGTGGGACCCAACTGCCCCGGCGTGATCACCCCGGGGGCCTGCAAGATCGGCATCATGCCCGGCCACATTCACAAGGTCGGCAACGTGGGGGTGGTCTCCCGCTCCGGAACCCTCACCTACGAGGCCGTGGCCCAGACCTCCGCCGTCGGACTGGGACAGAGCACCTGCGTCGGGCTGGGTGGTGACCCCATCAACGGGACCAACTTCATCGACTGCCTCTCCATGTTCCAAAACGATCCGCAAACCGAGGCCGTGATCATGATCGGCGAAATCGGCGGTACCGCCGAGGAGGAGGCCGCCGCCTGGATCAAGGCGCACATGACCAAGCCGGTCACCGCCTTCATCGCCGGCGCCACCGCCCCCAAGGGCAAGCGCATGGGCCATGCCGGGGCCATCATCTCCGGCGGCAAGGGCACCGCTGCAGAAAAGTTCGCCGCCCTCGAGCAGGCTGGCGTCCATATCGCTCGCTCTCCTGCCGAAATGGGAATCGTTGTCAAACGGTCGCTCAACGGCTAGGTTGGTGATTCGCTTTTTTAACACAAGCAATAAAGGAACTCTTCAATGGCAAAAGACAATGACATGATCATCCGGGTCGCCGGGGAAGGGGGCGAGGGCGTCGTCTCCACCGGTGACTTCATCGCTGCGGCCTGTGCCCGCGCGGGACTGGAGGTTTACACCTTCAAGACCTTCCCCGCCGAGGTCCGGGGCGGTTATTGCATGTACCAGATTCGCGTCAGTTCCGACCGGGTCTACAACCAGGGTGACAGTTTCGACGTGCTGTGCGCCTTCAACGGCGAAGCCTATGAAGTCAACAAGCATCTCCTCACGCCTGGCACCTGCCTGGTCTACGACGCCCCCGGCGGCGACCTGGAAATCGACACCATCCCGGAAGGGGTGACGGTCTACAGTATTCCCATGTCCGCAGCCGCCAAGGAGTTGGGTTCCTACCGCTCCAAGAACATGGTGGCCATGGGCGCCTTGTCCGCCCTGTTCAATCTCAACGAAAACACCTTGAAAGAGGTCCTCACCAAGAAATTCAAGAAGAAGGGTGAAGAGATCCTCAATTTCAACCTCACGGCATTCGACAAGGGCAAGGAGTTGGGACTGGCCCACAAGAAGGTCGATACCTGGCGCATGGCCGATTCCCAGGGCAAGAAGGATGTCATCATCATCGCGGGCAACGACGCCGTGGGCATGGGTGCCATCCTGGGCGGGCTGGAGTTCTTCTCCGCCTATCCCATCACCCCGGCCACCGAGATCGCCAAGTTCGTCGCCACCCACCTGCCCAAGCGGGCGGGCACTCTGGTGCAGGCCGAGGACGAAATCGCCTCCATCGGTCAGGTGCTGGGGGCATCCTATGCCGGCAAAAAGTCCATGACCGCCACTTCCGGCCCCGGCCTGTCCCTGATGAGCGAAATGCTGGGCATGGCCTTCATGGGCGAAATTCCCTGTCTTCTGGTGGACGTGCAGCGCGGCGGTCCTTCCACGGGCATGCCCACCAAGCACGAACAGTCCGATCTCTTCCTGGCCATTCACGGCACCCACGGCGATGCCCCGCGCATCGTGCTGTCGGTGGAGGATGTCAAGGACTGCATCGACATGACCGTGGACGCCCTCAATCTGGCGGAACAGTTCCAGTGCCCGGTGATCCTGCTGTCCGACGGTTCGCTGGCTTTCTCCACCCAGACCGTCCCCACCCCGAAGCCGGAGGACTACCAGCAGGTCTATCGCAAGCGGTGGGACGGCCAAGGGAAGTATCTGCGCTATATCATGACCGATGACCTGATCTCGCCGATCACCGATCCCGGTACGCCTGGGGGCGAATACATCGCTACCGGTCTGGAGCATGGGGCCAATGGTGCGCCTTCGTGGGTTCCCGCCAATCACGAGGCCATGCAGCGCAAACGCCATGACAAGATCAATGTCCTGGCCACCACCTACAAGCCCACGGAAGTGGACGGCGACGGCGATGCCGACGTGGGGATCATCACCTGGGGCAGCACCATCGGCGTTGCCCGCGAGGCCGTGGCCCGTCTGCGTGCCGAGGGACTCAAGGTGAAGGGGTTCTATCCCAAGCTGATGTGGCCCATGCCCGTGCATGAATACGAGGCCTTCGGGGCGACCTGCAAGAAGATCCTCGTGCCGGAAGTGAACTTCCAGGGACAACTCGCCCATTTCATCCGGGCCGAGACCTCCCTCAAGCCTATTTCCCATACCATCTGCGGCGGATTGCCGTTCACCCCCTCGATGATCGTCAACAAAGTGAAGGAGATCCTTTGATGTCTACTGCGGCCCTGCACAAGAAAGAACTGACGCCCAAGGAGTACAAGTCCGACGTGAATGTCGTCTGGTGTCCCGGTTGCGGTCATCACGGCATTTTGAACGCCATTCTGCGCGCCCTGGCCGATTGCGGCGTGGACACCACCAACCTGATCAATGTGTCGGGCATCGGATGTTCCTCCCGCACGCCGTATTTTCTCAACTCCTACAAGATGCACACCCTGCACGGTCGGGCCGGACCGGTGGCCTCCGGTGCCCAGCTCGCCCGCCCCGACCAGTTGGTGGTGATCACCGGCGGTGACGGCGACGGTTTCGCCATCGGTGGCGGTCATATGCCCCACATGGCCCGCCGCAACATCAATTTGACCTACATCCTGTTCGACAACGGCATCTACGGCCTGACCAAGGGGCAGTACTCCCCCACCTCGCGCCGGGAACTGAAGGCCTACACCACCCCCTATGGCGGCCCGGACGATCCGATGAATCCGTTGCTCTACATGCTCACCTACGGGGCCACCTATGTCGGTCAGGCCTTTGCCGGCAAGCCCAAGGTTTGCGCGGACCTCATCAAGGGCGCCCTGGAGCACAAGGGATTCTCCTATGTCAACATCTACTCCCAGTGCACCAGCTACAACCACATCGACACGATCCAGTACTATCGTGATCTGATGAAGGAGATTCCGGCGGGTCACGACGTGACCGACCTTGCCGCCGCCACGGAACTGGCGCGGGGCGACGGGGAAGGTCATCGTCCCATGGGTCTTTTGTACCAGGTGCAGCGCGACACCTTGGACGAGCGCCTGGAGGCCATCGTCAAGCTGGTCGGCGGGCATCGCGACTATGACCTGAACAAGGTCGTCGATCTGTTCCGTCCGTAACTTTTTGGCAGTCCCGGCGTCCCTTCCCCGGCCAGGAGAAGGGACGCCTTTTTTTTTGTCCGGCTATGGCGCGATGCGGTGCATCGCGGCCAGAATGGCCAGGAGCGAAGCGGTGACGATATTGGCGTCGCAACCGACTCCGAACGCGCGCTCACCGCTGTTGTTGGCCAGTTCCACGAATGCCGCTGCCTGCGCCGATGCATCGGGTGCCAGGGCGTGTTCCTCGTAATGGAGCAGACGCCACTCTCCCGGCATTCCCCGGATGGCGGCGTCCACCGGGCCATTGCCCTCGCCGGTGCCTTGCCATGGGGCGCCCTGCCAGAGCAGCCGCAATGCCATGCGGGTGCGTCCGGGGGCGATTTCGCGCATGCGCCATTTGCGCAGCATGGCCCTGGCGGCAGGGGGCTGATAGGTGGCGTGGAAGAGTTGCGTCACCTCGTTGGCGCTCAGTTCCCGTTCGCCCGCTTCGCAGGCGCGCTGCACCAGGAGGGCGAATTCCACTTGCAGGGGACGGGGCAGGGTCATCCCGGTGGCCCGTTCCACCACGAAGGCCGCTCCCCCCTTGCCGGATTGGGAGTTGACGCGGATCACCGCCTCGCGGCTGCGTCCCAGGTCCGCCGGATCCAATGGCAGATAGGGCACCTCCCAGATGCCGCCTGTTTCCTTCCATGCGGCCAGCCCCTTGCGGATGGCATCCTGATGGGAGCCGGAAAACGCGGTGAAGATCAAGCTGCCGGCATAGGGATGGCGCGGGGGCACACGCATGCCGGTACAGTTTTCGTATGTCCGTGTCACGGCGTCGATGTCGGCAAAGCGCAAGCCCGGATCCACCCCCTGGGTGTGGAGATTGAGGGCCAGGGTGATCAGGTCCACGTTGCCGGTGCGCTCGCCGTTGCCGAACAGGGCGCCTTCCACCCGCTGCGCCCCGGCCATGAGGGCCAGTTCGGCGGCTGCCACGGCAGTGCCCCGGTCGTTGTGGGGATGGACCGAGAGAATCACCGCCTCCCGGCAGGAGAGGTGATCCCCGAACCACTCGATCTGATCCGCGTAGCGGTTGGGGGTGGCCACCTCCACGGTGGCGGGGAGGTTGAGGATCACCGGGTTGGCGGGGGTGGGACGCCACACCTCGCAGACGGCCTCGCAGACCGCGAGGGCGAACTCCGGTTCTGTGGCGGAGAAGCTTTCCGGGGAGAACTGGAGCCTCCATTGCGTTTCGGGGTGACGCGCGGTCTCCTCCAGGGCATATTTGGCCCCTTGCACCGCCATTTGGATCACCCCGGCGCGATCCAGTCCGAACACCAGTCGTCGTTGTGCCGGGTTGGTGGAGAGATAGAGATGGAGAATGGCGCTGTGCGCCCCGTGCAAGGCCGCGCAGGCGCGTCGGATGTGGTCCTGGCGGGCCGGGGCGA
Source organism: Magnetococcales bacterium (assembly GCA_015231915.1). GTDB lineage: Bacteria > Pseudomonadota > Magnetococcia > Magnetococcales > Magnetaquicoccaceae > Magnetaquiglobus. The sequence continues at coordinate 42,425 of JADGAR010000028.1, forward strand.
GCACCATGACGGTGACATCCTCGGGCACCGCCTGCTCCTGGATGAGACTTTGCACGAAGTCGAATTCGGGTTGGGATGCCGACGGGAACCCCACCTCGATCTCCCGGATGCCGCAGGTCACGAGTGTTTGAAACAATTGGCGTTTTTGTTCCGGAGGCATGGGGACGGGCAGGCTCTGGTTGCCATCCCGCAGGTCGATCCCGCACCAGATGGGGGGCTTTTGGATGACCTGGTCCGGCCAACGCCGGGCAGGAAGAGCAATCGGGGGGGCTGGACGGTATTTTTCGGCAATGCGGGTGGCATTCAACATCGCTGTAAACTCCCTGGAGGTCGGTGAACGAAAGCGGAGGCAAGACAATCACGGTCGCCAATGCCCAACCGGGCCATGTGCTGGCGACCGTCATGCAGTCGTCGGGTTTGCGGCAAGTCACGCAGTGGATTCATTTTGGGTGCTCCCGGGTTTGAGTGGTGTCGATTGGAGAGAAAAAAAAGGCCACGAGTCTTGCGACTCATGGCCTTGAAAAGATCGGGACGGCAGGGGATTTCCCCAGAGAGAGATTTTTACCGTTCTTTGCCCTTCGACCACGAGTCATCGCCTGGCCACGGCAGTCGTAGCAGGGGCAGTCGGATCGCGAGCAGGGAGAGGTGGCTGTTCATGGAATCAGGATTACCACATTCCGCATCGTTTGTCAAGCAGGAAAGCAGGTGCTGCAGGTGCATGCGTCTGGCCGTAGGGAAAATTCGCGCCCCTGCCGGATTTGTTCTGGCGGGCAGGTCTGGCGCGTGTTAAATTGCCTTCTGTTTGCGCTCCTTAATGACCATCTTGAACCGTTCCTCTTAAGACAATGCAACGCTATACCGACCTGACTTCCCTGATCGCCGCCTGCGGGCACGACGGCTCGCTGGTGGATGCGGATATGACTTTCGCGCATTTGGAAGGCATCGATCTGTCGGGTTTGGACCTTTCCGGGGTGAATTTTTCCGGAGGTTCCCTGACCGACGTGATTTTGGATGGCTGCCTGCTGGACCACATGCATGCCATCGAGTGTCGCATGACCCGGGTTTCGTTCAAGCATGCCCGTCTGGGGCACGCTTTGTTCCAAAAGAGCGTGATGGAGGCGGTCACCTTCGCCGGTGCGGACTTGACGGCAGGATCCTTTTTGATCAGCGAGTTGCCTGACGCGGATTTTCGCAATGCCCGGCTGATCAGGACCCAGTTTTTGCAGTGCAATCTGGAGCGGGTGGATTTTACCGGTGCCGATCTTTCCAGGGGGAGTTTGCGGGAATCCTCCCTGGAGGGGACCCGCTTTGTCTCCACGGATCTGCGGGAAACCGATTTCCGCAAGACCAATCTGCATCATGCCCATTATCACCATGTCTGCGCCGATGGCGCCCTTTTTTATGGCAAGCCCCCCTGGGAGGGAGAAGCCATCCTGGGGCGGGACTGGCACCTGGAACTGGTCGTGTTCGACGGGGAATGAGACCATGCTGCCGCGGCTTCCTCTCCCCACCACCCCCGCGCAGCGCCAATTGATCTATCATGCGGGTCGTCGTTCCATGGCCGAGATGGAGCGACTGATGGCCCGTTTTCTGGAAACCGAACTGACCACCCTGAACGATGGGGAGTGCGCGAGTCTGGAGGCGCTGTTGCGCCACCCGGACGTGGACCTGCTGGACTGGCTGGCGGGGGTGGTGCCGGTTCCGTCCGGGGTGGACGGGGAGGTGCTGGCACGTCTGCGCCCCCATGCCAGGGAGCATCCTGGGGGGTGACGCCGCAGGCGCATTTTTTTTCTGGTCGTCGCGATTTTTCGTGGACATCGCGGGGAGAGTTTCATAGAATAATTTTTGAGACACAAAATTGAATTAGGCTTGATAAGGTTTTTTTATTCATCATCCGATACACCATTCCCACCCGCTCGCATCCTTAGGAGTTGTGCATGAACCTGATCTTCATGGGTCCCCCCGGTGCCGGAAAGGGCACACAAGCACGCAGAATCGCGGAAAAATACTCCATTCCTCAGCTTTCCACCGGCGACATGCTGCGCGCTGCGGTGAAGGCCGGCACCCCGGTGGGGTTGCAGGCCAAGGCCGCCATGGAGAGCGGCGGACTGGTGACCGATGCCATTGTGGTCGGGATCATCGGCGACCGGATTGCCGAGGCGGATTGTGCCAACGGGTTCATTCTGGACGGTTTTCCCCGCACCGTGGCCCAGGCGGAGGCCCTGGACGGCATGTTGCGCGAGCGGAATCTGCATATCGACCACGTCATCGACATCACGGCGGATGACGAGGCCCTGGTGGCGCGCATCACCGGACGCCGTACCTGCGGCAAATGCGGCGAAGGGTATCACATACAGTTCAAGAAGCCCGCCACCCCCGAAGTGTGCGATCAATGCGGCGCTGCCCTGGTGACCCGTGCCGACGACACCGAGGAGACGGTGCGCAACCGCCTGTCGGTTTATCACGCGCAGACCGCGCCGGTGTTGAATTTCTATCGCGGCAAGGGAAAAATCGAGACCGTGGATGGCATGCAGGAAATGAATGCGGTGTTTGGCGCGCTCTGTGCCATCATTGGTTGAATGGACATGTGAATACCAGGTGATCCGCACAGGGCGGATCTGAAGAAACTATCTCTTGGAGAAGGGGTTCGGGCCGATGGATATGTCGATGAAGGCGTTGTACCTGTCCATATTGTGTGGACTGGGAGCAGTGGTGTACGGATGGTTGTCCCGCGCATGGATTCTGGAGCTTCCGGCGGGTTCGGAGCGGATGCAGCAGATTTCCGGTGCCGTGGAGGAGGGCGCGCGTGCCTACATGCGGCGCCAGTATACCACGATCGCCTATGTGGGCGGCGTGCTGTTCATGTTGATGGCCCTGTTTTTGGACATGCTCACCGCGTTCGGTTTCGTGGTGGGCGCGCTGTTGTCCGGGGCCACGGGCTTCATCGGCATGGGGATCTCCGTGAAGGCCAACGTGCGCACCGCAGAAGCTGCCAAGAACGGCATGGACGCGGCGTTGCAGGTGGCCTTCCGCGGCGGCGCCATCACCGGCCTGCTGGTGGTGGGTCTCGGGCTGCTGGGTGTGGCGATCTTCTTTTTGCTGCTGCTCAAGAGCGCCAGCGCCGGGGCGAGCATGGCGCAGATCATGCACCCGCTGGTGGGCGTGGCCTTCGGTGGTTCGTTGATTTCGATCTTCGCGCGGCTTGGCGGCGGCATCTTCACCAAGGGCGCGGATGTGGGCGCCGACCTGGTGGGCAAGGTGGAAGCCGGCATCCCTGAGGATGACCCGCGCAACCCGGCGGTGATCGCGGACAACGTGGGCGACAACGTGGGCGACTGCGCCGGTATGGCCGCCGACCTCTTCGAGACCTATGTGGTGACCGTGGTGGCCACCATGCTGCTGGGCGCCCTGCTGCTGCCGAAGTTCGGCAACGCGGTGGTCTATCCTCTGGTTCTGGGTGGCGTCTCCATCATCGCTTCGATCATCGGCGTTTATTTCGTCAAGTACCTCGAGGGCCGGAAGATCATGACCGCCCTCTATCGCGGTTTGATCGTCTCCGGTGCCATCGCGGCGGTGGTCTATTATCCCGTCACCAAGTGGATCATGAGCGGCAACGGGCAGCACAGCATCACGGCGCTGTACGGCGCGGCGCTGATCGGTCTGGTGCTGACTGCAGCGATGGTGATGATCACCGAATACTACACCGCCACCGAGTTCAGCCCGGTGCGTGGCGTGGCCAAGGCCTCCGAGACCGGTCACGGCACCAACGTGATCGCGGGACTGGGTCTCTCCATGAAGGCGACTGCCGCCCCGGTGCTCGCGGTGTGCGCCAGCATCGTGGCCGCCCATGACCTGGCCGGACTGTACGGCATCGCCGTGGCCGCCACTTCCATGCTCTCCATGACCGGCATCATCGTGGCGCTGGATGCCTATGGTCCCATCACCGACAATGCCGGTGGCATCGCCGAGATGGCCGACCTCCCCTCTGAAATTCGCGACATCACCGACCCCCTGGACGCCGTGGGCAACACCACCAAGGCGGTGACCAAGGGCTATGCCATCGGTTCTGCCGGTCTGGCCGCCCTGGTGCTCTTCGCCGACTACACCCATGCCCTCGAGAAAGTGGTGCATGGCATCAGCTTCAATCTTTCGGATCACATGGTGATCGTGGGTCTGTTCATCGGTGGTCTGATGCCCTATCTGTTCGCGGCCATGGGCATGGAGGCGGTGGGACGCGCGGCTGGCAGCGTGGTGATCGAGGTGCGTCGTCAGTTCCGCGAGATCCCCGGCATCATGGAAGGGACCGCCAAGCCCGACTACTCCAGGGCTGTGGACATGTTGACCAAGGCCGCCATCTCCGAAATGATCGCGCCTTCCCTGTTGCCGGTGCTCGGGCCGCTGCTGGTTGGTTTCCTGTTGGGGCCGCAGGCTCTGGGCGGCGTGCTGATGGGCACCATCATCACCGGCATCTTCGTGGCCATCTCCATGACCACGGGTGGCGGCGCCTGGGACAACGCCAAGAAATACATCGAAATGGGCAATCACGGTGGCAAGGGTTCCGAAGCCCACAAGGCGGCGGTCACCGGCGACACGGTGGGCGACCCCTACAAGGATACGGCTGGTCCGGCGGTCAATCCCATGATCAAGATCACCAACATCGTGGCATTGCTGATCGTCAGCCTGATTGTCTGAGTCAAGCAGGAAAGTGATGTAGTTTCATTATCCACCCAATTTGAGACGGGAGAGTTTTATGCCAAGTTTTGTCATCCAAGCGAAATGCGACGGCTGTAAGGGTCAGGACCGGACCGCCTGCATGTACATCTGCCCCAACGACCTGATGAAGTTGGACAAGGCCCGCATGAAGGGCTACAACCAGGAGCCGGATCAGTGCTGGGAGTGCTACTCCTGCGT
>JADGAR010000029.1 GCA_015231915.1 Magnetococcales bacterium
TGGAGGGGGTGGCGTATCCGTTTCCCGCATGTAGGTGTTGATCAGGCCATCCTTGGCCACCTCTTCCTCCTCATCGATGGGACCGAAGGCATCGGAAAAAATGGCCAGGGGATCCTCCTCGACCACAGGCTCGACCGCTTCCAGGAGGCCGGCGGATTTTTCCCGTTCCTGCTCCTGCTCCTCCTGCTCCAGCCCCGCGAGGGCCTCGCCGAAGATGTCATCCACGGGAATCTCGTCCAAGCCATCCAGGCCATCCTCGACCTCTTCGCCCACGAAGAGATCCGGTTCCACCAGCCCCTCTTCCATGTCGCCCAGGGTTTCCTCCGCATCATCGAGGAAGGCGAACTCTTCGTCGGGAATTTTTTTCAGGACGGCGGGCGACTCCTGTGCAGGGGTGGACGCGGGGGCGGAAACGGGAGTCGGTCTGGAGGCCTCGCCCTTGGGTGGGGGCTGAAAGAAAACCGCCGAGCACTGGGAACACTTCAACTTGCGACCCGATGGCCGCAGGATGGCGTCATCCACATCAAATTGAGAGCGACAGCTTTCACATTGCACAATCACGTTTCGACTCCCCTCGCACACTCACTCATCCGGCTGGGCCCGTTTCGCATGAATCGGCACTATACCGGAATTCACCCTCCCGAAACAACGATACCCGACATGGATGCCAGGGAGTTGCTTGAGTTTCGTAAAATGAAAAGGTACCATGCCAGGGAGCCAAGCAAGCCTTTGACCAAGTCCGCCAAAGATCGACGCGCCCATGATTCAATTTCATAACGTCACATTGCGCTATCCGACGGGATACGAAGCCGTCAAGAAAGTCTCGCTCACGCTGCCCAAGGGATCGTTCCATTATCTGACAGGCCATTCGGGAGCGGGCAAAAGCTCGATTCTGAAATTGATCTATCGGGCCGTGCTCCCCTCGGAGGGTGCGGTGGTGGTGGAAGGGCGCAACGTGGAACAGCTCACGCGGCGGCAGCTTCCCATGCTCAGACGGGGGATCGGGGTGATTTTTCAGGATTTCAAACTGCTCTACGACCGGACGGTATTCGAAAACGTCGCGCTGGCCATGGAAGTGGCCGGGCACGATCCCGGACGGATACCGGGTCAGGTGAAACGCACCCTGCAAAACGTCGGGCTGGGGGAACGGATGTATTACAACCCCATTGCGCTGTCCGGGGGCGAGCAGCAACGTGTGGCGATCGCACGCGCCACGGTCAACTGTCCGCCGGTGGTCATCGCCGACGAGCCGACCGGCAACCTGGACAAGGAGATGGGGCGGCGCATCATCGCGCTGCTGGATGCGCTGCATCAACAGGGCACCACGGTGTTGCTGGCCACGCATGATCTGGATCTGGCCGGGGAAACCGGCCATCCGCGCATCGAGATGCGCGAAGGAAGCATCGTGGGAATATGGCGGGACGGGACGGCGAGCGGGAGCGAGCCATGACGCCGCGGGAAACCGAAAGCGCCACGAGCGGCGGGCGTGGTGGCGGCAAACGCCCGACAGTGCGCCGGACGACGAAGACGGAACCGCTGATTGTGGGCAATTTTCATGCGCGCTCCTTCAGACACGCCTGGAAACCGTTTGCGGAAAAATCGCTATCCCATTGGACCACCACCCTCGTGATCGCCCTGGCGTTGACGATTTACGGGACCTTCCATCTGTTGCTGGTCAACGCCGAGACGGTATTGAACCAATGGGAGAGCAGCAATCTGGTCACGGTGTTCATGCAGCGGGGCGTGGATCGCAACATGCTGGCGGGGGTGGGCAAGGCGATCAAGGGACAAGCCGGCGTGACGCACCTGACGTATGTCTCGCCCAAGGAGGCGCTGATCCGGCTGAAGGGGATGATGGGAGAGGAGGCCAAACTGCTGGACGAACTGGAAGAGAATCCCCTGCCCTATTCGCTGGAATTCCGGGTGACGGGCCACAACCGGGAACAGGTGCGCGCCCTGGCCAGGGAGGTTGGGACATTCCCTGGGGTGGAGACGGTCTCGTATGATCACCAATGGGCGGATCGGCTGGAGGCGGTGGTGGGGCTGTTCCGGTACGTGGGGCATTTTTTTTCCCTGCTTTTGCTGGCGGCAGTGGCGCTGATCGTCTCCAACACCATCAAGCTGACCATCATCGCGCGACGGGACGAGATGGAGATCATGCGTTTTCTGGGAGCGGACGACGCGTTCATCAAGACCCCGTTTTTGTATGAAGGGGCGCTGCAAGGCTTGCTGGGGGCGAGCGGGGCGGTGGTGTTGACCGGAGTGCTGTATCTGGGGGCGCATGGGGTCATCGGGGAGTTGAACCGTTCGTTCGGGATCATGCTTTCCGTGGAATTTCTGTCGATCGGGCAATTGATCCTGCTGGTGCTCGTGGGAGCGACTCTGGGAGTGGCCGGGGCATTATTGTCCCTGGCGCGTTTTTTGGAGGTTTGAGCTTTTTTGCGGACGAGCCTTGCGACGAAAGGTTGCAAAGATGGTGCGAATGGGTTTTAATGATGTGTCATTTGCTCTATCGAGAGGGATGCGGCCATGTCCGAAATCGGAGCCATTCCGGAAGATTTGAGATACAGCAGGGAACACGAATGGATACGTGTTCAAGGCGGCGAGGTCGAGGTTGGGATCACGGCCTATGCAGCCAACGCGCTGGGAGATGTGGTATTCGTGGAGCTGCCCGGAAGCGGAACGCGTCTGACGATGGGCAAGCCGTTCGGAGTGGTGGAATCGGTCAAATCGGTCTCCGATCTGTTCTCGCCGGTAACGGGTCTGGTATCGGGCGTGAACAAGGCGCTGGAAGAGTCACCGGAGTTGGTGAATGAGGCACCTTATGAACGCGGTTGGATGATCCGCATCACCCCGGACCATCCGGAAGAGATCCACCAACTGCTGAACGCGGCGGAGTACCGTGCCCTGTTGAGCGGTGCGTCCCAATAATGGACGCGGATCGATCAAAAGGGGTTGACGACGCGACCGGCAACGTCTAGCCTAGTCAGTCGCAGATGGGCGGTTAGCTCAGGGGGAGAGCACTACCTTGACACGGTAGGGGTCATAGGTTCAAATCCTATACTGCCCACCATTTGAATCAAGCACTTACGGCCACTCTTCGGGTGGCCGTTTTTTTTCCAGTAAGCAGCCAGTAAGCACGCGAAAAAAATTCTGGAGTTCGTCAAACCCGTGACAGGATGGCGCTTGCGCTTCCAGGATGAGACAGTCGGCCCGCCTTCCGCACGCCGGTCAGTTCCCGGCCAGGGGTTAACCACCACCACTACCCCGGCCCCGGCTCACAATCTTGTCACAAAGTTATTCCAAAAATGCTGTTATCCAGTCAATATTAAACAAATTTTTGTTGTATTTTATGCCGACATTTGAACGTGACCGCGCCCACGGCTCCGGACTCCCCCACTGGTACCGGCCCGGACTCGCCCCGCCAGGGAAGGGGCTTCCCCCTGGCAGGATCCGCCCACGGGGGGCAGGGTGGCCCGCCAGGATCGATTGCAAGGGGGTGGCCGGTACTTCCCTTGCTTGGTATCGGCTGGCGCGCTCCTGCGCGGGTGGTGGCGGGCTTCTCCCTGGCAGGCTCCCCCGCAACCCGAAGGGCCACCCCTCGCCACATCGATGCCCCTCTTGTCAGCACCGTCCGCCAGGGTAAGGAAGACCCACCCGGCCAGGTGGTGATCTCTCCGGCGGAAGGGCCACCTTCCCCGGCGCATGACGGCACCGGCCCCCGCCATCAAGCGACCGCGTACAGATGGCCTTGCGGCGTTCATGGCGCGCCCCGCTACCCATGCCTTCCGCCAAGCCCAGAAACACGTCCACGGCCCGCGTGGTGCAATGATAGGCACAGGGAACGGCAGGCTGGCCGCGCGCCCACCGCACTGCCCGGCCAGGCATAAAAAAACCGGGAAGATCACTCCTCCCGGTTTACCTTGCCGTGCCGCGCCCAGCCTTGTCAAGCCGCGTTTGTGGGAAGATCTTACCTCGCCCGCCCACCAAAGGCAAGCGGCGCGCCGCTCCCCGAAGCATGGCGATACCGGCGCACAGGAAGCCCGACGCCGCGCTTTTGACTCGTGGGCAAGGCTATCCCTTGGGGGGGTGGTGACCCCACTTCCTGGCCTGGCTCACGGAACGGCAGCAAGATCCCTATGGACGGGATCGGATCGGATAGAGTATTCTGCAACTGCGTACCGCCTGTCAGGAGAGGAAACCCCATGACCACCATTGCCATCCCGTTTGACACACTGGCCTTTGTGAAGGAATTGGAAAGCGCCGGGGTGCCGCCTGCCCAAGCCGAAGCCCAGGCCAGGGCATTGTCTGGCGTCCTTCAGAAGGTGGAAGAAGCGCGGCTCAAGGAATTGGCCACAAAGGGCGATGTCGAAGCCGCCAAGATCGAATTGAAGCGTGACATGAAGGAACTGGAACTCCGCATGGTGATCAAGATGGGTGCCATGATCCTTGGTGGGATCGGCCTGCTTTTCGGACTCATGCGGGCATGGCCCCTCCCCGTGCAGTATGTCCCTGCCGTCCAGGAGATGCGCATGCCTGTCCCTGGCCAGGGATTGCCTGCCCCCTCCAGGTGATCCCTGCATGGGTACTACACAAAAATTGCTGTTATATCTGCTCATGCCGGTTGCGCCCGTGGCACGGATCGTCATGCGGCCCCACCAGTAAACAAGGTTAACACATATCACACTATTTTTGCTGTATTTTTACCCACCCACCACCATGCCCGTCAATCAATCCTTAACATATTAAGTAAAAAACAAAAAGCCGGAAACTGGGCGGGTTTTCCGAAAACTAGTATACGATTTTCCTGGAAGAACCTACACTTGATAGATATTCTTTCTTATATTAGTTATCAGCTACTTAATATGACGAACCTTGCTTCGCATACTTTGATCATCAGGAATAACCAGGAACTTGACGCGCAGTTCGTCAACGGGTTGGGTGCCCGATCCTCGGAAAGAGCAAATCGTTTGATGTCAGCGGGTGCGAGTGGCCCCAAGTTCCAGGCGAACCGCATGCCGTCCACGAGTGCCGACGATCCGCGCGCCGCGTGCTGGGAGTCGTTGCCACCCAGCGCCGCCGACTTGCCGATGTGGTGCACCAACAAAACAGCCGCGCCGGTTTCTTTCGCCAAATGTTCGGCAGCTTCGACGATTCTAGTTATGTCTTGTGAAGCGTTCTCGTCGCCTCCCCGGAACCGGGAAAGCGGATCCAGCACGATCAAGCGCAAGTCGGGTATCAGCTTCGCGGCTTCGATCAGCCTATCAAGAAACGCGGTGCGCTCTACCTCCCGGCTTGCCGGGTTGGTTGTGGTCAATAGGGAGTCCTGCCCGATGCGACTTTCAAAAAAAATTCGGTCCCACGCCAGCTTTTGCCGGTCTTGAGGTAGATGATTAATCGCCAACCTGATGCGTCGATGAAACTCTTCCGCCTCGTCTTCGCCCGCCACGATCAACACCGCGCCCGGCTCGATAACCGGAAATCCCAGCCACTGGACACCCGACGCGATGGAAACGGCGGCGCTTCCGATCAACCGGGATTTGCCCGCGCCGCCTGCTCCAAACAGACCACCGACGCGGCCAACGGGCAATACGTCCTGGATGACCCATCGGCGCGGCTCCGGTTCGGATCGGTCCCACCCTCGCGCTGCGCATGATTGCGGCACAAAGGCCAGTTCCGGTCGCGGCTGTTCGTCGGGTGGGGGGTCCGTCTCCTCGAACGGCTCGACGGCTTCCAGGGCGTCAATGAATATGTTCATGCTGCAACATCCATAATGTTCCAGCAATCCAGCCAATCAATGCCTTTTAATCCGTTCTGAATCGGCCCCGGCGGGACCAGGATGCGCACGGCGTGCCCCTCGCGGACCAACCGCCGCGCCAGGGTTTCGGCGGCCTGTTGACCGGCCCCGGATGCATCCCAGTCCGCCCAAACGACCACCTCGTGGATTTCCGGGGGCAACTCCAGCGCCGCCATGCCGCTTGCAGAAATCGCGCTCCAGACCGGTTGGCCAGTTGCCGCCCGAACGGCCAACGAGGTTTCGACGCCTTCCGCAACGCCAAGCACCGGCCCGGACACCGGATACAATCGGATCGCCCCGCCCCGGATTGCACCGGGGGCAAGCGGCTTCATCAGTTTTTGGGGTCGGGAACAGGTGCCTTGCCGCGCCCATCGGCGGCCAAGTAGCTTCGATGAATCGAAACCGCCCCGCCTCCCGGCCCCCTGACGAGCGCCAGCAAGGCCGGAAATTTTTCAACCGCCCGCCCGTCGCGCCAAAAAGACAATGCGGGGGTGAACCTCATCACATCCGGACCCGGCAGGTCGGCCAAGATCGCACCCAAGCCCCGCCATTCGAGATATCGGCGGCCCAGTTCCGCGTCGGGGTGGTCAAGCGGAATCGACGCCCGCCAGGTGGCGAGCAACCGCGCCCTTGTCTGGTTGTCATTCCCTGGCTGGGGAGTCGGCCTGGCGGGTACCGGTCGCGCCGCGCCCCGGCTCCGGGGGGTGATGTCCGTCTCCGGTTGTGCGCCGTCAGCTTCTGCCACCAGCTTCACGATTTCGGGAAAATCTCGAACCGGATCAATCCCGCGCACCTTCGCCACCAGGGCGAAACCATCCGAATATCCGCCGCATTGCGCGCAAATTCCCGAACCCGAACCGCCTCGGTCATCAAATCGCCACCGATCCTTGCCTCCGCAAAACGGACATGGCCCGTGGCGTCCGGTCAGGCAAGCGGGGTCCAGACCCATGGCAGGTAAAATCCCATCCCACCGGCCTTTTGCCAACTCGCGAACGCGGTCAACGTCGAAGGAGCCTTGCGCCCGCCCGTCCGATGAAGTACAATTATTTTGTGTCCATTTTCCCCCGCCCGGCCCGCCAGCCGGGCTTTTTCGTTCGTCCATGGCCGCCCCCTCACCGCCCGGCGGCCCGGCGCGCGTCGGCCTCGCTGGTGCTGGAAACCTTCCGCTCCTCAAGCCATTGATCCAAGTCGGCAGGATCGTAAACAACAGTTTTCCCAAGCTTGATGAATCGCGGCCCGTCACCAGTGCATGCAAATTTTTCCAGCGTGCTCACGGCGATGCCCATGTACGACGCCGCATCTGGACGCCGCAGTTTTGGGCGTTGGGGTGTTGGGGTAGCCCGCCAATCCCGCGCGTGCCGTTCGATGAGTGCCGCGCTTGCGGCCATGGTAGGGGCTTGGCGGATTTGTTGGGCAATTTGTTCGATGTTCACAGTTATTTCTCCCAAGATGACGCGGCATCCAGATGATCAGGCCGGATGCCAATGGCGTTGCGCAACTTGGAGAAAACCTTACAACATCGCAGATTAGGTTTTCCATGTGCAGATGAAGGGTTTCATCAAATGTTGTTGCCCAGCGGGGGGGGTGAAGGTTTCCCCTTTTCCCGCCGTCGCGGTAGGCCGGGCATCTCTTGGCGGTCAGCGATAGACATCACGCCTGTGTCCGAGCTCCAATACCATAACCGTGACGATCTCGTCTTGCAGATGACACAGCAACCTGTAATCCCCGACTCGATACCGCCACAGCCCGGCCAGATCCCCCGTAAGCGCATGCCCGATGCTCCGGGGATCACCGATCCCTTGAATGCGTTCGCGCAAAAACCGCACGATGCGGGTCTTGTGTTGCGCATCCAGACGCGCAATCTGCCTGGCCGCCGTCTCCCGAATTTCAACCGTCCAGACCAAGGCGTCTTTCCAGTTCGTCCAGGGTGATGGTCGGTTCGTTGCGGGCAAGGGCCTTGGATGCTGCCAAGTAATCCAGCCGGTCGTCGATGTAATTCATGATGGCGTCACGCAGGCATTCGGCTATCGGCTTGCGCAACGCCGCCGCCACATCCCGCAAGCGTTCCTCGATGTCGGCGTCCATGGTGATGGGCAACATGTTCACCCCACGACCGCCTGATGCAATACCGCCTTGGGAAGCTGCAAGGGCAGCAAGCCATCGGCCTTGGCATCCAGGATGGTAATCTGCCCGATCCCCTTGGCGGTCATGCCCACATTGACATTCCAGCCATGGGAAATGTCCTTTTCAACGGGGTCATCGCTGAACCGGATGAACAGGATGTCGTCTTGCTCGTCATAGTCGATTTTCATGATGCCTCCATCTGTTGCCAGTTGTGCATGACAGTCTTGATCACCACCACATTTTCCACCGCCACCGCCGCGCAGATCAGGTTATCGGCCCGTTCCGGGTAGGCTTTGACGATCCACAGATTGCGCTCGTTCTTGGGGATGATCTCCCCACTTTCCACCACGTCGGCCACCTTGGGCAGGGTGATGCCCCGTTCCCGCATGCGGGCTTGACCATGCCTGGTCAAAATGACCGGTCGCTTGAATCGCGTGCTGAACCATTCGGAACCTTCCATCTCAAACCGTCTTCACCTTCCTGGCGGGGAGTTCCACAACCTCGCCCTTGGGGGTGCCGTTCAACGCGGCGGCAATCTGCCCGGAAATCCGGTCGGCGGCCACCTTCACGGGGTCATCGGCCAAATGGGCATAGCGGGCTGTCATGTTCGGGGTCTTGTGGCCCAGCAACGCCCCCACGATGGGCAACCCCATTCCGGCCATCACCCCCACCGATGCAAACCCGTGGCGGGTGTCGTGAATGCGCACGTCAGAAAGCCCGGCCCGTTCCCGGATCTTGCGCCAAACGCGCGGCAAGCCTACCAGGGGTTGCCCCTCGATGGCACCGGGAAAGCAATACGGGTTCCCCTCGATGCGCGGCAACCCGGCCAGCAGTTCCATGGCAGCAGCCCCCATGTGGACAACCTTCTGGCCGGTCTTGCTATCCGGAAGGCGTAGGCACCCGCGCTCGATATCCACATGGGACCATTGCAGCGTCAGGGCCTCGCCGCGCCGCATGCCGGTCAGCAGCAACAACCGCATGGCCGCGATGGCCACCGGGTTCATCCCTTCGCGTTCGGCCTCCTGCAACGCCTCCCCCAATCTGGCCAACTCCTCCCCGGTCAGGAACCGTTCCCGACGCTGGCCAGTGAATTTTTTCACCCCATGCACCGGGTTGTCCGTCCGCAAACCCCGTTCCACGGCGAAAGTGAAAATGGCCCCCAGCAGCCCCATGCACCGCGTTGCCGTGCCCTTGCCACCGGTCACAATGGCCCGGCCTCGCGACCCGGTCCTGATGTCGGTAGCCGTCTGCCCGGATGCCACGGCGTTCATGAATTTTTGCACATCGGCACGGGTCACTTGGTCGGCCCGCTTTCTCCCCAGCAACGGCTTGATGTGCCGATCAATCCGCCCCCGGTCGATGGCCAGGGTGGATGCCTTCTTGAGCGCGGTCCCCTCCTGCATGTACTGGTCGCACAGATCCGCCACGGTGGGCATGCCCTTGGCTTGCTGCTTCTGTTCAAAAGGATCTTGCCCTTCCACAACCGTCGTCAGCAACCGGGTCGCTTCCTTGCGTGCCTGTTCTGGCGTCCAGGGAGAACCGTGCGTGCCTATGCTGATGCGCCTGGTTCTCCCGTTGAAACGATACTGGATCAGATAGATTCGGCGTCCGGTCGGCGTGACCTTGAGACCAAACCCTTCCAGATCGGAATCCCACAGGTATTCGTCACGCTCTCCCGGCGGAATTCCTTCCACCGTCCGCTTGGAAATTTTCCCTTTCATGTGGTCCCCCGTTTCGCGCACGCTGCTTACTGGAGAAGATTTCCAGTAAGCAGCCAGTAAGCAGTTGAAAGGAAATTAGCGGAAACTCGCGGAAACGTCAAGCAAATAATTATTTGATTTTGTATGGCTTCATATAGCGTGCGGAAACGTCGAAAACCCCATACACTTGCCTTGACACGGTAGGGGTCATAGGTTCAAATCCTGTACTGCCCACCATTTTTTACTGGTAAAATCAAACGGCCACCGCTGCACGAACATTTTCCGGGGCCAGATCAACGCTTACACCAGAGCCGCCCAGTCGGACCTGCTGACCGCCGAATCCCGGTGGCGCCTGCAACGGGTGGGCGGAGCGATTTTGGCCAACGTGTTTTTGAGTGCGTGACATACGGCCCGAAAATCGTTATAGTCTGACTAGTCTAACTATAAATGGAGAACGCACATGGGAACATGGCAATTGCAGGAAGCCAAGGCGCGTTTCAGCGAAGTGATCCGCAAGGCCGTGGCCGAGGGGCCTCAGGAGATCACGGTGCATGGACAACAGGCAGCGGTCGTGTTGAGCCGGGAGGACTATACCCGACTGACACACAAGCAGATTTCGTTTGTGGAGTTCATGCGGACATCGCCTCTTGCGGGTGTAGAACTTGAGCTTGACCGGGATCGCTCCATGATCCGGGAAGTCGAATTATGAGCTATCTGCTGGATACCAACGTCCTGTCAGAAACCGTGCGGACCACACCCCATGAAGCGGTCATGAACTGGTTGCAGCAGATACCGGATGACCATTTATACATCAGTGTGTTGTCGTTGGGAGAGATCCGCAAAGGGATCGAGAAATTGTCTCCCGGTTCCCGACGAGAACGCCTGCGATTGTGGCTGGAGCATGATCTGACGGCATGGTTCGGAGTACGGGTGTTGCCCATCGACAAGGCCGTTGCCGACCGATGGGGATGCCTGCTGGGAGGGATGGATCGATCGATTCCCGCCATCGACTCTCTGCTGGCCGCCACCGCCATGCACCACGAGTTGCGTCTGGTGACGCGCAATGTACAAGATTTTGTATTTCCGGGTCTGGAAGTGGTCAATCCCTGGATTTGGTCATAAAAACCACGATCACGGCCATTATGGCTTTGCAAGCGACGATCAACTTGTGAAAAAATCAGCCTTTCTGAAAACCGCTCCAACGTTCGTTCCAACACCCCTCAAGATGGCGGAGAATAGACTGTCTGGGGCGACTTTGGCTCCCTGATTGGCCTGAGCAGGCCAAACCACAAGGAAAACGTGCTGAGACGGCTGGGGCGGTCAAAATGGCCATCCCAGGCTTTGGTTCCTGACGATGAGAAACTGATTCCTCTTTCCAATACCTGGCTGATTTCGAAAGGAGAATCACGCCATGAGCCACCAACCCTCCACCTCTTTCGACGCCACCAGCAAAACCCTTCTGCAAGACCCGGAGACGGCGGCCATGTATCTGGAAGAGTGCCTTGCGGATGGAGACATGGAGTGAATGTTTCATGTTTCATCGATTGAAGCATAATGTTTCAATCGATGAAACATCTTTGCGATTCCGCTCCCCCCTTTTCCAGAACAACTACTAGTCAATGCTTTGATTGGGAAGCAGAAATTCAAATTCTGCAAAAATTGCAATATCCGGCACGCTGCTTGAAATACATTCATGTCAGGAATGGTGTATGTTCCTGGCGCTCTGCCACAGGGCACCCCAACGGCATGAACGGAAATCACCTCCTGCAAACGAAATCCGCGCCGCCTGCGGATCTTTTTTTGTAAAACCAGTCGACAATTATTGCCACAACACGCATCAAGGAGGAGAGCGATGGACAATCTCAAACTGGGAACAAAACTGGGGCTTGGGTTTGGCCTGGTACTGCTGATGACCATCTTCGTGGCGCTCATTGGCTCCCAGGGGTTCTCCTCGGTGATCAAGCGGCTGGGCAACAGCAACATCGTCGGAGAGATCGAGGGGGAATCCATCGTGATGCTGCGGGCAGAGCGCAACTTCATCGGGGATCGCCAGGAAAAACATCTGGAAATGGCCTCCAAGGCCATTGAGAACATCAAAAAGGGAACCACTGAAGCCGTGGAGAAACATTTCAAGGATCCCACCGACAAGGAGAGCCTGGGCAAAGTCGCCCGGTTGGCGGAGCAGTTCGGCAAGGAGTTCTCCGGGCTGATCCGAGAGGACAAGGAGCTGGCAGAGGTGCTGAACCGGATCCGGGCGCTCTCCCGCGAGCTGCTGACCGCCATCGACAAGCTGGAAGAGAGCCAGTTCGCCAAGCTGCGGGAGTTCGGAGACCACGCCGCGACCCTGAGCGCCGAGGAGCGGCAGAAGGGGCTGGAGGATCGGATCAAAAAGATCAACAACGCAGGCGACATCAACAAGATCTTCCTGGATGCCCGCGTCGGCGAAAAGGAGGTGATCCTCTCCAACGGCGCGGACGCCAAATCGATCCAGCGGGTCAAGGACGGATTGAACAAGGCCCTGGCGTTGGCAGCCGAGATGACCGCAGCGTTCAAGGACCCCAAGGATGTGGCGATCGGCCAGGGGGTCACCAAGGCGCTGCACGACTATGGCAAGGGATTCGAGGATCTGCAAAACCAAATCGCGGATCAATCCAAGGCAGAAAAGGAGATGATCTCCGCCCGGCGGGAGTTGACCTCCCTCGTGGATCAGCTGCATGAAGGCCAGGAGAAGAAACTCCAGGCGGAGATCGGCAGCTCCGAGCAGTTGATCATGGCCGGCAGCGGGCTGGCCGTACTGCTGGGCGTGGTGCTGGCCTTCCTCCTCTCCAGGAATCTGGTGAACTCCATCACCGGCTGCATTGGCAACATGGTGAAGATGTCGGAAGGGGATCTGGGGATCCGCTGCATCACTGACCGCCGCGACGAGCTGGGCGACATGTCCAGGGCCATCGACAGAATGGCCAACAGGCTGCGCGAGGTGGTGGCCCGGATCACCGCAGCCTCCGGCAGCGTCACCACCGGGGCGCAGGAGCTCGCATCCTCGGCACAGAACCTCTCCCAGGGGGCGGTGGAACAGGCGGCCAGCATCGAGGAGACCTCCTCGGCCATCGAGGAGATGAGCGGCAACATCGCCCAGAACACCGACAACGCCTCCACCACGGAGCAGATCTCGCGGGTCGCCGCCAAGGACGCCGCAGCGGGCGGCCAGGCGGTCTCCGAGGCGGTGGGTGCCATGAAGGAGATCGCCTCCAAGATCTCCATCATCGAGGAGATCGCCCGGCAGACCAATCTGCTGGCCTTGAACGCCGCCATCGAGGCGGCCAGGGCCGGGGAACACGGCAAGGGGTTTGCCGTGGTGGCCGCCGAGGTGCGCAAACTGGCGGAACGCAGCCAGACCGCCGCCGGGGAGATCAGCCATCTCTCCGCAGCCAGCGTGCAGGTGGCGGAGCGGGCCGGAACCATCATCGGCAAACTGGTGCCGGACATTCAGAAGACCGCGCAACTGGTGCAGGAGATCAGCGCCGCCTCCCGCGAGCAGAGCCAGGGGGCCAGCCAGATCAATGCCGCCATCGGCCAGTTGGACCAGGTGATCCAGCAGAATGCCGGGGCCTCGGAGGAGATGGCCGCCACCGCCGACGAGATGAACAATCAGGCCCGCCATCTCTCCGAGGTGATCGGTTTTTTCAAGACCGGACCACAGGAGCTTCCGCCCGCCGCTTCGTCGCCGACGGCCAGAAAAGCGCCGCCGGTCGCCGCAGCGAAAATGAGCCATCTGCCCAAAAAGCCGGCGCCCAAGGCGCTGCCTGGGCCAGCCTCTTCCAGACCTTCTGGCGTGAATTTGAACATGGCCTCCGGAAGTGCTTCGGACGATGAGTTTGAAACCTTCTGACCTCGGGAGAGAGGAGAACCGCGATGAACAGTGTCGATTCTTCAGGATCGATCCAGTTGCTGACCTTTCATCTGGACCATGAGGTGTTCGCCATCGAGATCGCCAAGATCAAGGAGGTGCTGGAGTTCACCTCCCTGACCAGAATCCCCCGAACCCCGGAGTTCATGTGCGGGGTGATCAATCTGCGGGGCAGCGTGGTGCCGGTGGTGGACCTGCGGTTGAAGTTCGGCATGGCGGAAACCGCAAGGACCATCAACACCTGCATCATCATCCTCGATGTGGTTCACGAGGATGAGACAGTGGTGATCGGCGCCATGGCCGATTCGGTCCAGGAGGTGGTGGAACTCGACGCCTCCCAGATCGAGGCGGCCCCCAAGCTGGGACGCGGGCTGCAATCGGATTTCATTCGCGGCATGGGCAAGCAGGGCGATCGCTTTGTGATTCTGCTGGATACCGACAAGGTGTTTTCGGCCACCGAGATGGCTCTCGCCGCCTAGCGGCCTGCCATGGTACCAGGCTGGGATAGCCGTCGATCAGGAGCCACTGTTGGGGGTGTTGCCCAGGAATGACCAGCACCGGAACAAGCGGACCGGCATCGGCAATGGCTTGCATGAGCCGATCCAGACTGGCGGCATGCCGGATGCGCAACCCCGCGCAAGGGGTGAGCAGTTGGCCGGAGTAAAAATCGGTATGGACCACATTTTTTTTTGCAAATTTTCTTGCATCCACGTTCACAGCCTGTTAGACTGCTACAGAATTTAGACGAACTAGTCTGTTTTATTAACTGCAAACCATAAAGGCCAACTGTGTGCGCCAGTCGTCCCCCTTCCGCCAAGGCCCTGGAAACCAGGGAGAAGATTCTGGATACGGCAACGCGGCTTTTTTACATTCATGGCTATAATGCCACCGGAGTGGATCGCATTATCGCCGAGACTGGAGTAAGCAAAGGCAATTTTTTTTATCAGTTCAAAAGTAAGGAAGAATTGGCCATTAGAGTGCTGGATTGGCATCGAGAAAAGATGCAAGCGGAATTGGCGGAATTGGCTGACACATATGCCACAACCCCCCGGGAACATCTATTGGCCATTATCAAGACCATTGCCCGCAAATCGGCCAACTACAATGAATCCTGTGATATTCGTGGCTGTATTTTTGGCAATTTTGCCATGGAAATGAGTGTGGAAAACCGGGAAGTTCGCATTAAGGTACTGGAAATCTTATCGGAATTTCGACAAAACATGGAAAATTTGTTGATCCAAGCGGTGCAACAACAAGAACTTACCGATAACTTTGATTGCCACCACACGGCTGGCATTATCCTCTGCCAGATTCAAGGGGCATTACTGCTGGATAAAGCCGCCCAGGAGGCGCGGGAAACCGATGGCGTTATTCGCTTTGTCTCCGCTTTGCTAAAATTGGCATGAGGCTTTTTTTAACAAACAATCGACTGACCTGTCTGTACATTATTAAAATTATGGCAATTGACTATGGATTGATTTATTTTTTTGCAATTTTTTAAACGGACCTGTCTGTCAATTCAATAAAAGGAACCAAAAAATGCACACATCACTTCCCGTCTCTGAACTCTCCGCCATGGTGGATCAAGCTGTGGCACAACGCATTTCCAAGGAGTTATTGCCTCAGATGCATAACCTGCAATCCAACCTGGAACAGCGCCTGAATGCCCTGGAACAACGCCTGCCAAAAAACAGGATTTCCATCGTGCTATTTTCCGGTGATCTGGACCGTGCGCTGGCGGGATTTATTATCGCCAATGGCGCCTTGGCGATGGATATGGAGGTTGCCATGTATTTTACCTTCTGGGGAATGGCAGCCATCAAACAAGCCACCAATAGCCAGGGTAAGGAATTTCGGCAACGACTTATGGGACTGTTCACGCCGGAGCGTAGCGAGGAGATGGGGCTGTCTCAACTCAACATGTTGGGCATCGGCTCCAAAATGATGAAATCCATGATGCGCGCACGCAACATCTCTTCGCTTGAGGAACTGCGCAACCTGGCCCTGGAGATGGACGCCCGCTTTATCGCCTGCACCATGGCCATGGAACTCATGGGCATCCGCCAGGAAGAGCTGGTGAAGGGCATTCAACTGGGCGGCGTGGCCACCTTCATGGAAAGTGCCCTCAACTCTCGTCTGACCCTTTTTATTTAACCCCATCCAAGCAACACATATCTTTCATAGGAGAACATGCCATGCAACAACTGGACGCCAGAAAATTGCAATGCCCCATGCCAATTCTGCACACCAAAAAAGCGCTCACGACAATGGAAAGCGGAGAAAAACTGCAAATCCTCTCCTCCGATCCAGGATCAGCCAACGATATGGAATCCTTCTGCCGCAAGTCGGGTCATGTTCTGGAGGAGGCCACAGAAAGTCAAGGCGAGTTCCGTTTCATCATTCGCAAAGGATAACGACACATACCACAACGAAAAGCCGCGCTTCGCATCCACAGGAGCGCGGCTTTTTGATTTTATTGTTTTTGCACATTTTTTATGTCACGACCAAAAACCGGCTCTTGTGGGATCACGATCCCGCCTGGTCGTGGGGATAGGCCGCAGCCAGCAAGCGATCCGCGCCCATGGCCAGGAGTTCCCGGGCCAGGTCGCGGCCCAGACGTTCCGGTTCCCGGGGGGAGCCGAGCTTTTCTTTGGTCAGCAGCTCGCGACCGTCCACCGAGCCGACCCGGCCCAGCAGGCGCAGGCCATCCCCCCGCAACACGGCATGCCCGGCGATGGGGACCTGGCAGCCCCCTTCCAGCTCCCGCAGAAAGGCCCGTTCGGCGGCGACGGTGATGCGCGACACCTCATGGTTCAAGGGGGCCAGCAGCCGGTTGGTCTCCTGGTCTTCCAAACGCGACTCGATCCCCACCGCACCCTGACCATTGGCCGGAATCATCACCTCCGGGTCAAAGTATTTTACCAGTCGTTCGGTCATCCCCAGACGCTTGACCCCGGCGGCGGCCAGCACGATGGCGTCGAACTCCCCCGCCTCCAGCTTGCCGATGCGGGTGTTGACGTTGCCCCGCAACGACAGGATCTCCAGATCGGGCCGCAAATGCCACAACTGGCTTTGTCGGCGCAGGGAGGAGGAGCCTACCTTCGCCCCATGGGGAAGCTCCTCGAGGCTGCGATAATGCACCGAAAGCAGCACGTCCCTGGGATCTTCCCGCTCCAGGACCACCGCCAGGCCCAATCCTTCCGGAAACTCCGCCGGAACGTCCTTCATGGAGTGGACCGCCAGATCCACCCGCCCGTCCAGCAGGGCCTCCTCCAGCTCCTTGACGAACAGTCCCTTGCCCCCCACCTTGGCCAGGGGCACATCCAGGATGATGTCCCCGCGGGTCTTGATGATGACCAACTCCACGCTCAGGCCGGGGTGGGTCTGCTCCAGCAGGGTTTGCGCCCAACGCGCCTGCCACAGGGCCAGGGCGCTGCCACGGGTGCCGATCTTGATGTGTGTTTTCATTTTTTTGCCCGTTGCATGGTGAAGCCATTGGAGCATGGCGGATTTCAGGGTATCCTTCCTACAATAGGGGAAAAGAGTGTTCGGGGACAAGAGCATGCGGGCATTGGGCATAGAAAGCAGTTGCGACGAAACCGCCGCCGCCGTGGTGGAACTCCCCGGTCGGATCCTGTCGAACGTGGTGCATGGCCAGGTGGAGGTGCATGCCCGCTACGGCGGGGTGGTGCCGGAACTGGCCAGCCGCGCCCACGCGCGCCATATCCAGCCGGTGATCGAGGCCGCGTTGGCACAGGCCGGCATGACGCCCCGCGACCTGGACTGCGTCGCGGTCACCATCGGTCCCGGCCTGATCGGCGGACTGCTGACCGGCCTGGCCGCAGCCAAGGGGTTTGCCCTCGGCGCGGGACTCCCCCTGGTGGGGGTGCATCACATGGAAGGCCATCTGATGAGTCCCTTCCTGGACAGCGGACAGCCGGCGTTCGACTTTCCCTTCGTGGCCCTGCTGGTCTCCGGGGGCCATACCCTGCTCTTGCATGCCAGGGCGTTCGGGGAGTATCTTTGCCTCGGTCAGACCCGCGACGACGCGGTGGGCGAGGCGTTCGACAAGGGCGCCCGCCTGTTGGGGCTGGGCTATCCCGGTGGACCGGCCATCGCCCGCCTCGCCGAGGGGGGGGACCCGCAGGCAGTCCATTTTCCCCGCGCCCTGCCGGAAAAAAAGGATCTCGATTTCTCCTTTTCCGGCCTGAAGACCGCCTTGAGAACCTTTCTGGCCCGCAACCCGGAAGGCGCCATCCCCCGCCGGGACGTGGCGGCCTCCTACCAGGAGGCGATCGTGGATGTCCTGACCATCAAGTCGCTGGCGGCCTGCCGCGCCATCGGGCAGCGGCGTTTGGTGGTGGCCGGGGGGGTCGGCGCCAACCGGAGGCTCCGCGAGGTGCTCCGGGAACGGGCGGCAGCGGCAGGGATCGAGGTCTGCTTTCCTGCGGTGGCTCTGTGCACGGACAACGGGGCGATGATCGCCCTGGCGGGGTTGCGGCGCTGGCGTGCAGGGGAGCGCGACGGCGCACAACGGAACGCCATGGCGCGCTGGCCCGTGGAACGATTGCTTGGGGAGACACAACGAAATGCATGATCTCGAATCCATGCCGGACGTGGCGGTCATCGGCGCAGGGTCGTGGGGCACGGCGCTGGCCAGCGTCCTGGCCGACCGGCTCCCCCGCGTCACCTTGTGGTGCCGCGAGACCGAAGTGGCCACGGGCATCAACCGCAACCGGCACAATCCTTTGTTCCAGTCGGAGTTCCTGCTCCCCGCCAACATCGAGGCCACCACGGATCTGATCGCCACCGCCGCCCGCAACCGGATCCTGATCATGGTGGTGCCCACCCAGTTCACCCGACCGGTGTTGAACGCCATCCAGGCGTTCGTCACCCCCGAGACCCTCTACGTCTCCGCCAGCAAGGGGGTCGAGGCCGACTCCATGACCCTGCTTTCCGACCTCTATGTCCAGGTGTTCGGGGAAGAGGTGCGTCCGCGTTGCTGTTTTCTCTCCGGCCCCTCGTTCGCGCGGGATGTCCTGAGCCGCCTGCCCGCCGCCGTGGCAGTGGCCGGGAGCGATCCGGCCAACGTGGAACGGGTGCGGGAGCTGTTTCACACCGGCTATTTCCGCACCTACTCCAGCGACGACGTGGTGGGCCTGGAACTGGGAGGCGCCTTGAAGAACGTCTACGCCCTGGCCGCCGGAATCTGCGACGGTCTGGGGCTGGGACACAGCGCCCGCGCCGCCCTCCTCACCCGGGGCTTGAGCGAGATGATCCGTCTCGGCGTGGCCATGGGGGCCAGGGTCGAGACCTTCGCGGGTCTTTCCGGCATGGGCGATTTGTTGCTGACCGCCACCTCCACGTTGTCGCGCAACCATACGGTCGGTCGGCGTCTGGGCGCCGGCGAAACCCTGGAAGAGATTCAAAGCGAAAGCCGCGAGATCGCCGAGGGGGTGAAGACCGCCCAGGGGGTCTTCCGCCTCGCTGCCGAACGGGGCATCGACATGCCCATCGCCCAGGCCGTGCATGACATCCTCTACGCCGGCCTCGCCCCCCTGGATGCCGTGCGCGGGCTGATGGAACGAGAGCCGAAGCCGGAATGTGCCCCAGGTGACCGGTGAGCATGCGCAGCGGTGGGGCATGCGAGGAGGAACGGCTGGTGGCGGGGTGGCGGGAGTGGGTGGCGCTGCCCGATCTGGGCGTGGTCCGCATCAAGGCCAAGCTCGACACCGGCGCCCGGACCTCGGCCCTGCACGCCCTGGAGCCGAAGGTATTCGTCCGGGGCGGGGTGCGGCGGGTGCGCTTCCGGCTCCATCCCGAGCAGCGGCACGGCCACCCGGAGCTCTTCTGCGAGGCCCCCCTGGTGGACCGGCGGGTGGTGGTCAATTCCGGGGGCAACCCGGAGCGGCGTCTGGTGATCCTGACCCGTCTCGTCCTGGCCGGTCGCATCTTCCCCGTGGAGGTCACCCTCACCAACCGCGCCCCCATGGGATTCCGCATGCTGATGGGACGCACCGCCATTCGCAAGTGGGGCCTGGTGGATCCCGGACATTCGTTCCTCCTCTCGGCAAGCCACACGGAACTGCCATGAAAATCGCCATTCTCGCCAGAAATCCCACGCTCTACTCCCACCAGCGTCTGGTGGAGGCGGCACGGGCGCGGGAACACGAAATCGAGATCATCGACACCCTGAAGATCTACATGAGCATCGCCTCCAATCAGCCCCAGCTCCGTTACGCAGGCCGGGACCTGACCGGCTTCGACGCCGTGATCCCCAGGATCGGCGCCTCGATCACCTTTTACGGCCTGGCGGTGCTGAATCAATTCGAGATGATGGGGGTCCTGCCCCTCAACAACAGCGAGTCCATCGCCAGGGCGCGGGACAAGCTGCGTTGCATTCAGCACCTCTCCCGTGCCGGGATCGGCCTGCCGGTGACCAACTTCGCCCATGCCACCCAGTTCACCGACGACCTGATCCGCATGGCCGGCGGCGCGCCGGTGGTCATCAAGCTGCTGGAGGGGACGCAAGGGATCGGTGTGGTGCTGGCGGAGACCCACCGCTCCGCCAAGAGCATGATCGAGGCCTTTCGCGGCATGGACGCCAACATCCTGGTGCAGGAGTACATCAGGGAGTCCGGTTCCTCGGACCTGCGCTGCCTGGTGATCGGCGAACGGGTGGTGGCCTCGATGCTGCGCCAGGGCAATGAGGCCGATTTCCGCTCCAACCTCCACCGTGGGGGAGAGGCCCGCCCGACCCGCATCACCCCTCAGGAGCGCCAGACGGCGGTTCGTTCCGCCCGCCTGCTGGGCCTGAACGTGGCGGGCGTGGATATGCTGCGCTCCAAACGTGGACCTTTGGTCATGGAGGTCAACTCCTCCCCTGGATTCGAGGGGCTGGAAAAGGCCACTGGAACGGATGTTGCAAGCAAAATCATCCGGTTTCTGGAGGCCATGCATCACAAGAAAAATTCCAGGTCGTCGCAACGCTCGTCAGACACAGTGAGGGGAACATGATGCAATCGGGAAAAATCGCGGGTGACATCTGGGGGGGATTGGCCGCCATGCTGGTGGCCCTGCCCTCCGCCATCGCCTTCGGGGTGGTCAGTTTCACCCCCCTGGGCACTGCCTATCTGGGCATCGGGGCCATGGCCGGGGTGATGGGGACCGTGGTGCTCGGACTGGTCGCCGCCGTGGTGGGGGGCGCCCCGCGGCTGATCACCGCGCCTTGCGCCCCGGCTGCCGCCGTGCTCTCCGCGCTCACCCTGAGCCTGATCGCCGGCAGGGATGGCCATGCCCCCATCCCCCCGGAACAGGTGCTTTTGCTGTTGGCGGTGGTGGGTTTGCTGTCCGGCGGGCTGCAGGTGCTCTTCGGCCTGCTCGGCGGGGGCAAGGTGATCAAATTCATTCCCTATCCCGTGGTCTCCGGCTACCTGAGCGGGGTGGGAATGCTGATCTTCCTGAGCCAGGTGCCCAAACTGCTCGGCTGGCCCAAGGGGACCGATCCCTGGCAGGGGTTGACCGACACCTCGCTGTGGCAGTGGACCGGGATCGTGGTCGGCCTGGTGACCATCGCCGGCACCGTCCTGGCCCCGCGGGTCACCAAGGTCGTCCCGGCCCCCATCATCGGCCTGCTGGCCGGCGTGGGGTGTTATTTCCTCCTGGGCATCAACCGCCCGGAATTGCTGCAACTGGCCAACAACAAACTGCTCATCGGCCCCATCGATGTCGATTTCGGCGCCATCACCTCGGGCATGCAAAACCGCTGGCAGGCCATGGGCCAGATGAGCATGGCCGATGTGGCGGCAATCCTGGTCCCCACCGCGACCCTCGCCGTGCTGCTCTCCATCGACACCCTGAAAACGTGTGTCGTGGTGGACGCCCTCACCCGATCACGGCACGACTCCAATCGCACCCTGATCGGCCAGGGGGTGAGCAACATGCTCTCCGCAGTGGTGGGCGGCATGCCGGGGGCCGGCACCATGGGCGCCACCCTGATGAGCGTCAACAGCGGTGGACAGACCCGCCTGTCCGGCTTCCTGGAGGGGATCTTCTCCCTGGTGGTGCTGGCCCTTTTCGCCAGCCTCATCGGCTGGGTGCCCATCGCGGCCCTGGCCGGCATCCTGATGGTGGTGGCCTACCGCATGTTCGACTGGCACAGCTTCACCCTGCTCAAGCAGCGCACCACGGTGCTGGATTTCGTCGTCATCCTGGCCGTGGTGGTGGTGGCGGTGAAGTTCAACCTCATCGCTGCCGCCGGGGCCGGCATCGGCTTCGCGGTGGTGCTCTTTCTGCGCGACCAGGTGCGCACCTCGGTGGTGCGCCGCCGTCGCGACGGTTCGACGATCTCCTCCAAGCGCAGCCGCGTCAACGAGGAAAAGGAGATCCTGGCCGCCAATGGCCAGTCCAGCACCATCGTCGAGTTGCAGGGCAATCTCTTCTTCGGCACCACCGATCAGCTCTTCACCACCCTGGAGGCCGCTCTCAAGACCTGCCGGTTCCTGGTGCTGGACATGCGCAACGTCCAATCCGTGGACTTCACCGCCATCCGCATGCTCACCCAGATTGCCGCCATCCTGCGGGATCGTGGTGCGCAACTGCTCTTCAGCGATCTGCCCGCCAGCCTGCCCGGCGGCGGCAACCTCAACACCTATTTCGAACAGACCGGTCTGCTGGCCCATGCCGACAACATTCAGGTCTTCTCCGACCTCGATGCCGCCATCGAGTGGATCGAAGACCGCCTGATCGAGGAGCATCTCGCGGCGCGCAACGGGGAGGAAAAACCCCTGGCCCTGGAGGAGATCGCGCTGGTGAAAAAAATGCTGGACGAGCAGCATAACCCCCTCCTGGCCTCCGCCGTGGACGAAAAGCACCTGCACAAGGGACAGAAGCTCTTCTCTTTGGGGGATGCCGGGGACGAACTCTATCTGGTGCGCCGGGGGCAGGTGCGCATGTTATTGCCCCTGCAAGGCGGCAAGAGCATGACCCTGGCCGTCTTCGGTCGCGGGAACTTCTTTGGCGACATGGCCTTTCTGGACAAGGGGTCGCGCTCTTCCGACGCAGTGGCGGATGTTCCCACCGATCTTTATGTCCTCTCCCGGCACCGCTTCGACGCGGTGGTCAAGGTCCATCCCGAGCTGGGCAACCGCTTTTTCGCCCGTCTGGCCCGCGCCATCTCGCACCGTCTGCGTTTCACCAATAGCGAATTGATGGCCCTCAAGGAGGGGTGAAGCGGGTCATGCATGGCGGCTCTGGTTTCCAGGCGTCGGGTGGGATATGATTCCTCGACAGCGACACCAGGGAAGGAGCAAGCCATGAAATTCTATTTCGCCAAACCGGATCGCGCGGCCATCGACCGGTTTCTCGCCGCCAAGCGGGAGGCCGGTTTCACCTATGGGGAGGTGGGCGCCTCGCGTTTCGGTCCCGAGGAGAACCTGGCCTCCCATGTTGCCGGGCAATACCGCATTCTCCATCACCGGCACTGTCTGGGGCATGGGGAGGAGACCTTCGCCCGCGTCCGCGCGGCCTTCGGGCGGTGGAGCATGTACCAGCTCTCCTGGCTGGACATCTGTTGGCCGGAGACCCCCTTGGCAGAAGGGGCCGTGGTGGCCACCCTGGGACAGGTGATGGGGACCTGGTGGGTCAATGTCAACCGGGTGATCTATACCATGGAGGAGGATGGCCCGGTGGCGCGTTTCGGCTTTGCCTACGGGACGCTGGATGGCAGTGTCTTAAGCGGCGAGGAGCGGGTGCTGGTGGAGTGGAACCGCCTGGACGACACGGTATACTACGATCTGTTTTCCTTTTCGCGCGCCAATCGCTGGATCGCGCGCGCCATGACGTTCTACCTGTGGTTTCTGCAGGAGCGTTTTGCCCGTGAATCGGCGCGGGCCATGGAGCGGATCGCCCTGGGGCATTGAGTCGCGTTGGAGGGGGGATGGAATTCCTGGCAGGGCAGCCGTTGCTGTGGGTGGCCATTGGGGCGGTGCTGTTCTTCGACTACACCAACGGCTTTCACGACTCCTCGGACATGACCGCTTCGGTGGTGGGGTGCGGGGCGATGTCGCCCGCCCGGGCGGTGTTGATGGCATCGTTTTTTACCGCCCTGGGGCCGTTGCTGGGTGGGACCGCCGTGGCCAATGCCGTGGGCAGGGTGTTGGACCTGAGCGGTCTGGACGCCCGTCTGGCCACCATCGTCATCCTGGCCGGGATTTGCGGGGCCATTTTCTGGAATCTGCTCACCTGGTGGTTCGGCATTCCCTCCTCGTCATCCCATGCCCTGGTGGGCGGGCTGGTCGGGGCGACGCTCATGGCCGCCGGGCAGGGACATGTCATCTGGGGGTTGGAGGCGTTGTGGAGCGGCAGGGGGCTGCTGGGTTTCGCCAAAGTGGTGGCTGCCCTGGTGATTTCGCCGCTGGTGGGATTTTGTGTTGCCCTGCTCTCCTACTGGGTGTTGTTTCGCCTGCTGGAGGGGGTCAAGCAGCGGATCTGCCGCAGGCGGCGGGCGCAGTGGATCCGGGAGGGCCGCGCATTTCGTGCGGGGGACGAGATTCCCAACATCAACAAGTGGCTCAAGCGATCGCAATACCTGACCATTGCCGTGCTCTCCTTAGCCCACGGGGCCAACGACGCCCAGAAGAGCATGGGGGTGATCGCCCTGCTGTTGCTGCTCAATGGCCGAACCGGCGCCTTCGAGGTCCCTTATTGGGTGATGCTCTCCTGTTCCCTGGTGATCACCCTGGGGACCCTGTCCGGCGGCTGGCGCATCGTGCGCACCCTGGCCTTCCGGGTGTCGAAGCTGCGCCCGATCCATGGTCTGGACGCCCAGTTGGGGGCGGGTCTGGTGGTCTTCGGGGCCTCGGTGATCGGCCTGCCGGTCTCCACCACCCATGTGGTGAGTTCCTCCATCATGGGGGTGGGAGCGGCGGAGAACATCAGGCGCGTCAAGTGGATCATGGCCCTGCGCATCGTGCTGACCTGGGTGATCACCATCCCCGGCTCCGCGCTGGTGGCCGGGGGGGTGGTGTGGCTGTTGATGCGTTTCGTCAGGTGAAGAGGGTACGCGTCATCAGGAATTCCGGACAATCCAGGGTGGGATGTTGCCGGGGCGTCGGCCCGAAGGCGGCTTCAATCCGTTTTTCCAATGCCTTGTTGGTGAATTTGTCCCCACCTCCTTGCAAGATCCGGGTGGCACGGAGGGTGAAGTCGCCCTGACCATTGCTTTCCAGGGCCACTTCATCCGACCGACAGGCGGAAAAGACCACCACCTTGCCGAGGTTCCCATCGCCCAGACCGGCCTCCGTTCTCCCGCTTCCCGCGCCCTTTTTGCCTTTTCCCAGCAGCTTTCGCTGACGCTTGAGCATGGCTCCGGTCAGGGAGATGAAACGGGGCGTGGACGCCGCCGGCGCGGGCACGACGAGTCCGCCGGACAGGCTGCGTCCCATGCGGGAGATGGTGCCCGAATGGCAGCAATCGAAGAAGCAGGTGAGGCTCACCCCGTCTGGCAGAAGCCCGAACAAGGCGCCGATGTCATCATCCAGCAGCACCCCTTGCCGGTCGAAATCGATGGGACAGATCGCCTCGTCCTCATGATCCTTTTCGTCGCCGTTGAGATCCGGAATCTGGGTTCCGTGGCCGGAATAGTGCCAAACCAGGGCATCTCCGGGACGGCTGGCGCGAATCATCCGTTCGACCACGACCCGGATGCCATCCCGTGTCGCTTGGCCATCGGTCAGGGTGGTCGCCTGAAAGCCCATGCCCTGCAAGGTGGCCTGCCAGGTCATGGCATCCCGGACGCAGCCGCCGAGGGGGCTGGTGGGGTAGCGGTCAATCCCGATGCAGATGGCAAAGCGTCGTCCGCCTTGGGTCGTCTTGCCACGGTAGGCTGGGCTGTGCAGCGCTCGCGTGCCCTCGTCGCACTCGGTGGTACGACCTGGGAAGGGCAGCACCGTGCCGGTGAATGGGGTGCCTGAGGCGCTGAGGATCCGCCAGAGAACGCTCTCCATGGTCTCCGGGTCATTGTCGAAACAGCCATGCTTGCTGACATTGCTCCTGGAGCCGAGGGGGGCATTGCGGACAGTTGGCGAATAGTGGATCGTGGCCGTGGACGCGGGCGTCGCAACTTCATGTCCCCTGAGATGCTTTTGCAGGCCGAGCAGGGGTTCTTTCTGATTGTCCTCCAGGGCATCGGAGATCATGCAGAGCAGGGATCGACCGTAGTTCACCACCCCGAGGCCGCAACTCGAATCGCTTTCCTCGTGCTCCCTGTCCATGGTGAAGATGGTGAAACCCGCGGGGGCGACATGCCGCACGTCAAGCTTTGCGGGGTTCCAGATCAGCCGATTAAAGTCATGGATGGAGATGGCAGGCGCCAGGAACTGGCAGGTATGCAGCACCGGCAGTCCCAGGTTTGCGGCTGCTTGCAACATATGGGCGTGAAAGATCGATCCGGCGCTGTGGCCCACGGCATGGATTTCCAGTTGTGCCCGCTGGTCGTGGTTTGTCAGCATGGTGTGCAGCAGTTGCAGGAAATACCATCCGCCGCCCATACGGCAGGGATCATCCGCCTGTCCGGACGCTTGGAAGGCATGTTCCGCCGCATTCTTCATATCCCGCCACAAGGGCCGCGCGGCCAAACGGCACACCCCTTTCCACACCCCGCGCTTGATTGAGCCCAAAAAGCCGCGTGATTCGCCATGCGCACTGGTAAAATGATCGATCAGGGTCTCCATGATGCCGGTTTCCCAAACGAAGAACACCGGATAAACCCCATTGGCTTTCCACCAGTGCAGCGAGGTCCAGGCCCAACGCAATGCGCTTTTTTCGTTCACCAGTCCGCCATGGGCCCACAGGAGCAGTCTTACAGGCCCTTTGTTCAGTTGCGCGCCGATGTTCGTGACGATTTCTCGCAACTGGGCCACATCGCTTTGAAAATCGCCATCCCGGGAAAAACATCCTTCGCGCAGGTTGACGACATGCAGTCGCAACTCTGCGAGCTGGCTTGCGCCCAGGGGGGCATCCTCTCCGTCCGCGCCGCCCCGACCAAGGGGGGGGATGTCACGAGCATTGGTCAGCAGGGCATGGCCCCTCGGCGAAGTCCGGGAGGCCTCGTTCCACTCCTCGCCGAGGGTTGCATCGGGACCTGGGGGCGACTCGGCTGTCAAGAGCAGATCCATCAATTTGCTGCCGGCCAGGGCAGGCGCCGGGGGCACGGGGGCTGGCAGCGTCGGACCCCGCAGGTTGGCCGGTGGTTGTTGCATCACCTTGGCCACGTCGGACAGGAGCGCTGCGTAACCGATCGTATTGCCGGGACAGCTTTTGTGTGAGGTCATCTGGTTGTGAAACCGCATGGCCTCTGCCGGCAAACCGAATTTTTTCAGGACCTCGGCAATGACACGACAGGCGGTCGTCTTTTGTGGCCCGGCGAAATCGTCGTTGCCCTGATCAAAATCACCGATCATCTCGATCATGAAGGGGCCAGCGGTTTCGTTGCCGTTGAAGCCGGTGGCACTGGCCGGAGGCCAGTTCCAGTTCCGGCAGATCCAGATCTCCCCAGCCGGGTCAATGGTCACATGCTGGGCAATATCCCGCCAGCCTTTCTCCTCGGTATGATAGCGCCACATGCCCTGGATCACTTCCACCTTGTTCGTGGCGGCGATCCAGATGGCATGATTCGGTCGCCAGGTATGATGCAGATGGACCGAGTCGATTCTGCGCCGGAACGGAAAGGATTGCAGCAATGCAATAAACGCATCGATGTCGCACGATTTGAAGATGGGCGCGTTCATTCGTGAACCTCCAGCCGGCTATAGCGTCGTTTTGGATGAGGCTGCCTGCACGGATTCCAGGATGTTGTCCTTGACATCCTGCGGCAGACATACATCCTTGAATGCACTCCCAATGCTGGCGATCTTTTGCAGAGTGCCGCAGGATCCTTCGAGATCCTTGAGCGACACGAGCCACTGCTGACCGAAACTCCCTGGGGCCACCACGATACGTCGCGCCATGTTCGCGAAGACTTCCCGATAGGCGACAATGAATTCCTGGTCGCGCAATACATTCTTCCCAAGTTCCGCGCCATCATCGAGCGTACTCCCCAATCCGCCCCCCCCAACGGCCAAGACGAGACTGCCAAAAAAGTTTTTGACTCCCTTGGCAGAGGATTTCGCGGACTGTACGGCGGCGCTCAACTGGTTGAAAACAAGTTCGGCACGATGGAGCGGATAGTCGACCTCCCTGGCGGAACGCAAAGAATCCCGGAACGATTCTTCCGTAAGGCGGATGCGCGTGATCAATGCCTGCGCGGCCTGGGCCTGATTGCTGCCTTCATAGTCCGGGATGCGCGCCTGTCCCCAGCGGGCCAGCATGGCCAGAACGACATGCGCTCTGAGCAACAGCAATCGCCTGGACAATTCCGGACTCATTGGCGTGTTGTCAATCTTGATGACATCGTTGGATTTCGCCACATCCTCGACTTGAATCAACCGGTATTCGTTGTTCTGCGAGTCCTTCACGACCGCGCGTCCTGCGGTGATATAGGGGATGCAGTAAAAATGTCCGTCGAGAAACTTATTGAGCTTGTAAGACAGGCCTTGATTTGCATCGAATATAACTTTATTTCGCTCCTGACAGATTTTTGCGTCATATAAATCGTTGCTGATATCGTCTGATACCGGTGGAATGATCGCACACCCGCTCAAGGTCGCAATTGTCAGGATGAATGCCAACAGCTTTTTTTGCATGCCGAATTTCTCCTCATTTCCCATGGATTGTGGTATCGGATCCCGTTTGCGGGGGTGCAAGGCGGATGAATCTCGATATCGCATAATATTATCATCTCCATCTTAAACGACAATCGCTCATTTCAATAATTTTTGGTCACATTTTTTTGCATCCACCATCAAATAAACATTGATCCCCATCATGAACTCCGCTATCGTCGCGCACGGCTGCAACCGAATTTGTTAAGAAGGGGAGCAAATGCGAATTTTTCTGGTGGATGATCATCCATTGGCGCGCGTGGGCGCACGCCATGTCCTGACCAGTTCTGGCCTCTGCGCCATCGCCGGCGAGGCCGCCACCGGCGCCGAGGCCAAGCTTGCATTGCGTTCCCTGGAGTGCGATGGGGTTTTGCTCGATACCGATCTGCCCGACATGAACGGCCTGGAGATCGCACACTGGCTGCTCAGGCATCGTCCCTCTCTCAAAGTTGTCGTCATGGCCCCTCTTCAGGATCCACATCTTGCAAAATATTGTTTTGGAATTGGCATCATGGGTTATATTTCCAAAGATATTTCGCCAGAATTATTGCTGGATGCAATTAAAAGAGTTTTTATACACAATCACCGTTTTGTGACCCCGGAACTGGCCGACCGGCTGCTCGCGGGCCACGGCAACCCGGAAGGGATGCTCGCCCATGCCACCCTCTCCCCACGCCAACTGGAGGTGCTGCGCAAACTGGCGCAAGGGTTTTCCCAGTCACGGGTGGCCCGCGAACTGCGCATCAGTCCCAGCACCGTGGCCACCCATCGCCGCCACATCCTCGAACGCCTGAACATCGAGGATCACCCGGCCCTGGTGGCCTATGCCCTGCGCCACGGCCTGATCGGCTGAACCGGACCAGAAGACTGTACTTCCCGCGCATCATGTGGCATGATGCATCGTATTGCGCGCCCACGATTCCTCAGGAGGCACCGTCCATGACCCAATCGACCCCCATCCTCATGTTCGTTCTCGCAGGGTGGCTCGTCTCGTTGCCGGGCCACCTCCTGGCAGAAACCCTCTATGCGGCGAAAAGCGGCGTCGAGGTCAATCAGGACCCTTCGCCCACCTCAAAAATCCTCGCCACCCTGGAGCGGGATGCCCCGGTCCAGGTCCTGGGCAACAAGGACCGCTACGTCCAGGTCAAACTCGCCAATGGCACCAAGGGGTGGGTCTATCAGTTCAAGCTCGCCAAGAACACCGCCAAACCCGAAGGAGGCGCCATCAACCTGGCGGCCCTGACCGGCGGCGGCAACATCCACGCCAAGGAGGCACGCTCCGGCGGCAGCATCCGCGGCATGCAGCCCGTAGCCGTCGGCTATGCCAAAAACCGCCACATCGACGAAAACCACATCCGCTCCCTCGAATGGATGGAGTGGTTCCAGGTGTCGGACAAGGAACTCATGACCTTCAAGAAGGAAGGCCGCATCGGCGAATTCCTGGGGAGCAAATGACCATGCCATACGCCATCCGTATCGTTCTGGGCGCCTTGATGCTCCTCGTCGCACCGGTAGGGACCACCCTCGGCGCGGGACTGCTCGACCAGCTGCAACAAATACCGATTCCTTCGGCACCAGGAGGCGGCTCGGTGATCGACGGCGTCGGCGGCATGCTGGGCGTGGACCAGAAAAAACTCGACCTGGTCAAAAAAGGGGTGCAGACCGCACAGGCCATGCAACCCATCAACGAAGAGGCGGAACGCGCCCTGGGAGAGACCATCGCCGTGGAGGCCTTCCGTCGCTTCGGCGGCCTCTACCGCAACGAACCCCTGACCCGCTATCTCTCCCTGGTGGGCCGGAGCATCGCCGAGGTGACGGATCGTCCCAACCTCAATTACCATTTCGCCATTCTCGACAGCCCGGAGGAAAACGCCTTCGCCGCCCCCGGAGGATTCGTCTTCGTCACCCTCGGCCTGCTGCGCGCCCTCTCCAGCGAGTCGGAACTCGCCGGCGTGCTCGGCCATGAACTGGCCCACATCAACCGCAAGCACATGCTCAATACCCTCCAGCGCGGCTCCCTCCTCTCCAATGTCACCGAGCTGTCCATGGCCGCCCTCGACAAGGACCCGAAACTGCTCGGCTCCGCAGTGGATCAGCTCTCCGATCTGCTCTTCACCCGTGGCCTGGACAAGGACCTCGAGTTCGAGGCCGATCAATACGGCCTGGATTACGCCCAGCGCGCCGGGTACACCCCGAACGGGCTGCGGGTCTACCTGCAACGCCTCGCCCGCAAGCAAGGCGCCTCCCGCTCGGTTTTCTTCACGACCCATCCCCCGGTGGATGAGCGCCTGCAACGGGTGGAACGCCGCATCGCCGCTATGCCCAAGGAACCGCACCTGGCGATTCTGCAAGACCGGTTCAAGCGGAACATGAGCGCCATGTGAGCGGCGGTTTTCCGGTCAAGCGTCTTTTCGGGATCACAACTCTCGCGGCGATCGCGCTCCTGGCTTGTTGTTTCCTCTTCCTGCCGCAACTGGCCGGTTCGGAACGCTTCCGCGTCGCCCTCGAAGCCATGCTGGGGCGCGCCTTGCACGGCGAGGTGCGCCTGGGCAGGCTTGCGCTGGATTTTTCCAGCGGGATTCGCGTCGAAGGATTGCAATGGATCAAGGACGGCGTGCCGCGCCTGGTCCTGGACCGGCTCCTGCTGGACGTGGCCTGGAGCGAGCTGCCATTGGGCCGGCTGGTCGTTCGCGAGCTGCGCATCAGCGATGGCCGCCTGACCGCTTCCCAACAGGACCTCGCCCCGCAGGAGGCCGAGGCGCCCGCCAAGGCCCCCGCCAGCGGTTTTTCCCTGCCCGCCATCTTCCCGCTGGCCCTGGAGTTGCGCTCCGTGCGGCTGGAGGGGATCGATCTGGATTTCACCTATCCCCCCTCCCAGCGCCTCCATTTGCGCAATCTCGCCCTGAGCGCCTCGGCGCGGGCCGACCGGGAGGGGCTGGAGTTGCAGGGCACCCTGGACATCGCCACCCTCACCTTCAGCGACGCGAAGGGATCGCTCTCCCTGCCCGTGGATCTGGTGTTCGACCTGGGCGGGGATTTCGGCTGGCGGGGACTGCGGGCGCGGCACTCCGCGCTGCGGCTGGGGGATCTGACCTCCATCCCGTTGGAGATCCAGATCAACACCGCCTACCACCCTTACGAGATGTTTCTCACCACCCGCGCCGAACCCATCTCCCTGGCCCCCATTCTGGCCCTGGTGCAACCCTGGTTGCCGGAGGCGTGGAACCCCTGCACCCTGACCGGTCGGCTCGAACCGTGGCTGACCATCGCGGGCCGCTGGGACGCGGACGGCTGGCATGGCCAGGCCACCGGCGGCCTGACCGCCGCCGGGTTGAACGCCGACCTGCCCAATCTGGCGATCCAGGTGACCGATGGCCAGGCGCAAGTCACCCTGAAATGGATGGAGTGGTACGCCAATCTCTTGCGCACGCTCTCTGCAGAGGTGAGCGTCAAGGCCGTGGACGCCGCCTGGGACCAGGAGGGGCTGCGGGATTTCTCCCTGCTGGCGGTCTCCGATTACCACCCCGACGGTCGGGTGGACGGCCACATGCGCCTGCGCGCAGAACGCACCGCGCCGCGCCTGCCTTTCGAGACCATCGTGCTGGCCAGCAGCGAGCCGCGCTCCGACTCCTATCATTTGCACCGACTGATGATCAAGGCCGGCGACTGGCTGCATCTGGTCGGAGAAGGGGATCTGGCGCGTCAGCCGGGGCAGCGGGCCGGGTGGCATCTGGAGGGGCGGTTGCACTCCACCTGGGAGTTGTCCAGGCTGTTGGAGCTGCTGCCCCCCGCGTGGTTGCAAGAAACCGGGGTGGCTTTCGCGCCCGGAGCGAGCCGATTGCGGCTGGAAGGGCGGGTCGGCATGGATGCGCACGGCATGCCCCGCGACATGGAGTTGGGCGGCGCGGCCACACTCGCCCCCTGGCGGGTGGCCCTGGCCGGCGGGGAGTACTCCGGGACCGGCACCCGTTTGGCCTGGCGGGCCAACCAGGCCGTCACGGACGGGCCGGTGCGCGCCCGGCTGCGGGGCAATGCCGCCTTGACACGCAATGCGACGGCGCTCCCGGAGTTGAGCATCGCCTTGCAGGGGGAGGGGGATCCGGCCAACGGGGTCTATCGGGTGGAGCGGTTGCGGCTCGGGGTGGCCAGGGAGTTGACCGCCACCCTCGCGGGGCGGTATCAGGCAAAAGACGAGCAATTCGAAGCAAGCGGCAGCGTGGATCCCGTGGATCTGGTCCGTCTCGGGGAGCGGTTCGATCTGGCCGGACAGCCCTGGTATGCCATGGCTCAGCCCAGGGGGCGCGTCGGTTTGCGTTTCAACGCGGCGGGGCGGCTGGCGGAGCTGGCGCAACTGGATGGCCGTTCGTGGCCGTTGCAGGCCGATGTGCAGCTCATGCTCGCCGATCTGGCCGGGCAGTGGGGCGGCTGGAGCGTGGAGGAGGCCAACGGCGTGCTGCAGGCCGCCACCCGCCCGCAAGAGCCGCGCCGGATCCGGTTGAGCGGGGATCTGCGTGCCAGGCCCCGTCCTTTCTTCATGGAAGGGGGCGGCCCGGTGAAGCTTTTGTTCGACGTGACCGGTCAGGAGCTGGAGCAATGGCGTCTGAACCAGGTGCGGGCCGTGTTGCCGGGTCTGGTGCTGGATGCCTCGGGAGGGGTTGCCGGCACCGGCAGGCTGTTGCGCGGGGAGGGAGGAATCGCCAATCTGCTGACCCCCTTGCTGGTGGACGTGACGGGCAAGGCGCGCGCCGATTCGGGGCCGGTGACGGAGTGGTCCCTCTTCAAGGCGGCCAGGGGACCGGTCACGGCACGCCTGACGCTGGATCCCAACGGGCTGTCCTGGAAGGGTGAGGGGGTCTTTCTGCAGCGGGCCGCCGGCAAGGTGAGCGGGGTGAAGACCCTCTGGCTGACCGGCCCGCCTCCCGCAACCAGCAGCAGTCAGCGGCGCGCCTTTGCCCTGGAGCGTCTTGCCACCCCCGCCTCCTGGTCGGCGTCCGACCGGCGCCTGCGCATCGACGCCCTGGAGATCGCCGGGGTGAAGGCCGAGGAGATCGGCCTCGATTTGAGCTTTCACGAGGAGACCATCCGGGGAAGCCATCTGGAGATGCGGCTGCTGGGGGGCAGGATCGGGGGCAATCTTTTGGTGGATGCGGTCAGGCCGGGCCGCATCGACGCGGTGCTGGAAGGGGTCGGGATCGACCTGAATCAACTGCTGCCGGAAGGAGAGCGCCTCGCCAGGGACAGTTCGGTGGATTGCGTGGCGCGTCTGGCGTTGCGGTTCGAAAAGGAGAGCGGCAAACTGAGCTGGGGACGCAGCGAAATGAGCCTGATCTTCACCCGCATCGGTCGGGAGGCCCTGGACCGGCTGCTGCTCGCCCTGGACCCGCGCGAGAGCAATCCGGCCCTGGTCAATGCCCGTTCCAAGGTGGCTTACGCCAATCCTGCCTCTTTGGATTTGCAATTGGCCAAGGGAACGGTCAAACTGCGTATCGAGTTCGCATCGGGATTGATCTCCTCCCTGAACGTGGAGCGCATCCCGTTGGGGGTTTTGGGTCGCTTCGAGCGGATCGGTCGGGAGCTGGTCCCCCTGGAAAACCTGATGCGGCTTCTGACCTTGGCCGGCACCACCCATTTGCAGCTGGAGGCCCATGAAAACACGCCCGCGCCTTGATGTTCCTGTTGCTGTCGCGGCTGCCCTGCTGGTGGCGGGATGCGGCGGTCCCCTGCTGGAGGTCACCCTGGTGGACGAGCGCACCGCCCTGGAGAATCAGGTGTTGGGCAGCTATGCCGAGCTGGGCAGGGAGGTGATGCTGCTGGCCTCGGTGCGGGGCCTCGATCCGCAAGGCCACCTGGTGAAAAAAACGCCCCTGGCCCCCAATCACAAGCTCGTGGTGCGCGCCCTGCAACGCACCGCCTTCAACCGGGACGACCTGGACCGCTTCAAGCGGGCCGGGGTGATCGGCGAGAACAATCAGGGTGGGGTGACCCTCCTCGCCCCGGAGAAGGTCGATGCCGGTCAACGTCCCTTTGTGGCCAATCTGGTCGAGGAGGAGAACGCCGACCGCAAGGTGATCATGGCCCGCATGATCGATACCGACGAAAAGCTCACCGAGGGGGACCTGCCCCGCATCCGCGCGGTCTTCGCCAACATGCAGCGGGACAATGCCCCGCCCGGCGTGCCGATCCAGCAGCCGGACGGCTCCTGGAAGCCCAAGGCGGACCTGGCGGCCAGGTGATCCTCGCGCCACCGGGCTATGCCGGGGTGGTCTTGAAATAAGCCATGATATTGATCATCGACTGGGCTTGCGCGCTCATCTCCTCGGCGGTGGCGGCCATCTCCTCGGAGGCGCCGGCATTGGTCTGCACCACCTGATCCACCTGGAAGACCGATTGGGAGATCTGGTCGATTCCCTCCCGTTGCTGCCTGTTGCAATCCGCGATGCCGCGAATCCGTTCCGCGGTTTCCTGGATGTCGGGCACCAGTTTTTCGATGATGGCGCCGGCCTCTTCGGAAATCTGGACACTGGAGGAGGAGAGCTGACCGATCTCCCCGGCGGCGACCTGACTGCGTTCGGCCAGTTTCCTCACCTCGGCGGCCACCACGGCGAACCCCTTGCCGTGCTCTCCGGCGCGGGCCGCTTCGATGGCGGCATTCAGTGCCAGCAGGTTGGTCTGGCGGGCGATCTCCTCGATGATCGAGATTCTGGAGGCGATTTCCTGCATGGCTTGGACCGACTCCACCACCGCCTTGCCCCCCTGGGCCGCATCCCGGGCAGCCCGCAGGGCCAGGGTTTGGGTGGTGTCGGCACTGTCGGTGCCAAGCTTGCAACTGCTGGTCATTTGGGTCATGGCAAAGGTCGCACTCTGCAGGGAGGTTGCCTGCTCGCTCACCCCCTGGGCGAGATTGGTGGCGGAGACCGCGATTTCGTTGCTGCCGGTTCCCACCTGATCGGCCACCCCCTGGAGTTCCCGCACCACCTCCCGCAGTCTGGTCACCATCTCCCGGAGCGCCAGGAAGATGCCGGTGGCCTTGCCGGAGGCATCGAGCCGCATGGTCAGGTCGCCGGAGGCCACCTGTGCCGCCAGTTGCGCGATCTCCTCGGGTTCCCCGCCCACCTGCCGCATGATCTGTCGGGCAATCGCCATCCCGAGCGCGACGGCCAGCAGAAAGACCATGACCAGGATCACCATGGCGATGCGGATGGCCTCGGTGCGTGTCGCGTCGAAGTGGGCGTCCGCCTCTTCGGCTTCTTTTGCCAGCGACTCCTTGATTTCTTTAAGCTGATTCATGAGGCCGTTGCGCACCTCATCCAGTTCGCCGTCCAGTTGGCGCAATCTTTTCGCCTCCGCGCTTTCCTTCTGGGCATCCATGGCGGCGATTGTGGCAAAATAATCGCCGGCAATGCGCGAAATATAATTTTTGTATTGCGTCTTGACGGTCTCCAGGGTGGCGCGCTCTTCCGGGGTATCCACCAGAATGGCGAGGGCCGCGAGGTCTTTTTCCATTTGGGCGGTGGCCTCGCGCAGGGAGCGTTGCGACGCCTCCAGGTTGCGGTTGATGGCGGCATCGGCGGCGATGCTGTAAACCCCCTCGGCGCGCAGGACGATTTCCAGCACTTCGCCGGCGGATTTGAAGCGTCCCGCCCCTTCGTCCTGCAACTGGGCCAGCCTGGACATGACATGCACCTGATAGAGGGCGGCAGCCAGAAAAACGCAGGCGAGCAGCAGGAAGGATGCGATAATTCTGGTCTTTAATTTGGTATTGCTGATCATTTGTACACTCTTTATTAGTAGTCATGCCGATTGGGAAGATTGAGAATAGGATAGTTTAGCATTCGCGTTGACACTGTCAAGAACAAAATTGATCAAGGTCAATTTTGCATGGGAGATATTTTGGCGATTTTGCTTGCATCCGCGCATGACGTCGTGCGATGTTCGCGGAACCGTTCCACCCGCTTGCCGAGCACACAAAGAGATGCCATCGTGTTGCCGAACGTCGAGAGTGATGCGCCAATCGAGGAGGCCCTGCCCAGCCCGCGCGGGGCGCGCGCCATGAGCCATGCCCGTCCGCATTCGCTCTGCCGGATCGTGGCGCTTGCGTGCCTGTTTTTCCAGTTGCCCCCCTGCCCTGCGGACGCGGAGACGGTCATTGCCCATGCCGCCTATGATTTCGCCCCCTCGGTCAGCCGGGATGGCCGCCTGCTCGCGTTCGTCTCCAACCGCTCCGGCAACCGGGAGATCTGGCTGCGGGACCTGACCGCCGGCCTGGGGGCAGCCCCAAGACAGTTGACCGATCATCCGGGGGCCGACGAGGAGCCGGCCATCAGTCCGGATGGCACGCGTCTGTTGTACGTCTCCCACGCCACCGACCCGCGCGGCGATCTCTATCTGCTGGACCTGGCCAGCGGTTCCCGCACCCGGCTGACCGACGCCACCCGTGGCGAAAGCGCGCCGGTCTGGAGTCCGGATGGTGCGGCGTTTCTTTATACCCGCCTGGCCGCGGGGCAGGAGCCACAGGCGGTCATCCACCATCACCCGGCCACCGGCAAGGAGTCGGTGGTGATGACCGGGGCCTCCTCCTGCGCCATCGGAGCCAACGACCGGCTGGTCTGCGCTCGTGACGGGAAGCTGTTTTTTCTCCAATTGGCCGCGCCGGGGTCGCCTGTGCCTCTGGCCACGGTCGGCCAGGACCGTGAGCCGGTGTTGGCCGACATCGACGGCCAGGAGTGGCTGTTTTTCACCCGTTTCGCCGATTCCCGGGACGAGGGCCGTTCCACGCTGCACATGGCCCGTTTTGTGCCGGGACAACCCCTGGCCGAGACGTGGCAACTGACTCCGGAAGGGGAGTCCGCCCAGCACCCCAGTGTGGCCGGCAACCGGATGTATTACACCGACGCCCGCAATGGCGACATCCGGCGTCTGGATGTGCAGGCCTTTCTGGCGGGGTACCGGGATGCGACCAAGGCGCGCAATGCCGCCGCCGCCCGTTTCGCCGCCGGGGAGAGCGCGGCGGGCCTGCTGATTCTGGGCAACCTGTGCGCCAATCCCGGCGCCATGCCCGCCGGCGAGCGGCTGCAACTCGACCTCGAATACGCCGGACAACTGCGCGAGGCCGGCTGGCACGCGCGCGCGAAAGAGGTCCTGGCAAGGCACGCCAAATCGCCGGCAGCGGCGATTCCGGCCATTGCGCTGCCCATCGAAGAGGCGGTGGACCGCATCGGGGCCGAGGATCTGCGGGAACGGGTGCGCAAGGCGGTGGAGGAGATCGGCGCCATCGCCGCGCAATGGCCGGGAGACGAACGGGTGGGCGTCATGGCCCGCATGGAGTCGAGCCGGCTTTTGCTGCTGATCGATGAGCCGCTGAGCGCCCTGGAGCAGTTGGCGCCCCTGGAAAAACTCAAGAACCGGGAATTGCGCGCCCAGGCCCTGTTCGTCCGGGGCAAGGTCTATCGGACCATGGGCAACACCGCCGGATTGCGGCGGATCTTTCCGGAGGTGATCCGCGCGGTGGGCGAAGGGAACCGCTGGGGGGTGCTGGCCATTGCGCAAGCGATCGCCGTGGCCGAGGGAACCGCAGAAACCCCCCTGCCGCAACGGATCGCCGCCCTGCGCGAGCTGATCCGCGAGCATCCCGACCTGAAACGCCTCAAGACCGCCACCCTGCTGCGCATCGCCCGCATCTGGCAGGAGGCGGGCGAGGAGATGAAGACGGTAGCCACCCTGGCGGAGATCCCGCCGGACGATCCGGAGCGGGGCAAAAGCCTCTGGTGGCAGGCGGAACGGCTCATCCGGCTGGAGCAGTATGCCGAGGCGGCCAAGGCCTACGAGGCGTTGACCCGGCTTGCCGGCCAGGAGGCGGAAGAGCGGGAGCGGGCCACCCGTGCGATGATCGGCCAACTCGTGGCAGCGGCGGTCAAGGATCGGGAACTGGGTGATCCCAAGGCGGCGGCCAAGGCGCTGGGAGGGATCGTGGCCGCCCACCCCGCCTCGGTGGAGGCCCATCGCGCCCATGTCGCCACCCGCGCCATGCTGGGCAAAAATGGCGAGAATCTGACCCATTACGGCAGGCTTTTGGCCGAAAATCCCCGCGATCCGGTGTTGCGCTATGCCCACGCCCTGGCCCTCACCTACGAGGCCTCCCCGGATTTTCCGACCCTGGCCGCCGAGTTGACCCGGCTGGCCGAGGAGGTGCCGGACAATCCGTTTTTTCATCAGACCCTGGGGTGGGTACACGAACGCATCGGGGGGAGCCATCTGGAGCAGGCGGCGCGCGCCTATCAGACCGCCCTGCGCCTGACCGATCCGCGCCAGGGGCCGCGCGCCGAGGCGGATCTGTTGCGCAATCTGGGCAATGTCTTTCACGCCATGCCCAATCATGCCGAGTCCTACCGCTATTTCAAGCGCTGGACCGAGCGCAAGCTGCCGC
Source organism: Magnetococcales bacterium (assembly GCA_015231915.1). Lineage (GTDB taxonomy): Bacteria > Pseudomonadota > Magnetococcia > Magnetococcales > Magnetaquicoccaceae > Magnetaquiglobus. The sequence continues at coordinate 38,711 of JADGAR010000029.1, forward strand.
TGGCCGAACCCCTGGAAAACGCCCTGCTGTTGCGCAAGCTGGCGGAAAGCGCCTTCAAGACCGACCGCACCCAGGAGGCGACGTTTCTCTATCGCAAGGCCATCGACCTCCTCCCCGCCGAGCAGAAGGTGCTCCGGCTGGAGTTGATGGAGCGGCTGGCCCTGGCCTTCCAGGCCATGGGCGAACACGCCAAGGCCGCCAACTGGTTCGCCAGGGTCCTGGAGGGCAACCGCGAGCTGGGCAAGAGCGACAATCTCGCCCTGTTGCAACGCAACATCGGCGTCAACCTGCACCAGGCCGCCCTGTCCGGCGAGGTCCCGGACCAGGCGGCCCTGAAGGAGGCGCTAACCCGTTTCCTGGCCAGCCTGGCGGATCTGGAGCGGCATGGCAAACAGGCCCCTTCCGGGGGCAAGGGTTTTATCAATCTGGTGTTTTCCCTGGGGGAGAGCAGTTCCGGGGCCGCCTTCGGCTTTGACCGCACCGGAGAGCAGAAACTGTTGTTCGGTTTTCTCGCCACCACCTACGAGGGGTTGGAGGAGCCTGGCCCGGCCCTGGAGTATCTGCAAAAGAAACTGGCCCTGATCCCTGCGCAGGCAGAAGAAGACGTGGCGCAAGCCACGGAAAAGGCGGTGCTCCTGAGCCGCATCGGTCAACTGCAATTCCGGCTGAACCGGCGCGCCGCCGCCTGGGAGAGTTCCCTCGCCTCGCTGGTGCTGACCACCCGTCTGGGTTTGAAATTCGGCAATCAGGTCAATCTGCACAACCTCTCCCGGATCGCCGTGGAGCAGCTGCTGGCCGGAGAGACGGTGACCCCGGAGGCGGCGGCGCAGCTGGCCGACCGCCTCACCCCGGAGTGGGAGGGAGCCACCGTGCCGGTCAGCGCCTTTCACACCCTGGCCAATACCGCCTACGTGCTGGTCAATCTGCCGGAACTCCCCATGGACGCCCGCCTGTACGAATTGAAGGGCCGACCGGAGTCCCTCTATCGCCGCGCCGAGGCGCTGTTGACCGCCGCCAACGGTTTTTCCAGCCGGGAGCTGCTCGCCCACCAGACGCGCATCAAGCTCAACCGTCTGGTGCTGGCCACCGGCGCGGAAAAATGGCAGGCCGCCGCCGCGCTGCGCCAGGAGGTGGAGCGGCTGGTGGAGTCCGGCTGGTCGGAGAGCGGCTGGATTCTCTCCCTGTTGCAGGCCGAGACGGCCAGGGAGCCGGCGGAACAGGAAAAACAGTTGCGAACCGCCCTGGAGCGCGCTTTGAGCCTGCCCGCCATTGCGCTGCCCAGGGGGACGGGTCGTGCGCAGGCGCCGTTTCTCGATCAGCTCGCCAGCCGCCTGGTCGGTTTGCTCGCGGCGCGTGGCCGGCATGCCGAGGCCTTCGCCGTCAGCGAGCAGCTGGCCATGCGACGCGACATCCTGCTGCTCAACGACCAATTGGGCAAAGCGTTCTTCCTGCGTGCCGCCGGGGAGGCCGGGGAGGAGCTGACCGCCCTGTTGCAGGACCTGGAGCTTGCCATGGAGTCCGGCGATGCCGCGCGTCTGGAGACCTCCCTGCTCTTGTGGAAAAAGGCCGTGGCGGATGTGAGCGCGACCCGTCCGGCGGCTGGGGTTTTTTTCACCCGTTTGGACATCGACGCCTTGCGGGAGCGGCATTGTTCGTCCCGGCATCCCTGTCTGTCGCTCGTTGCGGGGGATGCGGGTTGGCATCTGTTTTTGACCACCGGCAAGCCCCTGCAACATGTCAATCTTGCCGATCTGGGCGCGTTGTGGAGCCATCCCGAGGTGGTCGCGGCCCTGGCGCAGGCCGAGGCGGTCACCCTGGTCGCACCGCAGGCGTCGAGGCTGCCTGCGGGCCGGCTGCCCACGGCCCGGGTCCGCACCCTGGCCGAGCTGATCCCGGCCCATGTCCGCCAGGGGCTGTTTCATGCCCGTGTGGCGCTCACCGGCGGGGCGGTGGTGGATGGACAAACCCTCCATGCCGTCTCTTTGACCGGGGAGACCAGGGAGAGGTTGACGGACGCCCATCTGCTGATCGCCGGAGCGCCGTTGCGCGGATTGGCGATTCCGGTCGCCGAGCGGGATCGGGTGGTGGAGCGGATTGCCCTTGCGGGGTTGCAGGTGAAGGAGGGGCATACCGCCTTTTTGACCACGACCGCCGGGATGGGGGAAGAGGAGCGTTCCCTGCTGGCCGAGGCGCTGATTTTCGCCGGCTTTGCCCATGTGGTATTGGTCCCCGAGGATCTGCCGTTGTCCCGGATCGGGCAGGTGGTGGGCCGTTATGTGGCCGGTCTGGAGGAGGCGCCGGCCCTGCTCGCGTTGGAGCGGGCCTGGCGGGAGGGATCGACCGGCAAGGAGGCGGTTCATCCGTTGCGGTGGCATGGCCGGGTGGGCGCGGATCCCGGCGAGGCGCGCAAGCTGGCGGCGGGCCTGTACGAGGAGGAGCTGTCCGCCGCCGTGGCCGCGCAACAGGCCGACGACACCCGGACGGCGTTGGCGCGGGTGGAGAATGCTTTGGCCCTGCAAAAAGCCGCCGGGCGCACAGAGCAGTTTCCGTTGCTCATCCGCTTCGCGGTGGAGAGCCTGTTCCGGCAGGAGGAGTACGACCGGGCGCTGGTGCATCAGCAGCGCCTGCTGGCCCATCTGGGCGAGGGCGGGGAGGCGCTGGAGCGGGCGCAGGCCGAGTTTACCATGGGGGTGCTCTATTCACGGCTGGAGCGGTTCGAGCCGGCCATCACCCATCTGGATGGGGCGATCCGCTTGTGGAGTGGCGCGGGCAAGGTGGCCAGGCAGGCGGAAGGGGTGGCCACTTTGGGGGTGGTGCGGGAGAACCGTGGCGCCTATGCCGAGGCTTTGGCCGATTTCACCACCTCGCTGGATCTCTATATGCGGGTGAACGACCGGCAGGCGATGGCCGGGCAGTACATGCGCATGGGGCGGATCGATCATTTGCGTCTGAACCGTTATCTCTCCGCCCGTGAGCGGTTCGGCAAGGCGCTGGCTTTGTACCGGGAGGTCAAGGACCGGGACGGGGAGGCGCGGGCGCTGTTCGACGAGGGTCTGACATGGGACGCCACCGGGGATTTCGCCGAGGCCGAAAAGCGTTATCAGGCCGGGCGCGCCATCGGGGTGGAGTTGGATGCCCCTTTCCTGGTGGCCACCGGCGCCCTTTATCTGGCCAATTCCGCCTGGCATCAGGGGGAGTATCAGGCGGCCCTGGATGGCCTGCTGGCTGCCGACGATGCGGCCAAAAAGGCCGGTGACGCGCAGTTGACCATCATGATCGCCAACACGCGCGGTCTGGTCTATTGGACCCTGAACGAAAACGAGAAGGCGCTTTTGCATTTGCAAAAGGCCATCGATCTGGCGGAAAAGGAGAAGATCCCGTCGGAGCTGGCCACCTCCCTGAACAACAAGGGTCAGGTGTTGCGACAGTTGGAGCAGCCGGAAGAGGCGTTGACCTTTTTCCGGCGGGCCAAGGAGATCGACACCGGGTTGCGGACCAGTTGGGGGTTGGGGTACGACCATCGCAACATCGGCATGGCCTTGATGCAGCTGGGGCGTCTGGAGGAGGCCGAGGCGGAGTTCGTGGAGGCCGAGGCGTTGAGCGCGCGCATCTCCTATCCGGTCAATCAGGCCAAGGCGCTGTTGGAACTGGGCCGGGTGAACGTGCGGTTGCAGCGTCCCGCCAGGGCCGTCGATTTTTTTCAGCGCGCCCAGGCGTTGTCCCGGCGGCATCTGCTCAAGGAGGTGGAGTGGCGGGCAACCGCCGGATTGGCGGCCCTGCTGGCCGGGGAGGGGCGGAAGGAGGAGGCGGTCAGGCGGTACGACGAGGCGATCCGCGTGGTGGAGGGGATGCGGGAGAGTTTGCGCATCGATGCCTTGCGCAACAGTTTTCAGGTCAACAAGCAGGATCTTTACCGGGAGATGATCCTGTTGCTGGTGGATCTGGGTCGGCAGCGCGAGGCGTTCGATTATCTGGAGCGGTTTCGTTCGCGCAATTTCATCGATCTGCTGGCCAATCAGAAGGTGGTGTTGGGCCGCAAGGGGGACGAGGCCGCCTTGCGGCGGGTGAACGGTCTGTTCCGGGAGCTGGAGGGGTTGGCGAAGGAGATGGCGGCCAGGGACAACCCCCCCCCGGAATTGGTGAAAAAATATCGGGAGAAGCAGGCTGCCGCCGAGGAGGCGCAGTTGGAGTTGCAGCAGCGCAGCCCGGAGACGAGCGGTTTTGTCAGCGTGGATCCCATCACGTTGGAGCGATTCGAGAAGCTGCTGGATCCGGGCGTGGGGGTCGTGGCCTATCTGCTGACGGAGAAGGAGCTGTTGGTGTGGCTGACGCGCCGGGAGGGGACCGTGTTCCGGCGGGTGGCGGTGAGCGAGGCGGAGGTGACCGCCACGGTGCGCGCCTATCGGGACCGGATGCAGAACCTGGAGCCGGTGGAGGCGTTGCTGGCGCGGCTGTACGGCTGGCTGATCGCGCCTGTGGAGAAGGAGATCGCAGGCTTGCGTTATTTGGGGATCATACCCCACGAGGCGCTGCATTTTCTGGCCTTTGCCGCCTTGCCCGGCCCGGGTGGGGTATTGGTGGAACAGCTGCCATTGTTTTATTCCCCATCTGCCTCGGCAATGCGTTTTGCCTTCGAAAAGCGGCACAAGGAGAAAAAGACCCGTGTTTTGGCGATCGGCAATCCGGATTTGGGGGATTTGAATTACGACCTGCCGTTGGCCGAGTTCGAGGCGGACAGCATTCGCTGGTCGTTTCCGCGCGGGGAGGCGATGAAGGGGAAGCAGGCCAGCAAGGAGTGGCTGGTCAAGCACATTGGCGAGTATGGGATCATCCACATTGCCGCGCACGGGGATTTTCAGAATATCAATCCGTTGTTTTCATCGCTTTGGCTGGCCTCCGGGGAGGGCGCGGACTCCGGTCGTCTGACGGTCAAGGAGATCTTCGCCTTGGACCTGCAGGCCGACCTGGTGACGTTGAGCGCCTGTCAGACCGGTTTGGGTCAACTGCGCGGCAGCGAGTTGATCGGCCTGAACCGTGCCTTTCTGTATGCCGGGACCCACAGCCTGATTTCGTCGCTCTGGCGCGTGGACGATCTTTCCACGGCGGTCCTGATGAAGCATTTTTATCGCAATTATGCCAGCATGCCCAAAGCCGACAGTCTGCGTCAGGCCCAGTTGCTGGTAAAACAGAATTTCCCTCATCCTGCCAACTGGGCCGGGTTTAATCTGGTTGGGGATTATCGATAAATTTTTTCAGGTAAAGGTGTTGGCCTTGATCATCGTTTCGGCCAGTATTACGGGTCCAGGGGGATTATCCCCCTGGTGAGATCCAAGGGCGAAGCCCTTGGGACTTTTGCCTTTAGCGCGCTCTTTTCAAGAAGCTTTTTTCGCGCGCCTTTTGCGCGAAAAAAGC
>JADGAR010000002.1 GCA_015231915.1 Magnetococcales bacterium
AGGAAGGTGGTGGTCAGGCCCGCCAGAGAGGTGGTGACCAGATTCACGATCTCCGTGGTGGTCATACCCCCGATCTGGGCCGAGGTGAAGCCCGCCAACTGCGTCGTGGTCAGGATTTTCACCTGGGTTGTGGTCAGGTTGCCCACCTCGGTGCTGGTCAGACCAGACACCTGCGTCGTGGAGAGATTGACCAGATGCGTCGTGGTCATGGAACCCAGTTGCGTGGTGTTCAGGGCACCCACATGGGTCGATTTCAGACCGCTCAACTGGGTCGTGGTGAGATAGGCCACATCCGCCACCGCGATATTGCCGGTCTGGGTCGTGGAGAGCACGCCCATCTGGGTCGAGGTCATCTGGCCCACCTGGCTGGTGGTGAGCGTGGCGATCCCGGTGGTGGTCAGGCCGGAGACCATGGTCGTGGTCAGGCCACCCACCTGGGTCGTGGTCAGGGCATTCACCTGGGTGGTGCTCAACGACGCCGCATGGGTCGATTTCAGGCCGCTCAACTGCGTGGTGTTGAGGCTGACAAGCTCGGTGGTGGTCAGGCTCGCCGACTGGGTCGTGTTCAATCGACCCAGGAAGGTCGTGGAGAGACCCGCCACCGAGGTGGTGACCAGATTCACGATCTCCGTGGTGGTCATGCCCCCAACCTGCGCCGAGGAGAAACCATCCAACTGCGTCGTGGTGAGAATCTTCACCTGGGTCGTGGTCAGATTGCCCACCTCGGTGCTGCTCAGACCCGCCACCTGGGTGGTGGAGAGATTGACCAGGTTCGTCGTGGTCATGGCAACCAGCTGCGTGGTGCTCATCGCCCCCATCTGGGAGGATTTCAAACCACTCACCTGGGTCGTGTTCAGATAACCGACCGCCGTCGTGCTCAGGCTGCCGGTCTGGGTCGAATTCAGGATCGCCAGCTGCGCGGTGGCCAGGGTGGCCAGCTTCGTGGTGGTCAGCGCCGCCAACGCCGTGGTGGTCAGCCCGCCCGACTGGGTCGCGTCGAGGGATGCCAGCTGCGTGGTGGTCAGGATGTTGAACTGGTTGATGTCCATCGCCCCCACCTGGGTCGATTTCAGGCCGTCCAACTGCGTCGTGGCGAGCACCTGCAACTCGGTGGTGGTCAAAATGGCGAACTGGGTGGTGTTCAGGCTGCCCAGACCGGTCGAGGTCAAACCGCCCAACTGGGTCGTGGTCAGTCTCACCACCTCGGTGGTGGTCAGACCGCCCACCTGCGCCGAGGTCAGCGAGGCCACATGGGTCGTGGTCAGGATGATCACCTGGGTCGTGGTCAGATTACCCATCATCGTGCTGTTGAGACCAGCCACCTGCGACGTGGAGAGATTGACCAGTTGCGTGGTGGTGACCGCGCCCAACTGCGTGGTGCTCATCGCGGCCACGTGGGTCGATTTCAGGCCACCGACCTGCGTGGTGGTCAGGTAGGCGACATCCGCCAGACTCAGGTTGGCGGCATGGGTCGTACCCAGCCCGCCCAGCTGCGTGGTGCTCATCGCCCCCACCTGGCTGGTGCTCAGATTGGCGACGCCCGTGGTGGTCAAGCCTCCCACCTGGGACAGGCTCAAAGAACCCACCTGGGTGGTGGTCAGGCTCTTCACCTGGGTGGTCTGCATGGCCGCCACATGGGTGGCTTTCAGACCGCCCATCTGGGTCGTGGACAAGGTGACCAGTTCCGTGGTGGTCAGAATGACCGACTGGGTCGTGGTCAACGCACCCAGAGTGGTGGTGCTCAGACCGCTCACCTGGGTGGTGGTCAGGTTGACCAGTGACGTGGTGGTCAGCCCGCCCGTCTGCGCTGCGGAGAAGGTCTCCAACTGCGTCGTGGCGAGAATTTTCACCTGGGTGGTGCTCAGGCTGCCCACCTCGGTGCTGGTCAGGCCCCCCACCTGCGTGGTGGTGAAACTGGCCAGGTTCGTCGTGGTCATGCCACCCAACTGTGTGGTGTTCAGGGCGCCCACATGGGTCGATTTCAGACCGGTCAGCTGAGTCGTGGTCAGATAGGCCACGTCCGCCGCAGCGATGTTGGCAGTCTGCGCCGTGGAGAGTCCACCCAACTGGGTCGAGGTCATCTGACGCATCTGGCTGGTGGTGAGGGTGGCGATGCCGGTGGTGGTCAGGCCGGAGACCACGGTCGTGGTCAGGCCGCCCACCTGGGTCGTGGTCAGGGCGCTCACCAGCGTGGTGCCCAGCGAAGCCGCATGGGTCGATTTCAGACCGCTCAACTGGGTGGTGTCGAGATTGATGATCGCGGTGGTGGTCAGGTTCGCCGACTGGGTCGTGTTCAACCGGCCCAGGAAGGTTGTGGAAAGGCCCGCCACCGAGGTGGTGACCAGATTCACGATCTCTGTGGTGGTCAGCCCCCCCATCTGCGCGGAAGTGAAGCCCCCCAACTGCGTCGTGGTGAGAATCTTCACCTGGGTCGTGGTCAAGCCACCCACCTCGGTGCTGGTCAGACCCGCCACCTGAGTGGTGGCAAGACTGACCAGGTTCGTGGTGGTCATGGCAACCAGCTGCGTGGTGCTCAACGCCCCGATCTGGGAGGATTTCAGACCGCCCACCTGGGTGGTGTTCAAATAATTGACGGCGGTCGTGTTCAGGCTGCCGGTCTGAGTCGTGTTCAACACCGCCAACTGCGAGGTGGCCAGATTGGACACCTGCGTGGTGTTCAACGCGACCACTGCCGTGGTGGTCATCCCGCCCGACTGGGTCGCGTTGAGGGATGCCAGCTGCGTCGTGGTCAGAATATTGAACTGGCTGGTGCTCAACACCCCGACCTGGGTCGATTTCAGGCCATCCAACTGGGTGGTGGAGAGCACCTGCAGCTCGGTGGTGTTCAGAATGGCGAACTGGGTCGCAGTCAGGCTGCCCAGATTGGTCGAGTTGAGACCGGTCAGCTGGGTGGTGGTCAGGTTGACCATCTCCGTGGTGGTCAGGCCGCCCACTTGCGCCGCCGTCAGCGAGGCCACCTGGGTCGTATTCAGGATGGTCACCTGGGTCGTGGTCAGGTTGCCCATGCCGGTGCTGGTCAGACCCGCCACCTGTGAGGTGGAAAGATTGACCAGGTTCGTCGTGGTCATGGAACCCAGCTGCGTGGTGGACAACGCCCCCACTTGGGTCGATTTCAGGCCGCTGGCCTGGGTCGTGGTCAGATAGGCCACGTCCGCCACCGCGATGCTGCCCGCCTGCTTCGTGGAGAGCGAACCAAGCTGGGCCGAAGTCATCTGGCCCACCTGGGTCGTGGTGAGGATCGCGATCCCGGAGGTGGTCAGGCCGGAAACCATGGTCGTGGTCAGGCCGCCCATCTGGGTCGTGGTCAGTGCGCTGACCAGCGTGGTGCTCATGACCGCTGCCTGGGTCGATTTCAGGCCGCTCAACTGCGTGGTGTTGAGGGTGACGATCCCGGTGGTGCTCAGGATCGCCGCCTGGGTCGTGGCCAACTGACCCAGGAAGGTCGTGGTCAGGCCCGCCACGGAGGTGGTGGCCAGATTCACCACCTCCGTGGTGGTCAGCCCCCCCACCTGCGCGGAAGAGAAGCCAGCCAGATGCGTCGTGGTGAGGACATTCACCTGGGTCGTGGTCAAACCACCCACCTCAGTGCTGGTCAGGCCAGCCACCTGGGTGGTGGAGAGATTGACCAGGTTCGTCGTAGTCATGGCACCCAGCTGCGTGGTGGTCATGGCGCCCACCTGGGTCGATTTCAGGCCGCTCACCTGGGTGGTGGTCAGATAGGCCACGTCCGCCACCGCGATCTTGCCGGCCTGGGCCGTGGAGAGCGCACCCATCTGGGTTGCGGTCATCTCACCCACCTGGGTCGTGGTGAGGGTCGCGATCCCGGAAGTGGTCAGGCCGGAGACCACGGTCGTGGTCAGGCCGCCCACCTGGGTCGTGGTCAGTGAACTGACCAACGTGGTGCTCATCACCGCCGCGTGGGTCGATTTCAGGCCGCTCAGCTGCGTGGTGCTGAGGCTGACGATCCCGGTGGTGCTCAGGATCGCCGACTGGGTCGTGTTCAACTGCCCCAGGAAGGTCGTGGTCAGCCCCGCCACCGAGGTGGTGGCCAGATTCACCACCTCCGTGGTGGTCAGCCCCCCCACCTGGGCCGAGGTGAAGCGGGCCAGATGCGTCGTGGTGAGAATATTCACCTGGGTCGTGGTCAAACCACCCACCTCGGTGCTGGTCAGACCCGCCACCTGCGTCGTGGTCAGATTGACCAGGTTGGTGGTGGTCATGTAACCCAGCTGCGTGGTGGTCATGGCGCCCACATGGGTCGATTTCAGGCCGCTCACCTGGGTCGTGGTCAGATAGGCCACGTCCGCCACCGCGATCTTGCCGGCCTGGGCCGTGGAGAGCGCGCCCATCTGGGTCGCGGTCATATCACCCACCTGGGTGGTGGTGAGGGTCGCGATCCCGGTCGTGGTCAGACCGGAGACCATGGTCGTGGTCAGACCGCCCACCTGGGTCGTGGACAGCGCGCTCACCAGGGTGGTGCTCAGGGCCGCCGCATGGGTCGCTTTCAGGCCGCTCAACTGCGTGGTGTCGAGGGTGATAATCGCCGTGGTCGTCAGGCTCGCCGACTGGGTGGTTTTCATCTGACCCAGGAAGGTCGTGGTCAGCCCCGCCACGGAGGTGGTGGCCAGATTCACCACTTCGGTGGTGGTCAGTCCGCCCACCTGCGCTGAGGAGAAGCCCGCCAACTGGGTCGTGGTGAGTGTGTTCACCTGCGTCGTGGTCAGGTTACCCACCCTGGTGCTGCTCAAACCCGCCACCTGCGTCGTGGCGAGACTCACCAGTTGCGTGGTGGTCACCTCGGCCAGCTGCGTCTGGGTCAGGGCGCCCAGGTGGGTCGCTTTCAACCCTCCCAACTGCGTCGTGCTCAGGTAATTGACCTCGGTGGTGGTCAATCCGCCGAACTGGGCGGTGGTCATCGATCCCAGCCGCGTCGCGGAGAACGCCCCGATCTGGGTGGTGGTCAGATTCGACAACCCGGTGGTGGTCATCCCGGAGAGCATGGTCGCGGTCAGGCCCCCGATCTGCTGCACGTCCAACTGCTGCAACTGGGTGGTGCTCAACGCCCCTGCCTGCGTGGACTTCAACCCCCCCATCTGCGTCGTGGTGATCGCCGACAACTGCGTGGTGGAGAGCGTCGGCAACTGCGTCACGGTGAATCCGCCAGCCTGGGTGCTGTTGAGGTATCCCACCTGGGTAGTGGTCAACGATGCCAACTGCGTCGTCTTGAAATAGCTGATATCCGCAGCCGCGAAGGTGGCGAGCGTCGTGCTCGTCAGCGCGGCGACCTGCGTCGTCGACAGCAGTTGGATCATGGTAGAGGTTGCCATTGTGTGAAACTCCTCACAAAAAGAGCGGCGCTGAAATATAAATTAACACGAAAACCTTATAAACAGGTGCATTGCCAAGCAAGCATTTTTTTGTAGCAAATTGTCCGAATTGGTAAAGAAGATCCGGCTTCCGGACGCATCCCCCCCTCGATGCGGAATTGCGGCTACTCGCCTCTTTGCCCTTTATCGGAACGTTCCATACCCTTCTATAGCATTTTCTCGCGCACAAGATCAAAAAAAATCCAATGCAAAAAAAATACCATGCGAGATCACGCGAGCCTCCCCTCCCTCGCACCCCGCACTCCCCCCCTCCATATCGGCAAATTTTACCCCCATGTCGGCAAACCGTCAACGCTCCCGGAAACTTTCGTCAAAAATACTCGTCATGGTATACAAGAAATAAGTTATCAAACGCCGTGTTCCCACAGGAATATTATAGGTCAGAGTCATGCCCCGGATCAATTGCGCCCCCTCAGGCAAATCCTTCAGCTCCTTCTTGGTCAACTTCACCCTGCCGACATGAAAGGCCTGGCCACCCGCCGACGCCGTGGCCTTCGACAAAAAATCGCGATTCAACTCGTTGCCGGACTGAAACGACTCCTGACTGATGAAACTCAACTCCCCCTCCAACACCCCGAACTTCTGATAGGGAAAGGCGTTCACCTTCATGGTCACCTTGTCCCCGTTCTTCACGTAGCCCACATCCGAGGCGCCGATCATCACGTCGGCGATCATCACCGCATCCGCCGGCACCAGGGTGATCAACAGCTCGGCAGGATTCAACACCGAACCCGTGGCCCGCTTGGCCACATCCAGCACCGTCCCGTCCACCGGCGCGGTCATCACCTCCATGTCGCTCATGCGCGAAGCCTTGATCACGTTCTCGTTCAATTTGGCCAGTTCGGCGCGGGAGGAGATCAACTGGTCCAGCAACTGCCGCGACCACTCGTCGATGAAGGTCTGCCGCTCCGCCTTCTTGGCCTGGAGATTGTGCTTCATCTCCACAAGACGATTGGAAGCCTCCTGATGCGACTGCTCGGTGCGAATCCGCACCACCTGCGAATCCTGATGCTGCAACTGACTCCCGGTGCCGGCCTTCTTGAGGGTCTGGCGCATCCCCTCCACCTCCCTGGAAATCTTCAGCAGCTTGCCCAGCGCCTCCCGGTCATCCTCCGTGGTGCGCATGTTGGCCTGAATGCGCTGAATCTCCTCGCCGAACATCTGCAAACGCGACTTGTATTGCGCCTGCCTCTGCTCCATCAGGGCGGACTGCAACCGCTCATCCACGTTCGGCGTACCGCCGAGCACGAACGGCGTGTTGTTGATCTCGCTCTCCAGCCGGCGAATCTGCGCCTGAATGGCCTGCTTCTGCGCCAGGAGGGTCGCCAGGTCCGCATGCACAAAGGTGGAATCCATCGTGGCGAGGATCTGCCCCCTGGTCACATGATCCCCGGCCTTGACCTTCAACTCCCGCACGATCGCCCGATCCATGGGCTGCAACTGCAAGGGAGGGGTCTCCGTGGTGAGGCGACCGGTCCCCATCACCACCATGTCCACCTTCATCACCGAGGCCACCAGAACGATCAACCCCAGAAACAGCAACACCAGATAAAACGTGGACATCAGGAACACCGACGGATGCTCGGCGATGATGACATCGATGCCCACCTGAAAGGGAATCGCGTCCTTGGCGATCCGCGGCTCGGAGGAAGACCTCGACCGCCACCAGGCCAAAGGCCCCCTCATGACTCCGCCCCTTCCCTGGGCTGGGGTTTGTACTGGTTCTGCTGCTGCCACAAATGCCGATAGATCTCGCACCGTTCCAGCAGCACCTCGTGGGGCGCGAAATCCACCACCTCGCCCTTCTCCAGCACCAGGATCGCGTCCGTCGAGACCAGCGAGGAGAGCCGGTGGGAAATGATGAGCATGGTGCGGTTGCGGGCGATCTGATCCAGGCTGTTGCGGATGATCGCCTCGCTCTCCGGATCCAGGGCGCTGGTGGCCTCGTCGAAAATCAGCAGACGCGGACTCACCAGCAGGGAACGGGCAATCGCGATGCGCTGCCGCTGCCCACCCGAAAAGTTGGTGGCGCTCTCCTCCACCCAGGTCTCGTAGGAGTGGGGCAGACGGTCGATGAACTCATCGGCGCCCGCCAGCCGCGCCGCGTCGATCACCTCCACCAGCGAGGCGTCCGGTCGCGCCGCCGCGATGTTCTCCCGGATCGTCCCCCGGAACAGGATGTTCTCCTGCAACACCACCCCGATGCTGCGCCGCAAATGGGAAAGATCGAAATGACGGATGTCCGTGCCATTCAAATGGATCAACCCCTCCTGGGCGGTGTGAATCCCCTGGATGAGCCGCGTCAAGGTGGTCTTGCCCGAACCGGACCTCCCCACCACCCCGATCACCTGCCCCTCGCGCACCTTGAAATTGACCCGCTTGAGGGCCGGCATCACGGTCTTGTCGTAGCGAAAGGTGACGTTGGCAAACTCGATCTCCCCGGTGATGGGAACCCGCAAACCCCGCTGGTTCGGATCCCGTTCCGGAGGATGGTTCATCACCGAACCGAGCATGCGCACCGCCAGGGCGGTCTGCTGGTATTCGTTGATCAGCCCCACGATCTGCACCAGGGGACCACTGACCCGTCCGGAGAGCATGTTGAACGCCACCAACCCCCCCACGCTCATGTTGCCATCGAAGACCTCCACGGCCCCCAGCACGATCACCGAGAGCTGCATCCCCGATTGCAGGACGTTGGTCAGCACCATGCCGCGAATCCCCAGCATCCCCACATTGGCCCGGCTGAGAATCGCATTCGCCACCTTGCGGTCCCAGGAGGCCTTGCGCAGGGACTCCAACGCCATGGATTTGACGGCACGCATGCCATGCAGGGTCTCCACCAGGTCGGCCTGCCGGCTCCCCTCGGCGCTGTACAGCTCTTCCAGTCGCCGGCGGAAGACCGGCAACATCAGACCGATCACCGCAGCCATCGCCATGGTGAACATCACCACCACAAGGGTCAGCGTCCCGCTGTAAAGCGACAACGCCACCAACAAAAACGGCACCGTGATCGAATCCAGCAAGGCATGAAACAGGGTGCCGGTCAGGAAATTGCGCACCACCTCGGTCTGCTGCATGTGGCGAATCAGAATCCCGGTGGTGTGGTTCTCGAAGAACGGCATCGGCAGATGCAATAAATGATGGAACGAACGCGAAATCAGACGCGCGTCGATCTTGTTGGTGGCGATCAGCATCAGGTTATGTCTTACATAATTGAAGACACCCTCGAAAGCCATGAAAATTACAAGAATCATCGTCAACGTCATCAGGGTCTGGTAACTCTTGTGAGGAATCACCTTGTCGATCATGGTATTGAAAAACAGCGGAGGGACCATGCTGGTGAAACTGGAGATGATGACCGCGATGGAGACGTTGCGCAGCAACTTGCCCTGCTTGAGGATCTCCGGCAAGAACCAGCGCAATCCGAAAGGCCGGGAGGCCTCGACCGTGGCGTCGAAATCACGCTTGCACAGGACGATGCGGCCATTCCACACCGCCTCGAACTGCCGGCGGTCCATCATGACGGGTCCGGCCTGCTCGGTCTGGGGATCCATGACCGTGGCCTGTTCCACCCCCTTGGGGTTCTTGGCCACACTGCTCACGATCACCCAGTGGCCACTCTTCTTTTCGGCCATCACCGGATAGGCGCTCCCCAGGGAGGCGAGATCCTTCCAGCGGCGGTTGACCACCACCACCCCCTTCAACCCGGCCTCGTGCATCAGGCGCAACACCGAACCCACGATGTCCTGCTCCTGGGCGCCCAGCAACTGCTCCGGGGTCACGTCCGCCCCATGATGACGGCATACCAGGAACAGGCAGCGCAAGGCCGACAAAAACGGCGAAATGTTGGTCACCGTCGTGGTCACGAAAAACAATTCCCCATGACATAGAAGTCCGTTATGATTGCGTCAATGATCTGGTCATCCAGCACTTCGGGAAACCCAACATGAAATCCGGAAAACCACCTGTCCGCACCACGCCCCAACGCACCGACCAGGAACGGTCGCTGCTGCAACAAGCCCTCCAAATGCATCAAGCAGGCCAACTGCAAGAGGCCGAAACCCTCTACCGGCGTCTGCTCGAGGAACGGCCCAACCATCAGGACGGCTTGAACCTGTTGGGCTATCTGCTCTACCAGCGCGGCGAGAAGGAACAGGGGGCCGAATTCGTCCGCAAGGCGATCGCCATCGATCCCAACCAGCCGCTGTACTACAACAATCTGGGCATCATCGTCCAGAACATGGGCCAACTCGAGGAGTCCGTCACGCTCTACGAAAAGGCCCTCGCCATCAACCCGAACTATCACGCGGCCCACAGCAATCTCGGCACCGTGCTCCAGAACCTGGGCAGAACCGAAGAAGCCCTGGAACGCCACCGCAGGGCACTGGAACTCCAACCGGAATTCTTCGAGGCCCACTGCAATCTCGGCAACCTGCTGTGCGAACTGGGCCGAATGGAAGAAGCCATCGCCGCCTACCAAAAGGCCCTCGACATCCAGCCCGATTACGTCACCGCCCTGCACAACCTCGGCTACGTAATGCAAAAATTGAGCCGACTCGACGAGGCCCTGCCCCCCCTGCGCAAGGCGCTGGAAATCAAACCGGATTACCTGGAAGCCTACAACACCATGGGCAATGTCTTCCAGGAAATGGGCCGCTTCACCGATGCCCTCGCCTCCTACCAGCAGGCCCTCGACATCAATCCCAACTACCACGAGGCCATCTGCAACATGGGCAACGTCCTGTGCGACCAAGGCCGCCTGGACGAATCCATCGCCTGCCATAAACGGGCATTGGCCATCAAACCCGATCTGCACGAATCCTATACGCATATGGCCAACGCCCTGCAACTGCAAGGCAACCTCCCCGAAGCCATCCTGAGCTACCGCAAGGCCCTGGAAATCAAACCCGGCGACGAAACCGCCCTGGAAAACCTCGGCGTCGCCTGCAACGCCATCGGCGACCTGCCCGGGGCCATCGACTGCAACCGGCGACTGCTCGCCAAAAAGGACGACAACCCCAATATCCACGTCAACCTGATCAATCTCCTGCGGCAAAGCTGCGACTGGCAGGACATCCCCGCCCTCTTCGACCGCATGATGACCCTGTTCGCCTCCGGAGACAAACTGGTCAACCCCTTCGTCTTCCTGACCCTGGATACCACCCCGGAACAACAAAAACGCAGCGGCGCGATCTACATGCGGAAAAAATATCCCGTGCCCGCCTCCCTGGTCCATCTGCACCGCTACGACCCCAAGCCGCAACGCATCAAGATCGGCTACCTCTCCTGCGACTTCCTCAACCACGCCACCTCCATCCTGATGGCGGAATTGATCGAACTCCACGACCGGGAACGGTTCGAAATCCGTATCTACTCCTACAGCGACAACGATGGCCGCGAGATGCGCCAACGCATCAGCGCTGCCAGCGACGCCTTCATCGACATCCTCCACCTCGACCATGCCGCCGCAGCCCGCAAGATCGCCGAGGACGGCGTCCATATCCTGGTGGAACTGAAAGGCTTCACCAGGGGCGCGCGCCTGGAAATCTCCGCCCTGCGGCCCGCCCCGATCCAGGTCAACTGGCTCGGCTATCCCGGCTCCATGGGCGCACCCCACATCGATTACATCCTCGCCGATCCCTTCATCATCCCCCATGGCGCGGAACCCGGCTACTCGGAACAGGTGGTCCGCCTCCCCCACTGCTACCAGCCCAACGACCGGGAACGGTTCTGGCCGGAACCGGGCGCACCCCGCTCGGCCTACGGCCTGCCGGAACAGGGCCTGGTCTTCTCCAACTTCAATCAGACCTACAAAATCACCCCGGAGATCTTCGCCGCCTGGATGACCGTCCTGCGCCAGGTCCCGGAGAGCTGTCTGTGGCTGCTGGAGTCCAATCCTCTGGTCGCCGCCAACCTCGCAAAAGAGATCGCCGCCCACGGCATCGCCCAGGAACGGGTCATCTTCGCGCCCAAGCTGCCGGTTTCGGAACACCTCGCCCGTTACCACCTGGTGGACCTGGTGCTGGATACCTACCCGGTCGCCTCCCACACCACCGCCAGCGACTCCCTGTGGATGGGCTGTCCGCTCCTCACCCTGGCCGGGGAGACCTTCGTCTCGCGGGTGGCCGGCAGCCTGCTGACCACCGTCGGACTGCCGGAACTGATCACCCGCTCCCTGGAAGAATATACCGCCCTCGCCATCGAACTGGGCAAAAATCCCCCCCGGCTGCGGGAACTGCGGGAACGTCTGGGCGCCAACCGCCTCTCCTGCCCCCTCTTCGACACCCCGCGCTTCACCCGCCACCTGGAGGCCGCCTTCGAGGGGATGTGGCAACGCCACGAGGCGGGTCTGCCGCCCCAGGGGTTCGATGTCACCCCGCTGCCCGCCGACGCGGCGATACCTGCCCCGGCGCGGCCCGCCCCCCGCGCGACACCCGCGCCAGACGCGACTGCGGAACCGAACGGAAAAATCCTGCTGAGCATCTGCATCCCCACCTTCAACCGCCAGGCCCTGCTCGCCCAGACCCTGGATCACCTGAGCTGGACCCGCGATGCACCGGGAGCCATCGAGATCATCGTCTCCGACGACGCCTCCTGCGACGCCACCCAGCGGGTCGCCAGGGAGCAAGGCGAGCGCTTTCCCCACTTTCGCCTGATCCGCCAACCCCGCACCCTGGGCGCGGTCAAGAACGGCCTGGCCGCCCTGCATCAGGCGCGGGGACGTTACTGTCTCCTCCTGTCGGACGACAACCGTCTGCTCCCTGGGCCGCTGATGGCCGAAATCGCCTTTCTGGAGCAACACCGCGACATCATCGCCTCCCACGCCCCCTGGCGCTACGTCAACGACGTGACCAGCACCGACATGGGCCTCTTCAATGCCCTGGACGAGGCGATCGGCTTCCGTCGCGCGCAAGGCGCGGAATTGTTCAACTTCCTCATGCAGCGTCACATCTTTCCGGAAAAGGGGATCTACCGCACGGAACCCTACCTGCGGGTATTGATGGAGTGGCCCTCCGCCCATCACCCGTTCGTCGCCACCTTCCGCGCCCTGGAACTGGGCGCCATCCGCTTTCAGCCTGAACCATTCCTCACGGTGGTGACCCAATCCCCCATCGCCTGCCTCAACCAGGAGAAACAGGGCATCAAGGAGTTCACCCACCAACTCGACGCCTATCGCGCCGGTCTGGAGATCGCCACCTCCCTGGCCATGAGCGAGGCCGGCATGACCGATTTCAACCCGGACAACCGCATCCAGGTGCTGGATTCGATCAACGATTTCCTGGCGCGGCGCATCCAGGTGGCCGCCAATATCGCCCTGGCCAATCACGATTTCATTCAGGCCGGCACCCTGCTCAAACGGGTGCTGCTCTGGTCCAAGAGCGACGACATCCGCGCGCGCATCCGGCACATGGAACCGGAGGTGGTCACCGGTGCGGCCTATCAGGCGGTGCGGGAGCGGTTCGCCCTCCTCGGCCCGGCCAAGCGCTGCCTGCTGTGCGACATCTCCAACCCCGATGTGGTGCGTGACGGATTGGCCCATCTGGCCCCGGACATGCCGGTGACGGAATGCGACCTCGCCGGCGCCCTCGCCGATCCGGAACGGGAAGCGTGCCTGATGCTCACGGAAAACGAACCGTCCCGCGCCGCCCTGCTGGCATCCGGCCTCGCCCCGGGACGGGTGATGCTGATCGCCGATCTGTTGCGCATCTTCCGGATCACCGGCTGAGACCTTCCGGAGGGCACCGGACCAATAGGCATGATGATCCTCTTTCTCGAAATCGCCTGACAATTTTCTAGTGTCATGGTGAGCCAAATCTGTTGAACAACGAAGGAAACCATGATGCATTCAGCACCATGATCGAACCTGGAGAATGGTCTTTTGCCCCTGAAAGATTGAAACCACCACGGGAGCCTCCCATGCTGACCGTCCGAAAACAACTGGTCACCGACGAGAAACACAGACCCATCGCCGTCCAGACCAACTACGACGACTGGTTGAGAATCGAACAGCAACTCAAAATCCAAGCCCCTTCAGACCAAGCCTCTTTGATCCAGGAAGTTGACCTGTCCTGTTATGCGGGCACTGTGAATCTGACTGAAGCACCCTGATTTTGTCCCTATTTTCATGAGGGAAACAGGTGTGGCGTCCCACGATTTTTGCGGGTTTCGAATTTTTTGGTCCCTATATGTCCCCAGATTTCCTCGATTTCCTGGTGCCCTGGTGGGCCGACTCCGTTGAACGGTGGAGGAAACCATGATAAATTCAGCACCATGACCGAACCCGGAGCATGGGCTTTTGCCCTTGTAAAGATTGCAACCACCACGTGAGACTTACGGCCCCCACAACAGCCGACGACGCGCCATGGCCCGGTTGCTGACGAATATTCCTGTGCAGCGACACCGAGATGGAATCATGGCGCACGGCCAGGAATCACCTGATCGCCAGGGCCTTGCATGAGGGAAGAGCGCCTGATGAAAAGCATTGATCACGCCAGGGAGTTGCTGCACTTGGCACGCACGGAACATCGCGCCATGACTGGCATGCGGAATCATGAGGTGTTCTTTGACGCCATTGTCGGGTTCCTTGCCCAGCAGGCGGCAGAAAAGGGAGTCAAGGTTGCCTTGCCGATTTGACGAGAATATGCCCCCCATGACGATCACCGAAACCGACCTTACCGCCATGGTGCGCAGCATCGTTGCAGCCGTGCAGCCGGAGCAGGTCATCCTGTTCGGCTCGCTGGCCCGAGGGGAGGCCAGCGAGGCGTCAGACATCGACCTTTTGATCGTAGAGCAGGAGGGATTCACGGGACGGAGCCGTTGGCGTGAGTTGCAGACCATTCGCCAGGCGATTTCCGATTTCCGCATTGCAAAGGACATCCTGCTTTACAGCCAGGAAGAAGTGGCGCGCTGGCGGGATTCGTTGAACCATGTGGTAGGCCATGCCCTGAGGGAAGGGAGATTGCTTTATGAAAGACCCTGATCAGGCCACCATGCTTTTGCGCATGGCTGAAAAAGATTACCGCGCCTTGCTGGTGATGCAGGATCCAGAGGCGGTTGCCACGG
Organism: Magnetococcales bacterium; assembly: GCA_015231915.1. Taxonomy (GTDB): domain Bacteria; phylum Pseudomonadota; class Magnetococcia; order Magnetococcales; family Magnetaquicoccaceae; genus Magnetaquiglobus. The sequence continues at coordinate 14,472 of JADGAR010000002.1, forward strand.
AAATTTTCGGGCTGCATGTCCAGCAGGCTGTCGAAAAGGGAATCAAGGCGTGGTTATGCCTGCTTGGTGTGCCTTATCCCGGAAAACATGACCTCGATGAATTGGCCACCCTGCTTGGCAAAGCCGGGGAATCCATACCCGCTGCATTCGTCCCGCTTCTGACCTACACCGATTTTGCGGTATCCTTCCGGTACGAGGCATTTGACGATTTCGACGACGATATTGACCGGCAGGCCACAACCACCTTGGTGGCAGGGTTCTTGAAGCATGTGAACCATCTGCTGAAGGGAGCATTCCCCGTTTGTCAACGAGATCGTGTTAGCGTTTAAACGTGCATTTCTGATTATTTTTTTTCTGAACATCTCCGTGCAATCCCGCTATATCAAGCTGGGAGGAGGTGTCAAATGACCATATTGACGAGCAGAACATTCAGTGGGCGCAGGTTCAGTTATCGAACAGCCGATAGGGGGCAAAGGCATCAAATCATTCTCGAACACAAAAATTTCCTTGCCCTCCGGGAGGGGTCCATATATGTCCCCAGTTTAATTTATAGCCATAAGGGAAATAGGTATAGTGTCCCCAGATTTCAAGTGTAAGGGAAATAGGTATAGTGTCCCCAGATTTCAAGCAAGTGTCCCCAGATTTCAAGCACAAGTGTAAGGGAAATAGGTATAGTGTCCCCAGATTTCAATGCACAAGCACAAGTGTAAGGGAAATAGGTATAGTGTCCCCAGATTTCACCACGGTGGTGACCCAATCCCCCATCGCCTGCCTCAACCAGGAGAAACAGGGCATCAAGGAGTTCACCCACCAACTCGACGCCTATCGCGCCGGTCTGGAGATCGCCACCTCCCTGGCCATGAGCGAGGCCGGCATGACCGATTTCAACCCGGACAACCGCATCCAGGTGCTGGATTCGATCAACGATTTCCTGGCGCGGCGCATCCAGGTGGCCGCCAATATCGCCCTGGCCAATCACGATTTCATTCAGGCCGGCACCCTGCTCAAACGGGTGCTGCTCTGGTCCAAGAGCGACGACATCCGCGCGCGCATCCGGCACATGGAACCGGAGGTGGTCACCGGTGCGGCCTATCAGGCGGTGCGGGAGCGGTTCGCCCTCCTCGGCCCGGCCAAGCGCTGCCTGCTGTGCGACATCTCCAACCCCGATGTGGTGCGTGACGGATTGGCCCATCTGGCCCCGGACATGCCGGTGACGGAATGCGACCTCGCCGGCGCCCTCGCCGATCCGGAACGGGAAGCGTGCCTGATGCTCACGGAAAACGAACCGTCCCGCGCCGCCCTGCTGGCATCCGGCCTCGCCCCGGGACGGGTGATGCTGATCGCCGATCTGTTGCGCATCTTCCGGATCACCGGCTGAGACCTGCCACTTGCCATTGGCCTGGAATGGAGGAGACTTGGCTGCGGATGCGAACAACTTCGTCCACGTTGACCGGGCAGGCTCTGTGGCCTGCATGCGTGGCCAACGGGGTCGTCTGATCCGTTATCTCGATGGCCGGTTGGAGATCGACGACAATGGCGCGGAAAACGCCATCCGACCCTTCGTGGTTGGATGCAAGAACTGGCTGTTTTCAGAACACCGTGCGCGAAAAGCCAAGGTATCCGCCAGCCTCTACGGCCTGCTTGAGACGGCCAACACCAACGATCTGGCACCTTTCACCTATCTCAGACATCTCTTCGAGCGTATCCCTGCTGCCCGGATACTGGAGGAGTTCGATGCGCTCCTGCCGTGGAATCGTGTCCCTCGATTGGCGCAAAAATCGGTATAGTGTCCCTCGATTGGTGTACCCCTCACTTGGCCAGCCAGAAGAATCAGCCATTCGCGCGTTGCTCCGCGATGTCAATGTCATTGATATGATCCATGACATCAATGAGCAAGCTATTAGTTTACGCCGACATCAAAGATTGAAATTGCCGGATACCATGATCGCGACCACTTCGTTATCGCTGGACGGAGTCTTGCTGACCAACGATCAGAGAATGACGCGGGTTCCGGGATTACACGGCCAATCCGTACCTCTCAAGCGGACCAGTGAGAATATACACTTTATTTAATGTTAAAAACATGATTTTAATCAATCATTATGACGGGCAACAATAGAGATATGGGTTTCTATGGGAGCATCAACGGGAACGCTCTCCAGATAGAGGGTATCCCAACCGAAATCCTGATCATGGGGCCAAGTCACATAGCCTGACACGGCCCGCACACGGCGAAAGTAGGTGGGATCGCGCAGTTCCCTAAAAATGCCTTTATCCAAATAGGGCAAAACGTCGAAACGCCTACGCTCCCCGTTGGCAAAGGCCAATACCAGTGATGGAGTATCCTCCGGTTCCACGGCAACGACCTTCGGATTGCTCATGCTCGCCTCACTTCAGTGGGTCAATGGGAAACACTTGGTTGCCTTCCATCGCCAACGTCCAATCGGACATCAATTCGTCACGATTCCTAATCAGTAAATATATGGACACAAACAAATTTAACTTATGGCTATAAATTTAATCGGCATGGTGTCCCCCTATTTTCTGATAAGGGAAATAGGTATGGTGTCACCGGATTTACGTGTCACCGGATTTACGGGCGTGATAAGGGAAATAGGTATGGTGTCACCGGATTTACGGGCGAGGTATGGTGTCACCGGATTTACGGGCGATTCTAGCCATGAGATCATCATATCAGATTATGGCCATAAGGGAAATAGGTATGGTGTCACCAGATTTTTGCTGGCTATAAGGGAAATAGGTATGGTGTCACCAGATTTTTGCGATTTCTATTTGGCCCCCCTATTTTGTGGTGCCCCCCCCCGTAGATTAGCGCGTAGGTGTCTCTGGCAAACTCAACAATAGCATTATTGTTCTTTATGATGCTATCGCGGATCTCGTTATAGTTAATTGCTATAACCTCCTTGAAATACTCTTGCACTTTAGGATGTTCCCAGCGCCACCCTTGGGACGACTCCATAAAAATCACGAATGTCTCGAACCGATCAGAATGACGTGTGATCTCAGCAATAGCATTCCGACATTGATCGTAGTTATCGAATTTGAATACCTGTCCCTTTGTTTCCAGTGACCTGAGCTTGATTGCTGACGGTTGGGAGACTTTTATCAAGTCGACAAGACGTTTGAATTCTGGTTGAGCGCACTGCTGTAAATAGGTATTATACTTGCTTATTATTTCTGTCATGTCACAACCAAGCAGTGAAATGTTTAAAGATTCAACTCCTATAGCAGATATCTCTAAGACTTTAACATGCTTATATAATTCTGCGATGTATGTCTGTGCGGCTTCAATAAGCGAATCAAGGAATTCTGCTTCCCTTTTAGCTTTGTCCTGACGCTGCCAGTTTCTCAATGCACTAAACGCGATGCCAACCATTGCCACAGAGGCAAACGCCTTTACAACTTCAAGCAAATCAAATTTGACAATATATTCAATAATATTAAACATCCGCGCCATTTATAATTGATATTATTGAGAATAAATCCGTTGAAATCGGGGAATACCATACTAGTTAAATTTATAGCCATAAGAGAAATGGATATGGCTTTCCTGAAATCGGGGGAAATCCGGGGACACCATACCTATTCCGGGGGGAAAATCCGGGGACACCATACCTATTCCGTAAATCGGTGGACACCCGCCTAATTCCATGGGAAACCCCCACGCATTATTACCAAACCCTTACAACCTCACAAACTTTCCCAATCTTCCACCAGCAAACCATCCACACGCTGGAACTCACTGGTGTTGTGGGTGATCAGGATGGCATTGAGGGAGTGGGCATGGGCGGCAATGAGGGTATCCAATGGGCCTATCGGTTGACCTTTGCGCGTCAAGTCGCACCGCAATTCCGCTGCCACTGCCGACTGATGCTCTCCAAAATCCATTACACGGATATAGCCAAGAAAATGTTCAAGATTTGCGCGGTTCTTTTCCACTTGGCGAGACCGGCACACCCCCACCCGTAACTCATAGTGAACGATTTGCGAGATGGCAACTTCGCCCGGTGGCACATCCAGCAATCGACGACGCAAAACAGGTGGTGTGCCTTTGATCACCCCAATACAGGCGTTGGTATCCAACATGTAGCGGATCACTCAAAGGCCTTTCTGGGAATATCAAGTGATCTTTCTTCACCTGGGCGCATCAAATCGTCCGCAGTATCTTGAAATCCTTCAACAAACCCTTTCCAGGACGCCTTGTATGGGGTCGATACATCAAGATGAATTTCTTCAGACAACCGTATCTCTTGAGTCTCTTCCCGATAAATCACTTTGGCAATTGCGCTGGCCATATTCAAACAAGCCGTGACATCTTCCTCAACCAAATCAGGGTTCTCTTCCAGAACTTGCGCGGCAGTCAGACCGTTAGCCAACAGATCCAAAACGTCAGTCACCCGTATACGCATTCCCCGAATGCAAGGGCGTCCACCACATTGGCCTGGCGTGACGGTGATACGTTCAAAGTATTGGACCATGCCGATACCCGCATCATGAATCCTGCGTAAATTCCAGGCAAACCATGCCAAATTTGTCGTTCGGCACAAAATGACAGAGCTTTCGACGGCACTGCCTAAATGAAAATTGGTGGAGGTGGCGGGAGTTGAACCCGCGTCCGAAACACCTAGTCAGTCAAGAAGAATTACGACCATCTGCCAACCTTATGCAGACCCTCGGCCATTACAGGTTGGCTGGCCTTGGGACCTCCGTATCCTCGCAGTACTGGGCGCCCCTGGATGAAACCGGCCTGCGCATTTCCGGGGTGATCCCGCCTTGCGGCTTCTGTTGCCGGGTCCGGATCAGGACCCCGCCTGGCGCGGTTTAGGCCGCGGCCAGAGCTGGAGCGTAATGCTCGTCGTTGGCGTTTATAACGCTTTGGTCCATTACGGCGGTACCATTCCGAGTCGCCTCTTGATCCTTTCGTTGCCCCGTCGAAGCCGTTTCACCCCCAGGCCTGACGCAACTATAGAAAAACATGAAACAAGGAAAAATGCAAGCGAAAAAAAACTACGCCACAGGTTTCCCCAAATATCCGGCAAACACCTCCATGAAACGCCGCATCTCCGGCAAGGGACCCAGGGTCAGACGAAAGGTCCGCGTGATGGCAGGGGCCACCATGGGACGCACCAGAATCCCGTTCGCTTTCATGAATTCCACCACACCATCCCGGTCGTCCGGCTCGATCAGCATGAAATTGGCAGCGGCGGGATAAAATTTCACCCCGGCCTCCTGCAACGAACGCTCGATAAACGGTTTGCCCTCCTCCATCACCTCCCGGACATACCCTTTCCACAACTCCGGATGGTCCAACTGCGCACTGGCCACGGCCACGGCGCAGGCGTTCACATCAAACGGGCCGCGCACCTTGTACAACTCCCGAATCAACTCCGGACGCGCGATCACATAACCCAAACGCAAACCCGCCATGGCAAACGCCTTGGAAAAGGTCCGAATCAGGATCAGATTGGGATAACGGGCCAGCCAATCCAGACAACTCACCCCGGTGAACTCACAATAGGCCTCATCCAAAATAACCGGCAAACCGGGATGACGCATCAAAACGGCCTCGATCACCTCCAACGGCACCACCGAACCGGTGGGATTGTTGGGGTTGATCAGGACGATCAAACGGGTCGTCTCGTCAATCGCGGACAAGAACGCCTCGGCGGGAAACGTCATGTCGGCATGAAACGGCACCCCTTGCACCTCGGCCCCGATCACCCGCGCGACGTGAGAAAAAATCGGAAACTCCGGTTGCGCCACCACCATCCCGTCGCCAGGATTCAAATAGGCCCGCAGGACGATTTCAATCCCCTGATCCGAACCGTTGGTGACAATCAGGTTCTCCTCGGCACACCCCACATGCGCAGCCAGACGCGGCAGGAACGCCTGATACTCCGGATAACGGGAAGCGGCCCCGCTCGCCCAGAAACGCTCCAATACCGGACGAACCTCTTCCGGCAAGGCACGGGTGTTCTCGTTGAGATCCAAACGCAAATATTGGGTGCGATCCAGGCCGGTCCACGGCGGGGCATAGGCCGACATGGCGCGAATGTTGGCACGAACAAGCGGAGTCATCAAAAACAATCCTCAATAAAATCTATAATAACGTTGCCTTGACCCCGGGCGGCATCCCCTTGCGTGCGGGGTTGATGGCGAAGGTCTCCTGCAACGCCATGCCCAAATTCCGGAAAATCAAGGGCCAGCCCGTGTCCGGGTCCGGAATCTCCGGCAGATGGATCACCAGCGAAGCGGCCATGCCCCCGGCCAGACCGTCCAGAAAATCGTCCAGGTCCTCGGAACGGATGCCGTGCAAGACATCCTGGCCCACCAGAAACCGTTTGCGCAGATGCTCGCGCCGATCGTTCAACGGGACGATGGAGAGAAATTTCCGCCCCTCCACGCTCACCCCCACCCGCACCGGGGAGTCGGTCAGGTCGTCGGGATGGCGGATGCTGCTCCCGGCCCCGTTCACCCCGGTCTCCTCCATGCGCAGCATGAGAATCTCCAACAGCGCCCGGCCCAGCAGCAGTCCGGTATCCTCCAGCACCACATGGCTGGAACTCAAAGCCAGGGCGCGGCACTCCACCTGCAACGAAAATCCCGCTTCGTCGGCCAAGGGTTGCAGAAGATCCGGCAGGCTCCCCACACGGATGGAGTCCGCGACATCGAAGACGAAACGACTGGGGATCTGCCGGGAAAAATCCACGGTCACCGTCAAAGCGCTCTCTGCGGTGACCCGCACCGCCCGGCAACGGATCAGGCTTTTTTCCTCGATCCGCAGGCGTCCCGCATGGGGCGGCGCAGGGGGGGGCAGAGGCGCGCCGGGCAGCGCCAGAGGATCCACCACCCGGCCCAGGACGATGCCCAAGGTGCGGAAGATCCCCTCCCAGGCGTGATGGGGATCCTCGGCGGAACAGGGATGCACCCGAATGCCGGCCTGCATGCCCTGTGCGATGCCGGTCAGAAGATCCCACAGCGGACGACCGGAATCGGCCTGTTCGCAGCGCAAGCCCAAAAACCACTCCATGTCCAGGTTGCGGCCATGAATCAACTCGGCCCCAGGTTGGGGGGCGGTGAAATCCAGCAAAATCTCGGCGCTGCCGTCATCGATCATCCCCAGCGCGGCGGCCCGTTCCTGATGGCGCGGCATGGCCCCGAGCGCCTCCCCCAGCATGCGGCCCAGTTCCAGCCACTGGTCGTTGTTCCACGCCAGATGGATCCCCATGCCCAACCGCCAGGCGATATGCTCCACCATGTGACTGACGAAATCGTTGGGGGTGACGATCCGCTTGTCCCGCAGCGCGCCCGGCAGGAATTCGATCCGCAGCGGGGTGAAGGCGGTATAGACCTGGCGGGCCATGCCGCTGCCGGCCAGAATCTCCGCAGCGGTGCCGCCGGTGGCGACGGCGATGGCATGACAACCGGCGCGAAATCCCGCTTCCAGCCCCAACAGCGAATCCTCCACCACCAGGCACGCCTCCGGGGCCACCCCCAATTGACGCGCGGCATGCAGATAGCAGTCCGGGGCCGGTTTCTTGCGGAACCCTTCGATGTCGTTGCCCACGATCAGGTCGAAGGCCGCGTGGAGCCCGGAACGCTGCAAAATGGTATGCACGTCGCGGGTCAGGTTGTTGGAGACCACGGCCAGGGCGAGACCTCCGGCGCGGGCCTCGGCGAGGATGGCGGCAATGCCGGGCAGCACCTCGAAGGCGGTGCCCACCCGCTGTTCCTCGTAGGTGGCCAGCATCCCCTCCTGCTCGGCGGCGTCGCAGGTCACCTGGAACTGTTCGTCCAGATAACGAAAAATCCGTTGCCAGAAGGCCGGCGGATGCAGGGCGAAAATGGAACGGATGAACTCCTCCGGAATCCGGATCTCCTCTCCGAACCGCTCGGCCACCAGTTGATTGCAGATGCGGATATCCAGACCCAGGGAGTCGATCAGCACGCCGTCCATGTCCCACAGGATGGCCTTGCAGCCCGGAGGCAGCAGCAGACATTGGGCGAGGCGTTGCGGGGGGGCGTTCGTGGGCATGGGCGCTTCCTGGTTTTTCAGTCGCAAATGGATCGTTTGATCGTCAAAATGGTCTCCATCCCTGCCATGAAGGCATCCACCACCTGGGGGTCGAAATGGGCGCCCCGCTCTCCGACGATCAGGGCCACCGCCTGCTCCACCGGCCAGGCATCCTTGTAGGGGCGTCGGGAGGTCAGGGCGTCGAAGACATCCGCCACCGCGCAGATGCGGCTTTCGATGGGGATCTCCTCGCGGCTCAGCCCGGCAGGATAGCCGCCGCCGTTCCATTTTTCGTGGTGGGTCAGGGCGATCCGTTGGGCGGTGACCAGGGGTTCGTCGTGATACCCGGCCAGGATGTTGCCGCCGATGGTGGTATGGGTCTTGATGACCGAGAACTCTTCCGGGGTCAGCCGTCCGGGCTTGAGCAGGATCGCGTCGGGAACGCCGATCTTGCCCACGTCGTGCATCGGGGTGGCGTTGAGGATCACGTCGCAGTGGTCGTCCCGCAGGCCCATTTGTTGGGCGATGCAGGCGGCGAACTGGCCCATGCGGATCACGTGCTGTCCGGTTTCGTTGTCCCGGTATTCGGCGGCGCGGCCCAGACAGCGGATCACCTCGAGGCGGGTTTCGTGCAACTGACGGGTCCGCTCGATGATCTTTTCCTCCATGCGCTTGTAAAGCAGGCGCACCGTCAGCATGTTGCGGATGCGCGACAACACCTCCGAGGGATTGAAGGGCTTGTTGAGAAAATCCTGCGCCCCGTGGGCCAGGGCTTCCAGGCGGGTGGACTCTTCGGTATTGGCGGTGATGACCAGAATGGGCAGATAGGCGGCCCGTTCGCACCGTTCCAGGATTTTCATCACTTCGATGCCGCTCAGGTGGGGCATTTCCAGGTCCAGCAGCATCAGGTCGAACCGTTGCGCCCGCCAGGCTTGCTCCACCTCGCGCGGGTCCTCCAGGGTGACGACGTTGACGTAGCCGTGCTGACGCAGCAGCCCCTTGAGCACGATCAGATTCAGCTTCTGATCATCGACGATCAGGATGCGGGCCTGGTTGCGTTCGGAATCCAGGCTGGAATCGATCGGATTGGACATGGTATAAGGACTCCGGACGCGCTAGACTCGGTTCGATGGAACAATATAATCGACACCCAACCGGGTATTCAAGTTTTTCCATCACGATCACCGAGGGGGAGAGGCCATGCTGGACAGGCAACGAACGGAGTGGCTGACAGGGCTGCGGGACGATGTGGAGGAATTCCTGGCGTCGCTGCGCATGCCAGGGATGCCGGGCCGCTATCTCCCCTGCCGACGGGGGGCCACGGCGACGGGGCGCCGGGCAGGTCTGGGATTTGCCTGCTTTGCCGCCAAGATCCATTACACCATCGGCACCTGGGAGAGGGTGCCGGCGGGAGAACGCCGGGAGTGGCTGGACGGCATCCGCGCCTATCAGATGGACCGGCCCGCTGTGTGGCTGCCACCCTTGCCGGGCGGCTTTGCCGACGTGCCGCTGTTGGCGGCCATCGTCCCCCCGTGGGAGAGCGGTTGGCGCAGGCTTGCCCGTCTGCTGGGCGGGGGAACACCGCCCACGCCGGTGACGGATGCCATGCTGGCCGAGACCAAACAGGCCATCGCCACCCTGGCCCAGTTCGACACCACGCCGTGGCGACCGTTTCTCGGTTATCCCAATACGCCTCGGACCCTCGAAAACCGCTTGCGGCGGTTCGACTGGACACAGCCCTGGAGCGCCGGGGCCAGGAGCGCCCTGCTGGCGGTCTTCCTGAAAACCGCCAGGGAGGAGAATCTGGCCGGCGTGTTGGCCGATTTCCTCGACGCCAGGGCGGATGCCGCCACCGGCGGCTATTGCCTCGCGGGTCATGCCCCCGAGCGTGGCCAGCTGATCAATGGCGCCATGAAGGTCCTCAATGCCCTGGATTGGCTGGGCAGACCGATCCACTATCCGGAGGCGCTGCTGGATACCTGTCTCACCCAGGGACCGCCTCCGGCTGGCTGTCATGTGGTGGACTGGGTGTATGTGGCCCATCGCTGCCTGATGCAAACCGATCATCGCCGGGCGGAGACCCAGCGCCAATGCCTGGAGATCCTCTCTTTGATCCGGACCCATCAGGCCGGGGATCGGGGCTTTTCCTATCAGCCGGGACGGGCGCAGAACGGTTATTATGGCGCGGTCATCTCGCGCGGGCTGGACGAGGGGGATCTGCACGGCACCTGTCTTCTGACCTGGGCCATTGCCATGATTCTGGAGATACTCGAGGAGAATCGGTTCGGTTGGAGGGTGATCCGGCCATGATGGAGACGCGTCTGGTGTTGTTCTTCACCCAGGGGATGTCTTTGCGGAAATGGGAGCAGGGCGGTCTCTTCGAGCGGGAGGTGGCCTTGTATCGCCAACTGCGGCCCCATCTGGGGGGGATCACCTTCGTCACCCACGGGGACCGGCGCGATCTGGAGTTCGCCCCTCGTCTGCCGGGGATCGACATCGTCTGCAACCGCTGGAATCTCCCCCCGGACTGGTATCGCCGGTATCTCTCCTGGATCCCGGCGCACTGGAAGTCGGGCAACGTGGTCTTCAAGAGCAATCAGGTGCGGGGCGCGGATTGGGGGTTGTCCCTGGCCCGGCAGATCGGTTGCCCCTTCATCGCCCGTTGCGGGTATCTGCTCTCCGATCATGTCAAGTGGCGGGATGGCGCCGACTCCTTTGCGGCCCGCCAGGCCGATGCACTGGAAAAAGCCATTTTCGTCGGGGCCGACCGGGTGGTGGTCACCACCGGGGCCATGCAACGGATCGCGGTGGAAGGGCACGGCCTGGCGGCGGAAAAGATCCGGGTGATTCCCAATTACGTGGACACCGAACGGTTCGCGCCCGCCGACTCCCCTGCCCCACCCAACCGGCTGATCAGCGTCGGCAGGCTGGAACCGCAAAAGAATCTGCTGGCGTTGGTGGAGGCCCTGGCGGGTCTGGATGTCGAGTTGTGGCTGGCCGGCGAGGGGAGCCTGCGGGAACCGATCCGGCAACTGGCGGATTCCCTGCGGGTTCCGCTGCGCCTGTTCGGCGTGGTGCCCCACGCCCGGCTGCCCGAACTGCTCCATCAATGCGCCCTGATGATCCTGCCTTCTTTGTGGGAGGGGCATCCCAAGACCCTGCTGGAGGCCATGGCCTGCGGTCTGCCGGTCATCGCCGGACGGATTCCCGCCTTGCACGGCGTGGTGACCCATCGGGAAAACGGCTTCCTGTGCGGCACCACCCCGCAGGAGATCCGCGCCGCAGTCCTGGAAGTGCTGGGGGATGCCGGGCTGCGGGAGCACATGGGCGGGAGGGCCAGGCAACACGCCGTGGAGCAGTTGTCCCTCGCCCGGATCGTGGAGCGGGAGTTGGCCTTGTTGCGCGAGTTGGCCGGGCGATGAATGGCGTTCCGGTGACGGTTCTGACCGCAGTTTACAACGGGGCGGACCATCTGGACGCCGCCATCACAAGCATTCTGGCGCAGCGTTTCACCGATTTCGAATTTCTGCTCATCGACGACGGTTCCACCGATGCGACCCCCGATCTGCTGGCCGACTGGGCGCGCCGGGACTCCCGGATCGTCCTGGTGCGCAACGCGGACAACCTGGGGCTGACCCGTTCCCTGAACCGGGGCATTGCCCTGGCGCGGGGGGAGTGGATCGCCCGCCAGGATGCGGACGACATCTCCATGCCGGAACGGCTGACCAGACAGATGGCCTTCCTGGCAGCCCATCCGGAGGTGGGGCTGCTGGGCACCGGGATGGTGGTGATCGATGCACGGGGCATTGCCGACCCGGTGCCACGACTCGCGCCGGAAAATCACACGGAGATTTGCTGGACCCTGTTGACCGACAATCCTTTTTTTCACACGGCGGTGATGTTCCGCCGGGAACTGGCGATGCGGCACCCCTATGACGAAACCTGGCGTTATGGACAGGATTTCGATCTGTGGGGGCGTTTGCTGACGGTCACCAGGGGGGCCAATCTCGCCGAACCGCTGATCGGATCCCGGCGTCATGCCGGTCGGGTGAGTGAATTGCACGGTCAGCAGCAACAGGAAACCGCTGTGCGCATTGCACGGCGCCGTTTCGAGCAACTGGTGCCCGGACATGCCTGGTCCATGCAAGAGGTGTTCGATGTCCGCCGGATGGTGCGCTCGGAGTGGCCCGCGCCGGAGGAGACCTGGCGGACGCTGGATCTGGCATTGGTGTTGTTCGATGCCTTCCGCCGCCAGGAGGGGATGGATCACGCAATCAGCCAACAGTTGCAAATCAAATTGTTCAGGCGTCTCTGGCGCTCGGCGCTTGCCCTGATGCCAGGTCGGGAGGGTTGGCGGGCTGCCGGGAGCTTGTGGCGTCACGGTGGCCGGCAGGCCATGATCGCCCTGGAAAAAGAGGTCGTGCGCGCCTTGCGCGGACGTTTCGTCGGACAGACTACCGTTGCAGCGCCTTGCGGATCGTGCCGATGAAGCCCCGTTCCCGCAGGCTCCAGTGGATTCTGCGCCACAATCGCTCCCCTTTGCGCCAGACCGTTTCCCGCCCTTGACGCGCCGCAACGCGGGCCGCGTGTTGCACCAGTTGCCGGAACCGTTCCGGGGCAATCCGGGCGGTGAAGCAGTTTTCCGGGCTTTGGTGGTTGAAACGGGCATGATCGAACGTTGCGCCGATGATACCCAGTTCCTGACAGCGGACGAACAGCCTGGAGCCGGGATAAGGGGTGAAGATGCTCAGGATCACCCGATCCGCGTCGGTGGCGGAGATGGCCCGCATGGTTGCCTCCATGCTGGCCTCGGTTTCGTCCGGAAAGCCGACCATGAAGAAGGCGTGGATGCGCAGATAGGGTCCCCCGTGGCGTCGCAGGGTGGCGATGGCGGCCTTGACCTGCTGCATGGTGATATTCTTGCGAATGATTTTCAACATTGCGTCATCCCCGGATTCGATCCCCAGCAGCAGCGTGACGCAACCGGCGCGTTGCATGGCGGTGACGTTTTCCGGATCGATGAGGTGCACAGAGGTTTCGCAACCGAACCGCAACCCGGGGAGTTCCCGTTCCATGGCCCGGCACAGGGCGAGCAGATGGCTTTTCTTGACGCCGAACGTATCGTCGTCGAAATGGATGTTGCGGATGCCTCGCGCCTGCAGTTTCCGGAGTTCGGCCAGGACGTTTTCCACCGAGCGGAAGCGCACCTTGCGACTCCACATCGACGCCGAGCCGCAAAAGGTGCAGCCATAGGGACACCCGCGGGTGGCAAACACATAGCGGAATGCCATTTGCGGAAAATGTTCGTAGTGGAGCAGGCACTGTTCGGCCACGTCGGCGGGGAACGGCAAGGCATCCAGATCGGTCAGGAAGGGGCGGGACGGGGTTCGTATCACCCGGCCCTCCCGGCGCAGCAGCAGGCCGGGCACCTCATCGACCGGGGCATCCCGTTCGAAACAGCGCAGCAGTTCCACCAGGGTCGCTTCCCCCTCGCCCACCACCCCGAGGTCGATATCCGGCGTGTCGAGGGCCACCTCGCCGGCCATGGTGGGGTGGGGGCCGCCCAGGATCACCCGGATGGCCGGGTCGCATTGTTTGACGATGCGTGCCACGCGCAACGCCGAGGCGTAGTTCTGGGTTTTGGCGCTGATGCCCACCACGGTCGGGCGGACGGTGCGCACGTTGTCGGCCACCTCGCGCCAGATGGGGGCGTCCTCCTCCTGGAGCAGACGGCGATAGTTCGCGAACCCCTCATGGAGCAGAAAGGCGTCATCGAAGGCGCGGCTGCCACGAATATTGAAATCGGCGTTGAGGATCCGCACGTTCCAGGTGGTGTCGCGCAGCACGGCCCCGGCCAGGTATGCCAGCCCAAGGGGAAAACGCACCAGACAGTTCTGGTCGTGGTAGAGCCGATAGAAGGGGGGTTCAATGAGCAGCAGGCGAGTCATCGGTTCTCTCTGGTCGGGTGGAGAAGGCGAATCTAACTGGCCAGGGCTGGCTTGTCAAGCGTCGGACGCCGAACTCCCCGGCGGCATGGGGGAGTCCGGCAACGGCAAGGGTCAATGCGCCTGGTGTGGCGCCAGGTGTTCGAAATGGCCGAACTTGTCCCAGGGGGCCTTGTCATCCGATTCGGGCGGTTCCGGGGCGGCGGTGGCCGTGGCGGGCGCGGGTTTGGAGGGAGGCGGATTCTGGCAGAACTTCTTGGCCTCCTCCTCGCTCTTGCCCAACGCCTGCGTCTCCACCAGCATGCAGACCTGATATTGTTTGTCCGGTTGATTCCATGTAGCGACGCATTGGTTCACGGTGGTGGCGGGATCCAGGGTGGGATCGTTGCCCATTTTGGCCTGCCAGCAGGCCGACGCCAGGTCCTGTTTCATGACGGACACGCCGGTCTTGTAGGGATCCTTGGCACTCTGCACCGCGTACCAGATATAGCTCGGGTGGTTGGCCCCCAGCACCGGGACCTTGGCCCCCGAATCCGGCAGGGTGATCAACCCGGTGCCCAGGACATTCAGGGAGAGTTTATAATAGCTCTTCAGCCAATCCCGCACCGGGGCGCCATAGGCCACCATGGGCCGCGGGGCGGTTGGGGTCTTGCCCTTCAGCAGGCGCAGGGGGAGCATGGCGTTGACGTAATCCTTGTAATAACCGTATGTGCCGGCAAGAGCACTGCCGGCATCTGCCGGGGCGGCAATGGGCGCGATGTCGATGATCGCCTCGTAGAGGGCCACATCGTCGGCCTTCACCCCGTTTTGCACCAGAAGATCTTCCCACCGTTTGGAGGTCTTGGAATTGAGGTAGTCCTGGACCTGTTCCAGGGAGTAATCCGGCGGAAAATGAAGCAGTTGCACGCTTTTCTGGTTGTACATCGCCAGGCCGACCGGCAGGAAGAAGCGCCAGTTGTACGCCCATTTCTTGTCCGCGAGCAGCCGGCTGGAGGCCTCGTAAGCCTTGTCGCCATCGAAGAAAAAACTCTGCAGCACCGGGGCATAGCCGGCTGGCAGGGGATCGCCGCTGTAATGGGCCATCAGCACGTCGTGATCGGCGTTGGAGCACTCCTGACTGGAGGATACGGTGACTTGAGTATTGGAAAAACCGTCGCGTTGCAAGCTTTGCGTCAGGTATTTTGTCACCGTTGTTTCCAGGGTTTCATCTATATAACATATATTATTGCAATTGTTCGGATAGGAGAACAAACTCTCCACCCGCTTGCGTGGCCCCAACGGGATGTCCTGGTCTGCCCACAGTGGGGTGACCGTGCTGGCAAACAACAGCCCACACAGGCCTGCCAGCAACGTAACGTGCTTTTTCATGGGAGATTGCCCTTTTTTCTGAAGGTGGATTAACGTGATCCTGAAAACAGGATATCAGAAAATCGGGGGAAGGCAATGATTGTTGGACACAGGGTGATGGCCGTGCCGATGGTCCCGGCGGCGGGTCGGCCATCACCCATGAGGCATGCGAGCAGGCTCAGATGTCCCGTTTCAGGATGGCATTGGCATGGGACGGAAACCCTTCATATTGTGCAAAGCGCAGGGCGGTATCCTTGATATCGTTGTACCCTTGTTGTGTCAACCAACCGAGGGAGGAGCGCTTGAGAAAATCGAACACGGTGACGCAGGAGTAGGTCTTGGCAAAGCCACCGGTGGGCAGGATGGCGTTGACCCCCAGGGAGAAATTGCCGATGGTGATCGGGGTGTGGTGGCCCAGCAGGATCTCTCCGGCGTTGGTGATGCGGTTGGCCACGAAGAGGGGATCGGCGGTCATCACCTCCAGGTGTTCCGGGGCGAAGTCGTTGGTGAAGGCGATGGAGTCCTCCAGGCTGCGGGTGAGGACGATGCCGCCGTAGTTGCTCAGGACATGGGTGCAGAAACTCCTGCGCGGCTCCGGCAAATCGGCGATCAGGGCGGGCAGCCGTTCCCGCACCGCCAGGGCCAGTTCCCGGTGATGGGTGACCAGCATGGCCGTGGAGTCGGTGCCGTGTTCCGCCTCGATGAGCAGGTCGATGGCGGCGTTGTGGGGATTGGCGGTCTCGTCGCACAGGATGATCGATTCGCTGGGTCCAGCCGGGGCGCCCCCGTCGATCTTGCTGGTGAGCAGCCGCTTGGCCGCCGCGACATAGCTGCTGCCAGGCCCGCTGGTCTTGACCACCTTGGGCACGGTTTCGGTGCCGTAGGCCATGGCCGCGATGGCCTGGGCGCCGCCGGTCTTGTAGACCTCGCGGATGCCGCACAGCTCGGCGGCGAACAGGGTGGCGTCGTCCACCCCGCCGCCAGGGGCCGGCGGGGTGCAGACGATGATGCGCCCCACCCCGGCGATCACCGCCGGCAGGCCCAGCATCAGCATCACCGACGGAAACGATCCCTTGCCGCGCGGGACATAGAGGCCCACCGAGGGGATCGGCGAGATCTTCTCCCCTGCCATGATCCCAGGCTGAATCTCCTTGAACCACATCGCCTCGGGCATTTGTGCCTCGTGAAACGCGCGGATGTTGGCAGCCGATTTGCGGATCACTTCGCAGACATCGGCGGGCAGGTTGCGGCGCGCCTGGGCGAACTCCTCTTCGCTGGCCTTCAATTGGGAGATGTCCATGGTCACTTTGTCGAATTTCGCGTTGAAATCGACCAGCGCCGCGTCTCCTTCGTTCTTGACCCGTTCGATGATGGGCATCACCACCGGCAGCAGGTTTTCGATATCGGTTTCGGAACGGGTCAACAGATTGCGCACCTGAACGCCATCCATTTCATCCAGGACAAACAAATTGATAGTCATGCAGCCTCTCCATAAGCCAGCTTGATGTTTGTTGCGACCAATTGTATGTGTTGCAGATATAAATGTGCGTTTATATCATAATTTTTTGCAAGCAACACAAAAAATAATTGCAATTTCATATTTTTTTTTCAATCATCATGTCATGCGAACGTATCGACCAGGGCATGGGCCATTAGCGAATTCCGGAGGAAGACATAATGAAAGATCTTAAATTGGGTGTCAAGCTTGGGCTTGGCTTCGGCATCGTGTTGCTGCTGACCGTCCTGGTGGCCTTCATCAGCTGGCAGAGCATGGGGCACGTGGAAGACCGGGTCGGCAACGTCGCGGACATCCAGTCCATCAACGATCAGGCCAAGGAAGCCTTGCGGGCGGAACGCAACTTCCTGGGCAGCAAGGATTTCGGCCTCAAGGAAAAGGGCGGCAAGGCCGTGGACGCGGTCAAAAAACAGGCCGGCGACCTGCGCGACCTCAAGTTCAAGGATCCGGCCAACAAGAAGCAGATGGACGACATCATCGCTGCGGCGGATCACTATGGCAAGGCCTTTACCGGATACATCGACCTCGAACGACAGGTCAGCGAGGCCATCGCGCGCATCCGCGCCTCCTCCGAGGTGGTGAAGCAGGAAATCAACACCCTGGTTGAAAGCCAGATCAGCAAATATCGCGAACAGATCGGGACGCTGGCCAATGGCGTGGACGCCGCCAAGGGCAAGGAGACGCAGGCGAGTCTGGCGGATCGCATGGAGAAGATCGACGGTGTCCAGGACGCCCTGACCACCTATACGGATGCCCGCATCGGCGAAAAGGAGATCCTCATCTCGCGAGGCAAGGACGAAAAACAGATGCAACGGGCACGGGAACAGAGCGCCAAGGCCAGGAAAAGCATCGAGGTTCTGCTGCCGACCTTCAAGGCTCCGGCCAACATCGAACAGTGCAAGAAAGTGATCGCCGCCATGGACGCCTACCAGAAAGATCTGGAAGGAATGATCCAGGCCATCGGCAAACAGGCCGCCATGGAAAACGAAATGATCCAGGCCCGCCGCAAGGTGGATGAAATCGGCGATGCCGCCAAAAAGGATCAGGACCACAAGATGGAGACGGAAATCACCTCGGCCAACAGCCTGGTATTGGGCGGCAGCGGCCTGGCGCTGGTGTTGGGCATTCTGGTGACCATCATCATCACCCGCGTGATCGTCGGCGCCCTGACCAGGGGGGTGACATTCGCCCAGGCGATTGCCGGGGGCGATTTGACCGCCACCATCGATCTGGATCAAAAGGACGAACTGGGCCAATTGGCCAGCGCCCTGAAGGGGATGGCGGAAAAACTGCGAGAAGTGATCGGCGAGGTCAGCAGCGCGGCGCAACAGGTCTCCATCGGCAGCAACGAAATCTCCAACACGGCGCAAAGCCTCTCCCAGGGCGCCACCGAGCAGGCCGCCTCCATCGAGGAGACCTCCTCGGCCATGGAAGAGATGACCAGCAACATCCAACAAAACACCGACAATGCCAGCACCACGCAAAACATCTCCCAGAAGGCGTCCAAGGATGCCGAAGAGGGAGGCCAGGCGGTGATGCAGGCGGTCCACGCCATGAAGGAGATCGCCTCCAAGATCGGCATCATCGAGGAGATCGCCCGCCAGACCAATCTTTTGGCATTGAATGCCGCCATCGAAGCGGCGCGGGCCGGAGAACATGGCAAGGGATTCGCCGTGGTGGCCGCCGAAGTGAGAAAACTGGCGGAACGCAGCCAGACCGCCGCCGGGGAGATCAGCCATCTGTCGGCCACCAGCGTGGGGGTGGCGGAACGGGCCGGCGGGATCATCAACAAGCTGGTCCCCGACATCCAGAAGACCGCCGAGTTGATCCAGGAGATCGCCGCCGGCAGCCAGGAGCAGAATCAGGGGGCGTCGCAGATCAACCAGGCGATTCAGCAGTTGGATCAGGTGATCCAGCAGAATGCGGGCACCTCCGAAGAGATGGCCGCCACCGCCGAGCAGTTGAGCGCACAGGCCGACTTGATGGCCCAGTCCATCTCCTTCTTCAATATCGGGCACACCGGCTCAGCCACGGCGACCAGAAGCCGGCCAGCCTCCCGCAAGCCCGCCGCCAAACCGGCCCCCTCGCTCAAGGCGCTCCCTGCTCCGACAGGCAAAGCCGGCGACGGGGCGAAACTCGACATGGGCGGCGGCCATGCGGACGACGAGTTCGAAACCTTTTAACGAAAAAAACCGTTGCAAATTGTCGCCAATCGCGCGGACAATGGGTGGTCCCCGAACTTAACGGGGACCACCGGATTTCTTGCCCACAAGGGGGGACACCATGCAGCAGGATCAGTTGTTCGCCGAGATCGACAAACGGACCCAGCTGGCCTTGAGCAACGAGATGGAAATGCTGACCTTCTATCTCAGCGACAAGCAGCTCTATGGTCTGAATGTGTTCAAAATCATCGAAATCGTGGAAACCCCCAAGGAAATTGCCCGCATTCCCCGCTCCCATCCCACCATCAAGGGCGAGATCAATTTTCGCGGTCATCCCATCAACCTGATCGACCTGAGCGAATACCTGGGCCTGGAGTCGGTGGATTACCGCAATAAGATAAGTTATACATTGATTTGCGAATACAGCGGCACCACCCAGGGCTTTCTCGTCTCCCAACCCAACATCCTGATCACCAAGGGGTGGGAGGAGATCATCAAACCGGCGGGCAACATCTATGAAAGCAGTTGCCTGACCGCCATCACCTACCACGAGGGCACGCCGATCCAATTGCTGGACGTGGAAAAGGTGCTCAACGACATCGTGGGCATCGACATCCAGATCTCCCGCGAACTGGTGGAAAAAGGCAAACAGGTGGTTGCAAAAACCCATCACATCCTGGCCGTGGACGACTCCAAGGCCGCCTGCCTGCTGATCACGGCGGTCCTCGGCCAGATGGGCATCATCCACACCGTGGTGGACGAGGCCCCCAAGGCCCTGGAACTCCTGGAAAAATCCATTCGCCCCGACGGCTCCACCCCCTATACCATGGTCTTCACCGATATCGAGATGCCGGTCATGGATGGCTTCACCTTCACCAGAAAGGTCAAAAACCATCCACAACTCGGCAAGACCTACGTGGCGATCAACAGCTCGCTCAGCAACAAGTCCAATCAGGAAAAGGCCCGCCAGATGGGCGCGGACGACTTCATCCCCAAGTTCACGCCGGACAACATGGCCCGCATCGTGATCGAACAGATCGAAAAGGCCAACCAGCACACCGCCTGACCGGCCCGCGCGGCGGAGAGACGGAAGGACTACGCCTCCGCGCCCACCGTCCACCCCTCGCGACTCTTGCGCAGGGCATCGCTCGACGCGTTCAGCTTCTCGGTCAAACGGCTGGCCTGGGCCACGGAATCGATCAGGCGATCCATGTGATCCATGGTCATCAGCATCATCCTCTGCACCTCGGCGGAAGCGGCGAAGATCTCGCTGGCCACGTTGCGCATCGACTCCGCCTTGTCCCTGGTCACGCTGCTGTCCTCGGCCACCGCAGCGGCGTGAGAGGCGATCACCCCGGACGCACGGGCGACCTCTCCGGTCCCCAGGGCCGCCTCCTGCGCCCCGCGCGCCACCTCCCGGGAGGCGTGACCCAGCTCCCCGGCATTGCGGGTCACCTCCTGGGCGGCCTCCGCGACCCGATCCATGGAGCGCCCGATCTCCTCCACGGCCATGCGCTGATGATCCACGGCATCCCCGATGGCCTGGTTGCCACTGCTGATGCGTTCGATCAGGTCGTTCACCCCGCGGGTGGCCTCCACCACCTGGAGGGTCTGCTCCCGGATCTCGCAGGTCTTGCCGGCGATCAAACGGGTGGCTTCCGCAGTCTGGCGCGCCAGATCCTTGACCTCCCCGGCCACCACCGCGAACCCCTTGCCCACCTCCCCTGCCCCGGCTGCCTCGATGGCGGCGTTCAGGGCCAGCATGTTGGTCTGATCGGCAATCGTATTGATCAATTTCACCACATCGCCGATCTCGTCCGCAGAGACCGCCAGGGTCTCGATGGTGACAAGGGTGGCCCGCACCGACTCGCTGGCCCGCACCGACAAATCCTCTGCCGTGCGGCACTGTTCCTGGATCTCCTCGGAAAGGGTA
The DNA here is from genome assembly GCA_015231915.1 of Magnetococcales bacterium. Lineage (GTDB taxonomy): Bacteria > Pseudomonadota > Magnetococcia > Magnetococcales > Magnetaquicoccaceae > Magnetaquiglobus. The sequence continues at coordinate 35,410 of JADGAR010000002.1, forward strand.
TCCAGGTTGTCCACCGCCTGCGAAACCTTCTCCACGGCCAGGGTGACCTGACCCAGATGATCGTTGACCTGGTTCAGATTGGCGTTCATCTCCTCGGCTGCAGCGGCCATGGCCGCCACATTGGCGCTCGCCTGCTCCGAGGCCGCCGCGCTCCCGGTCACGTTGCCCGCCAGATCCTCTGCCGCGTGGGAAACCCGGTCGATCCGCTCCACCGCCGCGTCGATATCTTCCTTCAATTGTTGCAACTCCCCATCCAACCGGCTGTTTTCCTCCACCACCTTCCCGGCCAGGGCATGGGTGGCGTGCGCCTCGCGATCCAGATGTTCCCGCAAGGTCACGAACTCCCCGGCCACCCCGGAGACGGCATCGGCCTGCCTGCGCACGGTGCGCAGATTGCCCGCCATGGCCGCAGCCAGGGTATTGATCCCCCCGGCGATGGCAGCCAGTTCATCCTGCCGCGCATCCTCGGCAATCCGGCTGGTCAGGTCCCCCTGGCGCAAACCCGCCAGTCCGTCCAGCATCCGTTGCACCCGCCGCGCCACCGTCCGCATGCCATACACCATCAGCACCAGCAATCCCCCCACCACCACCACGGTGCCGGAGAGATAAAACCAGAAGGCGGTGGATGCGGTTTTGCGCATCCCCTCGGCCTCACCGGCCAGATCCTGGGCCAAATGTTCTTCCACATCCTTCAACACATCGATCCGTCTGGTGGCCATCTCGAACCATTTGGCCGGATCCACGCCAAACCCCCCGGTCAGGGCACGCTCGAAAATCTGCTTGCGGACCTGACGCACCGCCGTCTCCTCCGGCGAATCGAGCCACCGCTGGATGCGCTCCATCTGCGAAGCGGTAACGAAATCCCGCAAAATTTTAAAATAGGTCGCCTGCCCGCCCACCAGTTCGCTGAATCGGGTCAAACGCGCCTCGTCGAAACGATCCTCTGTAAACAACCCCATCAACAAAGCGCGCTCCTGTCCCGCCAGCTCCTTGCCGGCCACCAGATTGGCGAAGGCCAAGGCACGCACGGCAAGGACCACCTCCCGCGAGTGCCTGGGCAGTTCGACGATCAATCCCAGCAGGGTGGTGATATTGCCCGTATATTTGGCCACCATCTCCCTGGCCACCGCCTTTTCGCCATCCACCTCCTGGCGAATGAGATCCAGTCCCTCGCCGCTGGCCTGATTCGCCTGCTCCACCTGTTTTCTCAAGGCCACATCCAGCCCATGCCACGCCCCCCGCGCCTGCCAGGCCTGCCAGACGGCGCGCTTCTCGTCGGTCAGGGCGCGCTGGGCCTCCAGCTCCGGACGAAAACGCTTGCGGCCACTGGCCAGATGGCCGGAGGTCAACCCCCGTTCCTTCTGCACCTCGTGGACCAGGGCGCCGGTCAGCACCGCCACCTCCGCCAGGCCGGCGTGCAGCGCCGCTTCCCGGGACTGGGCCAGCTTGCCCAGGGTGGTCTGTCCGCTCAGCCCGACCAGCACCAGCAGCGTGCCGACCAACAGCAGCATCACCTTGAAGCGCAATTCCAATGCAAGCCCCTTCATGCCCCGCCTCCCGTACCCGCATCAATATTTCAACGGCATGGCGAACGACTCGCCCGCGAAAAGATGACACGCATTGCGGCCCGCCTTTTTGGAGCGGTACATGGCCTCGTCGGCGCACTTGAGCAGACCGTTCATGTCCCCGGCATCCCCCGGAAAAAAGGCCACCCCCAGCGAGCCGGAAATCTGCACCTCTTCCCCGCCCAGGGGAAAGCCGTCGTTGAGGCATTCCAGAATGCGACGGGCGATGGCCGTCGCCTCTGCCCGATCGATCTGTGGCAGAATCACGGTGAACTCGTCCCCGCCCAGACGGGCCGGGGTATCCCCCTCCCGCACGGACTCACGGATGCGATTGGCGGACAGGCGCAACAGGTCGTCCCCGGCCCCGTGTCCCAGGGTGTCGTTCACCCATTTGAACCGGTCCAGATCCACGAACAGCAGCGCCAGTTCCTGCTCCCGCCGCTTGGCCACGGCGATCGCCTCGCCCAGGGTGCGCAGAAAGAGCGAACGGTTGGCAAGACCGGTGAGCACGTCGTAATTGGCCTGAAAATAAATCTGCCGTTCCGCCTCCTTGCGTTCCGTGATGTCTCGCAGAATCCCGGTGAACAGGACCCGGTCGCGCAGCTTCACCTCGCTGATGGTCAGTTCCACCGGAAAGATCCGGCCATCCTTGCGGCAGGCCGCGAGTTCCTGTTTCAGGCCCAACACCCGGCTCTTGCCGGAGTTCCGATAGGCGCTCAGATAGCCGTCATGCTGCTCGCGATGCGGCGAGGGCATGAGCATGGAGACGTTGCGTCCCACCATCTCGCTCATGGAGTAGCCGAACATCCGCACCGCCGCCAGATTCACGGACTCCATGATCCCTTCCGCATTGATCACGACGATGGCATCCGCAGCCGAATTGACGATGGCCTCCATGCGGGCGCGCCCCTCGGCCACCTCCTCCTGTGCCCGCCGCTTGTCCAGGGCGAGGCGGATCCGCTTTTTCAGCACGACCCAGTGGATCGGCTTGGTGATGTACTCATCGGCACCGGCGGCAAAGGCCTTCTCCACCGATTCGTCATCGTCCGAGGCGGTGGCCATGAGGATCTCCACCTCCCGCCCGTTGGGTTGCTTCCGGAGTTCGGCACAGGCCCGGTAGCCGTCCACCACCGGCATGTTGGCATCCATCACCACCAGGTCGCACGCCTCTTCCCGGAACTTCCTGACCGCCTCCCTGCCGTCACTGGCCAGGATCACGGCATACCCCTCCTGTTCCAGATGGGTCCTGATCAACTCGCGGGCGGAGCGGGAATCGTCCACCACCAGGATGCTTGATCTCTTGATTGTCATGATTTCATTCCCGCATCAAATGATTCAGATTTTTGCCATCTTGCAACAGCGCGCTCATCCCCTCGGCGGGCAGCGGCCTGCTGAAGAAATATCCCTGCATTTCATGACATCCCCTTTCCTTGAGGATGACCACCTGCTCCCGCGACTCCACCCCCTCGGCCACGATGTCGAGGCCCAGGGCCTGCCCCAGGGAGATGATGGCCAACACGATGGCCAGATCCCCCTGCGCCCGACTCAGGTCACGCACGAAGGACTGGTCGATTTTGAGGGTATCGATTGGAAAACGCTTGAGATAATTCAACGAGGAGTAGCCGGTGCCAAAATCGTCCACCGCCAGGGTCAGCCCCAGGGATTTCAGGCCGTTCATCCGCTCGATGGATTTTTCCACATTGCCCATCACCATGCTCTCGGTGATCTCCAATTCCAATGCCTCGGGCGGGAGACCGGTCTCGGCCAGCACGGTCTGCACCACCTCCACCAGATCGCTTTTCTGAAACTGCATGGCGGACAGGTTCACGGCCATCTTGACCGGATGTCCCTGCCGTCGCCAGCTGGCGGCCTTCTCGCACGCCTCGCGCAGGATCCAGGTGCCCAGGGCCAGGATCAGACCGGTCTCCTCGGCCAGGGGAATGAACTGGGCCGGCGACACCATGGGGCCGTCCCGGGGGACCCAGCGCACCAGGGACTCCATGCCGGAAATCGCGCCGGTGGCGAGGTCCACCTTGGGCTGATAATAAACGACGAATTCGTCGTTCTTCAAACCCTGGCGCAGCTTGTTCTCCAGGGCGAGCTGATTCTGCACGCCGGCGTCGATGGCATCGACGAAGAACTTGATCACCCCGCGACCGCTCTCCTTGGCCTTGTACATGGCGATGTCGGCGTGCTTGGTGAGGGTTTCGAAATCCTCGCCATCGACGGGAAAGATGCTGATGCCGATACTGCCGCCGATGAACACTTCATGGCCGCTCAGCATGAAGGAAGCCTTGAGGGAGTCGATGATCTTGCGCGCCACCGGGGCGGCATCGCGTCCGCTCTTCAGGCCGGTGATGATCGCGGCGAATTCGTCCCCGCCCAACCGGGCGGCGGTGTCGTACTTGCGCAGGCATTTCCGGATCCGCTCCGCCACCTCCACCAGGAGCTGATCCCCGGCGGAATGACCCAGCGAATCGTTGACATGCTTGAAACGATCCAGATCGATGAACAGGACCGCCACCTGGAAATCGTGCCGGGTCTTCTTGTCCAGCTCGTGCTGCAGGCGGTCCCGGAACAAGAGCCGGTTGGGCAACTGGGTGAGGGCGTCGAAATAGGCCATCCTCTCCAGACGCCGCTCGGTCTCCTTGAGATGGGAGATGTCGGCGAAGATCCCCACATAGTGGGTCAATTCGTCCTGGGCATTCCAGACCGTCGAGATGGAGAGACGCTGCGGAAAGACCTCGCCGTTCTTGCGGCGGTTCCAGATCTCCCCGGACCAGGAGCCGGTCTCGCGGATGCCCTGCCACATGGCCCGATAGAATTCGGCGTCGTGATGACCGGATTGCATGCGCCGGGGATTGGCGCCCACCAACTCCTCGGCGGAATACCCGCTGATGGCGGTGAAGGCCTGGTTGACCTTGATGATCCTGACCTGGTCATCCGTGATCAGGATCCCCTCGGCGGCGGTCTCGAACACCTTGGCGGCCAGCACGAGTCCCTGCTCGGCGCGGATCCGCTCGTCGATTTCGGCGAACAGGCGCTGGTTGGTCATTTCCAGTTCCCTGGTCCGCTCGCGCACCCGCTCCTCCAGTTCGGCATAGGCCTTGGCGAGGGCGTTCTTGACCTGCTTGCGCTCGGTGATGTCCTTGACGATCAGGGTGAAACGGGGATTCCCCACTTCGTCCGTGAAACGGCTCAAGGAGATTTCCACCGGAAAGGTCCCCTCGTCCTGGCAGACCCCTTCCATTTCGATGTTCAGGTGCTCCCTGCCGGGCTGCTTCCTTTCCGGGCGGAAGCCGGGAATCAGGACATCGATGGAATGACCGGGCAGGGAACCCGGATAATAACCGAACAAATTTTCTCCAACGGGATTGATCGTCTCGATCACCCCTTCCCGGTTCAGGGCGAGGATGGCATCCGGGGCGGTATCCACCACGGAGCGGAATTGGTTCTCCCTGACCGTCAGCGCCCGCATGGCGTTCTCCAGCCCGCCCACCATGAGGTTCAAGGAGTCGGCGATGCGATCGAGTTCATCCAGGCTGGCATCCTGCCCCAGGGGGATGCGGGCGGTCAGGTCGCCGGCGGAGACCCGCTCGTTGAGCGCCAGAATCCGATCGGTCTTGTCGCGCAAGTCCCGGACCATGACCAGTCCGAAGCCGGTCGCCAGACCGGCGCAAGCCAGACAGAACAACGAATAACCGAGAAAACTCCGTTTGGCCGCCTTCCTGGCCTCGGCGCTGCGGGCCAGCAGATCCCCGGCCAGCCGATCCTCCAGGTTCTTGAAGTGGTCGATCTTCATGGTGACCACGTCGAACCACGCCTGGGCATCGATCTCGGCAGGGCCATGGGGGGGACCGACGGCGATGAGGAGTTCCCGCATCCGCTCCACCTCCTGGACCTCCGGAGTCTCCATGATCTCGTCGAACTGGGCCAACTGCTCCGGAGAGGCCAGGTCGCGAAACATCCCGAACAGGGTCGCCTGCCCGGCGACAAGGCCGTTGAAGCGGTGTTGGATCCGCGCCGAAAAACGCCGGGTGGACAAGGCATTGGTGATGATGGCCCGCTCCTGCCCGGCCTGCTCCTTGCCCTGCAGAAAGGTGTGATAGTTGCGTGTCTGGGTGGCGATTTCGACCGTGGACGCGAGTGAGGAGAGATGCGGAACCGTCTGCAGGAGATGCTCGGTGATGCCGTTGTAGGCGTTCAGGATGGGATTGACATCCGTTTCCAGGCCATCCACCCGCTCACGGGCGACGGACAGCCCATCGAGTGCGTCCAGGGCGGCCTGCAAACGCTGCCCGGCATCCCGCCCGATCTCCCCATGGTCGGCAACGCCCGCCACCGGGCGGATGCGCGCCACCCGTTCGTCCACCAACCCCCTCTGCCGCACCAGATCGGTCTGGAAACGGCTGCCGCCGCTGCCCAGATAACCGGCGGACATGCCCCGTTCCTTCTGGAGGTCATGCACCAGATCGCTGATCCGGATGACCAGGCCGGTAAAGCGGTTCATCCGTTCCATGCGCTCCATCAGAAGCCGTTTCTCATGGATGCCGGCCCCCCCCAACGCCAGAAGTCCGACCAGGGGGATGAGCAGGATCAGCAGCAGCTTGATCCGGAAGGAGAGGGAATCGAGAAATTTCATGATGCACCCTGGCGTGAGGATGGATTGTGACATGCGCCGGAATGGCATATCATGGCGTTTATCATCCACATCGAAAAACAGGTCAAGAGATGCCGTACATCGCCGAAACCATCCGAAAGGTCAAAACCGCCGCCCCGCCCCAAACCGAATTTCATCAGGCGGTCACGGAGGTGCTGGAATCGCTGCGTCCTTTGCTGAGTGATAACCCAGACTATCAAAAATTCAATATCCTGGAAAGAGTTGTCGAAGCGGATCGACAGATTCTGTTCCGCGTCACCTGGGTGGATGACGAGGGTTGCGTGCGTGTCAACAAGGGATACCGGATCGAATTCAACGCCGCGCTGGGACCCTACAAGGGGGGGTTGCGGTTTCACCCCTCGATCTCTACCGGAACCATCAAGTTTCTTGGTTTTGAACAGATTTTCAAGAACGCCCTGACCGGCCTGCCGCTGGGCGGGGCCAAGGGAGGCGCCAACTTCGATCCGAAAGGCAAATCGGAGGGAGAAATCATGCGCTTCTGCCAGGCGTTCATGACAGAACTGTACCGCCACATCGGCCCCAATACCGATGTCCCTGCCGGGGATATCGGTGTGGGGGGACGGGAGATCGGTTATCTGTTCGGCCAGTACAAACGGTTGACCGGTCGGCACGAAGGGGTCCTGACCGGCAAGGGGATCTCCTGGGGCGGCTCCCTGGGGCGCAAGGAGGCCACGGGGTATGGCACGGTCTATTTCGCCAAACAGATGCTCGCCGAGCGGGGAGAAACGCTGGAGGGGAAGGTCTGCACGGTCTCCGGTGCCGGCAACGTGGCCATCTACACCATCGAAAAGCTCCAGCAGTTGGGTGCCAGGGTGGTGGCCGCCAGCGACTCCGGCGGGACCCTCCACGACCCGGAAGGGATCCATCTGGAACTGTTGAAACGGATCAAGGAGGCGCAACACCTCCCCCTGACCGCCTATCTCGAAGAGCGTCCCGGCGCGCGCCACATCCCGGTGGAGGATTATCCCCCGCACCGCCACCCGGTCTGGAGCATCCCGTGCGACGCGGCCTTTCCCTGCGCCACCCAGAACGAACTCAACGGCGAGGATGCTGCCGAACTCCTGAACAACGGCTGCCGCTGCGTCTGCGAGGGGGCCAACATGCCCAGCACCGCGAAGGCGATCCACCGCTTTCTGGATGCCCGCATCTCCTTCGGCCCGGCCAAGGCCGCCAACGCCGGAGGTGTCGCCACCAGCCAGTTGGAAATGAGCCAGAACGCCAGCATGGAACAGTGGGACTTCGCCACCGTGGATTTCAAGCTGCACGGCATCATGCGCCAGATTCACGAAACCTGCCGGGAAACCGCCCGCGCCTACGGCGATGTCCACAATCTGGTCCTGGGCGCAAACATCGCCGGCTTCCGCCGCGTCGCCGACGCCATGCTCGACCAGGGGATCTATTGAAATGCAACGATAGCATGACCACCAGAGACAACACCTCCCCACGAGACGCCCGCTCCGATTACGCGCTGCTCGACCCGGTCGAACAGCGCGTGCTGCAATTCCTGTCGATCCTGAGGGAACCCACCCACCGCACCCAACTGGCGAAATGCCTGCGTCTGGCCGGGGTCATGGGCCACAATGGCAAGGCCATGGGCACGACCGATCTTTCCCCCATGATCGAACGGATGCAGCAACTGCAACTGCTTGCGGTCTATCCCTACGCCACCGTGATGTTTTCCTGCGCCCCCCGCATCGCCTGCCACGCCACCCGGGACGCCATCCGGGAGAAACGGTTCACCGCCATGGTCGAGGCGATCCGTGGGGAATTTCCATATTATAAAATAATTACTCAAAAACGATCAATAGTTATCCAAGACTCCTCAGGGAAATCCGCATCACACTTTTCGGCCACGATCCGACAAGAATGGCGAAACTGCTGCAAGAGTGCCAAAACAACTATCAGGAGAATGTGGCACACCAGCACCCCCTGATCACGCTCTGCGACTCGCCCTGCGACCCGGAGTGGCTGGGCACCCTCCCCCCCGCCATCCAGGTCGAGGCCATGGAGGCCATGGTGCCGCACCGTCTGGATCAACTCGCCGGCGTCACGGACCTGCTGCCCCTGCTGGAGGAGGGAGGACAAAACCCGGACCAGGACCTGGCCGCGCGTTTTCGCAAATCACTGGTGACGATCCTGCTCTGCCAGGGCCGCCTCGCCGAGGCGCACGCCATCCTGAACGATGGTCGGCCCTGCGCGGATGTCCCGATCCTGCAAGGGTGGCTCCACTTCCTGCGCGGAGAGCACCAAACCACCCTTTACCTCCTCGAGGAACTGCTGAAACCGCTGCGCAAGATCACGGAAAAACGCCACCTCCTGTTCGAGGAGCCGGGCGGCGTCTTCTTCCTGCTCGCCCTGCTGCAAAGCGACGACCCGACCCGACGCGCCCGGCTGGAAGAGTTGCTGGACCTGCTCGCCAAAAAACCCAGGCACTTCCTGACGTTCCGCTTCACCTGGCTGACGGCCACGCTGCTGGCCGCGCGCAACCAGACGCAACCGGCAAAGAGTCTGATCGATCCCGTTGCGCAAGGGGTTCACGAAGTCGATCCGCCGCTGACGCTCCTGTTCAAGGCAGTGGCCCGCTTCTGGATCGACAAGGAATACGCCATCCAGAAGAATTCCACCGTGAGATCGCTGTTCCAGGAGGCAAGCCGGCACGGTCATCGCTGGGCGGCCATGGAACTGGCAACGCTGCTGGCCGCCATGGGAACCGATGCCGCAGACAACGCGGCATATGCCCAAACCATCAGCCGAGAGTGCGGCATGACCGGCATGTTCTCGATCATGACCCCGGAGGAGAACTGGGAACGCGCCTTGAAAGCGATGATCCAACTGGGCGCCACCGCCAGGCCGGAGAGCCGCACCGCCAGTACCAGCGCCAGCCGACTGGTCTGGATGCTCGCGACCAGCGGCAAATACCTGAGCTACATCCAGCCCCGGGAACAGACCCGCAACGCGGCGGGCAACTGGTCCAAGGGACGCCCGGTAGCCCTGAAACGGCTGGCGCTGCAATCCGACATCCCCGATTTTCTCACCGAACAGGACCGCCGCATCTGCGCGACCCTCCATCGCGACATGGAATATTACAAAGAATCCTACTCGTTTCACCTCTCCCAGGCCATGCTGGCCATGGTGGGCCATCCCCTGGTCTTCTGGGCGGATTCGCTGTCATCCACCCCCGTGGAGGTGGTCAAGGAGGAGCCGGTGCTGATCGTGACACGCAAGGGGGGCCAGATCGACATACGTTTTTCCGACCCTGTGATGACGGAAGGGATCTTCGCCTCCCTGGAACCTCCCGCCCGCTGCAAACTCGTGGAGGTCACCAAGGAACACACCCGCATTGCCGAAATTCTGGGCAACAAGACCCTGCAAATCCCCTCTGCCGCCAGCGAACGGGTCATGGAGGCGCTGCGGGCGATCGCGCCGCTGGTGACCATCCATTCCGGGATGGAGGGTGGCGTGGCGGATGTCGAGGAGCTCCCGGCGGATCCACGACCCCACCTCCTCCTGTGGCCCCATGGCGAGGGACTCCGGGTGGGAATCCAGGTGCTCCCGTTCGGCGAGGGTCCCGGCTTCCAGCCCGGCAAGGGGGGCAGGACCATCATCGCCGAAGTGGGCGGCAGACGGGCGCAGACCCTGCGGGATCTCAAGGAGGAAACGGCGCGCGCCCGGCGCGTCATCGATGCCTGCCCCACCCTCGCCGCCAAAGAGGACGAATGGCTGTTCGAGGATCCGGAAACCTGCCTGGAGCTGTTGCTGGAACTGCAGGCGCTCCCGACGGAAGAGGTGATCGTGGCATGGCCGGAGGGCGAAAAGCTCCGGGTCAGCCGTCCCATGGACATGGATGGCCTGCGGGTGCGGATCCAGCGGGAGGAGGATTGGTTCGCCCTCGACGGCGAACTGGTCGTGGACGAGGAACTGGTCCTGAAAATGGGTCGGCTGCTCAAGCTGGCCAGGGGCCTGGAAAGCCGCTTCCTGCCCCTTGGGGAGGGGCGCTTTCTGGCCCTGACCGAGAGCTTCCGCAAACGCCTGGCGGAAATCGACGCCTTTTCCGATCCCCACGGCGACGGCCAACGTTTTCACCCGCTGGCCGCCCCGATCCTGCGGGAGGTGTTGGAGCAGCCCGGCCTGGTCGTGGAGGCCGACGAACGCTGGCGGGAACAACTGCAACGGATCGACCTGGCGCAGGAAGCCGACCCGGCTCCCCCCTCCACGCTCCAGGCGGAGTTGCGGGAGTATCAACTGGCCGGCTTCCGTTGGCTGGCGCGGCTGGCGACCTGGGGGGTGGGGGGCTGCCTGGCGGACGACATGGGACTGGGCAAGACCCTGCAAGCCCTCTGCCTGTTGCTGCATCGCGCCCCGCAAGGGGCGTCGCTGGTGGTGGCCCCGGTCTCCGTGGGGATGAACTGGTTGAATGAAATCGAACGGTTCGCCCCCACCCTGAACGGCATTCTCTTCGGCGGCGGCCAGCGGCAGAAGACCCTGGATGCCCTGCAACCCTTCGATGTGGTGATCAGCAGTTACGGCCTTTTGCAACAGGAGGCGGAGTTGCTGGCGAGCGTGCGCTGGAACGTCATCGTGCTGGACGAGGCGCAGGCCATCAAAAACCGCCTGACCAAACGCTCCCAGGCGGCCATGGCCCTGAACGGCTCCCTGCGCATCGTCACCACGGGCACCCCCATGGAAAACCATCTGGGCGAACTTTGGAACCTCTTCCAGTTTCTCAATCCCGGGCTGCTCGGCTCGCTGGAACGGTTCAACGAGAGGTTCGCCACTCCCATCGAACGCAACCGCGACAAGGGGGCGCAAAAGCGGCTGCGCCGGTTGATCCGGCCCTTTTTGTTGCGGCGCGTCAAGAGCCAGGTGCTGGAGGAACTCCCCCCCCGCACCGAAATCGTCCTGCAGGTCGAGTTGAGCGACGAGGAACGGGCCTTCTACGAGACCCTGCGCCGCCAGGCCCTGGCAGAGTTGGAAAACTTCGCCGGTCCTGCGGAACAGCAACGGTTCCGGATCCTGGCCGAAATCATGCGCCTGCGCCGCGCCTGCTGCCACAGCCGTCTGGTGCTCCCCGACAGCCCCATCGACAGCAGCAAGCTGACGCTGTTCCGTGAGGTGCTGGAAGAACTGCTGGACAATCAGCACAAGGCGCTGGTCTTCAGCCAGTTCGTGGATCACCTTGCCCTCATCCGCGCCCTGCTGGAGGAGAAAGGGATCCCCTTTCAATACCTGGACGGCAGCACCCCCGCCCGGGAGCGACAACGCCGGGTGGAGGCCTTCCAGGCCGGAGAGGGAGAGGTGTTTCTCATCAGCCTGAAGGCCGGCGGGGTGGGGATCAACCTGACGGCTGCGGATTACGTGATCCACATGGACCCGTGGTGGAACCCGGCGGTGGAGGATCAGGCCTCGGATCGCGCCCACCGCATCGGGCAGCAGCGCCCGGTGACGATCTACCGCCTGGTGGCCAAGGGGACGATCGAGGAGAAGATCGTGGCCCTGCATCGCCACAAGCGGGATCTGGCCGACGGGCTGCTGGAAGACGGCGACATGAGCGGGAAATTGTCCCTGGCGGAGCTGTTCGATCTGATCCGGGGCGAGGGTGCCTGAAAGAGCGGGAAACGACATTTCCGGAAGGCGGCATGATCCCTATGGACGGGATCGACCATGATCGGATAAAATACTCTGGAATTGTGTTCCGCCCGCCAGGAGGAAACTTCATGAGCACACCGCTTTCACTCACGTTTGACGCCATTGAGTGCATTGACCAACTCAAAGCGGTTGGTGTTCCCGAAGATCAGGCCAAAAGACATGTGAAGATGCTGTCCATGGTTGTCATGCAGGTAGAAGCCCGCATGGAAGATATCGCGGCCAAGCGTGACAAGCAATCGGAAGAACGATTCGACTCCCTGGCAGATCGGAGTGAGCAACAAGTGAAAGGACGCCTGGATGGCTTGGCCACCAGGCAGGAATTGGATATCCGACTGACCACCGTGGAAGCCAACCTGAGGCGGGACATCAAGGAGTTGGACGCCAGGATCGAAACCACAAAGGCCGAACTGAAACGGGACATCAAGGAACTCGAACTCCGCATGGTGATCAAAACGGGCGCCATGATCCTTGGTGGAATCGGCCTGCTTTTCGGACTCATGCGGGCATGGCCCCTCCCCGTGCAGTATGTCCCCACCACCCAGGGGATGCACATGCCGATGCCATCTGGCCAGGGAGTGCCTGCCCCCTCCAGGTGATGATCACCCCTGCGTGATTCAGCGGATCACCGATCCCGCCAGGATCAGAAACATCGCGCCGCACGCCGCCCCCAGCCAGAGGGCACGCGCCAGGGGCAGGCCGAAGATCGAACGCAGACCGGCAGCGGTGAACAGGCTCTCGGCGGCCACGATGGTCACATGCCAGGGGACGATCACCTCCGGCCCGCCGAAACCCAGCATGATGAGAAAACTGTCCACACACAGACTGGGCAGCCAGGGACCGAAAAAACAAAAACCGATCAATGTCCAGGCCCGGCGCATGGTCAGGGGGCTGATGACCGCCCAGGAAGCCCCATGCACATGGACTACATAGGCCATGATGGTGATGATCAGCAGGCCGTATGGCCCGTACAGAAAAATCTCGAAATAGCGGTAGGTGTCGGGGTCGATGCCGAACGGCACCGGCAGGAGCATGGCGCTGCGCTCCCGATAGAGGGTCACCATGGTGGTCAAGGCCGTGGATTCCCAACGGATGCATTGCAGAACGAATGCCCAGCGAAAGAGGTCATAGGCGCGCAGCCGGGTGAACAACCCCTCCGGCATGAAGAGAATGAAAAACAGCAGATTCCGGATCATGTCCCGGACCGCTCCCGCAACACCCCGCGCAACCGCACCACCTCGGCCAACAGCAGGCGTATCCGCTCCGCCATCTTCACCATGATGCGCAGGCTGAAGGAAGGATCCTCCCCCAGCCAACGCAGAAAACCGCGCTTGTCCACGGACATGACCCGCACCGGCCCCAGCGCCCGCACCGTGGCCACGCGCGGAAAGTCGGCGAACATGGCCATCTCGCCGAAAAAGGCATCCTTTTCCATCACCGCCAGACGAAAGGGGGTGGCGCTGCCGTCATCCACCAGCACCTCGACCCGGCCCTCCAGGATCACGTACAGGCAATCCCCCTGCTCCCCCTCGCGCAGGATCACCTCGCCATCGGCGAACTCTTTGCCCAGGACGGGTTTTTCGTCATGAAACAACAGGCTCATGCTCGACTCCGCAAAAAGACCGCCCGCAAAAAGGCCATGCCCAGGCGATACATGTTCAAAGGATGGGCCGCACGCCGGAAAATGTCGATGTAGGTCGCGCTGCCGGTAAACGTATCCCACAAGGCAGAGCCGAGGCGACGAGGATCCGCCGGGTCCTGCTGTTCGGCGTCCACCACGGCCAGCATGGCCTTGCGGAACGGCGGGACATGACGCATCAGGCCGTCCATGGAAAACATCAAATGGCCCAACAGGTTGTCCCGATCCAGACGGCGGCAGGCCGGCCAGTAGCCCTGGCGGAAATCCTCCGCGCCGACGCCGCGCGTCATCACGGTGAGGGCGCACGCCTTGGCCATGCGATAGGCGGCACCAATGCCATCCTTGTAAAGCCGCGAAGAGGCGCAATCCCCCACCAGGACCACCCGGTCGGCAAACGGTTGATGGGGAGCGCCCAGGTTGATGCGCGGCTGACAATGGCAAGGCCGCACCGGGGTTTGCCAACCCACGGGCAGCAACGCCTGCATCTCCGGAGAACGCAAAACCTGATCGGCCAACGCTTCGTCCACATCCTGGCCCAGGATGATCAATGTGGCGTAATGCCCCTTGGGGGTCAAGGCCGCGAATTTCAGACGCGGGATGTTCAACAGGAAGACATGCATGGCATTGCCGAGCCGGCGATGGACCTCCTCGTCCCCCATATAGAGTTCCCCGATCCAGGCCCGGTCGCTGGGGGGCGGACGGTAGCCGAACGCCAGATCGTCGAACAGCTTGACCCCGGAGCCGTTGAGGCCCACGCACCCCACCAGCAGATCATACGGCCCCTCCTGCAGGAGTTCCCCTTCCCCTCTGCGGGGCGCGCCCCGTTCGGGTTGCAGGAACAGCAAAAGCCTGTTGCCGGCATCCCGGGCGAGACCCCGCACCCGGCGCGGAACATGGCGCGCCCCTGCCCCCTTGGCCAGTTCCAACAGATGGCGGTCGAAGCTGAGCCACGGCAGGGGTTGCTGACTCTCCGCGCCTGCCGGGCCAGCGCCGCGAAAGATCGAGGCGATGCGCATCTCGTCGCGCCCGGGACGGATGGCCACCGACCCGGACCCGGTATGCAGCACGTAGGAGTCGATGGCGTCCAGCAGCACCTCCCTGGGCAACTGGATCCCCTCCGTGGCCATTTTCTGCATGAGGGACTCGGAGATCACCCCGCCGCACATGTTGCACCCCGGCGGGCCGGTCAGGGAGAAGTCACGCGGCTCGAAGATCTCCACCTGCAGCGTCTGCCCCATCTCCCTGGCCAGCCTGAGCAGAAAGAAGGCGGTCAGCGAACCGGCGGGACCACCGCCGATGATGGCCACGCGGGCGTAATTTTCCAATTCCACGGCTATTGTCCCCGACGGGCCATGCGCTTTTTCCAGAGGGCCAGGCCCTGGGCATTGAGCGTCATGTCCTCGCGCAGCCAGGCCAGGGTCTGGTCGGCGCCACCGAGTTGGGCCATGCGTTCGCGGGTCAGGGCCGTCAAGGCGGCGACCCACGCCTCCTGGGGGAGGGATTCGTCCAGGGTCATGGCCAGATCCCGGTAGCGCGCCACCATCTCCTCCAGATCCCCGACCAGGGCATCGCTCCAGGGCAGGGGACCGAAATGGGTCAGGCAGAGCCATTCCGGACGCAAGTCCGCCAACCGGCGCACCGAGGCGACATACTGTTCGGGATCGAACTGGGTGGGGGTGGTGGCGGGAAAAAGGAAGGGTCGATCGCCTGCGGCGCACGCCGGATAGGCGATGCCGCAGGCATCGCCGGAAAAGAGGCAGCGGGAGGCTTCGTCCCAGACGCACAGGTGATTCAGGCTGTGACCAGGGGTATGCAACAGGGTCAATCGACGCTCCCCGAGCCGGAAGCACTCCCCGTCCGGGACGGCATCGATGCGCGCCGGATCCACCGGCACGGCCCCGGCCAGGGTGGCCAGGAAAAGCGCCTCTCCATAGACCTCCATGGCCCCCGCGACCAGCCGGGAGGGGTCGGTCAGATGGGCCACCCCCGCCGGATGGGTCAGCAGCCGGGCATTGGGGAGATGGTGCAGCAACGCCCCTGCCCCACCCGCGTGATCCAGATGGACATGGGTGACGATGACCGCCTCCACGGCGTCCGGGGCGAGGGCCTTCGCCCGCAGACACGCCAGCAGCCTGGGGACGGAGGGCAGCGGGCCGGTCTCCACGAAAACGGCCCGCTCCCCCTCCCGGATCAGCCAGGCGGCGGCGAAACCGGGACGCACGTAGCCGACATCGATACAGGTGACACCGGCATGGATTTCCTGGTATCCTGACATATCGAAAAACGAACGACTCCTTTTTGAGGGCCAACGAGCGCCGAATGACGATGCTCAAACTGGAATCCAGAACCGCCGAAGGCCCGCGCCGGTTGCTCCGCGCCCTGGGACGGCTCGCGGAACCGCTGGCGGATGCCGTGCGGGAGAGATGGCCCGCACGCACCCCGGAGCGGGAGAGCCGCTGGCCCCGGTTTTCCTTTCGCCTGGCCATCTCCCGCAAGGGGGCGATCCGCGCCTGGCTGCTGGGCAGGATGGCGCCCCCCATCCCGGAAACGGAGGCAGAGGCCCTGGCACTCTATGCCAAAACGGGCGAGCGACGCAAGCCCGCGCCCGCGCGACGCGGCTGGCGCGACCCCCAGGAGAACTCTCCCGCCTGGCGCGTGGAACTGAGCCAGGCCGGCCAACTGGCCGGAGGGGCTTATGCGAGCGTCGTGGCCGCACCCGGAGAGATGGACCGTTTCGTGGAACGGATCCGGCTGGCCAAGCGGGACGGATACTTTCAGGCCGAGACGTTCCAACAGGCGCGCCGGCTGTTGCGCCGCGCCGAGGAGGTCACACCCGCGCCTGCGTCGGAGTGAACCTGCCCACCTCCTGTTGCAGAAGCGTGTTGAACTCCGCAGCGGACAGCCTGCCTTCGGACTCCACCACGAGCAGGCGGTCCCAGGTTTCGAGGGGAGCGCCCATCCAGAGATGGAAGAACCACTCCTGCTGACGCCAGTGCCGCACGCGGGGGACCGCGCCATGGATGAGGCCATCCACCAGACGGTGCAGATTGTCCGGTTCGGACAAGGGCACGCGGCTCACCAAATGACTTTTGCGCAGACGCGGATTCCAGTAAGCTACCACGGCGATGGGCAAGGTCGCGGAGAGACTCTGGAAAATCGCGTCGGCCAGTTCCTCTTCCCATGGCGGGGCGCAGGGCGCCTCCTGATGGCGGGATTCGGAACCGGCAAACCGGCTCGCCAGTTCCAGCGCGGATTGCGCGTCCCGCTGCGGGAGTTCGGAAAGAGAGATCATGTCCATGTGCCCTGTCAAGGTGCTGGTTGCGGACGTCGGAAGCCATTCCGGTATAAACCACTATTAACGAAGCGAAATTCATGCCAAAATCAACACGATCGATTTACGGAATTCTGGGCCTGGCGTTGGCGCTCTGGCTGGGGTGTGGAAGCGGCACCACGAGCGCAACGGCTGCCGAAAAACCCCCCATGCCCCCGGAAGTGCAACGCCTGCAAGCCTTTTTGGACAAGCTGAAGAGTTTGCGGGCGGATTTTGTCCAGCACATGCCGGATGCTGCGGGGGATCAACCCCGGGAAAGTCGCGGTCAATTTTCCGCCGCTCGTCCGGGGCGATTCCGTTGGGATTACACCGCGCCCTACGAACAACTCATCCTGGCGGACGGCGAGACGGTGTGGTTCTACGAACCCGATCTCAAGCAGGTGACCCGCTCGCCCGCAGGCCGTTTGGAGAAGACCCCGGCAGGATTCCTCACCTCCGGCAAGCGACTGGAGGAGAGCTTCACCTGGGAGGTGAAACCCGGCCCGGATCCGAAACTGCCGGCAGTGGAGTTGCGTCCCTTGCAGGAAGGCTCGGTCAAGCGGATTTCGATCACGCTGTGGCCGGATCGGGAGGAGATCCGGGATTTCATCGTGGAGGATTCGTTGCAACACCGCTCCCTGTTCACCTTCCAGAACTGGCAGCCCAATGCCGCGATTCCGGCGGAACGGTTCCGGTTCGTGGTGCCCAAGGGGGTGGACGTGATCGAACACAAAGAGATGAACGAACAACCATAGGAGAGAGACATGCCTTCTTTTGACGTGGTGTCCGAGGTGGACATGCAGGAAGTGGACAATGCCCTCGGCCAGGTGACCAAGGAGATCGCCACCCGCTACGACTTTCGCGGGTCGAAATGCAAGGTGGAGCGGGAAGAGGCGGTCATCAAGGTGCATGCCGACGACGACTACAAGCTCAACCAGGTGCTGGAGGTGCTGCGCGAGAAGCTGACCAGGCGCAAGGTGGAGATCAAGGTGCTGGAGTACGGCACGGTGGAGACCGCCTCCGGGGGGACGAAGCGTCAGCAGATCACGGTGCGACAGGGGGTGAACGCCGACCTGGCGAAAAAGATCGTGGCCGGGATCAAGACCAGCAAGCTGAAAGTGCAGGCGGCGATTCAGGGGGAG
This sequence comes from Magnetococcales bacterium, assembly GCA_015231915.1. Lineage (GTDB taxonomy): Bacteria > Pseudomonadota > Magnetococcia > Magnetococcales > Magnetaquicoccaceae > Magnetaquiglobus. The sequence goes on from JADGAR010000002.1 coordinate 53,390, forward strand.
CAGGTGCGGGTGACGGGCAAGCAGCGGGACGACCTGCAGGCGGCCATCACCCACATCAAGGGGGCGGGTTACGACCTGCCGTTGCAATTCATCAACTTCCGGGAGTAGGCAATTGCGCGGCAAGGGCAGGCAGTTGGCGAAGAGGAAATTGCGGGTCGGGCTGCTGGCGTTGGGGTGTCCCAAGAACGTGGTGGACGCGGAACGGCTGCTGGGCCGTTTTCTGGAGGGGGGCTACGAACCCACCACGGATCCGGCGCAGGCCGACCTGCTGGTGGTGAACACTTGCGGCTTCAAGGCCGACGCCGAGGCGGAGTCCCGGGAGGTGATCCGGGAGATGGCGGCCATCAAGGCGGCCCATCCCGGCAAGCGGCTGGTGGTGACGGGGTGTCTGGCGCAGCGTTACGGGGAGCGGTTGCGGGAGGAGATGCCGGCCATCGACGTGTTGCTGGGGACCACCGGGCACGACCGTCTGCTGGAGCTGGTCCAGGCCCCCTCTCCCGCCATGCCGGAGGCGGATTTCGGCACTGCCTCGGAGCGGGCGCCACGGATCATCACCACCCTGCCCCACACCGCCTATCTGAAGATCGCGGAGGGGTGCGGCAATCCGTGTTCGTTTTGCATCATTCCCAGGCTGCGCGGCCCGTTCCGTTCCCGCCCTCTGGACGAGGTGGTCGGGGAGGCCAGGGCGTTGGCCGACGGCGGGGTCCGGGAGTTGCAGGTGGTCTCCCAGGACACGACGCTCTATGGTCGGGATCTGCGCCCCCGTATCGATCTGACGACCTTGCTGAACCGGCTGACGACCATTAAGAAAATCCGCTGGATCCGGCTGTTGTACCTCTACCCCACCCTGATCACCGACGCCCTGCTGGATCACATCGCCGCTTCGGAAAAGGTGCTGCCTTATTTCGACCTTCCCTTGCAGCATGCCCATGACGCCGTGCTGCAACGCATGCAACGGGCCGAGCGGGAGCGGGATCTGCTGGATTTGGTGACGCGCATCCGCGCCCGCATGCCGGAGGCGACCCTGCGTGCGGTCTTCATCACCGGTTTTCCCGGTGAGAGCGAAGAGGAGTTTCAATGCCTGTATGACTTCGTGGCCAAGGTTCGTTTCGATCATGTCGGGGTGTTCCCCTATTCCGACGAACCGGAGGCCGCCTCGTATCAACTCCCCGGCAAGATCCCATCCGAGATGGCGGAGGAGCGCCGGGGCCGGCTGATGGCATTGCAGCAGACGATCAGCCGGGAGAAGCTGGCCACCCTGGTGGGCCGGACCCTCCCGGTGCTGGTGGACGACGACAAGAGCGGTCGCACCCGTGGCCAGGCCCTGGAGATCGATGGATTCACCCATTTGCAGGGCCACATCCCGCGTCCCGGCTCCATCGTACCGGTCAGGATCACCCGGGCGGACGAGTATGATCTGCATGGCAAGGTGTATAGTACCACCATACATAACATTAGCTGATTAAAGTCGCATACACCTCACCTGGAGGGGGCAGGTACTCCTTGACCAAGGGCAGGCATGCGCATCTCCTGACCGGGAGGGACATACTGCACGGGGAGGGGCCATGCCCGCATGAGTCCAATAAGCAGGCCGATCCCGCCAAGGATCATGGCACCCATCTTGATCACCATGCGAAGTTCCAGTTCCTTCATGTCTCTTTTCAGGTTGGCTTCCGTGGCGGCCAGGCGGGCGTCCAGTTCCTGCCTGGTGGCCAAGCCGTCCAACCGGCCTTTCACCTGCTGCTCGTTTCGATCCGCCAGAGAGTCGAACCGTTCTGCTGTCTCCTTTTCGCGCTTGGCTGCGAGATCATCCACCCGGCTATCCATCTGCCGAACAATGGCGGTCAACACCTTCACATGACCCTTTGCCTGCTCTTCCGGGACGCCGGAAGCCTTCAACTGTTCTATGAATTCAAGGGCGTCGAAAGCGAGTGATAACGATGGTGTGGCCATGGTGTTTCCTCCTGGCAGGCGGTACGCAGTTACAGAATACTCTATCCGATCCGGGTCGATCCCGTCCATAGGAATGATGCTGTCGTTCCGTGATTCCGGCCAAGAGGCTACGGGCGAATGGTGTCAAGCGTTCTCATGTCCCTGAGGATGATGTGGATCCATGTATCGTGGCATCCCGATGTATCCAGAACGCTCTTTCTTCCCCACCTGTCAGGAAAATGTCAGGCAACCGGGTTAAGCTGACCCTCACGGCTCAACCCTTATTGCCGCGCCATGGAGGTGCCCCATGCCCATATCCGGTCGTTCATTCGCTCCACTGCTCATCGCCCTGCTGACCTGGCTGCCCGCAGCCCACGCGCAGGAACCGCCGCCCCGGACCAAGAACGGAACGGTGTACGTGCCGGTCTACTCCTCGGTATGGCACGGCAATCTCAACGACCGGGGCAATCCGGAAAAAGCCCTGCTCTCGGTCATGCTCAGCGTGCGCAATACCGATTCGCGCCATGCCATGACCATCACGTCGGTGCGCTACCACGATTCGGATGGCCGCCTGCTGCGCGACTACCTCGAACAACCGCGCTCCCTGCCACCCATCTCCTCGCAAGCCTTCTTCGTGGAAAACCGGGAGACCAGAGGCGGGGCCGGCGCCAGTTTCCTCGTCTCCTGGCGGGCCGAACAGCCGATCAACCAGCCCATCATCGAATCGGTGCATGTCTATCACTGGGGCACACAGGCACAGGCATTCACCAGCCGGGGACAACCGATCCAGTCCGACGATCCATAAAAGGAACCGCCATGTCCAACAGCCCCATGAAAGTCGTGATCTTCGGCGCCGGACTGGTCGGCGAGGCGGTCGGACGACACATCGCCGAGCAGGGACACGACCTGTGCTTCATCGAATCCGACATCAACACCGTCCGCAAGGTGCGCGAACAGATGGACGTGCAGATCGTCCACGGCACGGGTGAAGATCAGGATGTCCTGCGGGAGGCGCGCATCCAGGACGCCGACCTCATCCTGGCGCTCACAAATCAAGACAAAAGCAACATCATCCTCACCCTCATCTCCCGCAGCCTCAACCCCAGTGCCAGGATCGTCCTCCGGGTGAAAGACGACGCCTTTCTCAACAACCATCAACTCTGGCAGTTCCGCGACCTCAACGATACCATGATCATCAGCCCGGAACGGGCGGTGATCGCAAAGGCCATCCACATCCTGGAGGTCCAACACGCCTTCGACCTGGTCAACTTCCCGGACAACAACGTGCGCGTCGCCGGCTTCCGCCTCGGCCCCGACAACGTCCTGGCCGGTCGCCCCCTGCGCGAGGCCATCCCGGCACTGCCCTCGGAACAGCTCCTCGTGGTCGGCGCGCAACGGGGAGAAGAGGTCTTCATCCCCACCGGGGATACCGTTCTGCAAAGCGGTGACCGCATCTGCATGACCCTCCCCCCCGGCATCTCCCTGCCGATCATGCTGCCCTTGCTGGGCAAGTCATACAGCCAACAACAGAAATTCGTCATCGTCGGCGGGGGTCCCATCGCCGTCAACATCGCCCGGCAACTGGAACGGCGTGGCCGCCAGGTGGTGATGATCGAGTCGGATTACGATCACTGCCAGACCCTCGCGGAAATGCTCTCCAAAACCGTGGTCCTGCATGGCGACGCCACCGATGCCAACCTGCTCGGTCGCGCCATCACCCCTCAGACTGTGTTTCTGGCGCTGACCGACCAGCAGGAGGTCAACTTCTTCATCGCCCTGCTGGCCCGCAAGCGCGGCGCCATGCAGGTGGTCAGCATGATGGACAACGAGGCCTATTTCTCCCTCGCCCCAGAACTGGGTGTGGACGCCATCCTCAGTCCCCGCGCCGCTGCGGTGGGGTCGATCCTGCGCTTTGCCCGCGCCGGCAGGGTCCTGGACGCCGACATCCTCCTGGGCGGCAGGCTGAATCTGTTCCTGGCAGAGGTGGAAGAGGGATCGCGTCTGGACGGCTCGCTGCTCAAGGATCTCAACCTGCCCAAGGGCATGATCGTGGCCGCCTCCATGCGCGGCAACCGGGTCTCGGTCCCCCATGGCAACCTGCGTCTCAACAAAGGGGACCGGGCGCTCCTCGTCCTGCAACAGGGCAAGGCAAGCCTCCTGGACAAATGGATCGCGCAAGCCTGACGCCAATCACCCCATGGAGCCGCCCATGAACCTCTTCCTGCTCTACCTGCGCATCATTGCGGTGATCGCCGCCATGCTGGCCCTGTTCCAGATCCCCACCCTGGCCCTGGCATGGCACTTCGGCGAGCAGACGACCCCGTTCCTCATGACCATGCTGATCACCCTCGCCATCGCCATGCTGTTCTACTTCACACGCGGCATCGTTTTCGCCGGGTTGCGCGCCCGCGACGGGGTGGTGGCCGTGGTGCTGGGTTGGTTCGTGATGATCGTGCTCGGCTCCCTGCCCTACCAGCTCGCCGGGGCAATGCGCGGCGTGGACGCGATCTTCGAATCCGCCTCCGGCTTCACCACCACCGGTTCCACCGTGCTGGGCGACATCGAGGCTCTGCCCCAGGGACTCCTGTTCTGGCGCAGCACCACCCAATGGATCGGCGGCATGGGGATTTTACTTCTGGCAGTTGCCATTTTGCCCTATCTGGGCGTGGGCGGCGCCCAGATCATGAAGGCGGAAATGCCGGGCTTCAAAAAGGACAAACTGGCCCCGCGCGTGGCCGACTCCGCACGCATCCTCTGGGGCATCTACGTCCTGCTGACCGTGCTGTGCGGCCTGGGCTATCTGCTGGCGGGCATGTCCCCCCTGGACGCGGTGCATCACGCCTTCACCACCATCTCCATCGGCGGATTTTCGCCGAAAAACGCCAGTCTGGGGGCCTATGCGCCGGCTGTGCAATGGTGTTCCATTGTGTTCATGATTGCAGCCGGGATCAATTACGTCCTCTACTACCGGGTGCTGGTCACCCGGGAATGGCACACCCTGCGCGACGAGGAACTGAAATGGTACGGCATCGTCATCCTGGGGGTCGCCATGTTCACCACGCTGGAGGCCTTTGCCTCCACCGCCTCGGCCAATCATCACGACGCCCTGCTGCACGGCCTGTTCCAGGCGGTCAGCCTGGTCACCAACACCGGCTACGCCAACGTGGACTGGGAGACCTGGCCACTTTACGTCCAGCTCATCCTGATGACCATCGCCATCACCGGGGCCATGTCCGGTTCCACCACCGGCGGCATCAAGATGGTGCGCGCCATCGTCCTGTTCAAGGTGCTCACTGCGGTGATCAACCGGATGCTCACCCAGGAGCGCGTCATCACGGTCAAGATCAACGGCAAGCGCATTCCATCGGAACTCCTGGACGGGGTCATGGCCCTGGGCTTCGCCATCACCCTGACCATCGCCCTGGCCACCATCACCCTGGCCTCCATGGGCGTGGACCTGCCCACGGCCTTTTCCGCTGCCCTCACCACCCTGATCAATGTGGGACCGGGCATTGGCCTGGTTGGCCCAATGGACAATTTCGGCGCCATACCGGACAATGGCAAATGGCTTCTGGTCATATTGATGGTGACAGGACGCCTGGAGGTATTCACCGTACTCATTCTGTTCGTGCCGCACTTCTGGAAACCGCATGCCATCCTGACATGAACCCAACCCGCTCGACACCGGAGGAACCCGCATGCTCATCAAACTGATTGTCTGGCTGTTGGCCCGCCTGAAGGAGGCCGCCCGCGACTTCCTGCCGGTCGTCGTGGTGATCGCCGTGTTCCAATACGCGGTCATCCGCCAGCCCCTGCCCAACCTGGACGAGATCCTGCTGGGAGGGATACTGGTCCTGATCGGCCTGGCCCTGTTCGTCGAGGGGCTGAAGATCGGCCTCTTCCCCATCGGCGAGGCCATGGCGTACAACTTTGCCCGGCGCAACAGCCTGTTCTGGCTGCTGGCCTTTGCCTTCGGTCTCGGCTTTTCCACCACGGTGGCCGAACCGGCCCTGATCGCGGTGGCCGACGAGGCGGCCAAGGTCGCAAGCGCAGCCGGGCTGCTCACGTCAGGGGACCAGGGTATGGAAGAATACGCTTACGGCATGCGCATCGCGGTCGCCCTCTCCGTGGGGTTCGCCATCGCCATCGGCGCCTTGCGCATCATCAAGGGGTGGCCGGTTCAATACCTGATCATCGGCGGATACATCGCCGTCATGATCGTCACCATGATGGCCCCCAAAGAGATCATCGGCATCGCCTACGACTCCGGCGGCATCACCACCTCCACCATTACGGTCCCGCTGGTCACCGCCCTGGGGATCGGGCTGGCCACCTCCATCCGGGGCCGCAACCCCATGATCGACGGATTCGGCCTCATCGCCTTCGCCTCCCTCACCCCCATGATCTTCGTGATGGCCTACGGCGTCATGGTCTTCGGGATCAAATAGGAGTTGACCATGAATACCCTGAACTTGATGCTCGACACCTTTCTGGATACCATCATCGATGTCGCGCCCATTGTGGTCCTGATTGTCTTTTTCCAGCTCTTCATCCTCAAGGACGCGCTGCCCCATCCCAAACGCCTGGCGTTGGGCATCCTGTTCGTTTTGATCGGCATCACCCTGTTTCTGGTGGGATTGGAGAAGGCCTTGTTCCCGATCGGCAAACTCATGGCGACTCAGCTTTCCGCCCCGGAATTCCTTTTCGGTTCCCGGGAAGTCCCGCCCGGCAGCGACTGGCGCGCCTACGGATGGCTCTATCTCTTCGGTGCCCTGATCGGTTTCGCCACCACCATCGCCGAGCCGGCCCTCATCGCCGTGGCCTACAAGGCCAATCAGGTCTCGCGCGGAACCGTCCGGGAGTTCCCCTTGCGCATGGCGGTCGCCATCGGGGTGGCCATCGGCATCTCTTTGGGGTGTTTCCGCATCGTCACCGGCACCTCGCTGGCCCTCTACATCGTGGTGGGCTATGTGATCGTCGTGATTCAAACCTGGTTCGCCCCCAAATTCATCGTCTCCCTCGCCTACGACTCCGGGGGGGTGACCACCTCCACGGTCACCGTGCCTCTGGTCACGGCCCTGGGCATCGGCCTCTCTTCCACGGTGCCGGGACGCAACCCGGCCATCGACGGCTTTGGCCTGATCGCCTTCGCCAGTCTTTTCCCAATGATGACGGTGATGGGCTACGCCCAACTGGCGACCTGGATGACCCACCGCAAACCGATCCCCCCTCACAACGCTTAAGGAGGAACGCCCCATGGAATTTCAACTGATCTTCTGCATGGTGAAGACGGAATTGACGGACAAGATCATCCGCGCGGCCAAGGCGGCTGGGGCCACCGGTTCCACCGTGATCAACGCCCAGGGGACCGGGATCAACGAGGCCAAGACCTTCTTCGGCCTGGACCTCAATCTGCAAACCGACGTGATCATCTTCTTTCTGGAAGCGGGACTGGCCGACCACATCCTGGAGGTCATCCGTCAGACCGGTGAGTTCGACAAACACGGCACCGGCATCGCCATGAGCGTTCCCGTGCTGCGTGCCGTCGGCATCGAACCCCAGTTGGCCCACTTCCAGCGGCTCACCAAACATCCGAGCGTCATGGGCAAGCAGCAACCCGCATCCAAATGAGTCGGACGCCATGCGCATCCTGTTGATCGAGGACAATCCGCAACTGTGTGCCTCGATCGGCCAACACCTGGCCTCCGAGGGGTTCGTCGTGGATGTCGTCCATGAGGGGCAGGCCGGAGAAGAAATGGGGCGCGAACCCCATTATGCCGCCGCCATCCTGGATCTGGGTCTGCCGGGGGGCTGCTCCGGTCTGGAGATCCTCGCCCGCTGGCGCCGCGCCCGCAACACCCTGCCGGTGATCATCCTGACCGCCCGCAACTCCTGGAAGGAGCGGGTGGAAGGGATCGAGGCGGGGGCGGACGACTATCTGGGAAAACCGTTCCACATGCCGGAACTGACCAGCCGTTTGCGCGCCCTGTTGCGACGCAGCCGCACCCAGACCCAGGGGCTTCTGAGCGTCGGTGATCTCACCCTGGACGAACCGCGTCGTCTGGCCCGACTCGCCGGCGACCACGAGGTGACGTTGAGCGCCATGGAGTTCAAGCTGCTGCGTTGTCTGATGCTCAACCGCAACCAGGTGCTCTCCAAGGAGACCCTGCTGGCCCATCTGTACGACGGGGCGAGCGACACGGACATCAACGTCATCGAAACCCATGTGATGCGCCTGCGCAAGAAGATCGGCGAAGCGTGGATCCGCACGGTGCGGGGGCATGGCTATCGATTGTGGACGCCGGAGTCCGCAACGTGAGATCGGTCGCCCGTCAACTCCAGGCAGGCATGGCGGCGTTGCTGTTCACCATCTTTTTGCTCCTGTTCGTCATCAACGACCATCTGGCCAAACGTCAGGCCGAAGCGACGAGCTGGCGGGAGATCGGCCACAAGGCGGAATGGCTCCTGGCCAGCCTGACCGAAGGCCGGGATGGCATGGCGGAGTCCCACTGCCGCGAGCCAGCCGGTTCCGGCTTCTATTGTCAGTGGGGCTGGCGCAAGGAGGGACGCTGGGAGTGGCGCCTCTCGCCGTCGTTGGCCGGACGACCCATCGCGCTCCCGGAGTTGCCCGCAGGCGGGCGTAGGGAGTGGAGAGTGCCGGAGCCGGGGGGCGGGGAGATGATGGTGGTGGCGCTCTCGTCACGGCTCGCGCAAGGGGAATTGATGCTGGCCGTGGGCCAGTCGCGCGCCCTGCAAAGGGAGCAACAGCGCAAGTGGCGTTATTATCATCTGCTCTTTTCTCTGACGGTGGCGGCGCTGGGCGCTGCGCTCGCCTTCTGGCTGGTGGGCCTGATGTTCGAGCCGTTCGACCAACAGAATCGCCTGGTGACGCGCTGGCAGGCCGGCGAGGTCCCCCATCCCCCCCACGCGGAACTGGAGGAAACCCGCCCCCTGGTGATGGCCATCGAGCGCCAGATGAAGGCCGGCAACCGCCACATGCAACGGGTGCGACGCACTCTCGCCCACATCGGCCACACCATGCGGATTCCGATGACCGTGCTCCTCCACCTCGCGGAATCCCCCGACCTGCGTGGCATGCCAGGGGTCAAGGCGATCCTGGCGGAGCAGACCGGACTGCTGGAACGGATGCTCGAACGCCATCTGCGCCGGGCGTCGCTGAGCGGACCCGACGTTCACGACGAATGGTTCCGTCCCGGCGAGGATCTCCCCGCCATGGTCCGGACCCTCGACCGGCTGCATTACGACAAGGGACTCGACATCCTCCTCCAGGTCCCGGAGGCGTTGCGCTGTCCGGGCAACCGGGATGATTTCCTTGAACTCATCGGCAACCTGGCAGACAATGCCTGCAAGTGGGCGCGCTCCAGGGTGATCCTTTCCGTTGGCAACGAGGGGGGATTCTGGCTGACCATCGAAGACGACGGTCCTGGCGTCGAGGAGCCGCAACTGGCCATCCTGCGCCAATGGACCGGAAAACGTCTGGATGAGAACCGGGAGGGCCACGGCATGGGCCTGATCATTGCCAGAGAGATCGTCGAACTGTACGGCGGTGAGATCACCTTGGGGCGTTCACCGGCGTTGGGGGGCTTCATGGTCTCCATCCGGCTCTTTCCTCCCAACCATGTATGATGCGTTGCCGGGCGGTTTCCAACCCGATCACGCCAATCTGCAGCCTGATGCCGTTTTTTTTTATAAAGCGCATCGCGTTCAGCTTGAATTCAACTGGCTGCGCTACAGTGCAGAGCCTGTGGATGTGACGGATGGCACAAACACCTATGAAAAGGATTTGACATGGAACCGAATGCAGAACTGATGAGTCAATTGACGGCCTTCGTGCAAGTGGTGTTCATCGACCTGGTGCTGGCAGGCGACAATGCCATCGTCGTGGGGATGGCTGCGGCTTCCGTCCCCCCGGAACAACGCCAACGCGTGGTGTTCTGGGGCACCGCCGCTGCCATCGTGTTGCGCATCTTCTTTGCCCTGGTCACGACCCAATTGCTGCAAATCATCGGCCTGACCCTGGCCGGAGGCTTGCTGCTGCTGTTCGTGGCCTGGCAGATGTTCCGGGAACTGCGGACCCACGGCCAAGACGAGGTCACACCGGAAGAGGCCATGGCGCAAGGTGCCTCCGCCAACCCCAAGACCGTGACAGCCGCCGTCTGGCAGGTGGCCATGGCGGACCTGTCCATGTCCCTGGACAATGTCCTGGCCGTGGCCGGCGCCGCCAAGGATCACCCCTACATCATGGTGATCGGGCTTGGGCTTGCCATTGTCATGATGGCATTCGCCGCCAATTACATCGCCAAAATGATCCATAAATTCCGATGGGTCGCCTGGATCGGTCTCGCCATCATCACCTATGTGGCCATCGACATGATCTATCGCGGCTACTTGCAGGTGGTTGCCGCCTGACGCCACACCCCCTCAGACCACCCGTGTTCCGGGAATGGGTGAAGTCGGCAGCCGGATCTCCACCCGGAATCCGCCCAGGTCCGGGGAACGGTTCAGGAGCATGGTTCCCGCGTAATGCTCCACCGTCTCCCGGACAATGGCCAGGCCCAACCCATGGCCGGAGCGGGATTCGTCCAGCCGCACGCCCCGCGCGTTCAGCAACTCCCCTTCCTCAGGCCGGATGCCGGGTCCGTCGTCCTCCACCAGCATGAGCACCTCGCCAGGCTCCTCGCGCAGCGTAACCCGGACCCGGACGCCAGCCCACTTGAAGGCATTGTCCAGCAGACTGCCGAACATCTCCATCATGTCCTCCTGATCGAAGGGCAACAGCATCCCGGCGGGAAAAGCCAACTCCACCTCGACCTTCTTCCGGAAATGGATGGTGTTCAAGGTGCGCGCCAGGTTGCCCAGGGACTGCTCCGGCAAAAAAAACATCCCGGACAAGGGGTGATCCGCCAGACGCGCCCGCCGCAACTCCCGTTCGATCAGTTCGTGGAGAAGCTCGAGACGCCCCTCGATCTCCTGGCGCAAAGGCTCATCCGCGCCCAGGGTCGGATGATGGACAATCTGAAACAAGGCCGCCAGCGGACTCTTCATGGCGTGGGCGAGGTTGGTGATGGTGGAGCGGGAGCGCACCAGGCGCTGCTCGGTTTTTTGCAACAGGAGATTGATCTGTCCAACAACTTTTTTCATTTCATCCGGGACATCTTCCGGCAGTTTGCCGATCCTCCCCATCTCCAGTTGCATGACGGCCTGGTGAATCCGCTCCATGGGGTGCATCGCCCGTCGCACCGCCACCACGTGAATCAGCGTCAGCAGCACCAAAAAAACCAATGAAATCATACTGTAGATCCATAAAAACCGATCCAGATCCTCCTCGATGGGGGTGAGGTCCTCGGCCACGGCCACGGTCAACTGCCGCTCCCGCAAGGGAATGGTGCGCACCAGGGTGATCAGTTTCTCGTTCCTTGGACCGCTGGAGAACAGACGCGCCTTCTCCCCCACGGGCACGGCGGGAAAGTCGAGGGTGAACGACCCCAGGGAGCGGGAGCGCAGGGTTTGCGTCTCGCCCCCGCCTTGCAGGGTAATCTGATAATAATATCCGGAAAAGGCGAAATGAAACAAAACATCCACTTGCCCGCGATCCAGGGTGATGACATCCTTGTCGTCCAGGGCCAGTTCCGCAAGGATGCTGGCCATCTCCTGGTCCAGGCGGTCCTCGAGATAATTGGCGGTCAACTCCCGCAAGGCGCCGCTCACCACCAGCCACAACAAAGCGAACATCACCAGCAAGCCGACCACCAGGGTGGCCAGCAGACGACTCTTGATGGAACCGGTGCGGATCATCCCTCCTCTCCGGGGGTGAAGCGATACCCCTGCCAGCGCAGGGTGCGAATGATCTCTTTTCCCAGTTTCTTGCGCAAATGGTTGACATAGACCTCGATGACGTTGTGATCCAGGGTTTTATCGTAATCATAGATCGCGTTCATCAGCGACTCCTTGGAGTGGATGCGGGCAGGCGCGAGCATGAAGACCCGCAGCAGACGGAACTCCATGGCGGTCAAGGCCACCTGCTCGCCATCCGGGGTGGTCACCGTCTGTTGTTCCTCGTTCAGGGTGTAGCCTCCCACGGTGAGCACCCCCTGGAAGCGGGCATGGCAGCGCAGGATCAACGCCTTGAGCCGGGCGAGCAGTTCTTCGATATGAAAGGGTTTGCCCAGATAGTCGTCCGCGCCGGCCTCGATCCCTTCCACCCGTTCCTGCCAGGTATTGCGCGCGGTCAAAACGATCACCGGCACCGGGTTGCGGGCGCGCCGCCAGTTGCGCAGCACCGTCAAACCCGATTGATCCGGCAACCCCAGATCGAGGATCACCGCGTGATAGGCGACCTCACGGGCCATGGCCTCCCCCTCCAGGCCATGACGGGTCGTGTCCACGGCGAAACCAGCCGCCTCGCATTTGCGTTTCAGATGTTGCAGCAGGACCGAATCGTCCTCAATGATCAGAATGCGCATGCAAGTCCAGCTCCTCCTCGGTGGCGACCGGTGCGGCCTGCATGCGGATCTCCACCTCCCGGATGGAGTGCTGGCCCGCCTTGGTGACCGTGAAGGTCACCCCTTCCCGTGTCATGCTGGCGCCCTGGCCGGGGATCTCCCGGAAATGATCGAGCAGAAATCCCCCCAGGGTCTCGTAGTTGCCATCCGGCAGGGAGATGCCCAGTTCGTCCCGCAGGGCCACCAGCCGGATGCGCGGATTGACCACCCATGCCCCAGGCTCCCTGGCTTGCCACCAGGTGGTCGCTTTCTCGCCAGCGTCGTATTCGTCCCGCATGTCGCCCACCACCCGTTCCAGGATATCCTCCATGGTGACCATCCCCTCGCAGCCGCCGAACTCGTCCACCACCATGGCCAACTGCTCTCCGTTCTTCTGAAAAGCCGCCAGCAACTCCTCGATGCTCTGCGACCCGGGGATGTAGCGAACCGAACGGATGAACGGTCTGATGGATTCCTGCGCCGGCACGCCGAGCAGATCCATGGCGTTGACATAACCGGTGATGTTGTCCACCCGACCGGCATGGACCGGCAGCAGCAGATGGGAGTGCTCACCGGAATGCCGCAGGGCCAGGCCACAGGAGGCGTTGCGGTCCAGGGTGCGCAGATCGATCAGTGGGACCATGATATCCCGCACCTGGGTCTCGCCGAAATTGAAAAGACGCCGGATCATGCTCTTTTCCATGGGGAGGATGTCGGTTTCATGGGCCTTCATCTGCAAGACCAGATCGATCTCCTCGCGCAGGCAGAGGGGATTTTTTTTGGCACTGCCGCCGAAAAAGAAGGTGATCACCTTGAAGAACAAGGTAAAAATCACGATCAGGGGATAGAAGAACCAGGAGGAGATCTTGAGAATGTAGATGATGCGCGGGGCCAGCACGTCGGCCTTTTGCTGAAAGACGCTCTTGGGCACGATCTCGCCGAACACCCAGATCAGCGGCGCGGAGATCAGGATGCCGATCCAGGCATGCTCCTGCCCCAACACCTCGATGGCAAAGAGCGCGGAGAGCGAGGAGTTGGTGACGATGGCGACATTGATGCCCACCAGGGTGGTGGTCAACAGGTGCTCGGGGGTACGCAGCATGTCCATGGCCAGTTGCGCGCCCCTGGACCCCTTGGCCGCCAGATGGCGCAGTTTCAGACGGTCGGCGCTCACCACCGCGATCTCGGACCCGGCATAAAACGCCTCGACCAACAGACACAACACGATCATGGGGGGAATCATCCAGATTTCCATGGCTCATTGCTCCTCGTTCCGACACGCCTTCACGGCGGTGATGCGATTGTTTTCCACGCTTTGCACGGTGAACCGCCACCCCGACACGCTCACCTGCCGTCCCGGCTCCGGCAGTTCTCCCAGGAGGTCGAGCAGCATGCCGCCCAGGGTTTCCGCTTTGACATCCGCGAAGTCGCAACCGGTCAGCCGGGCGCACTCATCGACGGGCATCACGCCTTGCAGTGGATAGCAGCCGTCCGGCAGGGGCGTGGCGTCGTCCGCGACGACCTCCTGCCGCTCGCCATCGAGGGGGCCGAAGATGATCGCCAACAGGTCATACATGGTCACCATGCCGATCAGGCCGCCAAACTCGTCCACCACCATGGCCAGGGAGAGATTCCGCTCCTTGAAGGTCTGGAACAGGGAGGAGACCAGCCGATTGCCCGGCACGAAATAGGGTTTGCGCAACAGGGTCATCGGGTTGATGGTGGCGTTCCCCCCTTCCGGCAGGTGCTTGATCAGATCGCGCACATGAAGGACGCCCACCACGTCGTCCCGATGGCCATCATAGATCGGGATACGGGTGAAGCCCGCCTGTCGGCAGGCCTGGATGGTCTCGTCGATGTCCGTGGTTCTGGGCAGGAAGAAGATCTTGGCGCGGGGGATCATGACATCCCGCACGCGGATGTTGCCGAAGTTGAAGATGTTGTCGATGTAGGTGCGCTCTGCGGCGTCGATGGCGCCGTCCTGACTGGCCTGTTCGGCGAGGCTGCGCACCATCTCCTCGGTGATGGTGGCCTGTTTGGCCTTCTGCTCGCCGATCATCCAGGTAATGAAGAGATTGGCAATCCACCCGACCACCTTGCGCAGAGGGGTGATCAACCGCCTGAAGAGCGACAGGGGGCGACTGACGAGACCCGCGATCAGGATGCTGTTGCGCACCGCGATGGTCTTGGGGGTGATCTCGCCGAACAGAAGCAGGATGGGAAGCATGATGAAGATGTTGACCCACCACTTCTCCTCCCCGCCCAGAAAGCGGATCAAGAGCGTGGCGGAGATGTTGGAGGCCGCCACGTTGACCAGTTCGTTGCCGATCAGGATGGTGGCGATCAAGGCCCTGGGATCCTTCAGCAGGGAGCGGATGAGCGCCAGACGCGGATGGTGTTCCTTGGCCATCTGGTCCAACTGGACCTGGTTGAGGGAGAAGAGCGCGACCTCGCTGCCCGAAAAAAAGGCCGAGCACCCCAGCAGCCCGACGAACAGCACCAGCTGCAAGACGAGCGCGAGGTCCAAAGTGAGTGGGGCTTCCATGACGGCTCCTTTACAAAGTGAAAGTGGCGTTTTCAGTTTCGTTTAATTTAACCGGCCAATCTGAAGCCAACCTGAAGGCGCTGCATTTTTTTCCATGAATCGCCTCCCTTTCAATTTGAATTCAATTGGCCGCGCCAGACTGAAGACACAATCAACCATCGACTATGGAGATCAACCATGAACGATACCATGGAGCAACGGTGGAATCTTTTGACGGGCAGCAGACGGACCCGATCCCTGTTTTATGCGCTCAGGCAGGAGACAGGGAAGAGCGAACGGCGCGAGGTGATCCGGCGAGCCAGGCTCGACATCGACTGCTGGCACTACCCATGGTCTTGCGTGGGGCACGGCCAGAGCGTGCCGGCGAGCTGAAGACGCCGGTTCTCCGGGGGGGCACGGCTGCCCTGGAGAACCGGCCACTCACTTTCACGACCGGCCCCATTGCAAAGCCTTCCTCACATCCCGCCCAACGTCTATAATGTCCCGTTATGACCATACTGGAGATCACAATCCGACAGGGACACTGTCATGAGCATGATTCTTAACAAAAACATCAACCCCGACCGCCCGGTACAACTGGCGGATGGAGTCTTCTGGGTAGGCGCCAACCATCCCAAAAACCTGCCTGCCAACCCTTATCTGATCGTGGACGGCGCGGAGGCGGTCCTGATCGACGGCGGCAGCCGCCCGGATTTCAGCACCGTGATGCGCAAGATACTCCAGACCGGCATCGCCCCGGAACAGATCAGCCATCTGATCTACCAGCACTACGATCCCGACCTGTGCGGGTCGATCCCCAACCTGGAACAAATCATCGCCCGCGACGATCTGCGCATCATCTCCAAGAAAGAGAACAATCCCTTCATACGCCACTATTCGGTACGCTCGCAACTGTTGTGCATCGATCGGCTTGGGCGGGAACTGGTCTTGCAATCCGGGCGGAGACTGCGTTTCCTGCCCACACCGTATGCCCATTCCGCCGGCAGCTTCGTCACGCTGGATGAGACCAGCGGCATCCTGTTCACCAGCGACCTGTTCGGCAGCATCTCCCGGCCACGCGGCCTGTCGCTGTTCGCCGAGATGGATGAGCACTGCCTGGATTGCCGCGACCCCTGGCCGGAAAACCCGGAAGAGGTGTGCCAGAAGACCCACGATGTCTGCCTGCTCACCGGCATGCATCTGTTCCATCGGGAGGTGATGCCCTGCACCAAGGCCCTGCGCCATGCCCTCTCCGTGATCTTCTCGGTGGAGGCGCGCATGATCGCACCCCAGCATGGCGTCATTTTCCACCGCAAGGAGGAGATCCAGGCCATGCGCCGCATCCTGGAATCGCTGGAAGATATCGGTATCGACCATGTTTGAGCCTGGCAGCGTGGATTTTTCCTTCGATACCCAGTTTCAACGCTCATACGGTGAACTGGTCTCCCGCGTGATCGAACAGCAGGCCGAATTGGCCGATCATCAACTCAATGAACAACTGCTCAAGGCACTGATCAGGGAGTTCGTGGAATCGGAACGACAACTGGCCGAGGCCCACCGCCAATTGCTGACCATTTCGCGCACCGACGCCCTGACCGGGATCGCCAACCGGCGATGGTTCGATGAGGTTCTGACCGCCGAATGGAGCCGGGCCGTCCGTTCCGGTGGGGTGATCGGGCTGTTGCTGATGGATATCGACAGTTTCAAACTCTTCAACGACAATTACGGCCATCCTGCCGGGGATGACTGTTTGCGCAAGGTGGCCCAGACGGTCAGCGGGGTGATGCACCGTTCGCCGGACCTGGCGGCCCGCTACGGTGGCGAGGAACTGGTATGCGTTCTTCCAGAGACCAACCTGGCCGGGGTTGACAAGGTGGGCCATGAGATCCTGGAGGCAGTGCGCGCCCTGCGTCTGCCACATGCGTTCTCGAAGGTGCCCGACGGCATCGTCACGGTCAGTATCGGCGGCGCATCGCTCTCCCCGACGCCCGGATCCGATCCCGGTGCATTGCTCAAACAGGCGGATGCCATGCTGTACCAGTCCAAGGAAAACGGACGCAATCGTCTCACCCTGTAACATGCCGCCTGACCGTTTACTCTTGCTGCAGGGCCTCCTGCAACTCGGGCACGGCGGCCTGAAACAACGCCTCGGCCCGGGCGATGGAGGCGCCCGCCGGGGCGACATCGCCGGCACGGGCGGCCTGCTCCATGGTGGCGCACAACTCCGACAACGCCGTCAACCCCACCGTGGCGCTGTTGGACTTCAAGGCGTGGGCGGCGGCGCGCACCCCATCCGGCTCCCCCCGCAGGGCCGCCTCGCCGATGGCGGACAACAAGCCAGGGGTGCCGGACAAAAACTCCTCGAGAATCGCGGCAAAGGTCCCCGGCACCCCCAGCAAAGAGTCGCGCAACCGGTTCAGACAGCTCCGGTCCAGCGCCTCCTCCGGGGCCACGCCCTCCTCCACCGCCGCGCCCGGCAGCCACAAGGCCAGTTTGGCGGCCAACGCCTCCCACAACACCGGCTTGGCCAGATAGTCGTTCATCCCGGCCTCCAGGCAACGCTCCCGGTCACCGCTCAGGGCATTGGCGGTCATGGCCACGATGGGGGTCGGCTCGCGCCCCTCCCGCGCCTCCCACTCCCGAATCCGCCGGGTCGCCTCCAGGCCATCCATCACCGGCATCTGCATGTCCATCAGGATCACATCCGCCCGCCCCTCCATCGCCTTGCGCACCCCCTCCTGACCATCCCCGGCGATCTCCACCTCCAGACCCATCTGCTTCAACATCCCTGCCGCCACCTGCTGATTGACGAAGGTATCCTCCACCAACAGCACCCGCCCGGCGAAACCGGACTCCGCCTCGACGGCCTTGCCCGCCTCCCCGGTCTCTTCGCAGGGACCACGCAGCGCCTGACACAACGACTGACGCAACCGGGCCGGCCCCACCGGCTTCATGAGATAGGCCCCGACCCCGATCTCCCGCAACACCGCCTCCTCCGGATGCTCCCCGGAACTGAGCAGCATCACCCGCACGCCCGGAACCATCTCCCGCATGGCCCGCGCCACATCCAACCCGCTCATCTCCGGCATGCGCATGTCCACCACCGCCAGGTCGCACGCCGCACCCGTGTCCAGCAGCCACTCCAATGCCTTCACTCCGGACGCCACCCCGTGACACCTCATGCCCCATCCGGACAGCATGCTCGTCAAGGTGGTCAGGGTGGCGCCGTTGTCGTCCACGATCAAGGTCCGCAACCCCCGCAAACCCGCCTCCTCGTTCCCCTCCATGGCAACGCCTTTGGCGAACCGCGCCTCGAACCAGAACATCGATCCCGCCTCCGGCTGACTGGCCAACCCCATGCGCCCCCCCATGGCCTCCACGATCTGCCTGGCGATCACCAGCCCCAATCCGGTGCCCCCGAAACGCCGGGTGGTGGAGACATCGGCCTGGGCGAACGGCAGGAAGATCCGCTCCCGCGCTTCCGGCGCGATCCCAATGCCGGTATCGATCACCGCAAAAAAGAGCGTGACCGATTCCGCCGCCTCCTCCAGCAGATCCACCCGCAACACCACCTCCCCGCTGCGGGTGAACTTCAAGGCGTTGCCGGCCAGGTTGATCAGCACCTGCCGCAGACGCACCGCGTCGCCGATCAGCCGGTGGCGGATCCTGCCG
Source organism: Magnetococcales bacterium (assembly GCA_015231915.1). Lineage (GTDB taxonomy): Bacteria > Pseudomonadota > Magnetococcia > Magnetococcales > Magnetaquicoccaceae > Magnetaquiglobus. The sequence continues at coordinate 72,020 of JADGAR010000002.1, forward strand.
GAAAGATGCAATACCAGCTCCACCCCCTTGTTCTGGGCCACGCCGGACAGCATGACGCCGATGTTCTCCACCACCTCCACCAGATCGAAGGGCAACCGTTCCAGGGTCAACCGGCCCGCCTCGATCTTCGAGAAATCGAGGATGTCGTTGATGATGTTCAACTGCTGTTCTGCGGACTGCTCGGCGATGGCCAGATAATGACGCTGGGTGGCGGTCAAACGGGTCCGACCCAGCAAATCCAGCATGCCGATCACCCCGTTCATCGGCGTGCGCACCTCGTGGCTCATGTTGGCCAAAAAGATGCTCTTCGCCAGGCTGGCGGACTCGGCGCGCTCCTTGGCCAGCACCAGTTGCCGGTCCACGATCTTCTTTTCCAGGATCGAGGCCAGGGTATTGCGCACGGTGGCGATGAACTCCTCTTCGTCCTTGTTGCGGCCATGGGCCGGCGGCAGAAAAATCTGCATCACCCCGGAAACCCGCTCCCGCGAAGAAAGCGGCGCGGAATAATACCCCCACCCCTCCGGCAACCCGGGAATCCCGCCGGATTTGGCCAACGCCCCGGCGCCGTAGTGAACGACACCCCTGCCCCGCCAGGCCCATGCGGTCTCGCCACGTCCCTTTTCCAGCCGTTCCGCCAGCCCCTCCTCCCCCAGTCCGATCTGACAGATCAGGTCCTCCCCTGCCTCCCCGGCCCCAAAGAGATAAACCGCACCCTTGCCCTCCGGCGCGAACCAGGGGGCGGAAAGAATCCGGCTCAGCCCCCCCTGGATGAACTCGGACAACGACGGGGAACGGTCCATGGCGGCCAGCAGGATCGCGTTGAGGATGTCCTGGGCCTGCCCGGAACGCAACAGACGGGCCTGGGCGATCTTGCGATCCGTGATGTCGGTGGCGATGCAGCAAATGGAGAAATAGCCGCTATCGTCGGCCACCACCGGAAAACGCACCGTGTGAAAAATCCGCTTCTCCCCCGCCACCGGAATGATCGTGTCCACTGCCACGGGCAGACCCCGCTGCAGGACCTCGTGGTCCGCCTCCCCGAAAGCCTGGGCCAGCTCGGCTGAGAAGAGATCGCTGTCCTTGTGGTTCAACACGGCGGGGAGATCCACGCCGAAGGTTTCGAGAAAGAGACGGTTGGCCAGCACGTAACGACCGGAGACGTTCTTCAGAAAGACGATGCTGGGCATGTTGTCGAGAATGGCCTGCAGGCGGTTTTCGCTGCGGGCGAGGCGGTCGAAGGTGGTGCGCAGTTGGAGTTCGGCCTGCTTGCGATGGGTGATGTCCTCCTGGACGCAGACGAAATGGGTGATCTCGCCGGCGCCGTTCACCAGGGGCGCCAGGGAGGCACGCATCCAGAAACGGCTGCCGTCCTGCTTGACGCTCTCCAGTTCTTCCCGCCAGGGGGCGCCCTCGGTGAGGGTCTGCCACATCCTGGCATGCTCCTGGCGCGACTTGGCCTGGGGTTGCAGGATCGGCGGGACGCTCCCGAGCAGCTCTTCCGCTGCCTGACCGGTGACGAGGGTATACTGGGGATTGACGTATTCGATCCTGCCCAGGGCATCGGTGATCATGACGCTGTTGGGGCTTTGTTCCACGGCGGCAGAGAGCTTGAGAATCTGCTCCTCGCCGGCGCGTTTTTCCATGATGAGCCGTTCCTTGCGGATCGAGGCGTCCAGCGCCCTGGCCACCAGGCGCATGGCGTCGATCTCGCCGGAACTCCAGCTGCGCTCGCGGGTGCAATCCTCGAACCCCAGCACGCCCCAGAAGGATTCGTTCACCAGAATGGGCACGAGGGCGAAATAGAGACGCTCCCCGTGCGGTTCCGACGTGGCGAAAAAATCCCGCGCGCGACCGCAGAGGTGCTCGCCGCCGCACAACCGCTCCAGCCACGGCGAAGCGAGCTGCTGCTCCAGACGGGCGCTCTGGTCGGGGACGACCCACTCGTGATCCAGGAGGAAGCGACACTCCGCATCCGCGCGGGCGATGAAGGCGCGGCTGACATTGGCCGCCAGGCCGAGGTCCTGGAGGACCGCGTCGATGTTGTTCTGCCCCTCTTCCTGGAAGAGCAGACGTTGGGCAATGGGGGCGACCGTGTTGAGCAGCCGGGTCCGTTTGGCGACCTGCTCCTCCAGAAAGCGGCGGTGGAGGGCAAGCCGTTTTTCCGCCCGCTTGCGCCGTCCCGATTCGCGCATGGCCAGCAGACCGAACAGCAGGGTATCGGTAAACTCGTTGAGCAGGGCGGCCTCTTCGGGGGCAAAGGCCTCAGGGTTCCGGGAATAGATGTTGAACACCCCGACGACTCTGTCGCCCTCCAGCATGGGGATGGCCAGGGCGGCGGCATAGCCGAAACGCTGGGCCTGCTCCCGCCAGGCCTGCTCCGCGAGATTGGTCAGGAGATTGCGCTGCTCGCTCGGTCGCAGGGTGCGAATGGCGGACGCAGCCGGCTCCTGCCATCCGTGGGAGTTCCGCCAGGTCTCGCCCAGGGAGTGCAGCAGGGCGGGGTCGAGTCTGGAAAACGCCACCGGAGTGATCTTGCCGGCCTCTCCCGCGACGAAGCCGCACCAGGCGAAACGGTAGCCCCCCTCGCTCACCAACAGGGTGCAGGCACGGGAGAGCAGCGCGATCTCGTTTTTTTCCCGACCGACGAGTTTGTGACATTTTTCCAAGAGCATCAATGCCTGGTTGGCATCGGCCAACCGGCGCATGGCGCGGTACTGGCGGGCGTGATGCCACGCGAGCGCTCCGGTCAGCCCGACGCCGCCGGCCAGCACCAGCCAGCGCCAGTCGGTGGCGAAGGCGAACAGGGTGTAGAGACCTCCCCCACCCGCGATCAGGAGGAGCGCGGAGTTGCCCTTGCACCAGACGAAAAGACGTTCGAGCACGGGCATGGCCTCCTTGTCTAAGGATCGGGCAGGGCGAGTTCGCGGAAATCCACCACGGACAAGAAACGCGCCGATGGCCTGGGTGGAAGTCCGGAACTGGGATTGGCGATATGGCGCAGATGGGCGATGCCGAAGGCCTGGGCTGCGGCCAGGACCGGCTCGGAGTCGTCCACCAGCAGGGTGGTGGCCGGATCGAAGCCGAGCCGCTCCATGAGCAGGGGCCAGAAGGCAGCCTCCTCCTTGGCCTTGCCCACTTCGTGGCTCGTGATGATGGAGGTGAGGTAGTCGCCGATGGGGGTGCGGGCCAGTTTCATGTTCAAGGAGATGGCGTGGGCGTTGGTGACCAGATGGGCAGGCCGACCGGAGGCGCGCAGGGCGGCCAGAAAGGGCAGGACGTGGGGATGGACCCGGATCAGATGGGCCACCTCCTCCTTGAGGATGGCGATCTCCAGACCGAGCTGCCGGGACCAGTGGTCGAGGTCGTACCAGGCCAGGGTGCCGCGATTGTCCTGATAGGCATCGAAAACCTGGATGCGGGCGGTGGCGAGATCCAGGCCGTTCTTTTCGGCATAGGCACGGGGCACGGTCTCCTGGAAGAAATAATTATCGAAATGCAAATCGAGCAGGGTGCCATCCATATCCAGGAGGACGGTGTGAATCCCATGCCAGGGGAGCCGGGGGGTCATGTGCGATAATCCGCGTTGATCGAGATGTAGCCGTGGGTCAGGTCGCAGGTCCAGGCCGTGAAATCGGCCCTGCCCAAGGCCAGATCGACGCGGATGGCGATCTGATCGGCGGCCATGACGCTGGCGCCTTGTTCCTCGGAGTAGCCCGGAGCCAGGCAGCCTTGTTCCAGGACCAGGAGATCCCCCAGCCACAGGGAGAGGGCATTGGGATCGAGCGCGGCCCCGGAGTAGCCGACGGCGGCGAGGATGCGGCCCCAGTTGGGATCGCTGCCCGCCAGTGCGGTCTTGACCAGGGGGCTGTTGGCGATGGCCATGGCGGCTTTTTTGGCATCGTCGGGATTGGCCGCGCCGGTGACGGTGATGGCGACGAACTTGGTGGCCCCTTCGCCGTCGCGGACGATGGCTTGTGCCAGTTCCCGGCAGAGATCTTCCAGGGCGTGCGCCAGGGGAGCGGCGGCGGGATCGTCCGGGTCGTCCAGGAGCGGATTTCCGGCCTGTCCGGAGGCGAACAGGAGCACGGTATCGTTGGTGGATTGATCGCCGTCCACGGTGATGGCATTGAAACTGGTGGCCACGGCGCGTGCGAGGAGGGTTTGCAGTGCTGCCGGGGCGACGGCGGCATCGGTGAACAAAAAGCCCAGCATGGTGGCCATGTCGGGACGGATCATCCCTGCGCCTTTGGCCATGCCGATGAGGGAGCAGGGGTGACCGTGGACAGAAAAGGCACGGTGCGCGGCCTTGGGGAAGGTATCGGTGGTCATGATGGCGCGGGCGGCCTTGTCCCAATCGCCGGGGCGCAGGCGGGCGGCCAGATCGGGCAGGGCATCGAAAATGCGCGGCATGGGGAGGGGGACGCCGATCACCCCGGTGGAGGCGACGAAGACGTTCTCCGGCTGGCCATCCAGCAGCAAGGCCACGGCCTGGGTGGCGTGCAGGGCGTCGCGCATGCCCGCTTCGCCGGTGACGGCGTTGGCGTTGCCGGAGTTGACCAGCAGGGCAACGGCCCTGCCTTGCGGGAGGCGTTGACGGCAGAGGGCCACCGGCGCGGCATGGACGAGATTGTTGGTGAAGACCCCCGCCACGCTGGCCATGGGGTGCATGGCCACCAGCAGGAGGTCATCGCGGGTGGTCTGACCGTTCTTGATGCCGCAAGCGGCGGTGGCGAGGCGGAAGCCCGGGATCTCCGGCAGGTGGGGTAGCGAGGTTGGTGCGCCAACGGCCATGGGTTGCGACTCCTGAAAGATTCATTTCGGCACGATTCTTGATGACCCCCGCCAACGGGCGATCACCCGGTAAACTGTTGACGATAATAAAGGAAACCAACACATGGGACAACACATGAAGAATCGGATCCATACGCAACTGGAATGGCTGGGCGACATGGAGCCGGAATACGAAGAGATGCTGGAATGGCTGTGCCTGATCGACGAGGTGGGCAATCCGCCGCACCGTGACGCCATGCCTGTCAGTTGGGTGGTGATGGGCAACGCCCTGCGGACGCACAATGCGCCGCGCCTGGGGATGTGACGGTCGGGCCGTTCATGACCGGACGGGATGGGCGTCGTCCAAATGAAACAAAAAAAATTTGCGGTCCCGCAGACAAAATGGCCAAGGCAAACCGTCTGACCTGACAAGCCGATGGACTCTCCCGACCGGATGCGCTATGCTATCCTCCAGTGGCAAGAGGAACCGGACTTTCCCCATTGACGCTGGTCTGACAAGGAGCATCACAATGAAACGCTGGATGACGATGCTGGCCGCAGTTAGCCTGCTCTTCTCCCCCACCCTGGCCGTGGCGGACGCGGTGGGTGGCGCGGGGGTCGGCGCCATGACCGGCGCCCTGGTGGGCAGCCTCTCGGGACCGGCCAAAAACCGGGGAGGCAACACCCTGATCGGCGCCCTGGCCGGCGGACTGCTGGGCTACGCCATCGGCAACGAAGAGGAAAAACAGGGACAGGTGATGGTCAACGACGCCCTGGAATTCGGCACCTCCTACAACACCGTCACCTGGGTCAACCCGGACTCCAACGTCTCCTACGGAATCACCCCGCAGCCGGCCCGCACGGTCGATGGCCGCATCTGCCGCGAACTCGAACTCCAGGCCAGGATCGATGGCAAGCGGGAGACCGTCAACGGCCTGACCTGCCGCGACGACTACGGCCAGTGGCGGCTCGTGGACCGCTTCCCGCCCCCTGCCCAGGTGGTGACATCGGCTCCTCCCCCCCAGACCGTGATCGTCACTCGCCCGGTGACCCGCTACGTGGTGCGGGAACCGGTCTATTACCCCTCCTCGAGCGTCGTCATCTACCGGAATGACTGGCCCCGTCACCGCTACCGTCATGACCGTTGGGACCGCCACTGGGGACATGATTGGCGATACCGCTATTAAATCACAGGAGATCCGGCATGTCATCCACCGCCACCGTCGATGATGTCTTGGTGATGATCCGGGAGACCGGTCGCATGTTCCAGGAGATGGTCCGCGAGGACCGGGAACGTCGGGCGGATCTCGACCGCAAATTCCGTACGATGCGCGAGGAGACGAATCGTCAGATCCAGGAAATTTCCGAACAATTGAAGGAAACCGCCCGCCAAATGCGGGAAACCGACCGCAAGATGCAGGAAACCGCCCGCCAAATGCGGGAAACCGACCGCAAGATGCAGGAAACCGACCGCCAAATGCAGGAAACGGATCGCAAGATGCAGGAAACCGACCGCCAAATGCGGGAAACCGACCGCAAGATGCAGGAAACCGACCGCAGACTGGACCGGCTTGGCGGTCGTCTGGGCGAATTCGTCGAGGGACTGGTGGCCCCGGCCTGCAAGACCCTGTTTATACAATGGGGGATCCCGGTACATCAGGTCAGTCGGCGCGTGGAGGCCGATCTGCCGGGTGGTCGCCATATCGAGATCGACCTGTTCGTGGTCAATACCGATGCGGTCGCCCTGGTGGAGGTCAAGAGCAAGCTCACGGTTGACGACGTTCGGGAGCATCTGGAGCGTCTGTCCGTGTGCAAGGAATTTTTCCCCAGATACGCCGATTGCCGGGTTTATGGCGCGGTCGCCGCCATGGTGATCGAGGAGAATGTCAGCCGTTTCGCCATCGGCCAGGGTCTGTTCGTGATCGAGCAGACCGGCGACACCTTGCGCATGGCCAATGCTGTGGACTTCAAGCCCCGCGCATGGTGATCGGAGATGATTTGAAGCCACTGCAACCGAAAGCGTACAGCAAGCCAATCGCCAGTAAACACACTGGCAAAACAATCACACCAGACCATACCGATTGATCTGGATGCAGCCCTCTGTCATCCCCAAATCAAGCCTGCCATTCCCGAATTGAGGAAGACACAGACTCAATGCACCAGCTTCTTGTAATGCACCCGGTGGGGCCGATCCGCCTCGACGCCGAGACGGCGTTTGCGGTCGGCCTCGTACTCCTGGTAGTTCCCTTCCAGAAACACCACGTCGGACTCTCCCTCGAAGGCCAGGATGTGAGTGCAGATGCGGTCCAGGAACCAGCGGTCGTGGGAGACCACCACCGCGCTGCCGGCGAAGTCGCTGATCGCCTCCTCCAGGGCCTGGAGGGTCTCCACGTCCAGGTCGTTGGTCGGCTCGTCGAGCAGGAGCAGGTTGCCGTTCTGCTTGAGGACCAGGGCCAGATGGGCGCGGTTGCGCTCCCCGCCGGAGAGGACCTTGACCTTTTTCTGCTGGTCCTGCCCCTTGAAGTTGAACCAGGAAACATAGGTGCGGGAGTTGATCTCCCGCCCCCCCAGGTCGAGCATCTCCAGGCCGTCGCTCACCGCCTCCCAGAGGGTTTTTTCCGGGGGGAGGACGGAACGGCTCTGGTCCACATAGGCCAGTTTCACGGTCTCGCCGAGCCGGAGCTGGCCCGCGTCCGGTTTTTCGGCGCCGGTGAGCATGCGCAGGAAGGTGGTCTTGCCGGTGCCGTTGCCGCCGATCACCCCCAGGATGCCGCCACGGGGGAGGATGAAGGAGAGGTTCTCCATGAGGAGTCTGCCGCCGAAGCCCTTGGAGACCCCTTGCGCCTCGATGACATTGCCGCCCAGACGCGGACCCGACGGGATGAAAAGGGTGTTGGTCTCCCGGCGCATCTCGCGGGTGCGGGAGGCCAGTTCCTCGTAGGCGGAGACCCGGGCCTTGCTCTTGCTCTGGCGGGCGCGGGGCGAGGAGCGGACCCACTCCAGTTCGGTGCGCAGACGTTTCTGCAGGGTGGCGTCCTCGCGCTTTTCTTGCAGCAGTCTGGCCTCTTTCTGTTCCAGCCAGGAGGTGTAGTTGCCCTTCCAGGGGATGCCGCGGCCCCGGTCCAGTTCCAGGATCCAGCCGGCGGCGTTGTCCAGGAAGTAGCGGTCATGGGTGACCGCCACCACGGTGCCGGGATAATTTTGCAGGTAACGCTCCAGCCACGCCACCGACTCGGCGTCCAGGTGATTGGTCGGCTCGTCCAAAAGCAGCATGTCCGGCGCGGAGAGGAGCAGCCGGCACAAGGCGACGCGCCGTTTCTCGCCGCCCGACAAGGTGGTGACATCCGCGTCCCAGGGGGGAAGGCGCAGGGCGTCGGCGGCGATGTCGAGCTTTCGGTCCAGCTCCCAGCCGTCCAGGTGATCGATGGCCTCCTGGAGGGTGGACTGTTCCTGGATCAGGGCATCCATGTCCGCATCCGGGTCGGCGAACTGCTCGGCGACCTCGTTGTAGCGGACCAGCAGTTCCTTGAGGGCCTGAACCCCCTCCTCCACGTTGCCGCGCACGTCCTTTTTGGGATCCAGTTGCGGCTCCTGGGGCAGGAATCCGGCGCGGATGCCGGGGGCAGGCTTGGCCTCGCCGTTGAAATCGGGATCCAGCCCGGCCATGATGCGCAGGAGGGAGGACTTGCCCGCGCCATTCAGGCCCAGGACGCCGATCTTGGCCCCTGGCAGAAACGACAGGGAAATGTCCTTGAGAATGACCCGATTGGGTGGCACCACCTTGGCGAGGCGGTGCATGGTGTAGATGTATTGCGGTTCCGCCATGGTCCGGTCACTCCACCAGGGTCAGCCAGCCGGCATGACGATCATGCTGGCCCTGCACCACTTCGAAGAAAAGCTTCTGGATCGCCTTGGTCACCGGCCCGGCCACGCCGATGCCGATCTTGCGACCATCCAGTTCGCGGATCGGGGTGATCTCGGCAGCGGTTCCGGTGAAGAAGGCCTCGTCGGCGATCATCACCTCGTCGCGGGGGAAGCGCTGTTCCACCACCGGCAGGCCCATTTCGGCGGCCAGGGTGATCACGGTGTTGCGGGTGATGCCGTCGAGGGCGGAGTCCAGGGGCGGGGTGTAGAGTTTCCCCTGCTTGAGAATGAAGATGTTTTCCCCGGACCCTTCGGCGACGAACCCTTCCGGGTCGAGCAGGAGGGCCTCGTCGAAACCGCAGGCGAGGGCCTCGGATTTGGCCAGGATGGAGTTGGGATAGTTCCCAACACCCTTGGCGCGGGTCATGGTGATGTTGGGATGGTGACGGGTGTAGGAGGAAGTTTTGACACGGATGCCGTGTTCCATGCCCTCCTCGCCCAGATAGGCGCCCCACTCCCAGGCGGCCACGATGACGTGGGCCAGGCATTTGGCGGGGTTGAGGCCCATGCTTTCCGAGCCGAAGAAGACCAGGGGCCGGATGTAGCCGGACTGGAGCGCGTTGGCCGAAAGCACCTGCAGGCAGGCCGCCTCGATCCGCTCCTGGTCGAAGGGCATGGGCATGTTGAGGATGTGGGCCGAGCGGAAGAGGCGTTGGATATGTTCCCGCAAACGGAAGACCGCCGGTCCGCGTGGGGTCGTGTAGCAGCGGATCCCCTCGAAGACGCCGAGGCCGTAGTGGAGGGTATGGGTGAGGACATGGACCTTGGCCTCGCGCCAGGGAACGAGTTGGCCGTCCATCCAGATGAAACCGTCTTTATCATGCATGAAAGTACTCATTAGCGTTTCCCGGGGGTTAATTTTTTGGCATTATTTTTGCTAAAAACCTTCTAGATCAGCTCCAGCCCTTCCACTACCACCCGCGCCCGGGGTCAAAAGACACAAGCGATGAGCGAAGCCACCTTTTCCATCATACAGTCCCACACCCGGCCACCGGAAGGCACAACGCCCGCCGGAGGCGAAGGACGGGAACGCGCGGAGACGGCCACCGGGGTCTATTTTCATGATTTTTTGCAGTCGGTCAACCCCCGGCATGCAGAAACGCCATCATCCGCGCACCAGGAACAGTTCCATGCCCCGACCCAGCCGCCCACTGATGCCGGAAAACCGGGCTGGACGCTCTTCGCCCCGACCAGCGCCTCCGTCGTGGAGCCTCCGGAGCGCGCCACGGCACAGGGTTATCGGATCTATGCCCGCATCGCCCATGTCGCTGCGGAGCCACGCCAGGAAACCACCACCCCGGAGCAGCCGGAACAACGGCTGGACCTCCGGTTTTGATTGCCATCGAGAATCGGATCGAAAGGAACGCCAATGTACAGCCATGGCACCGTAAGCCAAACGGAAATCATGACGACCTTGAGAAATCTGCAACAACGGGTGGACGAGGCACGTCTGGATTGCGCCCGTCCCCTGATCGACGCGCTGCGGCACGCCGTGCTGCGGGACTCGCAAATGGTCGGCGCCCCCCCAGGCACCCTGACCGTGCAGGGCTGGTTCACCCTGATCGAACGCTGGGAAGACGAACTGGAGCGCATTCCGGCACGCCGGGCACGCTATGTCAAAAGCTTCCTGCAGGAACTCCTGGAACAGGCGGAAGTGGCAGGGTCGCCCATCGGCATGGCCATCGAGGAACTCTGCTCCCTCGTTGACGCCAACTCCGGCTCCAGCAACACACGCCAGGCTGCCTGAGACGGCAGCGTCTTAATTTGTTTTAACTGCGTGACGTTTCTGTTATGCTGTCGGGACGTTTGCTTCTCAACCATCGGACAGGACCACGGACGACAGCGGCTTCGAACCATGGAAGCGGACACTCTCCCGACACCAACGGCCTCCCACGCAAGCGACTCGCGGAGCGGAGAGGTCCGTCGATCCCCCTACTTTCCCGCCAAGAGTCACGCCTCCGTCTGGCGTGCATTGCGCAGCGCCCTGATTCAGGGCGAGGGATTGATCCTGCTCACCGGCCCGGAAGGGATCGGCAAATCCGCGCTCGTGCGGCGCCTGCCCGGCATCCTCCCGGACGACCGGGAACTGGTGCTGATCCGCTCGGTGGAAATCCCCGGCGAGGAGTTTCTGCAAAAACTGGTGCTGGCGACAACCCTCCGCCATGGGATCGAGGAAGGGGGACTCGCGCCGGTGGAGTTCGAGCCGGAGGGACAGAACGCCCAGGCTGGACAACCGCTCCATCCGGCCATGAACCTCAAGGATCTGCTCGATGCCATGGAGGAGCGCTCCGCCCAGGGCCGCAGGCTGGTATTGGCGGTGGATCATGCCCATCTGCTGAACGAAGAACAACTGGGCATGCTGGAACAGATGATCCGCTTCAGCGCCAACGGGATCAAGCCGGTGCAGGTCCTGCTGGTGGGGCGTCCCGCGTTGCGCCACCTGCTGACCGCCGAGGAGTACCAATCCCTGGCCGGCCTGGTGGTCGGGACCTGCGAGGTGACGCCGCTGACCCATGGCGAGGTGTGGGACTATCTGGAATTCCAGTTGGACAAGGCCCTGGGATGGCCGGTCAGGGTCACCTGGCTCGGCTGGATGGAGATCCACAGCCGCACCCAGGGGATTCCCCTGCGGATCGACATCATCCTGAAGCGGCTGATCATGCTGGCCAGGCAGCGCAATGCCAAGGAGATCAACCGGGGTCTGGTGAAGCTCGCCCTGTCGATGGGCAAGCCGCTGCCGCGCGGTGCGTTCTTCCTGCCCCTGCTGCGGGATCGGGCGCCCTGGCTGGCCGGAAGCGCGGTGGTATTCACCGGGGTGCTCTATCTGGCCAGCGGATTGTTCTTTTCCCCCCACAAACCCTCCTCCGGGGAGGAGGCGGATCGCGGCAACACCTCCTATGTCCGGATCGCCAAACCCGAGCCGTCCAAACCCGCCGGCAAGCCCCAGGAAGCGAAAGGGGATGGCAAAAACAGCCAGAAACGCTACTGGGAGCCTGCTCCCATGCAAGGGCGCGGGGAACCGCCGCCGACCGAAAACCCCGAAAGGGTGACCCTGCCCCCGCCCGCCGAACCGGCCCCTGCGGCTGCCCCGGTGCGCCGGGCGGGGATCCCGGATCCCGAGACGTTCCGCAAGCGCTATCAGAACGCCAAGGCACAGCGCGCTTCGGCAGCACCGCCCCAGGAGGAGACCGGCAAGACGCCGGCGCCCCCTCCGCGAGAATCCCCCCAGTCCAGGGAGACCCTCGCCTTGAAGCAGGTCTCCATGCGTCCCCCTCCCAGGGAGACGGCCACACGCGAGGTCGAGGCACCGCCCAAACCGGCGGAACCCGTGCCGCCGGCCCACAAACCCCCGGAACCCAAACCGGTCACGCCGGCCAGGGAAACCGTGGAAGTCAAGCCAGCCGCCCCCAAACCCCCCGTACCCAAAACGGCGGCAACGACCAGGGAAACGCCTGCCGACAAGGCGGAGGCCGGCGGGACCAAGAGTCCTGCCCCGCCACGGGTGGCGACCGCGCCCAAGCCTCTGGCCGAAACACCTCTGCCGCGCGTGCAGGGGGTGGCCACCGAGAAGACCTTCCGTGCTGCGGGAAAGCTCTACGTGGTGCAGATGGGATCATTCGCCACGCAGGAGAATGCCGAGCAACTCAGGGATTCCCTCGCCGGGGAGGGGCGCGAGCTTTATGTTCACCTCTGGGAAAAAAACAAACAGCGCTGGTACTCGGTGCGGATGAATTTCCGCGAATACGATCCGGCCAACCGCATGGCCAAGGCCCTGGAAAAGCAGTCCAGGGTCCCGACCAAGGTGCTGCAACTCCATTACGAGTGAGCGGTCACGAGACGGCGTTCAAGGCGGTCAGGATCCGTTGCCGGGCCTCGGTCGCCACGGCGGAGAGTTCCGGATGCCGGATCATTTCGCTCATGGTGATCGGGTCGAGGGCGGCGATTTCGACCTGGCCATCGGCATTTTCCCGCAACACCACATTGCAGGGCATGAAAACCGAGACATCCGGCACGGCCCCCAGCGCCCGATGGGCCAGTTTGGGGTTGCAGGCCCCCAGGATGAGGGTGCGGGGGGTATCCACATCGAGTTTCTTCTTCAGGGTGGCCGAGACATCGATTTCCGTCAGAATGCCGAAACCCTGTTCCGCCAGGGCGGCGCGGATGGCCTGCTCCGTGGTCGCGAAGTCGGAGGCAACCGTTTTTTTCAGGGCGTAAGGGGTCGAGGTGTCGATCATCACAAGGTATCCTTCGTGAGGGTGGCAAAACGATTCTTCGGGCAAGATTGACACGAAACGCCGGAGGGTGCAACCGCCGGGTTCACTCATGCATCGCGGTTGCGGCCCGCAGCTGGAGCAGGAGCGCTTTTCCCGCCTTTCCGGAGGCGGTGATGGTGATGCAGCGGCCCTCCGAATCGCCCGGAACCTCTTCCAGGCGAATGCGGATCGGCTCGCCGAGCCGCAGGTCGGCGCCCCGTTCCGGCCACTCCACGATCACCACGCCGGAACCGTCCGCGTACTCCTCGACCCCCAGGGCATCCAGTTCTTCCGGCGCTTCCAGGCGGTAGAGGTCGCAATGGGCGATGGGCAGGCGTCCTTCCGCATAGAGATTCACGAGGGTGAAGGTGGGGCTGGGCAGATACCTCTCCTCCACGCCCAACCCGCGGATGACCCCTCTGGCGAACACGGACTTGCCCGCGCCCAGGTCGCCGGAGAGCAGCAGTGCCATCCCCGGAGGGAGTGACGCGGCCAGTCGGCGGGCGACGACCTCGGTGGCGGCCTCGGAGCGGGTGGTGACGCTCCAGGATGCCTCTTGCGTCACGTTTCGTAGTCGGCCAGCATGCCGCGGATCACGTCGCGCTTGCCGATGATGCCGACCAGTTCCTCGCCGCGCAGCACCGGGAGCAGGGGCACCCGGCGGTCGCTGATGATGGTGGCGACCTCTTCGAGTTCGGTCTCCTCGTCCACGGCGTCCAGTTCGGTGGTCATGATATCGGCGGCCACGGCGGCGGCCATGCGGCGCAGGTCCTCCTCATAGCGCCGTTCTCCCAGCAGGGGGATCATGGCATCCAGGATGGTCACCACGAACGGGGGATGGATGATCTTGACCCTGGCCACCAGATCCCCCTCGGTGACCATGCCCAGCAGGCGGTTCTCCTCGACGATGGGGACGCCGCTGATTTTTTTGTCGGTGAGCAGCCGGGCCAGTTCGCGCACCGGCATGTCGGGGGGGGCGGTGATCACCTCGCGCACCATGATCTCCTTGGCTTTCACCTCGATTCTCCTTTTTTCGGTCGTGATGGGTCGAAATTCGGGAAAAAACAGGTTACCCTGAAAATCCGGCGCAGGGCAATGGTTCCCTGCAGCCACGCAAGCGGCTCAATGTGATCGGTCATGTTCTGGAAATTCTGGCTGCCCGTCCTGTTGATGGGCTTTTTTTACCTGTTGGGCAGAAAGCGCAGCGCCGGACGCCCCACAGCGACCCTGCCCGAGGCGCCCCCCGATCCCCGGACGCGACGGGTGGCCATCTTCCTGGCGGTGTTCGTGGCATGCCTGATCGCCTGGTTCGTCTACCGGGATTGGCACGAGGCCCATCAGGAGGTCGAAGTGCGGGTAACCCACGTCCAGACCGGCGAAAAAACCGTCTATCGCGCCTTGAAACGGGATCTCCATGGCCGGGCCTTCCTGACGGTGGATGGCCGGCGCATCACCCTGGCGGATGTGGAACGGATGGAGGTGGCGGAATAACAGAAATCGGCGGACACCTCCCCCCCGGCCAGCCGCAGGTCGCCTCGATCACGCCGGTCAACTCGCCGATCCGGCGCTCCCAGCTCCACTCCCGCATGAAGGCCGCGCCACGCTCCCCCATGGCCGCCGCGCCCTCACGCTCCCGCCAGCAGAACTCCAGGGCTTCCACCATCTCCTCGATGTCGCTCTCGCCCCAATCCCTTTGATTCTCGCCGTCGGCCAGCGGGGTCTGCCGGGTCAGGGGCAGACAACTCCCCTCCCGGATCAGATCCAGATGGCCCGTGTTGCGCGACAGGATCACCGGCACGCCGCAGGCCATGCACTCCATGGCCACCAGATTGGTCCCCCCCTCGCACCGGTTGGGAAAGATCGCCACGTCCATCTCGCGCAATACGGCAGGCGTCTCCTCGTGCCGCAACGGCCCCAGATCGAGAAACGCCCCCGCGCGAATGCCGTTGGCCCGCGCCCAGGCCACACAATCCACCGCACCATCGGCGGCGAAAACCACCGGTGCCACCCGGGGATTGGCCTCCAGATTCCTGGCGATCTCCGGCCAGGTGGAGTGCCACGCAGTCACCAGCAGGGCCTCGGGGTGACGTTGCGCAAAGGCGCGAAAGGCCAGCACCACCAGATCCTGCCCCTTGCGAAACTCCAGCTTGCCCCCGGAAAAAACCGTGAAACGCCCCCGCAACCACCCCAACCGGGGCGCAGGATGAAACAACACCGGATCCACCCCCTGCAACACCGTCGTCACCGGGCCGATGCCCGCATCCTCCAGCAGACGCTGGTTCCAGGTGGATCCGGCCACGATCAACGCCAGATCGGCAACCCGCTCCCGCTCCTGCCGTCGCAAACGGGTCTCTTCCAGAAAGACCACCCCGATCCCCGGAGAACCGTTCAACATCAAACCGTTGGGCAACCCGCGTTCGCTGTGCAATCCATTGCCCAACCCGTGCAAAATCGGCCACGGCAGACGAAATGATGCCCGCTTGCGGCAAATCCACTCGCGCAACCGGTTGGCGCGGGCGTGAAAATCCCCCAACAACGGCTGCCACAACGCACCAGTGGTCACGAGCGGCTCCGGATGGGAGGCCGTGCCCGCAATGGCGATCCGCCCCGCCACGGTGGCATGCAATGCCAGATTCGTCCCGTACACCCCCCAGCCGGATCGGTTGTTCGCCTGCCAGTCGAACAGCACCAGGGGAGGATCCCCCCGCTCCCCGCGCTCGAAAAAGGGTTCGTCCCAGGCGCCCTCCTCGCCCCTGCCCGGATGCAACACCGCCCGCAACGCCATGCCATCCCGTTGGCGAACCGGCAGGGGATGCCCGCCGGGAGGCAACCTCAGGGCCTCCCGCACCGCCTCGCCGGCCTCCACCAGCCGCTGTTGCTCGATCAGCAAAATCACCCGGTTGTAATGCGCCCCGGCATGCCCCGGATCCGCGCGCACCGCATCCAGGAACGCCTCCCCGGCGGCGGCGTACCGCTTCTGCCGCAACAAAAGATCCCCCAGATTGTTCCAGGCCTCCGCAAACTCCGGCCTGGCCAGGATCGCCTCCCGGAAGAGGTCCTCGGCCAAGGGCAAAGCGCCTCGCTCCCGCGCCAGCACCCCCAGATTGTAGAGCGCCTCCGCATACCCCGGACGCGCACGGATCGCCTGCCGATAGGCGGCCTCGGCCTCCTCCGGCCTGCGCGTCTCTTCCAGGAGATTCCCCAGCGCGAACCAGGCCTCGGCGAAATCGGGACGCGCGGCGAGCGCCCGCCGATAGGCGGCCTCGGCCTCCTCCCCCCGATTCCGCAACAGGTCGGCCAGATTGTACCAGGCATGGGCATGCAGGGGGGCAACGGCGAGAATGCGGCGATAACCCGCCTCGGCCTCGGCGGCGCGCCCCTGCCGATGACAGGCCACGGCCCAGGCGAACGCCTCCTGCAACCCGGACTCACCGGTCATGACGCCTCGGGCAGGGAGCGGCGCAGGTGCAGACAGGCGTGCATGGTGGCGCGACGGCCACGGGGAGTGCGATCCAGCAGTCCGGCCTGCACCAGATAGGGTTCGATCACCTCTTCGATGGCATCACGGGTCTCCCCCAGCGCTGCGGAGAGGGTCTCCACCCCCACCGGCCCACCGCCGAACTTGTCGATGATGGTGAGCAGCAGGCGACGGTCCATGGCGTCCAGGCCCAGGCCGTCCACCTCCAACTGGGTGAGCGCGGCATCGGCCAGCGCGGCATCGATGGAGGAGGCGCCCCGCACCTGGGCAAAATCCCGCACCCGCTTCAACAACCGGTTGGCAATGCGCGGCGTGCCCCGGGAACGGCGGGCGATCTCCTCGGCCCCGGCCTCGCTGAGGGGCATGTCGAGGATCCTCCCGGAACGCCGCAGGATGCGGGCCAACTCCGGGGCGGAGTAGAACTCCATGCGCGCCAGGATGCCGAAACGATCCCGCAAGGGGTTGGTCAACAGCCCGGAACGGGTGGTGGCGCCCACCAGGGTGAAGGGCGGCAGGTCGATCTTGATGGAACGGGCCGAAGGCCCCTCCCCGATCATGATGTCGAGTTGAAAATCCTCCATGGCGGGATAGAGGATCTCCTCCACCGCCGGGGAAAGACGATGAATCTCGTCCACGAACAGGATGTCGCCCCGCTCCAGGTTGGTGAGCAGGGCGGCCAGATCCCCGGCCTTCTCCACGATCGGCCCGGAGGTGGTCTTCAGGCCGGCATTCATCTCCATGGCGATGATGCGGGCCATGGTGGTCTTGCCCAGCCCCGGGGGGCCGTGCAGCAGGAGGTGATCCAGGGTTTCGCCGCGCCCGCGGGCGGCGTGGATGAAGATCGCCAGATTGGCCTTGAGGCTCTCCTGACCGACGAACTCCTCCAGCCTGGCGGGGCGCAACCCGACGGGGTCGCGCCCCTCGTCTCCCGGTTGGGCGTCGGGCGCGATCACGCGGCTGGCATCGTCCCCCGTCACCGCGCCAGAATCCTGAGAGCGGCCCGCAGGGCCAGGGCCGGATCGGCGAGTTCCCCCGGAGTCAGGGTACGCAGGGCACGCTCCGCGTCCGGCGGACGATAGCCGAGATTGACCAGCGCGTGGGTCAGATCGGCGCGCAACGCCACGTCCGGATCGGCAGGCGGCAACGGGGTGGCCGCCCCCTCCCCTCCCCGCACGGACGGCTCCGGGACGGATCCCATCACCGGCAGACGGTCCTTGAGTTCCACCACGAGACGCATGGCGATCCGTTTGCCCACCCCCGGCACCCTGGCGAGTTGATTGACATCCTCCCTGGCCACGGCCAGGGCGAAGGCCTCCGGGGTGAGGGTGGAAAGGGTGGCCAGGGCCAGCTTGGCGCCGATGCCGCTGACCGTGTTCAGGACCTCGAAGAGGGCGCGTTCCCCGGAACTGGCAAAACCGTAAAGCAGAAAGGCATCCTCGCGCACATGGGTGACGGTGAGCAGATGGACCGCTTCGCCGGTGCCGGGGAGTCGCTCGAAAGTAGAAAAGGGGACGAAGACCCGATACCCCACCCCTCCCACGTCCACCACGGCCTGATGGGGTTCTTTTTCGGCGAGGGTGCCGCGCAGAAAGGCGATCATGAGGGTCTCCGGCTCCCGGAAGTGTGTTGCAGATGACACAAGGCGCCGGCCAGGGCATCGGCGGCATCCTTGGGTGGCGGCTCGGGCAGGGCCAGCAACAGCTTGACCATGGCCTGGACCTGATGTTTTTCCGCCTTGCCGAAGCCCACCGTGGCCTTCTTGATCTGCAAGGCGCCGTATTCGAAGACCGGCAGGCCGTGGGAGGCGACCGCCACGATGGCGCAACCCCGCGCGTGGCCCAGCTTGAGGGCGCTTTGCGCGTTCACGGAGACGAAGACCTCCTCGATGCTCGCCTCCTGGGGCCGATGGAGACGAATGACCTCGACCAGTCCGGCAAAGATCTTGTGCAGGCGGACGGGCAGCGGGGTGTCGGCGGAGGTGCGGATGGAGCCATGGGCCACATGCCGAAACCCGGCACCGTTCGGCTCCACCACCCCCCACCCGGTGACCGTGGTGCCGGGATCGATGCCCAGAACGCGCGTCACGGCCTCAACCCAGCCGTTCCATGAGGTCGTCCGGGATGTCGAAGTTGGCATACACCTTCTGAACGTCGTCGTTGTCTTCCAGCATGTCGAGCAGTTTCAGCAGTGTGGCGGCATGTTTTTCATCCTGGAGCGTGACGGTGTTTTGCGGACGCAAGGTCAACTCGGCGGAGATCGGATTGGCGAAACCGGCGGCGACCAGGGCCTCGCGCACGCTTTCGAACTGGTCGGGGGCGGTGACCACCTCGAACTCGCCGCCGTCGGCGATCATGTCCTCGGCGCCGGCCTCCAGGGCGGCTTCCATCAGGGCCTCCTCCCCGACACCGCTGAAGAGGAGCACCCCCTTCTTGTCGAAGAGATAGGCCACGCACCCCGCAGACCCCATATTGCCGCCATACTTGCTGAAAATATGCCGGACATCGGCCACGGTGCGGTTGTTGTTGTCGGTGAGGGTATCCACGATGATGGCCACACCGGCGGGACCATAGCCCTCGAAGCGGACCTCCTTGAAGTCGGTCCCCTCCTCGGCCCCGGCGCCGCGCTTGATGGCCTTTTCCATGGTGTCCCTGGGCATGTTCTGCGCGCGTGCGGCCAGAATGGCGGCCCGCAGCCTGGGATTGAACGACGGTTCGCCGCCGCCGAGCCGGGCGGCGGTGGTGATCTCACGGATGAGCTTGGTGAAGACCTTGCCTCGCTTGGCATCCTGAGCGCCCTTGCGGATCTTGATATTGGCCCATTTGCTGTGTCCTGCCATGCATTTTCTCCCGAAGCGAATGAAAAGCCGCCATGTGCCGTCCAACCCGTTCATGATAATCCCTCCCCGCCGTAACGTCCAGGAGAGGATCACACAAGATCCGTTGACTGTCACTGACGCGGCAAGTATACATAACATATGAGGATGAACACATCATCATTCAGGGGGATCGAAGATGCGGAGATGGTACGACATGCGCGCCTGGGGGCTGCGCGCCACCATGATTGCCGTGGTGATTTCACTGACGCTTTCGTCGATGATCAGCGGCAACATGCTGATCCATGCCCTGCGCACCTCGGTGTCGGGGTACGAGGGGATCATCCAGGTGGCCGGTCGGATGAACGATCTCGCGCACATGATGAGCATTCAAATGCTGCAGGCGCGACGCAGCGAAAAGGATCTCCTGCTGCGCAAGGATGCCAAATACGTCGAACAGGTCGTCCAGATGACGACCAACCTGGAAAAATTGGCGGGCGAGGCCGCAGAACTGGCCGGACACCCGCTGCTCGCCAGCCGGGAGGATGGCGAGGCCGCGCGCCAGATTCGTGCGTTGTCCATGCAATATCTCGCCGAATTCCAGGCACTGGCCAAGACCACCCTGCAAAATGCCCCTCCGGAGCAGACCAGGCCGAAGGCCGATGCGATGCGCGCCACGATCCATCGGATCGAACCGCTCCTTGAGGCGATGCAGGAGCGCATCGAAAAGAAAACAGAAGCCATTAAATCCGAAGTAGGAGAAAAATCCAGCCGTCTCATGCAGGGGGCGTTGTGGCTGTTCGGGATCCTGACCGTGCTCTCCCTGATCTCCGCCTGGTACGGACTGCGGCGGGTGATGGGTCAGGTGGGCGGCGAGCCGTCCCAGGTGAGTGCAATCGTGGCCCGCATCGCCGATGGCGATCTGCATGTGGCCCAGCACGGCAACAAGAGCGTGGGGATTCTGGGCGAGGTGGAAAAAATGGCCGCCGGACTGCGGGAAATGGTGATGCATGTTCGTCTGCAAGGCGGCACCACGCTCCCGCCGGTCAGCGATCAGATCCACCAGGCAGTGGAACGGATGGAGGCGGTGTCGAACCATGTCAGCCGGATCACCACGGCGACCAGCGCAGGCAACCACAGGCTGGCGGGGCTGATCCGCGAAGATGTGAAGACCGGAGCCGAAAGCATCGTCAGTTCGATGACCAACGTGGGTCACCTGGTGGACGAATTGCGGGATGCGGCGGGCCGGGTGGCGTCGTCCGCCGCGCTGGGCAGCAACAACACCTCGACCTTGGCGGCAGCCGCCGAGGAGATGAGCACGAATGTCACGGCGGTGAACCGGAGCCTCCATGAGGTGAGCCAGATGATCGCCAGGGTCGCGGAGAGCATGAGCCGCCTGACCGAGAGTCAGGAGGACGTGCGGGAGCGCTGCAGGATTGCCGAGAGCGAGGCGGGACGCGCCATCGACCGGGCGCACGCCGGCCATGTGGTGATGGAAAAACTGACCGAATCCGCCCAGCAGGTGGGGCAGATCGTGCAGACCATCAACAACATCGCGGAGCAGACCAACATGCTGGCCCTGAACGCCTCCATCGAGGCGGCGGGAGCCGGTGAGTCCGGCAAGGGTTTCGCGGTGGTGGCCAACGAGGTCAAGGCGTTGGCGCGGCAAACGGCGGAGGCGACCGAGGGTATCGGCAACCGGGTGCACGAGATCCAGACCCATGCCATCGAGGCAGCGGAGATGGTCAAGGAAATCACAAAAACCATCGAACGATTGGGAGTGGTCAACCGGGATATCGCGGGTGCGGCGGACGAGCAGGCCATGGCCTCCAACGAGATCACCCAATCGATGTCCGGGGTCGAACAGGCGTCGGAGGTGGTGACCCGCAGCGCCCAGGAGGTTGGTCTGGCGGTGCAGGAGATCGCGCGTACCGCCTCCGAGCTTGGGGAAGGCTCCCACGAGTTGGCCAGGACCGCCGAACGGATGAACGAGGCCATTGGCGTCACGGCGCAACAGGCGGAACAATCCAACCATCTGGCCCATGCCATGTTGCGTGTGATGTCCGACACGCTGACCGCCTCGCGGGAGATGGACGAACACATGGACGAAGCGATGCGGGCGGTGCATCGGCTGCAATCGTCCAACCACACCATCGGCCTGTTGATCGAAGCCCTGGGAAGTGTTGCCCATCGTTTACAGGAGGTCCAGTCCCGGCTGAAAATCGGGGAGCCGCCCTTCGACATGCTGAAGGTCAAGGCTGCGCATCTGGCCTGGCTGCAGAAGCTGGAGGACCTGCTGACCGGCCAGAGCGACATGTCGGAGCAGGAGGCGGTGGACGACCACTCCTGCCAACTGGGAAAATGGTTCTTTTCGCCAGAGGGAGGGGGCCGTTTCGCCGCCCTGCCCACCTACCGGGAGGTGGATCTGGTGCATCGCAAGGTGCACGAACTGGCCAGCCAGATCATCCGCGACCACAAGGCCGGCAAGGATGCGGTCTCTTCCATGCGTCATTTCAATCAACTGCGCGAGGATCTTTTCTTGCGGCTGGATGCGTTCTACATCGAGGCGGCCCTGGGACGCGGGGGGGATGAGGAGTCGCGGGAACGGCCTGCGCCGACGGTCTGAAAGGGCCAGGCGCGCCACATCCCTTGCCAGGCGTCCCTCATTTCACGAGCGCATTGAGCTTCCGTGGACTTCCCGCAAAAATTTTCTTGACTTCTCCAGGCAAACAGCCGATAAAGGAGACGGAGGCTTTGTCGGCTTTGGCTGGCATTGCCTTTTTTTTATCCTTTTTTCTGCTATTGCTCACGACGTGACCGCAAATCATCGATCAACGCAAAACTCCAGATCACAAAATTTTCAATCCCCTGCCTGTCCCTTATTGTCCGATAACGCAACCCTCTGACCTTTTCAGCAAGGTCTCCAAGCTCGGAACGGGCTGGTCGAGTCATGTTGCCAACACGCACACCCCAGACAATCAGATAGGCGATGATATCAGCCAATTGAATGGCCGTAGTCAAATGACTGTGGACGAAAAATGGCTCGGGATAGATCAAGGCAGAACGAGTCTGCCCATTTGCCGTCTCCCGAAAATATTTCGACATTTGATCGATCAGGATGTGGCACTGGGACCTTTCCAGTTCATCGAACACCACCAGCCCCTGCTGTTGGCCTGGCAAATCATCCAAAAAATAGTAGAATCGCTCAAATAAAAAACTATAATCTTTGCGAAGTACATTTGAATCTGGCTTGAGAGCATCCCGATCAACAATACTGGCAAATGCCTTAACGCGGAATCGGGCGCAGATGTCCAAAAGTTGCCTGACAAAAGCGATTTTGGCCTGTGCCAAAGCGGTAAGCTCTTCCCTGGTAACCCCTCCTCCCCCAGGGCGTCCCTGTGCGCTCCGTCCTTTATCAAGACAGGATTTCGCCAAGGCAGAGCGTTGCAACGACTCCATAGGATGCAATTGATCCGCAAGACGAAAAGTCTTATTCTTGAGCAGCTTTTTTCCTTTCAGCTCAAGAAGCCCGCCGGATACCCGCTGACCAAAAAAACTCACCTCAGCGTCGTGTATCTGGCAGGTCAGACTCCACAGGTCCCGGTCTTCTATCCCGATTCCAGCGAGCACTTCATACGGAGACTCTCCCCTGTCATGACCACTTTCATCAATAAAAAGTAAATAGCTCATTTTGTCACACTCCATATATTGCGTTCGGCAGGGTGACCAGTCCAATCAAGATCGAGAACAGATGCGTCAATTTTGCGCAGGGTAACATGGTTGGTTGCCTTACGGACACATTAAAATGCGATTGTCCTGCCCCATTCCGCGCCCAAGACGAATCCACCTTCACAAAGCGGACGGGAATCGGCTATACTTGCGCGTGTTATGTTCCAAAGCCGTGTGTCGAGAAAGGATGCTCCATGAGTGTTGCCACCCCCCCAGCCCTTGTCGATGACGCAGCCATGGATTTTTTGCGGGCGATTCTGGGCAGGGATGTCACCGTGACCCCGGTGGCCGGGGATGCCTCGTTCCGCCGCTACTTCCGCGCCGAGTCGCCCGCAGGTCGGTTCATCTTCATGGATGCCCCGCCCGACAAGGAGGATTCCACTCCGTTCCTGGACATCGCCCGCTTCCTGCATCCGCACGGGGTCCGGGTGCCGCAGGTGGTGGAGGCGCGCGTCGCAAGCGGACACATCCTCCTGGAGGATTTCGGGGATGTCACCTTTCTCAAGGCGCTGGAAGCCGGCACGCCCCCGGAAACCCTCTACCAGCCAGCCGTGGAAACCCTGCTGGCCATGCAGGCCACCCCCAGGGACGGCTCCTGCATCGCCCATGATCGCCCCTTCGACCACGCCATGCTGAGCCGCGAACTGGCCCTCTTCACCGACTGGTACGTGGAAGGCATTCTCGCCACGCCGATCCCCCCGGCAGACCGTCAGGCCTTTCTGGCCGCCTTCGGCACCCTGCTCGACGGCATCCTGACCCAACCCTGGACCTTCGTCCACCGGGACTACCACAGCCGCAATCTGATGTGGCACGAGGAACGGGTGGGGGTGCTGGACTTTCAGGACGCGGTCATGGGACCGGTCACCTATGACCTGGCCAGTCTCCTCAGGGATTGCTACGTCGCCTGGGACGCCCCGTTCCGCGACCAGGTGATGGATTGGTGGTTCGCCGACGAACGCATCCGCCGCATCTACCCGGTGAGCCGGGAACAATTGCAAAAAGACTTCGACTGGATGTCGATCCAGCGCAATCTCAAGGCAGTGGGCATCTTCGGTCGCCTCTCCCGCCGCGACGGCAAGCACGGCTACCTCAACGACATCCCGCGCACCATGGGATACATCCGCGAAAATCTGGCAAAATACCCGGAATTGACGCCATTGCGGGGCCTGATCGACCGTTTCGCGCCGACCGGGGAGCCGCGATGAACGCCATGGTTCTGGCCGCCGGACTGGGCAAGCGACTCCGCCCCCTCACCGACTCCGTGCCAAAGCCCATGGTGGAGATGGGAGGCAGGCCTTTGCTGGAACAGACCCTGCTCCAACTCGCCACGCTGCAACCGGAACGGGTGGTGATCAACGTCCATCACCTGGCGGAAAAGATCACGCAACCCATCGGGGATGGCGCGGCGTGCGGGGTGCGGGTATTCTGGTCCCGCGAAACCGAGTTGATGGATACCGGCGGCGGGGTGCGCATGGCCCTGCCCCTGCTGGGCGAACACCCCTTCCTGGCTGTCAACGGCGATGTGGCCTGGCAGATGGATCTCACCACTTTGATCCAAGGCTTCGACCCGGAACGCATGGATGGCCTCCTGGGACTGGTGCCCACCCCAGACGGGATGACGCGCGGCGATTTCCTCCCGGAGCAGGATGGCCGCCTGCGCCGGGCGACCCGCCCAGGCGAAGGGCTGCTCTACTCCGGGTTGCAGATGCTCCATCCCAAGGCGCTGCTCGATTATCCGGTGGAACCCTTCTCCCTGAACCGCTTCTACGACGACGCCATGGCTGCGGGCCGTCTCTTCGGCATCCCCCTGGCAGGCTTCTGGGCGGATATCGGCACCCCCGATCGCCTGACCGCCGCGCGGTTGGCATGGAAAAACCGGTTTGCATTCGGGGATGGGTTGGCATATAAAGATTTGAGGATTTCTGACTGCTAACAGAGGAATGAAGGCGATGGATCATACCCAGGCGCGAATCAACATGGTCAAATCACAAGCGGTCCCCAACATGGTCCGCGATCCCGCCCTGCTGGCCGGGATGATGAAGGTCCCACGGGAGGAGTTCGTGGCGCCCAGCCATCGGGAACTGGCCTACATGGACACCCCGGTCCCCTGGAACGACTCGGGACGACGCTCCCTCACCCCGGTGCAGACCGGCTGGCTGATCGATGCCCTGGGGGTGACGAACGGCAAACGGGTTCTGGTGATCGGGGCCGGCAGCGGTTACGAGGCGGCCCTGCTCGGTACCATGGGCGCCCAGGTCCACGCCCTGGAGTCCGACCCCGCCCTGGCCGAACGCGGCGCCTCCCTCACCGACCGGGAACAGGTCGCCTGGAAGGTCGGCCCCCTGGCCGACGGCTGGCCCGACGGGGAAAAATTCGACGCCATTCTCCTGTGCGGCGCGGTCCCGGCGATCCCCTACCATCTGCTGGGCCAGCTGCGCCCCGATGGGGTGCTGGCCGGCATCGTCGGCAACTCCGACGACGTGGCCATGAACGCCAAACGCATCCATGGCGGATCCTTCCGCCAGGAACCCCTCTTCGACACCCTGGCCCCCCTCCTGCCGGGCTTCGAGGCCGGCGAGGCGTTCCGGCTGTAACGCATGCGAGGTTGAACGAACCGTGAGTCTGATCGTACAAAAATATGGCGGCACCTCGGTTGGCACCCTGGACCGCATCCGCAACGTGGCCGCCAGGGCGGTCAAGGCGCACCGGGCCGGCAATCAGGTGGTGGTGACGGTCTCGGCCATGGCCGGCGAAACCAACCGCCTGGTCGCCCTGGTGGAAGACCTCTCCGGAGGGGACTACAGCAAACGGGAATACGATGTGGTGGTCTCCACCGGCGAACAGGTCTCCATCGGCCTGCTCGCCATCGCCATCGAGACCCTGGGGGTGCCGGCCCGATCCTATCAGGGGTGGCAGGTCCGTTTCGTCACCGACAGCGTCTACTCCAAGGCCCGCATCCTCGACGTGGAGGCCGAACGGATCCGCGCGGATCTCGCCCAGGGCCGCATCGTGGTGGTGGCGGGCTTCCAGGGCATGGACCAGGAGGGTTCCGTCACCACCCTGGGCCGGGGCGGCTCCGACACCTCGGCGGTCGCCCTCGCCGCCGCTTTGGAGGCCGACTTCTGCGACATCTACACCGATGTGGACGGCGTCTACACCACCGACCCCCGCATCGTGCCCAAGGCGCGCAAACTGGAACGCATCTCCTACGAGGAGATGCTCGAAATGGCCTCTTTGGGCGCCAAGGTGCTGCAAACCCGCTCCGTGGAACTGGCCATGAAATACAACGTGCCCGTGCGGGTACTCTCCTCCCTCGAAGAAGGAACCGGAACCCTGTTGACCAAAGAGGATGATGTCATGGAACAAGTCGTGGTTTCCGCAATCGCATTCAATCGGGACGAAGCCCAGATCACCGTGACGGGCGTTCCGGACAAACCGGGGGTGGCGGCCCTGATCTTCGGCACCCTCGCCGATGCCAATATCAACGTGGACATGATCATCCAGAACATCTCCGCCAGCAGCGGCGACACGGATGTCACCTTCACCGTGCCCAAGGGGGATTACAAACAGGCCCTGGCCATCCTGAAGGAGCCTGTCGGTCGCATCGGCGCCACCAGCGTGACCGGCGATCCCGACATCGCCAAGGTCTCGGTGATCGGCGTCGGCATGCGCTCCCACTCCGGGGTGGCCCGGCGCATGTTCAAGGCACTGAGCGCCGACAACATCAACATCCGCATGATCTCCACGTCGGAAATCAAGATCTCCGTGGTGATCGACGAAAAATACATGGAGTTGGCCGTGCGCTCCCTGCACCAGGCTTTCGAATTGGACAAGGATGCCGGAGATCGTGTCCGAGACTGAAACCACTTCTCCAGGCAAACCGCGAGACAAATCCCGCGCCCGGATCCCGGTGCGCGCCGAGGAACTCGTGGTCATCTACGACACCACCCTGCGCGACGGATCGCAAAGCGAAGAGGTACAATTCTCTCTGGAGGACAAACTCCGCATCGCCCGGCGCCTGGACCTGCTGGGTGTGGATTACATCGAGGGGGGTTGGCCTGGCGCCAACCCCAAGGATCAGGCCTTCTTCGCCCGCGCCAGGGAGCTGCGGCTGGAAAACAGCCGCCTGGTGGCCTTCGGCTCCACGCGGCGGGCACGGGTGCCGGCGGAACAGGACACCGTGCTGCGCGCCCTCCTGGAGGCCGCCACCCCGGTGATCACCGTCTTCGGCAAGACCTGGACACTCCACGTCACCCGTGCCCTGGGCATCGGGCTGCAGGAAAACCTCGACCTGATTTTCGACTCGATCCGTTACCTCAAAAGCAGAACCGATTGCGTCTTCTTCGACGCGGAGCACTTCTTCGACGGCTACAAGGCGGATCCCGACTATGCCGTGAAGGCCCTGGCCGCTGCCCGCGACGCCGGGGCCAACGGCCTGATCCTGTGCGACACCAATGGCGGCACCCTCCCGTCCGAGGTGGGACGAATCGTGCGGCAACTGGCGTTGCCGGCCCACCTGCTGGGCATCCACTGCCACAACGACAGCGGCCTGGCCGTGGCCAATACCCTGGCCGCCGTCGAGGCGGGCGCCACCCATGTCCAGGGGACCATCAACGGTCTCGGCGAACGGTGCGGCAATGCGGATCTCACCTCGATCATCCCCAACATGCTCCTCAAGATGGGTCGCGCCATCCGCATGGGGAACGAAGGCATGGCCGGTCTGACCGGCGTGAGCCGCTTCGTGGACGAGATGTGCAACCGCTCGCCCCACAAGAACCAGCCCTTCGTGGGGGCCTCGGCCTTCGCCCACAAGGGGGGGGTGCATGTCTCCGCAGTCCTCAAGGACCCGGCCACCTACGAGCATATCCCGCCGGAGGCGGTGGGCGCCAGACGACGCATTCTCCTTTCCGAACAGGCGGGACGCAGCAATCTGCTCTACAAGCTGGGCGACTTCGGTCTGGCGGATGTCAACCCCGAGGATCCCCGGCTGATGACCGTGCTCAACGACATCAAGGAACTGGAGTTTCGCGGCTACCAGTTCGACGCCGCAGAGGCCTCTTTCGAGTTGTTGCTCCTGCGCGCCCTGGGCCGGCTGCCCACCTATTTCACGGATCAGGGGTTCCGCGTCATCGACTCCCGCTCCGTGGGCCGGGAGGGCGAACGACTGGTGAATGCCGAAGCCACGGTGCGCATGACCGTCGGCGGCAAGCCGGTCCATGTCATCGACGAGGGGGACGGGCCGGTGGACGCCTTGTACCGGGTCGTGCGACGGGCGCTGGACTGGTACTATCCCTCGATCCACAACGTCTCGCTGGTGGACTACAAGGTCCGCATCCTGCCGGCATCCTCGGGCGGTCGCAAGGGGACCGGGGCCATGGTGCGCGTTCTCATCGAGTGGGAGGACGGCGTCCGGAACTGGGGTACGGTGGGGGTTTCGGAACGGATCATCGAGGCATCCTACATGGCCATCCTGGATGCACTGATCTTCAAGCTTCACAAGGATGGCGCGCCACCCGCCAGTTGACCATGAACCATCACAAGGAAATAGAGAAATCATGAAAAAAATCGAAGCGATCATCAAACCGTTCAAGCTGGATGATGTGAAGGAAGGGTTGGCCGAGGTGGGGATCCAGGGCATCACCGTGACGGAAGTGCGTGGCTTCGGACGCCAGAAAGGCCATACCGAATTGTACCGCGGCGCCGAATACGTGGTGGATTTCCTGCCGAAGCTCAAGGTGGAAGTGGTCCTGGAGGACGACCGGGTGGATCAGGCCGTGGAGGCGATCGAGCGGGCCGCCCGCACCGGTCGCATCGGTGACGGCAAGATCTTCGTCACGCCGGTGGAACGGGTGATCCGCATCCGTACCGGCGAACGCGACGCCAACGCGCTGTAAACCGGCACACCCGGAGCATGAAGGGCGGACGAGAACTCGGCAAACGTTTCGCGCCCGGAGAAGCCATCTTTCTCCAGGGAGAACCGGCGCGCGCCATGTACGTGATCCAGAAGGGCGAGGTGGAGATCGTCATGGACTCCGAGTACGGACCCCGCCATTTGAACACCCTGGGGGAAGGGGAGATCTTCGGCGAGATTTCCCTTTTTTCCAACCGGGCGAGGATCGCCACGGCACGCGCGGTGACGGAGGTGCGTGTCCTGCAACTG
This sequence comes from Magnetococcales bacterium, assembly GCA_015231915.1. Taxonomy (GTDB): domain Bacteria; phylum Pseudomonadota; class Magnetococcia; order Magnetococcales; family Magnetaquicoccaceae; genus Magnetaquiglobus. The sequence goes on from JADGAR010000002.1 coordinate 101,146, forward strand.
GACGAAAAGACCTTTCTGGCCCGGCTGCATCAGGACCCTTCCCTGGCCTACCGCCTGATCCGCAAGCTGGCGCAGCGCATCTACGAGCAGGACCACGAATTGATGCGCGACCATGCCCTGACCGTGGAGTGTTGTCCCATCAGCGGCTTTTCCAGCTATATCGATCTGGCGGCCTTTCTGGAAAGCGAGGTGAAACGGGCCAGAAGGCTCAAGCAGACCATGGCCTTCGTCCTGCTGGACATCGTCGAATTCGAGGCCGTCGAGGAGCGCCATGGCACCGCAGCAGGGGAACGGATCCTGCACGATCTGGCCCTCCTGTTGCGCGAGCATCTGCGGCGCACGGACGTGGCGGGCCGCTTCGGTCGCTCCCGCTTCGGGCTGCTCCTGTACGAAGCCGACGGGAACGCTGCGGTCCAGGTGATCGAAAAGGTGCGCCGGAACTTCGGCGAACTGCGCTTCCCGGGGAACGGCGAGGAGTACCAATGCCGACTGGCGTGCGGCGTGGCGATCTTTCCGGAGCACAACCACACCATCGCCCTGAACCAGGCGGCCTACAAGGCCCTGATGCGGGCCAAGGCCGACCCTGCCTGCGTGATCCTGGCGGAACCGGGTGTGACATGAAACTCACGGACCAGGCGCGGGTGGCGGTGGTGGGCGGCGGACCGGCTGGCTCCCTGGCGGCCTATTTCCTCCTGGAACTGGCCGCGCGTATCGGCCTGAACCTGCATGTGGACATTTATGAACCACGGGATTTTGCCCGGTTCGGTCCTGCCGGTTGCAACATGTGCGCGGGAGTGGTCTCCGAGACCCTGGTGCAAACCCTGGCCGCCGAGGGGATCAACCTGCCGCCCCTGGTGGTGCAGCGTGGCATCGATGCCTACGTGCTGCATACCAGCGGTCTGCCGGTGGTCTCCATCCCCACCCCGGCGGATGAGCTGCGCATCGCCACGGTCTATCGCGGCGGCGGCCCCCGCGCCCCGGAGACGGATGAACACCCCTGGACCAGCTTCGACGGCTTTCTGTTGGAGATGGCGCGGCAGAAGGGGGCCAGGCTGCTGCCGCAGCGGGTGGCGGAGCTGACCCTGGCACAGGATGGCCGTCCCCAGGTCTCCACCCGTCAGGGCAACCCGGACACCTACGACCTGCTCATCGGGGCCGTGGGGGTCAACACCAGCGGGCTGAAGCTCTTCGAAGGGCTTGGCATCGACTTTCAGCCTCCGCCAGTGACGCGGGGGCTGGTGGTGGAGGTTCACCTGGGGGCCGAAACGGTGCAGCGTCTGTTGGGCAATTCGATGCACATCTTCCTGCTGGATATCCCGCGGCTCAAGTTTGCGGCGATCATCCCCAAGGTGGAGTACGTCACGGTCTGCCTGTTGGGGGACGATGTGGATCAGGAGGTGGCGGAACGGTTCTTCGCCGCCCCCGAGACCCGCAGCTGCTTCCCCCCGGACCTGGCCTGGAGGAAGGGCATCAAGTGTCAGCAGGGATCGGGCGTGGCCTGCCAGTGCGGCCCGCGTCTGAATCTGGGTCCGGCCATCCACCCTTACGGCGACCGGGTGGTCCTGGTGGGGGATGCCGCCATCTCCCGGCTTTACAAGGATGGCATCGGCGCGGCCTACACCACGGCCAAGGCCAGCGTGGTGACGGCCCTGTTTTTCGGGATTTCCGCCAATGATTTTCAGCGGCAATATCTCCCGGTCATCAGCGCCATCGACCGGGACAATGGGATCGGGAAAGTGATTTTTCAGATAACGGTGCTCTACCAGAAATGGCGATTCCTGCGGCGCGGCATGGTGGACATGGTGCGGCGCGAAGCCCCCATGGCCCCGGAACGGCGCGCCATGAGCCGGGTGTTGTGGGATACCTTCACCGGCAGCGCGACCTACCGGGAGATCCTGCTGCGCACCTTGCATCCACTCTTTTTCTGGCGCCTGCTGCTCTCCACCGTGACCACACTCGGCAACCGCGGCAAAGGAAACCTGACCGGCTCATGAACCATCCATCCCCATCGCACTTCCGGGCCGGCATTCCGGCGGCATGGACCCGCAAGCTGACCAGCGAGGAGGTCAACCAGCTCCCGGTGAAACGCTGGAACGGCCCCATCCACCTGAGCCGCACCGACCAGGAGGCGGCGGAGGCCGTGGCCCATTTGGCCAAAGAAGAGGTGCTGGGTTTCGATACGGAAACCAAACCCGCCTTTCGCAAGGGCGAGAACTACTTTCCCGCCCTGCTGCAACTGGCGGCTGCGGATACCGTGTATCTCTTTCAGTTCAAGGGGATGGGCAATTTTGCCCCCTTGATCCGCCTGTTGAGTGATCCGGCCCGCAAAAAGGTCGGCGTGGGCCTCGATTACGACGTGCGCGCCCTGCAAACCCTGTTCTCCTTCCATCCACGCGGCTTCGTGGACGTGGGCGAGATTGCCCGCAAATCCTCCATCGCCAGTCAGGGACTGCGCGGATTGGCCGCCCATCTGTTCGGGATGCGCATCTCCAAGCGGGCGCAATGTTCCAACTGGGAGAACCCGGAACTCAAGAAATTCCAGCTGGTTTATGCCGCCACCGATGCCTGGATCAGCCGGGAGATCTATCTGGTGATGCGGGAGCGGGGCCTGTTGGAAGATCCGGCGGGATGCCTCTAGTGCAAGGTCACCAGGGGGGCCGGCTGCTCGGGTTCCGGCCAGGGAACGTCCGATTCGTCGGCGTTGTGCAACAACTGGCTGGCGCGCTGAAAGATCTCGTCCCACATGAGGGTCAGGCGTCCCAATTGCGCCACCATCTGGTCCGAATCCTCCGCATGGCCGGTCTCGGGGGGGTCGTCCATGTGACGGATCGTGGCGATCCCCAGCAACAGGGAACGCCTGGCCTGTTCGGCGATCCTGGCGATCTTTTCCAGGGCCACGGGATCCAGTTGGGTCAAGTCGGAGGCAAGGAATTTCGGGGTCATCGAACACTCCGGGAAAGCTTGAGCGCCTATCGACATCGGTATTCGGTATCGATGAATCATACCTCAAAATTGATGCGAACACCATGAAAAATTCATTCGGTCTGCTCTTTCGCCACCTGTCGGCCCTGTGCCTGATGGTGTCGCTCTGCGCCCTGCCCGCTGCCGGCCTGTGCGTGACCAACGAACGCACCCCCCCTGCGGAACCTTTGCCCCGGGTCGAGACCGGCATGCATACCGGTCAGATACGCCACATCGCCATCGACAACGAGGAACGCTTCATCTTTTCGGTCGCGGACGACAAAACCTTGCGCGTCTGGTCGTTGCGCTCAGGCAAGCCTGTTCTCACCTTTCGCGTACCCATCGGTCTTACCAACGAAGGGGCGCTCTACTCTCTCGCCTTCTCTCCCGACGGACGCACCGTGGCGGTTTCGGGTCAAACCGGCCAGGAGTGGGAGGACAACTATTGCATCTACCTGATCGATGTCCGTTCGGGAGTCATACGCAGACGCATCATCAATCTGCCGGAGGCCATCACCCATATGGCCTTTTCGCGCAACGGCTCCTATCTGGCCACGGTGTTCGCCAACACGGCGGGGTTGCGGGTTTACGGCATTCCGGACGGCGCGCTGGTCTACCAGGGGGAGCCGTACAATGTCCCCGCCACCTGGGTCGATTTCGCCCCGGATGGCAAACTGGTCACCAGCAGTTACGACGGAGCGGTGCGACTGTACGACGCCAATTTCCGCCTGCAGGTGGTCAAACAACTGGCACGCAACGCCCAGCCTCACGGGGTGGCCTTCTCGCCGGACGGCAGCAAGGTGGCGGTAGGATTCCGGGATCGCCCCACGGTGGCGGTCCTGTCCGGTACGGACCTTGGGCTGCTCTATTTCCCGGAGGTGACGGGGGTGGCGCACAATCTCTGGACGGTCGCCTGGTCTGCCGACGGTCGCACCCTCTATGCGGGCGGCAGCCATGCCGACAAGGGACGCACCCTGATCCGCATCTGGGGGCTGGCCGGAGAACCGAACCACAAAGGGCGCGGGGAGTATATCGATGTGGCGACCACCCATGCCCCGGTCATGCAAATCCTGCCCCTCAAGGATGGCGGACTGGTCTTCGCGGCGGCAGACCCGACCATCGGCATGCTGGACCATCAGGGATTTCCAATCTTCATCAAGGAATCGACCCTGCTGAACTTCAAAGGGAGCGCCATGGATCTGCGGGTCTCCCATCGCGGGGATGTGGTGGAATTCGCTGCCGACAAAAGCCGGCAGCAATTTTCCGTAAGCCAACTCCTGCTCAACGCCGGCCTCACGGCGCAAGGGTTGAGCGCCCCCCGCACCCAATCGACGGAGATCCGCATCGCCGGCGGGGGGGAGGCACCGGTGACCTTCAACGGGCATCCCATGGAACTGGATCGCGGGGAGATCCTGCACGCCCTGGCCTTGGATCCGAAGGACCGCTTTTTCGTCCTGGGAACCTCGCGACATTTGCGGTTCTACGCCAAGAGCGGCCATGCCCAATGGACCGTGGCCACGCAGGCGCCGGTCTGGGCGGTGAACGTCTCCGGCAACAGCGCGTGGGTGGTGGTCGCCCTGGAGGACGGCACCATCCGCTGGTACGACGTGATGCGCGGCGAGGAAAAGATCGCCTTGTTCGTCCACAAGGATCTCAAGCATTGGGCCATCTGGTCGTCACTGCGCTATTTCGCCTACTCCGAGGACGCCGAGTCCCTGCTGGGTTGGCACCTCAATCGCGGCAAGTCGCAGTTGGCCGATTTCCAGCCGGCCAACCATTTCCCGCACCTGCTGCAACCGGATTTTTTCAAGAATTTCTTCCAGTGAACGCAACGCTGCCTAGACCATCACCTCGATCAAGGTCAGGTCATCGTGCACCGAGGCATTGGTGAACGTCTCGAGCAGAGGGGGCAGATCCTCCAGGGTGGTGGTCCCGGCGGCCATCTCCAGCAGAAAGGTCTGCAAACGCGGCAGACCGAAAGGCTCCTCCTCCGGGTTGACCGCCTCGATGATCCCGTCGGAATAAAGATAAAGCCGATCCCCGGACGCCAGTTCCAGGTGCGTCGCCAATCCGTCGGGGGCCAGATCCTCCTCGACGCCCAGCGGCAGGCTCTCGGATACGCAAGATCCCAGAAAGACTCCCTCGCGCAACCACAGGACCTCGGGCATGGCCGCGTTCCATACCGTGGCGCGGGTACGCCCGGCATCAATCTCCAGCAGAATGGCGGCGCAAAAGAAACCCACCGGCAAGCGCATGTTGAGCTGCCGGTTGACCTCCCGCAACAGACGCTCCCCCGGCGCGTTGGCATCGACCATGTGTGAAAAAATATAACTGACCAGAGGCGCAGCGATCGCGGCAGGCAGACCGTGACCCGTCAAGTCCCCCAAAAACACCATATGTCGCCCGTCCGGGGCAAAGGCGGCCAGGTGCATGTCCCCGGCGGTCGCCTCCAACGGCACGGCCAGATGACACGCCCAGCGGGACTCGAAACGGCAGGCCTCGTGCATCTTCAGGAGGATCGACTCCATCAGATCGCGCTCCTCCATCAGGCGATGATTGTGGGCTTCCAGTTGCCGGTTGGCCGCGCTCAACGCCAGATGGGTCCTGACCCGCGCCAGCACGATCGGCGGGGAGATCGGCTTGACGATGTAATCCACCGCTCCCATCTCCAGACCCTGCACCTCATCCGCCACCTGCGAGCGGGCGGTCACAAAAATGACCGGTATCTCCCGCGTGCGGGGATCCCCCTTGAGTTGCCGGCACACCTCGTAACCATCCATCTCCGGCATCATGACATCCAGCAGGATCAGATCCGGCATCGGCGCAACCAGAACCGCCTTCAGCGCCGCCTTGCCGTTGATGGCTGGCCGCACCGCACAATCCCGTTCCAACACCTTTTTCAGGATGGTGATGTTGTCCGGGGTGTCGTCCACCACCAACACCAGGGGCCTGTGCGTCGTCATGAAGATGCCTCACCCTCGCGCGGACGGGGCAGAGAGACCAGAATCGAGGTCCTGCCGGGAACGCTGGCGTCCAATTCGATCCGCCCATTCTGGGTCCGGGCAGCCAGCCACGCGGAATAGGTGCCCAGGCCGGTGCCCTTGGGTTTCCCGCTCGTGACGTACTTCTCGAAAAAACGGTCACGGATTTCCGGCGGCACCTCGCCGGGATTGCTGATCCGAATTTTGCCGAACGCCTCGTCGCTGGACAGTTCGATCAGCACCTCTCCAGCCGAATCGACCGCCTCGATGGCGTTCAGGACCAGATTGTAGAACAGCGGATAACTCAACCATTTCTCGCCCAGAACCGGGAACCGCTCCCCCTCCGCCATGACGATCCGCGCCTTGACCACATGGCTGTGGCGGGTGCAGTCGGCCACGATATGCTTCAGGGTCTCCAACAGGTCGAACGGCTCCGGTTGAAACGGATAGGTGTCGTTTTCCATGCGGAAGAGATCCAACGACTTGTTGATCATCTCCAGCATGACATACCCGCTCCTTTCGATCATTTGCAGGAAATTGACCTGCTCCGGAGTGAATTGTCCTTTCAAAAGCAGGAGTTCCGGCAGGCTCAGGATGGCGGACAAAGGGGCCTTGAGATCGTGCCGGGCGATCCGTTCCATCTCCTCGCGCACCCGCAGGGCCTCCTGCAACTGGGCATTCTTGCGCTCCAGATCCTCCCTGGCCCGTATAAAGGCGATGGTATTGCGGCAGCGCAGCAACACCACGGCGGCACTGCTCGGCTTGCGGATGAAATCCACCGCACCCAGCCGCAGGCCCACGGACTCGTCATCCTGGGTATCCTTGCAGGTCAAAAACAGCACCGGAATGCCCGCCGTGGCCGGATCCGCCTTCAAACGACGACACACCTCGTAGCCATCCATCCCCGGCATCAGGATATCCAAAAGAATCAGATCGATCCCGCCCCCGGCGGCAATCTGGCAGGCCACCTCTCCCCGAATGGCCACCTTGACCAGATAATGATCATCCAGCGCCGCCTTGATGACCTTGATCTGATCCGGCTGATCGTCCACCAACAGGATCGTGCCGTCCTTGGGGGCATGAGAATGTTTCATGATGGTTCCTCCTCCCGGGCGACCAATGTCAAGCCCGCCTCCCCTGCCCATTGGCGCATCACTTCAAGAGAGGCCTCGAAATCGTATTCCGCCAATTTTTGTTGGAGAGTGATCAGGTGATTGCGGTCGCGTGTGGTTTTCAGCAACGGCTTCATCCGCTCGCAAACCGCCTCCGCATCCGAATCGAAATTGGCCACAAAAGCGGCGGCCTCCAGGAAAAGCGGTTGCAAGGCGGCCTTGTCGGTCACCCCCTCCTCGGTATCGCCAGCGTCTTGTGGGTCATGCCCCGCCACTCCGGGCACGGCGCGCCGGATCGTCTCCAGCACCTCCCGCAACTCCCGCGCGACGCGCTCCAGCCTGGTCCGGATCTCCCCCGCGTCGATCCTCTCCCGCGCCCCTGCCTCGATGGCCATGGCCGCCATGCGCAACTCCGTCGCGCCGATGTTGGCGGCCAACCCCTTGAGCGTGTGGGCCGTGCGCTCCAGCGCGGACCAGTCCGAGGCCGCCAACTGGTCAAACATTAACGAACAGGCATTTTCCTGATTGAAGACGAAACGCCGCAAAATGTCAATATACAATGCCACGTTGCCGCCCATCACATCCATGGCCTGGCGGGTGTCGAATCCCGGCAGATCGGGCAGCGCCTGCGTCGCAACGGACTCGGCACTCTCGCCGGGCAGGGATGCGGGATCCTGCGGCCTGGCGGGACGAATCCAGCGGGCCAGCACGGCATACAGGGTATCGGGGTGGATGGGCTTGGCGATGTGATCGTTCATCCCCGCCGTCAGACAGGCCTCCTGATCGCCCACCATGGCATTGGCCGTCATGGCGATGATGGGAATTTCCGCCGCGCGGGAACCCTCGCGACGGATCATCCGGGTGGCGTCCAGACCGTCCATCACCGGCATCTGCAGATCCATGAGGACACCGTCGAAATGTTCCCGCGCCACCCGTTCCACAGCCAGGCGACCGTTTTCCACGATGGTCAGCGTGACGCCGACCTTGGCCAGCAGTTCCCTGGCCACCTGCTGATTGATCTCGTTATCCTCTGCCAGCAACAGGTGCGCGCCGGCAATCCGGGAACGGGCATCCTCCCCCCCCTCGGCATCCCCGGGATGGCCGCGCCGGCGGGCGTGGGCGGGCTTGGACGCCTGCTCGGCGACCCTGCCGAAACGGGCGGTGCAGATGAACAGACTCCCCTCGCCGGGTGTGCTCTCCACCCGGATGGTCCCGCCCATCATCTCCACCAGACGCTTGGAGATGGCCAATCCCAAACCGGTGCCACCGTACTTGCGCGTCGTGCTGCTGTCCGCCTGGCTGAACTCCTGGAACAGTTTGCCCAGTTGTTCCGGAGTCATGCCGATGCCGGTATCCCGCACGGCAAACTCCAGCAGGATCTCCTCCGCGCTCTCCTCCACCATCCGCACCGTCACGGAGACCGCCCCGTGCTCCGTGAACTTGACGGCGTTGTTGGCCAGATTGGTCAACACCTGCCCCAAACGCAACGGGTCGCCACGCAAAAAAGGCGGCGCCTCCGCTGCCACCTCCGACAACCACTGCAACCCCTTTTCCCTGGTCTTCACCGAAATCACCGAGGTGAGGTTCTCCAACACCTCGCCCAACTCGAATTCCACGCACTCCATCTCCAGCCGGCCCGCCTCGATCTTGGAAAAATCGAGAATGTCGTTGAGCAGTCGCAACAGGGAGTTGGCGGCATTGTGTACCTTGCGCAGATAATCCTGCTGCTGATCGGTCAACGCGGTTTGCAGACACAGATGACTCAGGCCGATGATGGCGTTCATGGGGGTGCGGATTTCGTGGCTCATGTTGGCCAGAAAGGCGCTTTTGGCCAGGGTGGCCTGTTCGGCGTAACGCTTGGCCTTGGCCAGTTCCTCCTCCTGCTGGCAACGCATGATGAGGCCGGCCAGGGTGTTGACGATCACCTGAAGCAGGTTCTTGTTGTCGCCACTCAGTTGATAGCCGGCCTCCACCCGCAGGTTGAGCACGCCGATCAGCCGGTCCCCACCCTGAATGGGCAGACAGAAAATGCCATGATCGGGAATGCCGTCCAGATTGCCGTCCGCCACCTCCTGCGAGTGGGCGACCTCCACCGCCACCCGGGTCGCAGCCGCCCGGCCACACAGGCAGTGGCCGGCGTCAACCCGCACGCAACGCTCCGACAGTTCCTGGGGCAGACCGCGCTGCGCCGCGAGGCGCAACTCCCGGCGTTCCTCGTCCCACAGAAAGATCGCCCCGATGATCCGGCTCTCCAGCCAGGGCAGGGAGGTGATCAGAAAGATCGCCTGATCGAGGTGCTCCTGCAACGTCAGCGGTTCCAGCGCATCCAGCAGGAGACGATTGACAACGGCACGAATCTGCGATTGCTGCTCGAGAGATTCGTTCTGTTTTGTCAAACGCTTGGATTGCAGAATCAGCTTGTTCAGTAATTCATGTTGTTTCTTGTTGGTTGCCCGCAACGACTGGTTTTCTTCCAGCAACAGTCGATACCGCTCATCCGACTCACTGGACGGCATACCATTCATGAACGTTCATCCAATACCGAGAGACCCCCCGCTTGCCACGCATCCAGAAAAAAATCTGGTGCGGGGGGTCGCATCCTTCACTCCCCGCTCTTCTTCGGGGCATCGGGCGGGGGCGGAACGGGCTTGGCGGTCTCCGGGACCGGGGCTTTGGCGTCGCGCGGCGCCTCCGGAGCGGGTTTGGCGGCGGAACTGGACTTGGCAGGGACCGGAGGTCCGCTCTCCGGTTCCTTGGCAGGGGCGGCGGGCCGGCTCTGGGTGGCCGGGGCCTGATCCATGACCGAACTGACATCCCGATGGGTGGTGAAAAAGGCCAGGGTGAGACTGGTCACCATGAAGATCGTGGCCAGGGTGGCGGTGAGCTTGCTCAAGAAATTGCCCGATCCGCCGGCGCCGAACAGACTCTGGGAGGTGCCGCCGAAAGCGGCGCCCATGTCTGCCCCACCCCCTTTCTGCAACAGCACCACGAACACCAGGGCAATGGAAACCAAAATATGCAAGACCGTCAGGATCAGAGACATTTCGCAACCTTCTATTACGCAAAACAGTCAATATTCATCGGGCACGGCGTCGATGATCGCCAGGAAATCGGCGGCCTTGAGCGCCGCACCGCCAATCAGGCCCCCATCCACATCCCCGAGCGCCAGGATCGTCCGGGCATTGGCCGGCTTGAGGGAACCGCCGTACAGGATACGCACCTTCTCGCCCGCCGCACCCAGCGCCTCCGTCAGGAGCGAGCGAATGAAACCATGCATCGCGAGAATCTGCTCCGGCTCGGCATTGCGACCGGTACCGATGGCCCAGACCGGTTCGTAGGCCACCACCAGGGATTCCCGTTTGTTGCGGGCAACAGGCAAACAGGGCAGAAGTGCGGCAATCTGTTCCCGCACCACCGCCTCGGCAGCGCCCCGCTCCCGCTCGTCAAGGGTCTCGCCCACGCAGACGATGGGGATCAGGCCATCCCGGAACGCGGCGGCCATCTTGCGTCCCACCTGTTCGTTCCCCTCGCCCGTGGCACGGCGTTCGGAGTGGCCGACGATAACAAACCAGCACCCCACGTTGCGCAGCATGATGCCGCACACTTCACCGGTGTGAGGGCCGCTTTCGTGTTCCGAGAGATTCTGACCGCCCAGTTTCAGCACCCCCCCGCCCAGCCGCTGATGCAAGGCATACAGGGCGGTCGCCGGCGGACAGATCACCACCTCGCAACGCAACATGCGATCCGCACGCTGGTCAAGCCCGGACAGAACGGCATCCGCGAGATCGCACGACGACTCGATCAGGCCGTTCATCTTCCAGTTGCCGACAATCAACGCGCGCCGCCGCATCACGACTTCACCCCCATGTGGATCCTCCCCAAATCATGGAGTATATGCAATCAGCTCCCGGCAGGCAACCACAATTCCGCCTGAAAAATCATTGCATCTCCACCCGTTTTTTCCGCACTTCCGCCATGTCCAACTGTTGCACCTTTTCCACCAGATCCTTCAGGACCTTTTCCGGCACCATTCCCGGCTGCATGAACAGGATGGTGCTCTCCCGGAAGATCATCAGGGTGGGAATCGAGCGAATCTCGAACGCCGCTGCCAACTCCTGCTCCCGGTCCGTGTCCACCTTGGCGAACACCACGTCGGGAAACAAAGCCGCGACCTTCTCGAAAATCGGAGCGAACGCCTTGCACGGGCCGCACCAGTCGGCCCAGAAGTCGATCACCACGATGTCATTGCCTGTGACGGTGGCCTCGAAATTCTCCTGGGTCAAGGCTAGGGTCGCCATGTTTGCGTACTCCTCAAAAAAGGGGGTCGAAAAAAATCCATCAGGCGCCACGAGCGCCGTGCAGCCAATCCGCAATCACCGCTCCGGCGCTGCGCGACGGCACGGCGAGCGCCCGCCGGATCTCCCGGAAGCCCTCCCGCTGACGCCGCGCGCACTCCGGATCGTGCAACAGGCCGCGCACATCCTCGGCCAGCACCTCGGGGCGCGCCTCACCCTGAATCCGTTCCGGAACCAGTCCGCGACCGGCCACCAGATTGGGCAGAGCGATATGCTCCACCCGGATCACCCGACGACCGATCTGGTAGGTGAGCCAGTTCACCCGATACATGACGGTCATCGGCGTCCCGATCAGGGCCGCCTCCAGGGTGGCGGTACCGGAGGCCACCATGGCGGCGTCGGCGGCGGCCAGCAGCAGCCGCGTCGCACCCCGCCGCACGGCGATTTGCCGGAAGAATGCCCGCGCCGCCGGGTCCGGATGCGCCGTCATCACCCGATCCAGATCCTCCGGGAGCATGGTTTCGGCCAGGGCGAGGGCGCAACGCACCCCCCCTTCCTGGTGCAGCCGGAGCGCGGCAGAGACCATGATCCCCAAATGACGCTTCAACTCCGCAAGCCTGCTGCCGGGCAGCAACACCACCAGCCTCTCCTCCCCGGCCAGGCCGAGGTCGGCGCGCATCCGGGCAACCTCAGAGGCGTCGGGCAGGGGCCGTGCCGCCAGCGGATGACCCACGAAGCTCACCGGCAATCCGCTGCCCGCATAATACGCTGCCTCGAACGGCAATAAAAGCAACACATGATCCAACAACCGCGCCAGCCGCTTCAGCCGTCCCCGCCGCCAGGCCCACAACTGCGGACCCACATAGTGGATGCGGGGTATGGAGAGCGCCTTGGCCCGCCGCGCCAGCAAAAAATTGAAATCCGGCAGGTCGATGGTCACCAGGAGATCCGGGCGCTCCCTTTGCATCAGATCGACCAGTCGCCGGTACATCCGCAGCAGACCGGGAAGACGCCGGATCACCTCCACCAGACCGATCACCGAAAGATCGTTGACATCCCCCAGCCCACGCAAACCCTGCGCCACCATCCGCTCGCCGCCCACGCCAAAGGCCTCCAGGCCGGGAAACCGTTCCCGCAACTCTGCCAGAAGCCCCCCGCCCAGCGCATCCCCGGAGGCCTCGCCGGCCACCAGCATGATCCTCGGCCCACGCCGATCTGCGCTCACACCCGGATGTCCCTCGTAAACGCGTCGATCTCCCGGCGAATGGCGGTCACCACCTCCAGGGCCGCGTAGCCGTCGCTGCCGCTCACCTCCGGGGGATGCTCCCCACGCACCGCGCCAACGAAAGAGCGCAACTCCTCTTCCAGAGGATCGTTGCGCGGCACGGGCAGGCGGCTTTCCACGATGGCGGGCAGCCGCACCCCGTCCAGGACCATCTCCCCAGGCCCCCGCCTGCGTACCATGACGGTCTGCTCGGAAAAATCGAGTTCGATCATGGCGTCGGTCTGAAAGATCCGCGTCTGCCGGCGCGCCTCATGGGCCAGTCGCGAGGCGGCCACATGGGCGATGCAGCCGTTGGCGAACTTGAGGCGGGCATGGGCGATATCCACCCTGCCGGTCACCACCTCGGCCCCCACCGCCTCCACATCCACCACCCGGGAACGGACGAAATGGAGAATCAGATCCACATCGTGAATCATGAGGTCCAGCACCACGTCCACATCCAGCGCCCGGTTCTTGAAGGGCGCCAGACGATGACACTCGATGAATCGCGGCTCGCCAAGCAGCCCGCTCGCCTGCAAAGCGCGCACCGTGGGATGAAACCGCTTGATGTGCCCCACCTGCAACACCCGCTGCTGGCGCTCCGCCAGTTCGATGAGTGTACGCGCCTCCTCCAGGGTGACGGTCATCGGCTTTTCCACCATGACATGCACCCCGGCGAGCAGACAGGCCTCCACCACGGCGGCATGGCTCTGGGTCGGGGTCACCACGGAGACCAGGTCCACCTCCGACAACAGGGCCTGAAAATCGGCCACTGCCGCCACCCCCAGTTCCTCCGCCACCCGCCTGGCCCGTTCCGGATTGAGATCCGCCACCCCGCCCAGCCGCACACCGGGCATGCGCGCGTATTTCTGGGCGTGGAAACGGCCCAGATACCCCACACCGATCACCCCAGCCGCCAGAACGTTGCCCATTGCGCTCACCCCGTGCCTTCCAGATCTTCCCCGGCCACCCCCAACAACACCAGCCCATGCCGGTCGGCAGCCCGGCAGGTCGCCTCCAGATCCACGATCATCGCCCCCCCGGCCTCCACCGCAATCACGGGAATGCCTGCCGCAGCCAGGGTCTCCATGGTGGATACGCCGATGGTGGGCAGGTCCAGACGGCGATCCTGATCCGGCTTGACCACCTTCACGAACACCGCGCCACGCTCCCCGGCCCAACCCCAACCGCGCGCATCCAACAACCCGCCCGCACGCGCCAGCATGGCATCGGTCCCCTCCATGGCCTCGGCGGCCACCACCATGCCGCGCCGCACCACAACCCCCTGGCCAATGTCCAACGCACCCAAACCCTTGGCCGCACGCCAGCCATGCCGAATGTCCGCCCACTCCT